>CAVSVA010000007.1:0-71820 GCA_963731245.1 uncultured Bacteroidota bacterium
GTAAAAATTACAAAGCCCGCAAATTATTGATATTGCGGGCTTTAAGTAAAAGTTAAATAAAAAGTCTGTCGGGAGGACAGGATTCGAACCTGCGACCCCCTGGTCCCAAACCAGGTATTCTACCGGCCTGAACTACCTCCCGAAAAAATTAAGGCTGCAAAAGTAAGGGTTTGAAGTGTATAAGCCAACATAAATCATCAGGCATTTATACAAACCTGCTTTTGCGTGCCAAGCTTTTCAATTGAAAGCTCAACTACATCGCCGGCTTTTAAATATTGAGGTGGGTTCTGGCCCATACCCACACCTGGCGGCGTTCCGGTTAATATAACATCACCCGCTTCAAGCGTTATAAATTGAGATACATAATGAATGATATAATTTACATTAAAGATCATTTTATTTGTATTGCCATTTTGCATTTGTTTGTTATTTACGCTTAAAGTAAGCCGCAAATGCTGCACGTTTTCAATTTCATCAGCAGTAACAAGATACGGTCCTAACGGGCAAAAATTATCGCATGATTTTCCTTTCGTCCATTGGCCACCTCGTTCAATTTGAAATGCCCTTTCCGAAATATCATTGGCAAGCACAAAACCTGCAATAAAATTTTTTGCATCATTAATATCTTCAAGATATCGTACTTCTTTTTTTATAACAAAACCCAGCTCAGCTTCCCAATCTGTTTTTATACTTTTTTTAGGTATGATGATGTTATCATAAGGGCCAACAACTGTATTTGAGGCCTTCATAAATATTATCGGCTCTTCAGGCAACTTCATTCCGGTTTCTGTTGCATGATCTGAATAATTTAAACCGATGCAAATAACCTTTCCAGGCCTGGCAACCGGCGCAGCCCATCTTTCATTTTCATTTACTGGCGGCAAAGAAGAAACATCAATTTCTTTTAATTTTTCCAAGCCATCACTTTCAAAAAATTCATTGTTCCAATCTTTAAAAAATGCAGATGCATCGCGGCGTTTATTATCGTTATCTATAACACCAGGCTTTTCATTTTTTTTGTTTCCAAATCGTATCAGCTTCATACATTAACCTTTAAATTTTTGAGGAGGCATTCCTTTAACGCCACAATTTTTTACAACGAATAATTTTCCTGCATGTGGCTGCTGTTGCAGCAATTCTTCGCTCATATTTTGGCTTGCAGTTGTAATATACAAATCGTTCATATTAGTGCCGCCAAATGTGCAGCAGGTAACATTTTCAACAGGCATTTCAATTGCCTGTATAAAATTTCCCGTGTTAGGATCATAACGTGCAACACGCCATCCGCCATACAATGCAATCCATAACATTCCTTCTTCATCAATCGTCATTCCATCTGCGTGGCCGCTTTCATGTGTAAGATCAATCACCACTCTTTGATTATTTATGTCACCGGTTTCAATGTTATAATCAAACGCAAAAATATAATTGGTGGGCGTGTTTATATAATACATAATGGTGTTATCTGCATTCCATGCAATGCCATTTGAAAGCGTTACATTTTCTATTTTCTTTTTTACAGAAAGATCCGTTTCCATTACATACAAATTGCCTTTATTTTCTTCTTGTTTTTTTGACATGGTGCCTACCCAAAACCTTCCGGCTGCATCACATTTGCCATCATTAAACCGATTGTTTAAACCTTCTTCCGGATTAATAATATGCTGCACAATATTTTTCTCCATATCAATAAAAGCAATTCCATTTTCAAGTCCCGAAACCAGGCCGCCGTTTTCTCTTGGCGCAATGCAGCCAACCATTTCACCCGCATTAAAAATATGGTGTTGATTGGTATGAATTTTATGCTGATGAATTTCGCCCTTTTTTATATCAAGCCAAAGTATGCGCTGATTCGCTTCGTCCCAAACCGGGCCTTCACCTAATTCGCAAACATGATCTAAAACAACCTGAGGTTGAGTATTAAAACTCATTTTTTTATTTTATCGGGCAAATATAATATGATGTAATGCAACTGACGAAAGTGATATAAACGCTAAAAATTATTTTATAAAATATCCATGAACCGACTGAATAAAATTTGTAATTGGATTAAACCCGGTATGCAATGCAAAACTCATTACAACTAAAAAAGCAATTCCATACAATGCGCCCCATAAATGTGCTGAATGATTAATGCCTCCGCCACCGCGTTTATTAAGATACGCTGTGATGATGAGATACAATGGCCCGAAAATAAAACCTGGTATTTGCAAAGGCAGAAAAAAGAAACTAAGCGGCGCTTGCGGAAATAAAAGTATGCCTGCAAAAATAACTGCAGACACTGCGCCTGATGCGCCAAGACTTCGGTAATAATAATTTTCTTTATTGCTGATGTATGTTGGAATTAAGCAAACAGCCAGCGATGAAATATACATAACCAAATACAACAGTGTGCCGCTGCTGCCAAAAATTTGCGAGAAGGACCTGTTAACCAAATCGCCAAAAAAATACAGCGAAAGCATGTTGAAAGCAAGATGACCAATATCTGCATGAATTAATCCGTTGGTAAAAAAGCGATACCATTGTTTTCGCTGCGCAATATCTGGCGGATAAAAAATTAATTTATCCATTAAAGCATGATCCCGAAAGGCTATAAAAGAAATAATTGCTGTTATAATTATAATTATGATTGTTATGCTAAAGGCCATATTAGTGATTTAGTTTAAGTCGTTTTTCTTATCGTACATCTAACATCAAACATCTTACATATGATGGTATTTTTCGTTGCGCAAAATAGTGCATGCACGGTAAACCTGTTCTGCTAAAATTAAACGCACCATCATGTGCGGAAAAACAAGCTTTGATAAACTCCATGTAAAATTTGCACGTTGTTTAATTTCATCGTTTACGCCAAAAGCGCCGCCAATTAAAAACACCAGCGATTGCACGCCTGCATTTGTTTTTTGAGCAATAAAATCTGCCAGTTCTGTTGATGAAAATTGTTTGCCTGTTTCATCTAATAAAATCAAAAAATCATTTGTATTAATTTTTGTCAGCAAAACCTTCGCTTCATTTTCTTTTAAATTATGTATTGAAAGCGAAGCTGCATTTTTTAATGGAGGAATAATAATCCATTCGGCTTTGTAATAATTATTGATGCGTTTTGTAAAATCTTCAATCGCTTTTTTTAAATCATCGTTATGCGTTTTGCCGATGCTGATAAATTTAAACTTCATATAACAATATAAATATCTTTTTACAGGCTGCATTCATCATCAACAAATACATTTGTATTGCTCATGCAATTTCAACGCTTATATTATTTGTTTTTGGCAGTTCTGTTTTTTTCCTGCGAACGCACCATCGTTCTTAAAGTTAACAACCAGCCGGCAAAACTTGTTGTAGATGGAAGCATAGAAAATTATCAGCCGCCATTGATTGTGCTTTCTAATTCGCTTAATTATTTCAGCACCATAACACCGCAGCAATTAGCCGCATCGTTTGTGCACAATGCTATTGTTACAATTAGCACGGCAAATAAAACGGTGCAATTATCAGAATATAATTATACTGATTCCACAGGCTTAAAATTTTATTATTATACGGTTAATTTAAGTGATCCTTCGCAGGTTTTATTAGGCAGTTTTAATACAGCATATAATTTAAAAATTCAACTGCCAGATAGCTCGGTTTATACTGCAACCACCACTATTCCTTTGCTGCGAAAAACCTGCGATTCGCTTTGGTGGAAAACGGCGCCCGATAACCCTGATACATCGCGTTGCGTATTGTATGGCTTATTTCACGATCCGCCCGGGCTTGGCGATTATGTGCGTTATTTTACCAGCGTAAACGGCCAGCCTTTTTACCCAGGTTATACTTCTGCTTTTGATGACCAGGTTACCGATGGCACCGATTATACTTTTCAAATTCCGCAGGGTTACAATAAAAATGATTCGCTTAAAATAAACAGCGATGATTTTGGTTTCTTTCATCGCGGAGACAGCATCGTTTTTAAATTCTGCGATATAGATAAAGCCACGTTCGATTTCTGGCGCACCTGGGAGTATGCCTATCAATCCAACGGCAATCCATTCTCATCACCCGTAAAAGTTGCAGGCAACATCAGCAACAATGCACTTGGCGTATTTTGCGGTTATGCAGCGCAGTACAAAAGCATCAACATCCCAAAGTAAAAGCTGTTTATTATTTTTGCTTTAACCATAAACATTACACGTTAATTTTCCGGTGTTAATTTTATGTAACCAGCAGATGAGTTGCTATGATGCTTCGTTGCGTCGCACACTTCAACTGCAGAATTTTATGGCAGCATAATGCAGGTTTTCAAAATAAAGCTGCAAGGCTTTAAATTTTATAGTTTCAAAGGCAAGTAATTAAACCAGAAGAAATCATTTAAATCAGCAAAAAAAATTATGGTCGAAAAAGTTCATTGCTTAATTATAGGTTCAGGGCCGGCAGGTTATACGGCAGCCATTTATGCAGCCCGTGCAAATATGAAACCTGTTTTATACCAGGGCATACAACCCGGCGGCCAGTTAACCATAACCACAGAAGTAGAAAATTATCCGGGTTATGCAGATGGCGTTCAGGGCCCTGAAATGATGATTGATTTTGAGAAACAGGCAAAGCGCATGGGCGCAGATATTCGGTATGGACTTGCAACAAAAGTTGATTTTTCAGGAGATGTTCATAAAGTTTGGATTGATGAAGACAAACTAATTGAAGCCGATGCAGTAATTATTGCAACAGGCGCATCTGCAAAATGGCTGAACCTTGAAAGCGAACAACGCTTAAATGGTTATGGTGTTAGCGCCTGTGCCGTTTGCGATGGATTTTTCTTTCGCAATAAAGAAGTAGCTATTGTAGGTGCGGGAGATACAGCCTGTGAAGAGGCTTTGTATCTTTCTAAACTTTGTTCAACCGTGCACATGCTGGTGCGCAAAGATGAAAACGGAATGCGTGCAAGCAAAGTAATGCAGGATAGAGTGAAGCATACATCAAACATAAAAATTTACTGGAACACCGAAACGGTTGAAGTGCTTGGCGAGCATAAAGTGGAAGGCGTTAAAATAAAAAATATTAAAACCGGTGAAGAGCAAACCATTACGGTGAATGCATTTTTTGTTGCTATTGGCCATGAACCAAACAGCGGCATATTTAAAGATTGGATTGATATGGATGAAGCAGGTTATATTAAAACCATTGCAGGATCAGGTAAAACAAATATTGCCGGTGTTTTTGCAGCCGGCGATGTGCAGGATAAAATTTACAGGCAGGCTGTTACTGCTGCCGGCAGCGGCTGCATGGCAGCGCTTGATGCGGAAAGATATTTGGGTGAAAAAGAAAGTGCTTAATTTTTATTACTTTACTGCAATTACTGAAATTTCAATATTTACATTCTTGGGTAATGCAGCAACCTGTATTGTTTCGCGTGCAGGAAACGGTTCGGTGAAATAAGCGCCGTATATAGCGTTTATTTTTTCATAATCCTGCATATTTTTTAAAAAAATGCTGCTTTTTACAACATTAGTAAAATTAACCCCGGCTGCAGCAAGAATTGCTTTTATATTATCCATTACCTGTTTGGTTTCCGCTTCAATATTATCAAGAACCAATTCGCCGGTTAAAAAATTCTGGCCAAATTGTGCCGATACAAATACAAGACTGCCTGCGGCTATTGCCTGGCTGAACGGCCCTATAAGTTTTGGCGCGTTATGCGTTTTTATTTGTGTTTTCATGTTGCAAAATAAAATAACTTTAGGTAAGAATACTTCATTCTTAAATGAAATATGGTTGCTTTATGAAAAATCATTTTAAAGAAACGGCTGCATTGGTTGGCGAACCAATAAGGGCAACTATTTTATGGACGTTGATAGATGGCAAATCATTTACAGCAACAGAACTTGCTATTGCTGCGGATACATCGGCTTCCAATATAAGCATGCATCTTGCTAAACTTGTAAATGCAGATTTGCTGAAGGTAGAAAATCATGGCCGCCATCGCTACTATTCATTTTCAAGAAAAGAAATTGCTTACGCTGTTGAAACACTGGCGGCGCTTATACCGCAATCTTCAAAAAAAATTCGCAAACAGATGATAGTATTACTTCGATACAGCAATGCAGAACCTGTTATGATCATCTCGCAGGAAAAACAGGTGTTACCATAACGGATGCTTTGTTAAAACTAAAAATAATTATTCAAAACGATAACAGTTTCAAACTAACTGCAAAAGGTAAAAAATGGTTTAATGCAATGGGTATTGATGCCGATAAATTACAACAGCAACGACGTTCTTTTTTGCGCCCCTGCCTCGACTGGAGTGAACGCCGTTATCATATTGCCGGTTCTTGGCTGCAGCCCTCCTCGATAAAATGTTATTGCAGGATTGGATAAGAAGAACAAAAAATTCAAGAGCGGTTATTGTTACTGCAAAAGGGCAAAAGCATTTATATGAGAAGTTAAAAGTTGTGGTGTAATAATTCGCACAAAAACATGAAAGCAAAAAAGAGAAGGCATCTACTTCTCTTCTTGCATAAGTTTACTATTGTGCTTAGAGCAGTAAATTATTTTTTTGCGGTATTTAAATAATTAATAACTCCAACTGCAGATACAATCGTCCAGCAGCTTTCAAGAATTATAAAAGGCCAATATTTTAAAAGCACTGATGCAAGGCACGCAATGGCAGCACCCGTAAAATTTAAAAGCAGGTAAATAATTGAATTGTTCTTTATCTTTTGAACCAGGTTAAGAAAATAAGCAATTAATAAAATAGTTACTCCAATGGTTCCTGTTAAATCTGTAAATGTCATTTTTTGTTTAATTTGTTATAACAAAAAAAGAGAAGCATTTACTTCTCTTTTGCAACATAAGTTTATTATTTATGCTTTTTTCTTCACCGGTTTTGGCGCAAAAATTACCAGCATGCGTTTGCCTTCCATTTTCGGCATTCCTTCTAAAACACCAACTTCGCTAAGGCGTTCGGCAAATTTAAGCAGCAATAATTCCCCACGCTCTTTAAACATTATCGCACGGCCTTTAAACTGCACATAAGCTTTTACTTTATCGCCTTCTTTTAAAAATCTCTCAGCGTGTTTTGTTTTAAATTCAAAGTCATGATCATCTGTGCCCGGTGTAAAACGAATTTCTTTCACTTCGCTTTGTTTGGCATTGGCTTTCATTTCTTTTTCTTTACGCTTTTTCTCGTAAAGAAATTTTTTGTAGTCAATTACTTTGCAAACCGGCGGATCTGCGTTGGGTGAAATTTCAACAAGATCAAGTTCCTGTTGCTGCGCAATACGCAATGCTTCCTGCGTTGGGTAAATGCCAACCGTTACGTTATCACCAACCAAACGTACTTGCGGTACACGGATTCTTTCGTTGATGCGGTGTTCAGGCTCGGGTTGCCTGTTAAAACGAGGATTAAATCTTCCTCTCTGTGGTAATGCCATTCAGTTTTTTTTCGTGAATAATTCTTAGAATTAAGTTTTTAACTTTAATTGATTTTAGTAAAACAGCCTGCAAAAATAAATTATTTTCTTTCTGCAATTTCTTCTTTCAGCAAATTAATAAATTCTTCAATTGTTTGCGGTTCTGTGTTTGATTGATTGTGTTTTCTGATTGCCAGTTTTCTTTCTGTCATTTCGCGTTCACCAATAACCAGCATGTACGGAATTTTTAAGAGCTCTGCATCACGAATTTTCCTGCCAACTTTTTCACTGCGTTCATCTGTTTCAACTCTTATGCCTGCTTTTTTTAACTGCGTGAAAACTTCTTTTGAGTACGGCAAAAATTTATCGCTGATGGGAAGAATTTTTACCTGAACCGGCGCCAGCCAAAGCGGAAATCTACCAGCATAATGTTCTAATAAAAATCCAATGAAACGTTCATGTGTTCCAAGCGGTGCACGATGAATAATGAGCGGAATTTCAGAAGTATTTTCTGCAGTTGTATAAGTTAAACCAAAACTTCTTGGCTGCGAAAAATCAACCTGGTTGGTTGCAAGCGTAAATTCACGACCAATAACGCTATAAATCTGTACATCTATTTTTGGCCCGTAAAAAGCAGCTTCATCCTGCACTTCAACAAAAGGAATTTTTGATTCAATCAAAACATTGCGCACCATTTCTTCAGTTTCTTTCCAAAGCTCCGGCTGGTTCACATATTTAATTCCTAATTTTTCTTTTGAATGAAGTGATAAGCGCATCACATATTTATCAATACCAAAAATTTTAAAATACTTTAAATACATATCATTCACGCGCACGAAACTCATCTGCAAATTGTTCTTTGCTGCAATAAATATGTGCATCATTCATATGCAAACAACGCACACGCATCAACCCAAATAATTCTCCGCTTTGTTCATAACGATACACTGTTCCATATTCAGCTAAACGATAAGGCAAATCGCGGTAGCTTTTTGGTTCTGCCGCATATATTTTATGATGATGCGGACAGTTCATTGATTTCAAATAATACTTCTCTCCTTCCAATTCCATCGGCGGATACATGCTATCTGCATAATATGGCAAATGCCCGCTGGTTAAATACATGCTTTCTTTCGCGATGTGCGGCGTAACAACACGTTTGTAACCTGCAGCTTCTTCTGTTTCTTTAGCAAGTTTTTCCAACTCTTCAATAATCACAGTTCCGTTCGGCATCCACAATATTAAACCAGGACCAACATCATCATCCATTGTATAAATACTCAACTCTTTTCCAAGCTTGCGATGGTCACGTTTTTTTGCTTCTTCCACCATCGCTACATATTCATCCAATTCTTTTTGAGATGGAAACGATATGCCGTAAATGCGTGTAAGCTGTTTATTTTTTTCATCGCCTTTCCAGTAAGCACCGGCAATGTTTGTGAGTTTGATGGCTTTTATAAAACCTGTGCTTGGAATATGCGGACCGCGACATAAATCAGTAAAATTTCCCTGCGTATAAAATGTGATGTTGCCATCTTCTAAATGCTGCAATAAGTCTAATTTATATTCATCGCCTTTCTTTTCAAAATATTCAATTGCTTCAGCTTTTGGTGTTTCTTTTCTTATGTATTGATTATTTTGTTTAGCGAGTTCGTTCATCTTTTTTTCAAGCGCCTTCAAATCTTCTTCAGTAATTTTCTTATCGCCTAAATCCATGTCATAATAAAAGCCATTATCCACCGGCGGGCCAACCCAAAACTTTACGCCGGGAAACATGCTCTCAACAGCCTCAGCCATTAAATGCGCAGTAGAATGCCAGAACGTTGATTTGCCTTCTGCATCATTCCAGGTTAATAATTTTATAGTTGCATCTTCATTGATTGGTCGTGTTGCATCAATCACTTTGCCATTTACATTGGCAGCAATAATTTTTCTTGCCAAGCCTTCGCTGATTGATTTTGCAACATCCAACGCAGTAACACCATTTTCATATTCACGCACAGCGCCATCAGGAAATGTAATATTTATCATAAATTAAAAATCGAAAGTAAAAGTCAAAAACCGAAATCCGGAAACCGAAATCTAAAAAAATGGCTGCGAAATTAGTGAATGATTATTTAGCGGCATTTTCTATCTTTCAAAAGAAAAAAGTTTTGCATCTGCATTTTTTTTGCCGCATAAAATATCACACAAAATTTCTGCTGCAATTACGCTGAACGTAATGCCGTTGCCGCCAAAGCCCAATGCATAATATGTGTTGGGCGTTTTTTTATACGCGCCGATATAAGGCAGTGTATCTTTTGTTTTGCCAAAAGTTCCACTCCATAAAAACTCTTTTTTTAATTGAATACCCGGCAATATTTTATGAAATTCTTTTTGCAGTTGTTTTGATTTTTTTTCAAGCAGTATTTGTGTTGTACATGCGTTGCTAAAACGATCATCGCGACCGCCAAAAATAATCCTGTTATCTTTTGTTAAGCGCATGTATAAGTAAGGATCATCTGTGTTCCACATCATAATATTATCCTTCCAAAACTGTTTTTGTTCAGATGCCTGTTCAGTTGCAATGGCATATGTGCAATACAGGTCAACAATATTTTTTGGCAAAAAATTTATCACTTCATAACCGGTTGCATTAATTATATTTTTTGTTTTGATGGTGAATTTTTCTGCGGTAAAAAGCGTTGCGATTTTTTTATATTGAATATGTTGTATAAAAGTTCTGTCGTAAACCTGCAATCCTTTTTTAATGCAATGTTGCAATAAAGCATGTGTTAATGCATAAGCATCTGCAACACAGCCTTGCTGCGATAAAATTCCATATTCAGCATGTAAACCATAATTATTTTTTAATTCACCGGCAGATAATAAACATACATTAAAACCAGCTTTTTTTCTTGCATCAAATTCCTGCTGCATAAATTTTTTTTGAGAATGATGCGCTGAAAAGTATAAGCTGTTTGTTTTTTTATAATCATTAAAATTTATTTCATTCATTATTTTAACAAGCGCTTCAATTGAATTGCCGCATAGCTGATAAACACGTTCAGCATTTTCATTTCCAATTTTCTTTTTAAGTAGATGCAATGGCATATCCAATTCATATTGCAGCAACGAAGTGCTTGCACAGGTGCTGCCCAAACCAATGGTTCTGCCATCAACCAAAACACATTCAATACCTGCATTAATAAGATGATACGCAGTTAAAGCGCCGGAAATTCCGCCGCCGATTATTACAGTATTTGTTTCGGTATTTTTTAAAAGCTTTGGATAAGAATTGATTAAACCATAATTAATGAGCGAGAAAGGATAACCGCCGGTTAGTTGCATGAAAAAATATTATTTAACTTTGTTTAAGATTAAATATCAGATTTTGAGATGGTATCAATAAGGATTTTTTGCCGGATTTTGCCTTGTATCAAGAATACATAACAGTTCAATTTTGTTTTCATAAACAGAATAATAAAGACGATTTTGTTTTGAAAGCAATATGCTTCTTATAGACATATTTTTTTGTTGAAACAGATCCTATAAAAGGCTGCTTCTCTAATACAGAAAGTTTGTTATTTATTTTATTTAAAAATTCATTGACCACTTTTTCATTCCAGTTACCTGAAAGATAATTTATAATGTTATTAAGATTATGCAATGCCTCAAAGCTCCATATTATTTGATACGTTTCAGCAGCCATTGTTTTGCCATTTTCATAACTTCTTCGTGAGGTATATATATCCGTTTCTAATTTCTTCATGAGATTCTTTTAATTTTTCTAACTGTTCAGGCGTAAGCAGGTCTAAAATATCGGGTTGTTTGGTTGCATAAGCTTCTGCAGCTTCGTTCAGCATTTCAAGCTGATCCTTATCTTCAATCATATCTATATATATGTGAAGCTGTTTTTTCATTTCTGAATTTTCCATTTAAGAAATAAGTTTATTTAAAGTTATGATTTTTTGGGAAGCATTACCATTCGGCCCGTGCGCTTGCGGTTACAGTTAAATCAGCAAAATCTTTTGCAAGATATTTATAATAACCAGTGATGGCAATCATTGCAGCATTATCAGTGCAATATTCAAACGGCGGAATAAAAGTTTGCCAGTTATATTTTTCGCCATACTCTTTTAATGCATTGCGCAAACCGCTGTTGGCGCTTACGCCGCCCGCAATACAAACCTGTTTAATATTAGTTTGTTCTGTTGCTTTTTTTAGTTTCTTCATCAAAATATTAATGATGGTAAACTGAATGGAAGCGCATAGATCATCAATATTTTTTTGAATGAAATTTTCATTTTTCTTTAATTCATTCTGCAAAAAATATAAAACCGAAGTTTTTAAACCGCTGAAAGAAAAATTTAAACCTTCAATTTGCGGCTCTGCAAATTTGAATGCTTTTGCGTTTCCCTGTTTTGCATGTTTATCAATCAGCGGGCCGCCGGGATAAGAAAGCCCTAACATTTTTGCTGTTTTATCAAATGCTTCACCGGCAGCATCATCAATTGTTTCACCAATAATTTCTAATTGCAAAGGCGCATGTGCCAAAACAATTTGCGTGTGGCCGCCGCTTACCGTTAAACATAAAAAAGGAAACGCTGGTTTTGGATTTGAAATAAGATTTGCCAGCACATGTGCCTGCATGTGATGCACAGCAATTAACGGTTTATTTAATGCAAGCGATAATGATTTTGCAAACTGTGCGCCTACCAGCAAGCTGCCAATTAAACCTGGTGATTGAGTGAAAGCAACAGCATCTATAGTTGATAGTTTACAGTTGGCAGTTGATAATGCTGCATCAACAACAGGAACAATATTTTGAATATGTGCACGGCTGGCAAGTTCTGGTACAACACCGCCATATTTTTGATGTATGGTTTGATTGGCAATGATGTTTGATAATATTTTTTCATCCGCACAAACAGATGCCGATGTTTCATCGCATGAAGATTCTATTGCTAATATGTAGTTGACAAGTTGAATTGTTGATATGTTGAATGCAAAATTATCTTAACTATTCAACTTAATCAACTTATCAACTCTACTTACTTCTAATTGCCACAACAGGATTCATGCGTGCGGCGATGGAGGCAGGAATTATGCCTGATAAAATTCCGAGTATTACGCAAATTGAAAATGCAAGCAAAATTATTTTTCCTGAAATAATTATTGGAAAAGGTAATACAGCGCTGAGGATGGCTGCCAGGCCCCAAACCATCAGCAAGCCAATAAAACCACCGATTACACAAAGAAAGGCGCTCTCTAATAAAAACTCTAATAGTATGGTTCGGCTTTTTGCACCGATTGCTTTTTTTAACCCGATCTGGCTGGTTCTTTCCCGCACGGTTACAAACATTATGTTGGCAACACCAAAGGCGCCAACAATTAAACTTAAGCCTGCAATTGCCCAACCGCCAATATCAACCGTTCCAAAAAAATTGCCTACAGCTTCGGTCATAAAGCTAACATCATTCAAAGCAAAATTATCTTCCTGTTTAGGGCTTAATCTTCTTATTTGCCGCATTACACCTTCCAGTTCATCGCTCAATGCCTGTGATGGAATGTTGGGTTTTGCTTCAACAATAATAAACGGGTTGCCGTTATCATTATTAATCATATAAATTGAAGCAAAATAATTATAGGTAAGTAAAATATCATGATCATAATCAAAGCCGGGGCCGAAGCTTTGTCCCTGCTTTTTCATTACGCCAATAATGGTAACTTTATGTTTGTCGAACTCAATAGTTTTTCCAACCGCAAATTTCACATCACCAAACAATTCTTCTGCATTGGTATAACCTATTACGGCAATAGGGCTGCTGCCTGCAAAATCGTTATCATTAAAATATCTGCCTTCTTCAATATCAACCGTTTCAATTTTATTAAAATCGTTACTCACGCCATTTATGCCGGTGTTTTGTAATTCGGTTGTTCTGTAATCAACATTTGCCTGCCCTTGTACAAAATAAGCAACGTTTTGAGCCAGCGAACTTCTTTGTTTGATGTATTTTACTTCAATATATTTTGGTATGGGCCGGTTTACAAATTTCCACCAGGGATAATCGCCATTATCGCCGGCACCGTATTGCCATTTATCAATATAAATTGTATTGGTGCCGAGTGCCGCAATATCTTTTTGAATTTTATATTCAAGGCTGTTTACCGTTGCCAGCACGCTGATGATGCAAAAAATACCAAATGCAACACCGGTAAGTGAAAGCCCGCTGCGAAGCTTATTATTTTTAAGCTCGCCGAGCGACATTTTAAAACTGTTCCAGAGAATGTTTAGCAACCTGCGCATACATCAAAAGTAAATAATGGATTGTTTACATAAATAAATTTTAGATAAATGGAAACATTATACAGTTTCAGGTAAACTTTAAAGCAAAAACCTTGAAGGTTTTAAAAACCTTTAAGGTCTCACCAAAAAAAATATTTTATAAAACAAGTCTCGCAATCGTGCTTTAATTTTGCAGGCGGATTTTTCCTTTCTTAATTAATCTTGTATTTATTATGACCTGGAAACAAGTCTTCACTTCTTCAATCGGCCAAAAAATAACAATGGCTTTAACCGGAATTTTTTTGATCTTATTTTTAATTGTACACGTTTCGGTAAATGCATGTGTTTGGTTTAATGATGGCGGCGAAATATTTAACCGCTCAGCAAATTTTTTAGGTGCAACCGCCGTTCCGCGTGTAATAGAAGTTGGATTATTTGTTTTTTTAATTCTGCATATTGTTCAGGGTTATGTGCTCGAAGCAGAAAATGTTACTAAGCGCAATGTGCCGTATGCAATTAGTTATGGCAATCGCGGCAGCCGCTGGTACAGCCGCAGTATGGGTTTGCTGGGCACATTGGTTTTATTGTTTCTTGTTGTTCACCTGATTGATTTTTGGATTCCTTCACGCTTTGGAAAAATGCCTGAAGTAACCTTAACCGGCGGTAAAGTGGTGCATAATTTATATGCATTAATGCAAATAAGATTTCAGCAATTATGGATTGTGATTATATATGTTGTTGGATGCATTTCTTTAGCGTATCATTTAATGCATGGTTTTTACAGCGCATTTAAAACAATGGGCGTGTATAATAAAAGATATTTGATTTTAATAAGATGGGCAGGATATATATTCGCTATCCTTGTTCCGTTTGTATTTGCTATGATGCCGATAAGTTTTTACTGCCATTGGATAAAATAACAATTTGAAAATTTGAAAGTGTGGTAATTTGAAAATGAAACCACTTCAAGTTTTCAAAAAATTTCATAATGCAGCATTTTCAAATTTTCAAATCATCAAATTTTCAAATTAATGCTTGATGCAAAAATTCCCGAAGGAAAATTAGAAGATAAGTGGACGGATTATAAAGGCCATTGCAAACTGGTAAACCCTGCCAACAAACGCAGGCTTGAAATTATTGTTGTAGGAACCGGGTTAGCCGGTGCATCTGCTGCTGCATCGCTGGGTGAATTGGGCTATAAAGTAAAAGCATTTTGCTTTCAGGATTCTCCGCGCCGTGCACATTCTATTGCGGCACAAGGCGGCATCAACGCAGCAAAAAATTATCAGAACGATGGTGATAGCGTTTTCCGTTTATTTTATGATACGATAAAAGGCGGCGATTATCGCAGCCGCGAAGCCAATGTGCACCGGCTTGCAGAAGTAAGTTCTAAACATCATCGATCAATGCGTGGCACAAGGCGTTCCTTTTGCACGCGAATATGGCGGTTTATTAAGCAACAGAAGTTTTGGCGGCGTTCAGGTGCAACGTACATTTTATGCAGCCGGACAAACAGGGCAGCAATTATTAATTGGTGCTTACCAGGCTTTAGAACGGCAGGTGGCATTGGGCAACGTAAAAATGTATGCCCGCCACGAAATGCATGATATTGTTACCATTGATGGCAAAGCCCGTGGCATTGTTTGCCGTAATTTAATTACGGGCGAATTGGAAAGGTTTTTTGGTCATGCAGTATTGTTATGCAGCGGTGGTTATGGCAACGTTTTTTATCTCTCCACAAATGCTATGGGCTGCAATGTTACGGCAATTTGGAAGGCACATAAAAAAGGCGCCTACTTTGGCAATCCGTGCTACACACAAATTCATCCAACCTGTATTCCTGTAAGCGGCGATTATCAAAGCAAGCTTACTTTAATGAGTGAAAGCTTGCGTAATGATGGAAGAATATGGGTTCCTAAAAAACAAAACGATACACGCAAGCCCAACGAAATTCCAGAAGAAGAAAGAGATTATTATTTGGAAAGAAGATATCCGGCTTATGGAAATTTAGTGCCGAGAGATGTTGCATCAAGAGCAGCAAAAGAAAGATGCGATGCAGGTTATGGCGTAGGTTCATCTAAACAGGCAGTTTATTTAGATTATGCTTCGGCCATTGAACGTTATGGAAAAATTGAATGCAGCAAGCACAACATTGAAAATCCATCATCAAACCAAATAAAAAATCTTGGCGATGAAGTGGTGAAAGAAAAATATGGTAATCTTTTCGACATGTATGAAAAGATTACCGGCGAAAATCCGTACGAAGTTCCGATGCGCATTTACCCGGCGGTGCATTATACCATGGGTGGCCTTTGGGTTGATTATGAATTGCAAACAACCATTCCTGGTTTATATGCATTGGGCGAATGCAATTTCAGCGATCATGGCGCAAACCGTTTGGGTGCAAGTGCATTAATGCAGGGTTTGGCGGATGGATATTTTGTTATTCCTTACACCATCGGAAATTATTTGGCAGATGAAATTCGCACCCCAAGCATTCCTACAACACATCCTGCATTTGAAGAAACAGAAAAAAAAGTAAGAGAAAGAATAGAAAAGCTGATGAGCATTCAGGGCACTGAATCTGTTGAAAGCCTGCATAAGCGGTTGGGAAAAATTATGTGGGATAAATGCGGCATGGCAAGAAATGCAGAAGGTTTAAAAGAAGCAATTGAAGAAGTGCGTGCATTAAAAAAAGAATTTTGGAGCAATGTAAAAATTCCGGGAAGTATTGATGAGTTAAATTCTGAACTGGATAAAGCCGGCCGTGTTGCAGATTTTATGGAGTTGGGAGAATTGATGTGTATTGATGCTTTGCAACGCAATGAAAGCTGCGGCGGCCATTTTCGTGAAGAATATCAAACAGCAGAAGGCGAAGCGTTGCGCAATGATGATGAATTTATGTTTGTATCGGCATGGCAATGGAAAGGCAATGATGAATGGGAATTGCATAAAGAAGAATTGAAGTATGACGTGGTGCATCCAACGCAAAGGAGTTATAAGTAATTAAATTATGAATTTGAAAATGTTGAACATATTAATGTGGTAATTGTTCTTGCAATAATGATAAATCAACATCATAAAACTTCAAATTTTTGAAAATTATGAAAATGATAAAGACAAAGAAAATAGTTAACTGAAGAAATTGTAAAATTTTCATTAGCTAATAATCAGTTATTGCGAAGCTCTTGAAACAAAGAAATAAAAATTTGTAATTTATCGAAACAACTTTATAAGTTCTGCAACTTCAATTGGTGCAAATGTATTTGAAGGTAAAAACGTCAGAAAGCGGAAAAGAAGATTTTATTTAAAAAATGAAAATCGCAGCAAAAGAAGCAAGTGAAAATTTATACTGGTTCATTTTATGCGAAAGAAGCGAAATTATTAATGTTGACTATTAAATTTAGAAACCGATTTGAATGACATTATTAATAATCTTATCTAAAATTATTCCTTTAGCAAAAAGAAATAATTCTGAATTAGTTTGAGATGTTATTTTTATTCATTTTGAAAGTTTTCAAATTTTCAAATTGGCACATTAATTTTATGGAACATTACAACATGAACCTCACTTTAAAAGTGTGGCGGCAAAAAAACAGTAAAGAGAAAGGCAGGTTCGAAACTTACAAAGTAGAAAACATTTCAAGCGAAATGAGCTTTTTAGAAATGTTTGATGTGCTGAATGAGCGCCTCATCACCGAAGGCAAAGAACCTATTGCCTTTGATCACGATTGCCGTGAAGGTATTTGCGGAATGTGTTCAATGTATATTAATGGCAAACCACATGGCCCATGGAAAGCAAATACCGTTTGCCAGTTACACATGCGTGCCTTTAAAGATGGAGATACTATTGTAGTTGAACCCTGGCGTGCAAAAGCTTTTCCTGTTATTAAAGATTTGATTGTTGACCGTTCTGCGTTTGACAGAATTATTCAGGCCGGCGGATTTATTTCTGTAAATACAGGTAATGCTGTTGATGCAAACTCAATTCCTGTTGAAAAAGAAAATGCTGATAAATCTTTTGCTGCGGCTGCTTGTATAAGTTGCGGCGCCTGTGTGGCGGCTTGTAAAAACAGCTCGGCTATGTTATTTGTTTCGGCTAAAGTTTCGCATTTGGCATTATTGCCCCAGGGAGATATGGAGCGCAAAACACGTGTAATTGCTATGATTGATCAAATGGATAAAGAAGGCTTTGGTGCATGCACAAACACCAATGCATGTGAAGCTGCGTGCCCTAAAGAAATTCTGGTTACAAATATTGGCCGCTTAAATCATGAATACATGAAAGCTGGTTTTGAATCTGATAAATAAATTATGAACCATGTGTTTTTAAAAATTCAAGTTCATTTTTATCTAAATTTTGTTTATCCTTTTCATAATCGGCCATTGCTTCCCGCATCAAATCATGAATGGTGATGATGCCTTTAAAATCAACGCCATCAAACACCGGAATATACCTTGCTTTTGAATTATTAATGAGCAACATTAATTTACTGGTTGAATCATCTAACGAAGCATTGGCCATGTTGGTTGTTATAACTTCACCCACTTTTGTGGTTGCAGATTGTTTGCCTTCTAAGATAACTTTATGTGTGTAATCACGCTCTGAAAAAACACCTGCATATTTATCGTTTTTATCCATCACAATTAAGTAACTGATGTTTTCTGTTTTCATTAATCCGATTGCCTCCAAAACCGTTTTATCAAATTTTATAAAATTGAATTGTGTTCCTTTTTGCTGAAGAATATCTTTTGCAGTGCGCATATTTTTTGTTTGCAACAAATTTAATTGTGTTGATTACAAAACCATTTTTATTCTGCTATAAAATGTATAAAGTTTAAACTTTGTTTTTATGATCGATAATGATGCTGAAGCTGCTCAATGGCATGCAGTAAAAGTGTTGCGACGCAAGGAACGATGCCACGAAGTGCGTTTGCTGGTAACCAAAATATTTTTTAACGAAACTGTATTGCTTTAACAGGCCGGATTGTTTTTACAAGCCAGGTTGGAATTAATAAGGCGAGAAAACATACCAGTAATGTGGCAACACATACCGCAATAATTTGCCACCAGATTATATAAACCGGTGCTTCTGAAACATAATAAGCAGCTTCGTTCATTTTTATAAAACCGGTTTGTTGTTGTAAAAGGCAAATGCCGAGACCAATAACAACACCGATGATAATGCCTCTTACAGCGATCATGTTTGCGTGGTATAAAAATATTTTTTGAATCGTCCAGTCGCGGCAGCCGAGTGCTTTTAAAATGCCCGTCATTCTTGTACGTTCTAAAATTAAAATAAGCAAACAAGTAATGAGATTGATGATAGCAACAATTGACATAACCGTAAAAATTACGTTGCGGTTTACGTTTTGAATTTGCAGCCAGTCGAAAATATTTGGATAGATCTGTTTAATGGTGCGGCTTATCCAGGCTTGCGGCAGCATGTTATACAATTGATAATTGATGGTATCCATTTTTGTATAATCATTCAAAAAAATTTCATAGCCGCCAATTTCATGATGTTGCCAGTTATATATCTGTTGCAACAAACGCAGATCACCAATGGCAAAAGTTTTATCGTATTCATCAATGCCTGTTTTAAAAACGCCGCAAACATGCAGCCGCCGCACCGATGCTTTGCTTTGCTTTTGATTAATAAAATAAACATTTACAGAATCGTTAAGCTTTATCTTCAGCTCATCTGCAATTGGCTGCGATACTAAAATATCTTTACTGTAAGATGAATCATTAAATTTTGGAAAACTTCCCTGCTTTAAAAAAGATTTTAGATTTTTAAAATTGTAATTGCTTTCAACACCCTTAAATAACACGCCTTCTATTTCTTTATTTTTTTCTATAACTGCAGATTTTGTAGCAAATGCCTGCACTTGTTTTATCTGCGGAAAATGATGCAGAATTTGCAAGCGTGGTATCGTTGGGCGGCCATGGTGTTTCTTCTGCAATCATGGCTTTATCCGGCTCATATTCCTGCACACGCAAATGGCCCCAGAAATTAAAAATTTTATTACTTACTGCATATTGAAATCCATTTACAAAAGCAAGGGTTATAATCATGGCAGCAACGCTTAATGCAGTGGCTGCCGTTGCCAAACGAATAATAAATCTTGAAAAAGACCGCTGTTTATTAAATGCAATACGTTTAGCTAAAAATGTTGCGAGCTGCATAGAAAGCGGTAAAGATAATTAATGATGAACGGTGAAAAAATGTTGAACTAAAAGTTTGTAAGGAACATCAGCAATTGCACCAACTAATCCATAGATAATTTTCATTAGTTTATTAGTAACGTTTCTCCAAAAGCCAATATGCTTTTGATGGTGTTTTACATTGAACACATGAAATTCATGTTCACAGGCTGTTAAAGGAATTGCTGGTGAACTGTGTTCTGTTATTACGAAACATGTAAAACATGCATTATGCTGAAAATCTTCTTTAATAGAAGATGATGATGTAGAATCGGCAGTATACGCCTGGGTAGTACCACAACTTATTTTTATTGAAATATGAAGTTTGTTCGCATAAGTGATAAAGGCAAATACAACTGCAATTACTGCTACAGTAACGCGATGGATAATTTGAGTTTTCATGATCTTTTTGTTTTGAATGATGACTCAAAATTGTCCCGTACATGCCCCTAAATCAAGGCAGGAAATACGTGAAAATGATATTGCGTAATAGTGCTGTTAACGCATCTTAATAGCAGCGTAGAATTACGTATTACATGCAATTGCGTAGAAATACTGTTAAAAGTTTTGGAGATACGAGAAATGAAAGTTAGATTAGGGTTGCAATTCTTATTATCACACTTTTAAACCTGCTGTTTATGAGAACAAAAATTTATATTTTATGTCTCCTCATCGTTGCATGTAATTCTGCTACTAAAAAAAGTGATACAATATCAAATAAAAAAACTAAAAACATTGTTAGCGATAGTTGTGACTGTAAGGATTCTTTTTATGCGCATTATAGATAGTTCAATAATAAGACATTCAATAAAAAATGGCCATCAGAGATTACGTTTTGATTTTTACGAAAACAAAAATAGTTGTATTGATAGTTTTAAAATTGAAGGATGGTATAAAAAAGGCGCAAACGATACTTCTATATCAATTAATTTATTACAATATACCCGTGTGGCAGCACAATCGTTTAGTATGCCTTATCGTTTCAGAGACTTGCAATTAGCAGTCAGAAATAAATACGGACGCAGTATTCTGGCTTTGCTTAATAGTGTGGGTATCAATACTCAAACTGAAATTGATAATTGTAATTTTGAAATTGTTTTAAAACCTTATGATTCTTCAAATATTATTATAATAAAAGCACGAACTGTTTTACTCTTGCTTTCGTGATATCAAAGATTTTAATAAGCCGGAACAACCGTAAATTTAAATCCATGTCCTCCTAATAAACCGCAAGGTAATTGAGTAATAATAACATACAAATATGAAATATTTAAAATTTATATATTTAATATTTTCGTCGATTTGCTTAATAACTGCATGTCATAAAGCTCCAGAGTGTTTCATCAAGCATAATTTCAAATACAGCATGTCCAAACCAGGTAATGGCAGCTATAATTACACCAACTGATCTTCAAACAATTGTTAGTACAAGTGGCTTTAATAAAATTTATCTTCAATTTAAAACGACAGATGATAAACACTTTTATCCTGCCGCCTATTTATATAATGGTGTATTTCCTTATATTGATGTCAGCAGCACTATTTAGTCCATTTAATTTATCATCACCATTATTACCCCCTAAACCATATATCCTTGGAAATTTAGAATGGAAATTTCCTGCGGGGTTTACGCCCAATATATCTTTGCAATATTATTGTCTTTTGCCGACAATGGATCCTGATGATGTACATGTTACTTATACTTATGTAGAAATTCCGTCAACATTTAATTATAAGGATACTAGCTTATACAGTTGACACGGCGTTTGTTGCTCATTCAGATAAACAAAGACTTGATTCACTGACAGCTTATTCTGCACAAAAAGTAATTAACTTCTTGGTGCAATTTTAAATCCCTGTCCGCCCAATAAACCTGCTAATTGTTATGAAGCAGGTTTTCGGATTGGTCTGAGTCATGGGCATTGCTTATACCGTTAATATTATTTATTATTAAAAAACCTGCAATTTCAAAGTTGATTATTGCCTATATTTTAATGGCTTTCGTTTTAAACCTTTGTGTCGATATTACCATGGAAATTTTATCATATTTTCAAGCTTAATGTCTAAAATTTTTCGCTATAATAACTTATTATATAATATTCATTCAATAATTCGTCTTTCTATTTTTTATATATTTTTTTATGAATCTAAAAATTCCAATAAGTATCTTAAATATTTATATATTATTTTTAGTAGTTATTGCCATCTTAATTATTATAAATTTTTCATTTGAAAACATCAATGAATTTCAGCTCTAATATTTTTACACTTGAAGGAATCGTTTTGATAATTTTTTGTGTTCTGTATTTTTTAAAAAAATTGAGATCAGATGAAATATCTTCAGGATTTGACACCTCATTATACATTGTAATCGGCCTTTCAATATACGAAGCAGTATGTTTTCCTGTTTTTCTTTTTTATAACACTTTAATAAATCAAAATAACGATTATGCTGTAAATGTTTGGAATGTACATAACATTGCTTACATTGTATTTTGCCTGTTTATAGCACGTTCATTTTATGGAGTTGCTCAACGTACAAACAATTAACATCACATTATTTGTTTCAATAGCAATTGCAGTAATGCTGTTGCTCATCATCAGCTTTTTGCTTGCCTTCAACACATCGCAGCGTAAAAAATTTCAATACCAGCAAAACTTACTTAATTTAAAAGAAGAACAGCAAAATGAATTAATAAAAGCTGCGGTTAGAAGCGAAGAAACAGAACGGCACCGCATATCAGAAGAACTGCACGATGAAGTTGGTGCATTACTTTCCGCTACTAAATTATATTTAAGCAATCTGCATGATAAGTATGGACATGAAGACAACGAAATTTATAAAAAGTCGCTTGAATTACTTGATGAGTCTATTAATAAAGTGCGTTCCATCTCACACAACTTGCACTCAGGTATATTAAAAGAATTGGGATTAAATCATGCTATACAAAACTTCGCTCAAAAATTAAGTCAGCCTGGCAAACTTGAAGTTATTACAAAACTTAACGAAAATTATACATCAAAAAACTCTGAAAACGATATTAGTATTTATCGCATTGTACAAGAACTTTGCGGTAACATTATAAAACACAGCCGCGCTCATCAATTAAAAATAACCTCATTTATACAAAACAACTTTTTAATTTTCGTTATTCAACATAATGGTAACGGATTAACGCAGGAAGAATTTGAACATTTACGCTACGAAAAAAAAGGTCTGGGGTTAAAGAATATTCAAAACCGTATGATTCTGCTTAAAGGAAAAATTCATTTCGATAAAAGCAACAATGAAAACACTATTACTTTAAATATACCTGTAAATACGCTGCTATGAAACCTATAACCATTGCAATTGCAGACGATTACAAAATTTATAGAGATGGCTTAAAGCTTTGTTTAGCTACAGATAAAAACCTGAATGTTTTGTTTGAAGCTGATAATGGCGAAGAACTAATGGAAATACTGAAAATTCAACAACCTGATATTATAATTATGGATTTGAACATGCCTCTGCTTGATGGTATGGAAGCCACCAAACAAATTCGTAAAAAATATGAGCAGATAAAAATACTTGTTATTACTATGTATGATAATGATAAATTTATTATTCATTTAATGGAAAATGGTGCGCATGGTTACCTGCTTAAAAATGCAGAACCTAAAGAGATTATAAAAGCTATTTATTCCGTTAACGAAAATGGTTATTACTTTAATGATCTTGTTAATAAAGCATTGCTGAAAAAATTGGTAATGAAGAATAATCTTAAGCCTTCATTTAATCACAATATTGAACTTACAGAAAGAGAACAGGAAGTTTTAAAAATGATTTGTGAGGAAAAAACAGCTTCTGAAATTGGTAAAGAAATTTTTTTAAGTCCTCGCTCTGTTGAAGGAATTCGTACACGTTTAATTGAAAAGATTGGCGTTCGAAATACTGCTGGTTTAGTAATGTTTGCTGTAAAAAATGGGCTTGCAGAATAACAGCTTTATGCAAATTGTTTCAGCCATTCTTTGGCCGCTTTATCATCAGTAAAACTTTTCATAGGAATTGGCGGCGCTTTTAAACTAAATAAAATATTCATGATAAATTTTGAAAGCCCGGGTTTTGAAACCATTGCCATGGCAGAATATATAACAGGCAATTGTTCCGCAGAAAATTTTCGTGTTGCTGCATCCGGAACAGGCGAGTTACATAAATAAATTAATAAGGGAATTCTTTTGTTATCAGTGATTTGTTTTACAAGAACAATATTGTTTGAAATATTTTGAACCGTGCGTTTTACATTTTTTGAAAGTGAAACTAAAATACCATCATCAAACCAATAATCTGCAATTTCACCTTTAAAAATTTGCTTATTGTTTGGATAAGTTAGCATAAAACTCAAAAATGTTTGCTTTTAATGTTGCTGAAAATACATGGTAAGATTGAGTTTATTTGTTGCAACGAAGTTATGCAGTACAAGTGTTGCGACGCAAGGAACGATGCCACAAGGCTCAATTGCCGGTAACCAAAATTCATCCTATAATATTCAAAATTTCCTGCAGTTCGCCATCCGTTTTTATCAACACTTCTCTTGCCTTGCTGCCCAGGTTTGGGCCAACAATGCCGGCTGCTTCCAACTGATCCATTAAACTGCCTGCACGGTTATAACCAAGTTTCATTCTGCGTTGAACAATGAAGTTGACCTATTTGATTTTGCACAATTAATCTTGCCGCATCTTCAAACAAAGAATCGCGATCGGTGAGCATCAAAATCTTTCCCTTCCATTTCTTTTTCATCCACATATTCAGGCAACAAAAATGCCTGCGGATAACCTTGCTGCTTGCCAATAAATTCGCAATATTTCTTCTACTTCAGGCGTATCAACAAAAGCACATTGCAAACGTGTAACCTCGCCGTTATAACTGATCAGCATATCACCTTTACCAATTAATTGTTCTGCACCGCCGGCATCTAAAATGGTGCGACTATCAATTTTTGAAGACACTTTAAATGCAATACGTGCAGGAAAATTTGCTTTGATTGTTCCGGTAATAATATTTACTGAAGGGCGTTGCGTTGCAATGATCAAGATGAATGCCAACGGCCCGTGCCAACTGCGCCAAGCGTGCAATGGGCATTTCAATTTCTTTGCCTGCGGTCATAATCAAATCGGCAAATTCATCAATCACCAAAACAATAAACGGTAAAAATTGATGTCCTTTTTGCGGATTCAGTTTTCTGCTGACAAATTTTTCATTGTATTCTTTTATATTGCGGCAGCCTGCTTCTTTTAACAAGATCATAACGGTTATCCATTTCAATGCACAAGGCATTTAATGTATGAACTACTTTTTTTGTATCGGTGATGATGGGTTCTTCTTCTCCGGGAAGCTTTGCCAAAAAATGTTTTTCAATAACGCGGTATAAACTCAACTCCACTTTTTTAGGATCAACCAAAACCAATTTTAATTGCGATGGATGTTTTTTATACAGCAGTGAAACAAGCAAAGTATTAATGCCAACCGATTTTCCCTGTCCTGTTGCGCCTGCCATCAACAAATGCGGCATGGTGGCAAGATCAACAATAAAATTTTCGTTATCAATTTTTTTACCAATGGCAATGGGCAGATGAAAAATTATTGTTTTGAAATTTTTCCGATGCCAGCAATGTTTTCATGCTTACAACGGTTTTGCGCACATTCGGCACTTCAATACCAATGGTGCCTTTTCCCGGAATGGGTGCAATGATACGAATGCCAAGCGCAGCAAGGCTTAACGCAATATCATCTTCTAGATTTTTAATGCGACTGATGCGAACGCCGGGTGCAGGAACAATTTCATACAAGGTTACTGTTGGGCCAACCGTTGCGCTGATGTGCTGAATTTGTATATCGTAATTTTTTAAGGTTTATATAATCTGATTTTTATTTGCTTCTAATTCTGCCGGATCATGCACAATTTTTTCGCTGCCATGTGTTTCTAATAAATCGAGTGAAGGATATTTATAATTGCTGAGATCGAGTGTTGGTTCGTAGTTTACAGTTGACGGCTTACCGTTAACAGTTGACAATTCTTCTAACTCGGTTATTGGTTGGCGGTTATCGGTCAGGGTTTCTTCTTCTTCAACAACATCTTTTATTTCCAGTTGCATATCTGCATTGGATTGCGCAGATTTTTTAGGTGCTATTTTAAACGATTCATCTATTACTAAACCTTGTTCCGCATCCTGCTTTTTAAAATTATCATCGGTCACTAATTCATCAGCATCTTTCTCAACAAAATTTATATTGTTATGTGCTGTAGTACCATTTGCTTCAGGCATAATTACCACAACATTACCATCATCATTTTTAAGCCTGTTATTATTTGTTAAGCTATCTTCTGCTGCCGCAGAAAATTTTTCATTAATAGTGATGGCATCATCGGGCTCGTAATAAGTTGTATTATACTCTTCGTTAAAAGGATCTGTATTATTTTGATTTGCTTTTTCAGGCTGCGATAAATTTCGCATTCTTGCAGGCAAACGAAATGTTGGATTGAATCGCCAGATAATATAAGCCAGAAAAGTAAGTATTAATAAAGATGCGGTGCCAATTTTTCCTATCCATTTCACCAGCCAGTCAACCATTAAATCGCCGGCTGCGCCGCCCCACGCAAAATTTCTTCCAAAGAAAAAAGAAAATACAACGCTTAAAACAATTAATCCTGCAATTAAATAACGCAGGTTGCGTGTTATATTAAAAATCTTCTTTCCAAATAAAAGATTTACGCCAACCACAAAAAAGAAAGTGCAGAATAAAAATGAAGCTATTCCAAAGCCATCATTCATAAATAAGTTAGATATAAATGCGCCAAGAATACCTAATAAATTATCTGCATGTACATCTTTGCTAAACAAAACATGAATGCCTGAAGAAACCTGATCCTGGTCTTGCTGCCATGTAAAAAAATACGAGATAAATGCAATGAAAAGAAATGCTGCCAGCAACAAGCAAACAGCACCCGCAATTTTGGTGGTGCGTTCATCTTTCACCACTTCTTTAACGGTAACCTCTGCTTCTTTATCAGGGTTTAATTTTTCAGCACTTGGCGCTTTTATAATTGTTTTTTTTAACCTGTTTGCCATAGCATAATTGCAAAGCAAATATAACGGAGTTGATGATGAGATAGTATGTATTACCATTTGTGTGCATATTGCGTGCTGATGAAAATAATTTTCAACAAAAAATGTTTGTTTTAATGAATGCGGTTGATACAATCAACAATTAGTTTTTGAGTGCATGTTTAATTTAATAAGATGTTTGCAAGAAGCAGCGCCATTTTTATTTCCATTAAATTTGCGGGCGCAGAAATAAAAATCTGTTTATAAAATTTTAATAATGGCAAAAACAGCATTAATTACAGGCGTTACAGGCCAGGATGGCGCTTATCTTACAGAACTATTATTATTAAAAGGCTATGAAGTGCATGGCATTAAACGGCGCAGCTCTTTGTTTAATACAGACCGGATAGATCATCTTTACCAGGATCCTCATGAAAAAGGTATAAAGCTCACACTTCATTATGGTGATCTTACAGATTCAACCAATCTCATTAGAATAATTCAGGAAGTGCAGCCGGATGAAATTTATAATCTTGGTGCCATGAGCCATGTAAAAGTTAGTTTTGATACACCTGAATATACTGCCAATGCAGATGGCATAGGACCTTAAGAATACTTGAAGCAGTTAGATTCTTGGATTGGTTAAAAAAACAACGCATTTACCAGGCATCTACTTCAGAATTATATGGGTTGGTGCAGGAAATACCGCAAAAAGAAACAACGCCTTTTTATCCGAGGTCGCCTTATGCGTGTTGCCAAATTATATGCCTACTGGATTACGGTAAATTATCGCGAAGCATATAATATGTTTGCTTGTAACGGAATATTATTTAATCATGAAAGCCCGCTGCGCGGTGAAACATTTGTGAGCCGGAAAATTACAAGAGGTGTTGCTAAAATTGCATTGGGTTTGCAGGATAAATTGTTTATGGGAAACCTTGATGCACAAACGCGATTGGGGCCATGCAAAAGATTATGTGGATGCCATGTGGCTTATTTTGCAGCAAGATACGCCTGAAGATTATGTAATTGCAACAGGAACTACAACACAGGTAAGAGAATTTATACGGATGTCTTTTGCGGAATTGGGTATTACCATTGAATTTGAAGGTAAAGATGAAAAAGAAAAAGCTTATGTAACAAGCTGCTCTAACCCTGAATATTTTTTAAAAGAAGGAAAAGAAGTGGTGTGTATTGATCCGCGGTATTTTAGGCCTTCGGAAGTAGAACTTTTAATTGGCGATGCTTCAAAAGCAAGAACAAAACTTGGATGGCAGCCGCAATATGATCTTGCTGCATTGGTAAAAGAAATGGTAGAAGCTGATGTGGAACTGTTCAGCAAAGAAAAATTAATAAAAGATGCTGGATTTGCTATAAAAAATCAGTTTGAATAAACAGGTTTATAAATTAACCTGTTTATTCAACAGTTAAAATATTTAAATTGATTTAATTAAGTAAAGCCGAGGATGCGTGCTTCTTCTTGGCATCTTTAGCATCAAGCTTTTCAAACCTGGAATTATTGCTTACAAATTCCGGAACCATTGCTTTCATCAATTTTACACAATCCCATTGAGAATTACTTTTTGCGCAGCGTATAAGTTCTACTAACTGATCGTGTATGGTTTCATAATCAACCTGCCTTACTTTGGCTATTCTTATTTTGGGATGATACGTTTCTGTAGTTGCTTCTAAATCGTTTAAAACTTCTTCATACAATTTTTCTCCGGGTCTTAAACCTGTAAATTGAATTTTAATATCCTCACCTGGCTTTAACCCTGCTAAACGAATCATTTTTTCGGCAAGGTCTTTAATACGCACCGACTGGCCCATATCAAAAATAAAAATTTCTTCTCCTTTACCCATAACGCCTGCTTCCAAAACTAATTGACAGGCTTCAGGTATCGTCATAAAAAATCTTGTAATATCAGGATGGGTAATAGTTATCGGTCCTCCGTTTGCAAGCTGTGCTTTAAAGCGCGGAATAACGCTGCCATTTGAATTGAGTACATTTCCAAAACGCGTGGTGATGAATAAAGTTTTTCCTGCAAGATTGTGCAGCGACTGAATATACATTTCGGCAATGCGTTTTGAAGCACCCATTACGTTTGTTGGGTTAACTGCTTTATCGGTTGAGATCATTACAAAACGATGCGCATTGTATTTTACTGCCAGGTCTGCAATAACTTTTGTGCCGTACACATTATTTAAAACAGCTTCCTGCGGATGATCTTCCATCATCGGAACATGTTTATAAGCGGCCGCATGAAATATTACATCAGGCTTATACATGGCAAAAACATGATCCATGTGATTTATATCGGTAATGCTGCCTATGATAAGCTTATAATTTATGTTACTGAAATTTTCCTGCATGTGCAATCCAATTTCATGTAAAGGCGATTCAGCAATATCGCATAATAAAAGTAATTTAGGCACAAAGGCCGCAACCTGTCTTACTATTTCACTGCCAATAGAACCTGCAGCGCCGGTTATTAATATACATTTATCTTTAAGCGTGTCGCTTATGGCTGCATTATTAATTTGTATAGGTTCCCTTTCCAGCAAATCTTCTATGTTTATATCACGTAACCTGCGCACTTTAAAAGGATCATCCACCCACTGATGATTATGTGGAAGAATAGAAACCTTTAATCCTTTTTCAATAAAAAACTCCGCTACCTCATTGCGGCGTTCTACCGAAATATTATTTACAGCAATGATTATTCTATCAATAGAAGTACGGCTTAAAACTTTTTGGATTTTTTTTAGGTTATAAACAGGAACGCCACTAATATTTTTGTTAAGTTTAGAAGTATCATCGTCTACAAAACCCACTATTCTCAAGTTACCAAACCTATCAAGTGCAATTGTTTTTAAAGCTGCCTGGCCCATAACGCCAGCGCCAAAAATTATTACCGGAGTTTTCTTTATTCTTAAAGCCATTTCAAATATTTTTTTAATGGCTACCCGGCTGCCGGCAAGCATAAAAACTGATATAAAAAAATTAATTCCAAGTACCGAATAAGGCAACAAATCGGCGTGCTGGCTGAAAACAACATTTAATACTGTTAAGAAGAGATTGGCAGATAAAACAGCGAATACAATTTTAGTTACACCTGTAAAAGTGGTGTGCCGTATAATTTCTTTAAACGATTGAAAAATAAAAAAGAAAACAAGATAAACACATACTGCAATTAAAATGGTACGCGTAAAAGCTGTTTTATTTATTTTTTGCGTTTCAAAATTAAAACGCAGCAGCCAGGAAAGAACGATGGAGAAAAAAGATAGTGTTACATCCATGCACACTATAAACCATCTTGGCATATAGCCGATATTGAATATAGAAGAGAGCTTCATCAGTATAATGTCGGAGGTATTTTGGTTACTTAAACAAAAATAAAATTTTTTCTATAATACGTTCAAAATCTGCATTGCTCATATTACTTCCGGACGGCAAACATAAGCCTTTTTTAAAGAGCAGGTTACAAGTTTCGTTTCCATAAAAAGGCGCATCTTTAAAAACAGGCTGTTTATGCATTGGTTTCCACAAAGGTCTTGATTCAATGTTATCAGATTGTAAAGCAATTCTTATATTTTCATTCGAAACATTATTAGGTGTTTCCGTTTCATTTGCAATAATGGTTGTAAGCCACCGGTTGCTAAAAAATCCATTCGGTTCATTTTGAAAAGAAATTCCTGGCACTGTGCTTAAAACATCAGTATATTTTTCAAATGTTTTTCTGCGGATGCTCACAAATTTGTCTAATACGGTCATTTGGCCGCGGCCAATGCCTGCACATACATTGCTCATACGATAATTATATCCTATACGAGAATGTTGGTAATGAGGTGCCTCGTCGCGGGCCTGGGTGGCAAGAAATTTTGCAGATTGTATTAGTTTTTCGTTTTTTGATACCATTGCGCCACCGCCTGAAGTAGTAATTATTTTGTTCCCGTTAAATGATAAGCATGAAATATCGCCAAACGTTCCTGCCTTTCTATTAAAGTAAGAAGAACCCAATGCTTCGGCTGCATCTTCAATAACAGCAATTTCGTACTTGGCTGCAACGTTTAAAATCTCATTTAGCTTGCAGGGCATTCCATACAAGTGAACGGGTATAATTGCTTTGGGCTTTTTGCCTTTTTTAATCCTGTCTTTAATGGCTTCTTCCAAAAAATCAGGACTCATATTCCATGTTTCATCTTCACTATCTACAAACACCGGCGTGGCGCCCTGGTAAACGATCGGGTTTGCAGAAGCAGAAAACGTCATGCTCTGGCAAATAACTTCATCGCCTGCTTCAACACCTAATAATATTAATGCAAGATGAATGGCAGCCGTTCCGGAACTTAATGCCGCAACATGTACATCTTCTTCAAGATAATGTTCCAAATCTTTTTCAAACCCATCTACATGCGGGCCAAGCGGAGCCACCCAGTTTGTTGCGAAAGCTTCATCAACAAATTCTTTTTCTTTGCCACCCATGTGCGGAGAGGAAAGCCATATTTTTTTAGAAGTTGCTACCATTATATTTTTTTAATTATGCGTGCAGGGTTACCAACCGCAACACAGTTATCAGCAATATCAGCAATTACAACTGAGCCCGCGCCAACAATAGCATTGACACCAATTTTTTTACCGGGAAGTATAATGGCGCCGGCGCCAATGTGGCTGCATGTACCTGCAAAAACATCGCCGCAAAGTGTGGCGTTTGGAGATACATGCACAAAATCTTCAAGCACACAATCATGATCTATAGAAGCATTGCTGTTAACAATGCAATGTTTACCAACCTGCGTATCTGCATTAATTAAAGCGCCTCCCATAACAACACTTCCTTTATTTACAAATGCATGTGCAGAAATAACGGCAGAAGGATGAACAGCCGTATGATAGTTTGCTTCAATTTGCATTGCAATTTTTTTTCTTATCAAATTATTTCCGATAGAAAGAATTAATTCATCATCCAAAAAATTAAATGCAGCGGGAAATTTGAGGTTGGAAAAATTCCAGATTGTTTTTGCAGGATCATCATCAAAAACACCGGCAACTGTTTTGCCGCATCGCTCCAAAATATCTATAATTACTTTGGCATGACCGCCTGCGCCGTATAAATAAATCATTCAGTTGTACCTGTAAATTTTTTCATAGTTGCCGATTCACTATCAGTAATGCCCTCAGATTTTAAAACTTTTGCAAAAGTGCGCCATAAAATTTTTATATCCAAACCAAAGCTCAAATGATCAACATACCAAACGTCATATTCAAATTTTTGCCGCCAGCTTATTGCGTTTCTGCCGTTTACCTGCGCCCAGCCGGTTATGCCCGGTTTTACTTTGTGCCTTCTTTTTTCAAATGAATTGTATAAAGGCAAATACTGAATTAATAAAGGCCGCGGCCCAACCAAACTCATATCACCTTTTATAACATTTAATAACTGCGGTATTTCGTCTAAAGATGTTTTGCGTATAAATTTTCCAACAGGTGTTAGTCTTTTTTCATCAGGCAATAAATTTCCCTGGCTATCTTTCTTATCATTCATGGTTTTGAATTTGATAACGGTAAAAATTTTTTCATCTTTTCCAGGCCGTTGTTGCAGAAAAAAAATTTTACCGTGGTTTGATAGGGCGAGAAGTAACACGCATACAATAAAAAAGGGTGATAGAATTATAAAAAAGATAACAGCAAAAATCCAGTCAAGCACTTGCTTCAGGTATTTTTGATACATGCGTAAATGTAATTTCTTTCTGTTGTAAAAGCGTTTTGTATTCATTCAGCAATTCATTCCAGATCAGTTCGCGGTTATATTTTTTAACGATAATTTCCCTGGAGGCAGCCGCACATTTATTTCTGAAATTTTCATCGGTAATAAATTTTTCCATTGCCAATTGTAAAGCTTCAATATTTTTTACCGGAATGACTAAACCATTTATTTCGTCTTGTACAATTTCGTTGCAGCCGTTTATATCGGTAACAATCATTGGCAGTTGCATGCATCCTGCCTGCATGGGCACGTTTGGAAAACCTTCTCTGTATGATGGAAATACAAGCACATCTGCCGCCGCCAAATACGAACGAACATCTTTTATAAAACCTGTGGCAATAATATTTTCATTTGAATTGATGATTGCTTTTGTTTCGGTTGCAACGGGATCAAGTTCATCTTCAAAATCACCAACCAGTAAAAGTTTTAAATGCAAATATTTTTTGTTGAGTTGATGAAAAGATTGAATGAGTTCATTAATGCCTTTATCTTTTACAATTCTTCCTATAAAAATAAAAACTAAGTTTTCAGAAGATATTTCGTACTTATTTTTTAACTGCACGGCTTCAAACAAAACATCCGGTGTTCTTTTAAAATAGTTTGTATCAATGCCGTTTGAACTTCCGTTGCCGAGCACTTTTAATTTATCTGCAGCAGCAAATTTATTTTGAAGCATGTACTTCTTTAATTCATTTGAATTAGGGTATACATATAAAGCACATGCATAAATAATTTTTTCAACCCAAATTAATATTTTTTTTTTCAATCCTTTTGTTTCCATTAATGGTAAACCAGCAACAGTGTGCAATCGAACAGGCACTCCACAAATTTTGGCAGCCACCATACCTATTAATCCTGCTTTAGGGGTATGCGTATGTACAATTTGAGGTTTTTCTTTTTTAAGCAATAATATCATTTTATATAGAGAAAAGATATCCCTTACAGGAGTGATTGAACGCGTCATTGGAATTACTTTAAAATCACATTTCTCACGGTTTATAATAGAATTAATTTCTTTACCATAAGAACTTACAGCAATAACTTTAAAGCCATGATGATCCATAAAATTCAACTGGCCAGTAATTAGTTTATCGAACGAGAGTGGAATTGTAGTAACTCTTACTAACTTAACTTTATCCATGTAGTTCAGAACGATGTGAATGCTTAAAAATTCTAAATAATTTAAAAAATCCCGATAATTTAAAATGTACGCAATGTCTTATTATTGAAGAACATTGTTAGATATATTTTTAGATTTTTGAAGAAGTGTAGTGTTACCAATTACTTTACGGTATTGGCGAGGTATCTGTACTATATTATTTGTAAATGTAAGGCCCTGCATACTTATGTAAGGGAAAAAATTTGCCACGCTGTTATTTCCGCTGTATTCAAGATTACAACTATCAATAATAACTTTGCTATTATTAAAAGAATTTAGCGCAACAAGCCCGCTTGCGCTACTTTTTATATTGCATTTTATGAAACTACTTGAACACCCATCAGAATGCCACACAGGATAAATATTTCCTTGTTTACAATCAAAACTGCAACCTTGAAATACTACATTCTGAGCATTAACAATGATTGAAAATCTACTGCTATTGTTTGCTGAATTAAAAGTACAGTTATTAAAAAAAATATCTTGTGTTGTTGTAGGAAAAGAACAAACAAATTGCGAACCCAAATTATTTTCAAATAAGCAACTTAAAAAATGTATGTTTTTTATAAGTTGAGTTTTATGATCTGGTTCAATATCAACACCAGCACTTGGTGCATGCCTGCCATAATTTCCTCCTGTGTTGCCTGTATTTATAAATTTACAGTTGGTGAATGTTGCATCGGTAAGTTCAATGATGGACATACCCTGGCGTGCGTTGTTTGAAGAGGTTACTTTTTCTGCAATAATATTTTTTGTAGTACTGCCTACAATAAATATTCCATCGGTTTGTGCATGATGCACAAATAAGTTTACAAGATTTACATTCTGCGATTCAATTATAACTAATAAATGACCACCATCTTCAACAACGCCCTCATCTCTCGTCATTTTATCAACATTACCGTTTAATTCTAAATTCTCAATGGTAACATTTTTACAATTGTTTATTTTAAGAGGAATTACAGCAGTTATATTACTATGCTTAAATTTTCCTTTTTGTACCGTAAAACTACGGTTGAAACTTCCATTAACAGAAATTGTTGCATTAGAGCCATGTATATCTAAGCCATCACAATTTTTAAATTGTAAATCCTGAATGTTATTGTTTCCGTTGTGAAACTCGGCTATATAATAATTGCCTGCAGGAAAATAAACTTCGCCTTTACCTTTACTGTTGATATAGTTAACCACTTTCAATAGGGCCGGATAGTCGTCAGTTTTTCCATCTCCTACGGCGCCATAATCTTTTACATTTACAATTATTTTGTCTTGGCTAAATCCTTTTTTAAGCGGAGTTAAAAGATAAATTATAGAAAGGAAAATTATAAACTTTTTCGTAGTAAGCTTTTTAATTGTTATAGAAGTATTATTCAAAATTAATTCATTCTTAATATCAGCGTTATTATAGCAATGCTAAAAATATCTTTATTTTTAAACAGGTTGCAGGCCTTTATAAATATTTATGTACTCGTTCATCTGTTTATCTAAACTACTGTTATGTAATACAAATTCTCTTGCTCTTTTTCTTTCTTCAACAATTTTATTTTTATCGTTATAATATTGAAGAATAACTTTTGCCAGGTTTTCTGCATTAAAATTTTCGTACTTGTAACCAAAGTTGTTAAAATTAAGATTTCTTATTCCACCAACGTTACTTGTTATGGGTATGCAAGCACAAGACATCGCCTCGAGCAATGCTACTGGCATACCTTCATAGGAACTCGTCATTAAGAAAATATCAATATCGTTATAAACAGAAACTGTATTTATAATAAGGCCTGTTAGTGTAATATAATCATTAAGGCGCTTTGAAGAAATTAATTCCTCTATTGCTTTTTTTTCAGAACCATCGCCTGCAATTATAAACTTAACAGGTATATCTTGATATTTTTCTTTGAAAATCTCAGCTACTTCTATCCAACAATCAAGTCTTTTTTCTTTGCGCATGTTAGTTACAGTGCCTACAGTTAAATAATCTTTTAAAAAAGATCCATTTTTAAACGGGCAATAATATTTGTCTGAGTTTACGCCATTAAATACAACAGCACCTTTTTTATAAAAATAAAAGAAGCGGTTTGAAAGCACATTAATATTATCTTTTATGGCCTTGGAAACAAATATTGAAAAATCATTTTTAAAATAAGTAAGCCCATTTAGGTAATATGTAAATTTATTGTAGCGATCAACTATACTATGCTCTGTATAAACTAATTTGAATTTAGGATTAAAAAATTTTAGAAAGCGCAACGCAATGCCGGCAACGGGCAAATGTGTATGTACAATTTTATATTTCTTTTTCTTTATTAATTTATACAGATTATGATACTCTCTAAAAAATTCAAAAAATGATGCGGAAAAAAGATTAAAAATATAATAATTAATGCCGTTTAAATCTTTCAGTAATTCAGTTCTTTTACCATCTAAAATAATAAGATCACAATCTTTAATATTCTTGTGAAATTCTGCGCTTTCAAATGTTTCCCTTATTAAAACCTCTGCACCACCTCTGTTAAATGATCTTATTACTAAAGCCATTTTAAATTCTTCATTCATTTATTTACTCTTTTTTATTTTAAAAAAAATTGGTTATATCAACAAAGTATCTGCAAGTATTGTGTTTATAATTTACAAATTTAGTTAGTTACTGTTTAGTTGATTTTAAGATAACTTGCGGCATTAATTATTTTTTGCGTTTTAAAATTCAATTATCATGTGTGGAATTTTTGGTGTTGTTGCAAATTCTAATTCAAAGAAAGAATATTATCCGATTTTACAAAAAGCTTTAAACCACCGTGGCCCCGATCATCAGGCAGAACTTTGCATAAACCAACTTTATTTTTTTCATGCAAGATTATCTATTGTTGATCTTTCACCAGAGGGCAACCAGCCTATGCAAAAAGGAAAGCTAACTATAATTTTTAACGGCGAAATTTATAATCACTTAGAGCTTCGGCAAAAATATAATTTGCGCTGTAAAAGCGGAAGTGATACAGAAACATTGTTGCATTTATATGAACTTTTAGGCAATAATTTTCTTAATGATATTGATGGCATGTTTGCTTTTGCTATTTATGATTCAGAAAAGCAGGAGTTGTTTTTAGCAAGAGACCGTGCAGGTAAAAAACCTTTGTATTATTTGGCCCAACCTGATCAATTTGTTTTTTCAAGTGAATTAAATGCATTGGCAAAAGCAGTGAATTTATATATAGATGATGCTTCAATTGCTTCTTTTTTATATCAGGAAGGTTTTTACCGCCAGCAAACTCCATATAAAAATGTTGAAGAATTATTGCCTGGAAATTTTCTTTGCGTTAACTGCAATACTTTGTCTGTTAAACAAGAACAATGGTGGTCAATAAACACATTTTATCAAAAATCAAAATTGAATATTTCATTTGAAGATTGTAAGGAAGCTATAAAAACAAATTTAAAAACTGCAGTAAAACGGCGCTTATTAAGTTCTGATTTAGAAGTGGGTGCATTTTTAAGCGGAGGAATTGATAGCGGATTGGTTACAGCTTTTGCATCAAAGATTTCTTCAAGGCCTATAAAAACGTTTACTGTTTCATTTGATGGGCAGTATAATGAAGCTCATTTGGCAAAAGAAGTTGCAGAACAATTTTCTACAGATCATACAGAAATAAAAATTTCTTTTAGTGAATTGAAAAATGATTTTGAAAAAATTGTTTTGAATTACGGAGAACCTTTTAGTGATAGTTCTGCCATTCCCAGTTATTATGTATCAAGAGAAGCCAAAAAATATATAACCGTAATTTTAAATGGCGATGGTGCAGATGAACTGTTTGGGGGTTACAGGCGTTATGTTCCTTTTGCTAAAATTAATTTCTTTACACAGTTTGAAAAGAGCGACAGAACTTTTTCCTCTATAAAAAAATTAATTCCTGACCCTAAAGAAAAGAAAAGCCTGTATAATTATTTCTATCGTATAATTAACTTTCTTTCTTATTCAGGTTATAAAAGATATATTGCCACAACAACAGATACATTTATCGGGTTCGAAAATTACTTTCATCAATCTCAACACAATAATGATTATTATAAAATATTGCGTGGAGAATATGAAAGCGTTATGAAAAATAAATTAAGCGGCTTAAGTTCTCTTCTTAATTTGGATTTCAATCTTATTTTACCGGGGCATTTACTTGTAAAAATGGATATTGCAACCATGGCTAATTCTTTAGAAGGAAGAAGCCCGTTTTTATCAAAAGAGTTGCTTGAATTTGCTCCGCAAATACCAGATACTTATAAAATAAATGGAAAGAATACAAAATATATTTTGCGTGAAATTGCTCGTGAGTTATTACCGCATTCTATTCACCATCAACCCAAAAGAGGATTTGAAATACCATTAAAAAAATGGATGAACGATGATTTGAAGGAGTTAGTATATGGTTATTTACAAGAGCCAAAGTATATAAACGATTACGTTTCCCGAGATTTTATAAATAAATTAGTTGCAGATAAACTTACAGTGCCTTCAGAAAAACGAGCTAAAATGTTATATAACTTATTGGTGCTGGAGATTTGGTTAAGAAACTATAATAAAAAATAGGTTATAGCTTAAATATTATTTTCTACTTTTTAAACCATTTCAAAATACATTTTCTGTTTAGATGCCTTTATAGTGTAATAATTTATTATTGCTGAATATCCGAAAATAATAAACACTAATATAAAAGGAGTTTTTTCTCTTATAATTATGCCTAAATTTCCTAAAATAAGAGGAAAAGTTAAAGAGCCTATTATAAAAAAAAACAACAATGTTTTTAAGATTATATTATTTTTTAAAAAATTTGATATTGCTCTTTTTGATAGCACTTTAAAAAAGAAAATTAGAAAAATTAAGTTTTCTATTGAAACCGCTAAACCTAAAAAAGTGGGCATATCTACAAATAAGGGTCTAAACAAAAAGGTAAAAACTTTAGCTGGATAGGGATAATTACTGATGTCTATTGCTGACTCTGTACCTGCCTTGCTTGCAAGTGCACCTGCTTTTTTATTTGCATAACTTTCAATTGTGGTTGAATTTAGGTTATCTATTTTAGCATAATCCATAACATGTGGCAATAGAATAATAAAAAAACCTATGAAAATAATAGCAAGAAAAATCTTTTTATAAATCTTAATTTTCACCTCAAAAACAATTGCTAATCCATAAGCTGTAAAAAGAAATAATAAAATATGAGGTCGTATAAATACACTTAATATTACCGATAGTATTATGTACGCAAAACGCTTTTTTACATTTTTTAATGCATATATAAAAATTGGAATGCTAAAAAAAACTATGGTGTCTTTGCCTATACCCGACGTCCAAAAATTAAGATTGGGTAAAAATAAAAAGTAGGGAAAGATTGGAATAAATAAAATTTTTATTCTGTTTAAAACGCGGTAATTAGAAATATTTTCCTTAATTATTTTATATAAAAAAACAAACCCTGCATAACCCAAAACCATATACATCATGCTGCCGGTAAAGAAAGAAAGATTTAGAACCTTAGATGGAAAATAGTTTATTAAAAAAACAGAACTTGTGGCAGAATCTGCTTTAAATGAAGTTAATATGTCATTCCAATTTTCAGTTTTTGGAATATTCCAATAACTATAAGCATCACCACCTCCTGTTGAAATTAGATATAAAACATAACAAATACCAATAAAAAGATGCCATAAAAATAACCAGTTCAATATTCGCTTATCATAGGTATCAAAATTTGAAATCCAATGTTTTAAATTTATTCCTATAATAAATAATAATAAGCAAATAATTACGTCTAACATTCCTATTTAATTTTTAGAATATCTTCTTCAAACAAATACTGTAATTCCCTTTTAAAACTATCAGTTAGCTGCACATTTGAAGATGATTTAGTTTTTAATAAATCAAAAGCTTTATGGCGAATTCTTAATGGCAGCATATAAGAAAACAAGTCTTTTATGCCGGTTTTATACAGCCAGTTTAACGGTTTTGAAAAGCGGATATGAAAAGATTCATTTGTGTGAATAAGCTTAATTGCCATATAATCTAATTCTAAAAAAGAAAAAATTTTTTTTGAAATTTCTTCTTCTTTGGTCACCAAATCTTCAAAGTGTATTACCAAAACATTTTCTTTAAAAATGCTTTTATACCTGTAAATATTCTCTGCGTATAAACTCATACCTAAATAAGACCAATTACTTAAAGTTTTATTTTGATAAGTCATCATATCTTCTGTAAGAACTTCTTTAAATGTTTTTGCAGTTCTGCCAAGCCCTTTATCCATCTTATAATGTGACAGTGCCCGGTTTAAGCCGTTTCTTATTAAAATAATTATTTTGGCATGTGGATTATAAGCATAAATTTTTTCTGCACTTTCCGGTGCATGTAAATATGTAGTGCTGCCTTCTGATAAATATTTATGATGCGCCATCGCATTAGAAAACAGCGTTTCGTACTGAAGTTCTTCTTTAACATGTGCTATATGCAAAGGCTTAGGAAAATCTTTTTTAAAATACTTTTCTACCGAAAAAAAAATCGATGGTGTATATATTTTTTCGGGTAATTCATTTACAAAAAAGTTAGGTTCTTTTATAGGTGAAAAATATATGTGCGGATGTTGCGCAAGTGTATTGGTAAATGAAGTAGTACCTGCCTTCATAGCACCTACAATAAAAAGATTTGCCTTTCTTTTGTAATTTTCCATTCGCTTTAATTATAATTCTTTAAACAGCATTTCGTATTGATTAACTATACTCTCTACAGAAAAATCTTGCGCTCTTCTTTTTCTTTTCGTTTTTTCCTCTTCAGAAAAACAGTTTTCATCATACAAAATTTCAATTATTGCATTAGCAAGTTTTTCAACATCATTTACCGGAACCAATTTGCCAAATTTGCCATTCTGTAATATTTCTGATGGGCCGCTGAGGCAATTGGTTGACACAACAGGCAAACCGCAACTTAAAGCTTCTACTAAAACATTGCCGAAGCCTTCTCGGTTTGAACTAAACGCAAACAAATCGGCAGATGACAATAATGCGGCAGGTTCACTAACAAAACCTAAAAGAAAAATTTTATTATCAAGTTTCAATTCATGTATAAGCTTTTCGAGGTTTTTTTTTTCTGTTCCATCTCCAAGAATGTATAATTCAATATTCTTTTTAAAGGTTGAACATTTATTTACTACAATTGAAAACGAGCGAATAAGTAAAGAAAAATTTTTTTCTTTATCTATTCTGCCCATTGAAATTATTTTAAACTTTTCATTATCATAATTGGTTTTTATATAAAGATTTTCAACAGGATTATAAATAACTTTTACTTTTTTTAAATCGGGCATTAATTTTTTCAGATCTTCTTTTACGCTTTCTGATACACAAATTATTGCAGTTGCCTTTTTATAAATTCTTTTTGCTAAAAACGTTATAACATTATTAATAAAGCTTTTATTGTTTGCATTTCGTAAAGACATATTGCTATGTTCAGAAATAATAAATTTGCCTTTATATGCAGATATTGTAACTGCTATGCAGGCAATAACATTTACATACGTCATTGAAGAATAAAAATAGGCGGGCTTATTCTTTTTTAAATACCTGGCTATCTCAAAAATGTTTTTGGATATATTCTGATATTTAAGCTTTATTATTTGTACGCGTTTATCAAGCTTATTATCGTAAGCGCCACCAATATGAGGCATTAAAACAGATGCATTCCATCCGCGTTTACATAATTCATTTATTAATAAAAGCGCCACTTTCTCCGCACCTCCGGCATTCATGGAAGGTATTAAAAAAGTTATCTTTTTATCTATTGTATCCAGCATGAAAGATCTCTGTTAATCAAAGAAGAAAGTAATAAAACATCATTTTTGAAATAACTTTTAAGCTCATTTTCAAATTCAATACTCATCTTCTCCCTGGTTTTTGGAACATGATTTACTTCCATGGCTTTGTTTAAAATTCCAAGGCCTTTGGTAATTTTTAGTTTATGTTTAATTGTACCTAAAGCTTTAACGGCCATTGCAAGTGTTTCGAACTTTCTTGACTTTGCTTCATTTACAGGAACAAAATTTTTGCGACTATCAAAAGGAAGATGCAAAAAGTTTAAAACATCTTTATATACTTGTTCCGGATCTTTTTTTAAATCTTCAAGCAAAATAATTTTTACAGCATTTCTATTTACCGTTTTAAATAATCTTTCTACCTGCTCGCCCAGTTTGCAGGCATCTCCATACAAAAGTTGATTTTCATTTCGGGTTAACAGCCCGGTTCTTTTAGTATCTCTTCTTTCATCTTGCAAACCCCAGGCTTCTTTAAAATCTTTTACTGGCTCATTTAAATTAAACACCTGCTGCTGATGTAAAGAGTAAGCCATCTGCACAGGGTTTCGAATCATCACTAAAAATTTAAGATCATCATTATTTAAATCTTTTTTAATATTCGAAACCGCATCCTTTGAATAAAGATACCATACCGATGCTTCACCAACTACTTTATGTGCTTCAGTTGCTTTTGCAAATAAAGACATATATTGATTATGGCTTTTTATTACAGTGTTTTTATGATCTGTATTATAATAATGTGGCTCTTTAGCTTTTGAAAAAAAGATTTCCGGATGAGTTGATAACCATTGTGCCATTGCCGTGGTGCCACATTTTGGAGCTCCTAAAATAAAAAAATTAGGCTTTTTCATTTAATTGATTACTTTATTTTAATGTTAAGCCTTCTGGCTTTTTTTAAAAAATTGTTGTGTTGATATGTAATTTGGATTTTACATGGATAAACAAAATTATATTTTGCAGAATAAGAAGAAAGCTATAAACAAAAGTGGCTCCAATAACATCAAAGTAAATTACAAACGGAATACAAATAATAACATTAAGAATTGTAATTATTATGTTGTTATTGGTAAAATACTTTTGATTTCCGGTCATAATTAATACTAATCCTACTGATCCGCAAATTGAACTTATTAGTTGACCGATACAAGCGATAATTAACGGTACATACGATTGTGTAAACTCTTGTCCAAATAAAATAGAAATAAATTTATGTCCGCCAATAATAAAAACCGCTACTACTGGAAATGCAAAAGCGAATATTAGCCTGCTGGTTTTGGTTACAATCTTTTGTAATGTTTTAATATTATTTTTTTCAAAGGCGGCGGATATATATGGTGCAATTGCAGTGTTTAGTGCGTCCAAAGTAAAAGAAACTAAAGAAGCCCCTCTTAAAGCTATATCATAAATTGCAACACCTTTAACACTTCCAAAAGCAACCAACACATAAGTAACTAATTTGCTTCTTACTATTTGCACACCGCTGTTAACCGAAAAGGGAATTGATTGCATAAACCATTCTCTGTTATGATATTCGGGCTTTACTTCTTTTAAATTATTTAATAGTTTTTTCTGTAAAAAAAAATGTGCCACCAAGTAAGATAATAAAGCAGAAATACTATATATCAGCATTGCTGTAAATGGAGATAACTTTATTTTAAAAACAAAATAAATACCTATACCAACACATAATAAAAAATTGCGTAAAAGGGTATCCGGCAATTGTCCTAAAATAACAAAATGCAATCCTCGTAACGCTGCGGCTTTAATTGACCCCAAAGCCATGAACAGTAATAATATAAAACCAATCCATGTTGTATTGCATAAATTGGTTCCAAAATTTTTCCACCAAAAAAAATAGCTTATTGCCGCGCATATTAAAATAATTGCATAAGAAATTAATGTGAATTGATTACACCGAATTAAAATTCCTTTAATTGCGCTGTAATTTTCTTGTACCTGATATTTTGAAATATATCTTGTAATTAAATTTGGTAAACCAAGAGATGTTGGTACAGAAAGCAGGGTAATTGTAGTAAAGGCAAGCACGTATATTCCATAGTTTTGTAATCCGAGTGCTCTTGCCAAAAGAATACCACTTAAAAAGGCAAAAAGTGCAGAAAAAAATTTTATTCCTAAACTACCAACTGCAGATATCTTAATATTTTGGCTGTTAAAAACCTTATGTATTTTCACTAAAATTGTACTTCTGTAAAATATTGTATGTTTTCTTTCATTTTATTAAAAGGCCAATTCCACCATTGTAAATTTTCTATTGCCTGAATTTTTGCTTCATCAAAACGATATTTAATGATTTTACCTGGAACACCTCCAACAATAGCATAAGCGGGAACTGATTTTGTTATTAATGTTCCTGCACCTAATACTGCACCATTGCCAATTGAAACACCAGGAAGAATAATTACAGAATCACCGATCCAAACATTATTTCCAATATTTACATCCCTTTTATCATCAATAATGTTTTTTAAACCCAATTTGCGTTGTAATGAGTATTGCAGGTTCATTAATTTTATACTATGATTTGTTGTTATTATTCTTACATCATCACCAATTGCACAAAATTTACCAATATTGCATTTACCCTGGCCTTTAATAATAATCTTACCATTAATTCTTGTACCATAATTTATGATTGTGTTAGAACTGATTGCAGAATTTTTGGCTATAAAAATTTGCTTAGCGCTGCTTTTTAAATTCAAAAATTTTAAAAGCATGCTATAGAACCTGGTACTTCTATTGTTAAATACAATCATAGCTTTAATTTTTTAATTAAAATCTTAAGAATTAAAAATTCAAAAAATCTTCAATTTTATAAAGCATTAAAGCCTTTTTTCTATTTTTCTCAGAATTTTCTTCTATAAAAATTTCTATTGGTTTATCTAAATTGAAAGGATGCTTTCTTAAATCTATAGGATGCCACTGCCCTGTTGTGATGTTATAGTTCTCCGGAACGTCTAAAAAAGATGTAACTAAAAAATAAGTTGAATTACTTCTTTTTATGTTTTTGAGTGAATTAAAAATATCAGCATCAGAAAAATGAACTAAACAATCGCGGCAAAAAATTAAATCAAACTTTTCAATTGGATCTGATATTAAGTTTTTTACTTCAAACTTAATATTATTTGTTGCATATTTTTTTTCGTTTTCATTTATTAATTCAGCAACAATATCACAACCTGAATATTTTAAATTACTTTCTTTAGAAATTACTTCTTTCATCCAGTTAAAATCTCCGCAAGGAATATCCAATAAAGCTTTTATATTGTATTTTTCAATTACGAATTGCAGGTCTTCTCTCATTTTTTTTGTTCTTGCCAAAGTTGATCCTGTTCCTGAAACTGATTCTTTTGAATTCCAATATTTGGTTTTGTATATATCAGAAAAAACTTTTTCAACAGGCTGGTTAAAATTTACTTCAGATGAAGTAAACTTTTTAATAAAAGAAAATACGCCAAAAAATTTTAAAATTTTCTTTAAGGTTTGTTTCATTTTTTATATCACTTTAAAGCTGAAATTCTAATAAGAATTAAAACAAAAACACTTACTACCGAAGTAACCAATGCAACCGTTCTAAATGTATTTCCCTGCAACGTTTGCACTTTAGCTTTACTTGGTTCTACATATACAATATCATTTTGCTTTAAATAGTAATAGGGTGATTGAAATAAGTTAGATGAATTTAAATCTAACCTTATAAAGGTTCTTTTACCATCTTCTTCCCTAATTAATAATACGTTTTCACGTTTTCCGTAAATAGTTAAATCTCCGGCCATGCCAATTGCATCAATAACAGAAATTCGCTCGCTGGAAATAGAATATACTGCCGGGTGCGAAACTTCTCCAAGAACAGTTACTTTATAATTTAATAACCTCACATTTATAATTGGCGTTTCAAGGTACTTAGTTAGCCTTGTTAACAAAGTATCTTTTACTTGCGAAGTAGTTAGCCCTACTACTTTCAAATTTCCAAGAACAGGAAAATTAATAAATCCCTGTTTGTTAACAAGGTAACCATTAATAACTTCACTATAATTAGTTGAACCTGTACTTGGTATTGTACCCGAATTGTAAGGTGCCGGTGTTAGCTGCGAAGTATTATTTACCATATTAAATATTGCTGAAGCTTGTGGATTTACGCTGTTTACGCTAATTCCTAAAACATCATCTGATTGAATTTTTACTTCATAGCTTTCCTTTATTATTTGAGTATCAATTTTAGAAGTATCCTTTAAATCCTGAAAGTAGGTAACGTGTTTGGTATCAACGCATGATGGAAACAGAAAAACCACAAAAGCGATAATGGAAATACTGATACAGTTTAATTTCAGGAAAAGATGATTTCTCATACAATTTAATTAGAACTTAGTTTAACTCTTTGCAGATAATTCGTTAAGCTTTATTATTTCTTTTAAAAAATTTCTTTTTAGGCTTATCATCTAAGTAGTAATCTGAATAATATCCATAACTATAGCCATAACTATATCCATATTTATAACCATATCTGTCGTCTAATCTCACGTCATTCAATAAAACAGAAACATTAGGAATTTTTTCGTTTTTCTTAAAATTGTCAATTAATTTTAATTGATCTTTTAATGTGTACCCTTGCCTAACTACATATATAGATGCGTCTGCATGCTTGCCAATTAAAACAGCATCAATAACTACACCTGCCGGCGGAGTATCCAGAATTATGTAATCAAATTTTGTTTTTAACCATTCAAATAAAGGAAGAATTTCCTTGCTTAATAACAATTCTGCAGGGTTGGGAGGAATTGTGCCTGAGCTTACAAGAAACAGATTGGGATGCACCTGTGTTTGCTTTATTATTTCTTCTTTTGTAAGTTTAGATATCATGTAATCTGTAAAGCCTCTTTCATTAGAAATGCCTAATTCTTTTGAAATTTTTGGTTTTCTTAGATCTAATTCTACTATAACTGTTTTTTTGTTTGAAATTGCTAAAGCAGAGCCAAGATTTATAGTTAAAAATGATTTGCCTTCTCCGCTGGAGCTTGAGGTAATCATTATAATTTGCTGCTCTTTACCTTTTAATAAGAACTGAAGATTAGTGCGAATTGCCCTAAATTGCTCTGCCAAAGGAGTGCGTGAATTTTGCTCTACCACTACAGTTTTGTTTGTTTTATTATGACCTACTTCACCTATTACAGGAGCGTTTGTTGCCTTGGTAATATCTTCACCACCTTCAACTGTGTTATTCATTAAATTTTTAAAATAAAGAAACCCCGCAGGTAAAATAATACCTGCAAAAAAGGCTGCCAAATAAATTAAAGGTTTATTTGGCGAATAAGGTAGTGTTTCGCTTTTTGCCGGTTCAATTAATCTTGAATTTGAAAGCGTTCCCGATTTGGATATTGAAGTTTCTTCTCTTTTTTGAAGCAAGAATAAATACAATTGTTGTTTCACATCCTGCTGGCGAGAAATATCTAAATATGCACGTTCAATGGTAGGACCTGAATTTAATTGGCCCAGAACTAAGTCGTTTTTTCTTTGTAGTTCATCTCGTGAAATTTGCATTTGTCTTTTTATATTTTTAAGACTTATTAGCAAATTTTGTTTTAGCCCTTCTATTTGATTATTTAAGCTTTTAATTAATGGATTGTCTGCCTTGGTTGTTTGCAACTGGCGATCTCTTTCTAAAACCAACGCGTTAAATTCCTGTACAGTAGAAATATAAGTTGGGTCTTGAATTACTCCTGCATTTGGCACTATCTTTCCCTCATCATTGTTTAAATGATCTTCAATTGATTGTACAACACTTAGTTGTACATCCTGGTTAGTTAATTGTTGCTGAATGTTATTTGCATTATTTAATACTAGTTTTGATTGATCTTGAATATCAGTAGATAATTTATTTGCGATTTTAAACTGTTCAACATTTTTATCAGCATTAGTTAATTCTGAGGAAACTATTGAAAGCCTGTTGTTAATAAAGCTTATAGTGCTGTCTGCAGTTTTATCTTTATCATCTTTATTAACTTCAGTATATACCTCGTAAAGCTTATTTAAAACATCTTCTCCTTTTTTTGGTACGGTTTCTTGAAGTGTTATTTGTATTACACTTGCTTGTTTATCACTAATATTAAAAGTTAAGGCTTTTAAATAACTTTCTGTGGTAGCATCAGGCGTATTAATTTTAATTTCATAGTCGTCATTTGCATGATTTTTAATGTTGTTAGGCAACACAATAAAGGCTAAATCATTATTTTTTACTGTATCATTTAATCCATACTTTCGGCTAAACTTATTTTGTTTAATAACATAACCAAGCCCATCTTTAGAAAATTTAATATTAAATTGTTGTGCTTTAATACTATCGCGTAAATAAAGCAATTTGATTGTAAAAGGTCTTGATACATATAACTCAGTAGATTTAATATTACCCACAGAAAAATATCTAACATTTAATTGTAAAGCATCAACAACTTTTTGCACAATAAAATGCGTTTGCAAAACTTCCTTTTCATTGTCAACATTATTTTGAGGGTTAAAAAGATTGAGTGCACTCAACAAATCCTGGGGGCTTGACGAGGAAGAGCCTTTATCTTCTGTTATTAAAATTTTTGAGTTGATATTATATACGGGCGTTGTATAGCGTAAAAAAATAAACGCCAATAAAACCGTGATAATTACAGATATTACAAACCATTGCCAATGCCCTAAAAACGAATATAAAACCTTTTTAAAATCAAATCCATTTTCGCTATCTATAATAGCGGGCAAACCATTTTGTGAAAGATTATCCATTGTATATAGGGTTAGCTCCTTTGTTTATTTTAAAACGTTTGTACAAAAAAATAAAAATGCTTTTTAACTGTGCCATGTTAAGAAAAACTTTTGTTTTAAAGTTTATAAATTAAATGATTGCGCTATTTTGACAGCTCATGAAAACCATTAATCGTTTTTTGTTTGTACCAATAAAAAGTTAACTCCAAACCATCTGCTGACGAAAAAAGTGGATTATATTGAATAAGTTTTTTTGCTTTGGTAATATTAGCTAAACTATGTTTTACATCACCTTTACGTTCTTGTTTATATTCAGGCTTTAAATTCAGATCGGCTATTTCGCAAATTTTTTGCCATACTTGATTTAAGGTTATGCTTTCACCAAATGCAATATTAATAATTTCTTCTTTTTGAATTTCTGTTGCAAACATTGCTTTTATATTCGCCTGCACCACATTTTCTATAAACGTAAAATCGCGGCTGGTTTCACCATCTCCATAAATAAAAGGTTGCTCATGGTTTAAAGCAGCCTGCATAAACAAGGGAATTACTGCCGCATAAGGGCCCGCAGGATTTTGCTTTGGCCCAAACACATTAAAATACCGTAAGCCGATAGTATGAAAATTATAAACTTTTGAAAACACACCGGCATACATTTCATTTACATTTTTTGTAACAGCATAAGGCGATAGAGGCTCACCAATATTTTCTTCTTTTTTCGGCAAAGAAGGATGATTTCCATAAATGCTGGAACTTGAAGCATAAACCATGCGTTTTATACCAGCCTCTTTACCAGCAACAAGCATTTTTAAAAACCCATCTACATTTACCTCGTTAGTGGTAACTGGATCATTAATAGATCTGGGCACTGAGCCTAATGCGGCCTGGTGCGATAGGAAATCGATTCCATCTAAAGCTTTTTTGCAGGTATCATAATCACGAATATCTCCTTCAATCATTTCAAAAAAAGGATGGCTTAAAAAGGGTTCAATATTGCTTTTTAAGCCTGTACTAAAATTATCTAATACTCTAACTTTTCCGGCATTATATTTTAATAAATATTCTGCCAGATTCGAACCTATAAAACCCGCTCCACCAGTAATTAGAAATGAATATTCAGATAACTTGATGTTGCCGTGATAAGGTGTATTGTACAATTTTGTTGTATTATAATCTGCCATCAATTATGTTCTTTTTTAAAACTGATTTTACATCATATACAACTGCCTTATCTTTTCGCAATCGATTTATGTTTAAAGTTTTAAATTCATTATGCGATACCGCAAGAATAATAGCATCAAATTTTTGACCTTTAAATTCTTTTTTCTGACAAGCGATATCATATTCCTTTTTTACCTCTTCAGGGTCTGCCCACGGATCATGAATACATACTTTTGCATGATATTCTTCTAAACGTTTAACTATATCAATTACGCGGCTGTTACGTACATCAGGGCAATTTTCTTTAAAAGTAAATCCCAATATCAACATCTCACTTTCATTTACCTGTATGCCTTTTCTTAGCATTTGTTTTACCACTTCATCTGCAACGTATGCGCCCATGCCATCATTTAGCCGTCTTCCGGCAAGTATAATTTCGGGGTGATAACCTACTTCTTGTGCTTTTTGTGCAAGATAATAAGGATCAACACCTATGCAATGGCCGCCTACAAGCCCGGGTTTAAAAGGTAAAAAATTCCATTTGGTGGCAGCAGCTTCTAATACTTCATGTGTATCAATATCAAGTTTATTAAAAATTTTTGCCAGTTCATTTACAAAAGCAATATTAATATCACGTTGTGCATTTTCTATCACTTTAGCCGCCTCAGCTACTTTAATTGATGGAGCAGAATATGTACCTGCTGTAATTATACTATTGTACAAAGCATCAATAATTTTTGCTGATTCTGCAGTAGATCCGGAAGTGATTTTTTTAATGTTTGAAACTGTATGTTCCTTGTCTCCGGGGTTTATTCTTTCAGGCGAATAACCAACATAAAAGTCTTTATTAAATTTTAAACCTGAAACCTTTTCTAACACAGAAACACATTCATCTTCTGTTGCGCCAGGATAAACAGTTGATTCATATATTACAATATCGTGTTTTTTTAAAGCTTTGCCAGCAGTTTCACTGGCTTTATATAGTGGGGTAAGGTCAGGCCTTCTGTGTTTATCAATAGGAGTAGGTACTGTTATGATATAAATATTGGATGATAAGATTTCATTTGAATCATCTGTTACAAACAATCCATTTATTTCACTGTTATCGTTTTTTAAAACAGAAAGCAGATCATTTTTATTTATTTCTAAAGTAATATCATTGCCTTTTTTTAATTCATTTACACGATTTTTATTAATATCAAAGCCTGTAACAGCATACTTTTTTGAAAACTCAACTGCCAATGGCAAGCCTACATAACCTAATCCTATTATAGTAATTATTTTTTGATTTTTTATACTGTTGTAATAATTTTCAATTTCTTTCATAAAAACTAATTAACACTATTATAGCTTCGCCATCTCAATCACAGTAATACCACTGGCCGCGTAACAACATTTTTTTAATTACCATACTCTACTGTTGAAATAATAAATTACCTCAATGCATTTATACACACATAAAAATGTAAGAAGATTTATTACCAGTTGGGGGGAACTTAGTAAAAACAGGTAAGTATGTAATCAATTTGTTAATTACGAAGAGAATAGTGATAAACTTTACGCAATTCTCGGGCGATATATCCATTCTATCGGTTACTTTTTCGGGTGCAAATATGCCGATAAAAACTATTACCTCAAAATATGTATGTGAATTTGTTTAAACGATGTAACTTTTTAACTCATTCAATAAATAAATAGTTACCAAAAAAATATTGCAATAACATCATTGCTTAATCAAAAAATATTGAACGCTAAATTATTTGGAGAATGCTAAATAACATCTTTAAAACTTTGGTATTAAACTTCTTCCTATTGCTTCTCTGCCCGGCCACGGAATCATTGCGAGTATTATTATTAAGGCAAGCGTATATAAAATAATACACCGGCGATGTTTTTTTACATCAGAAATATTTTTGCGAAAAACACTTCTTGCAATGGTAATTAAAACAATGGCTATAATCATACCCACGCTATGTTCAACTGCAAAAAAACGTTCTCCGTTGTTTTGCATCACCTGTGCCATTCCGTTATTTCTTATATTTTGAAGGCCCCATGCACCTGCAAACCATTCATACAAACCAATTAATAATTGTATGTGCGCAAAAATCATTAACCACAAACCCAGCTTTTTATCAATAATTGCAAAAGGCCGGTTAATGGCTGCAAAGTGCCTTACAAGATTTACAACAAGTAACAACAATATTATCCAGCGCAATAAATTATGTAAGCCAAGAAAAAATGTGTACATGATTATAGATTGTTGATTGCATCAAAAGTAAACAAAGTGGTGAATTAGTGAATTGTCAGAACTTAAAACATAGAATTCAGAACTTATTCAATCCAATCTGCCATAAATAAATTTATATCGTAACTGCCGCCGCTGTTTCTGTTTGATGAAAACATGATCTTTTTTCCATCATAACTAAACATTGGAAATGCATCAAAACCTTTGCTGTGCGAAACTTTTTCAAGCCCGCTTCCATCCAAATTAATTAAATACATGTTGAAAGGAAAGCCATGCGCATATTCATAATTGCTGCAAAAAATTATGTGCTTTCCATCAGGCGTAAAGTTGGGCGCCCAATTTGCCTGGCCCAAATGCGTTATTTGTTTTGCATTGCTGCCATCAGCATTAGCAATAAAAACTTCCATTTGTGTTGGCGCAACTAATCCTTTACTTAAAAGATCTTTATAATCTGCAATTTCTTCAGCAGTTTTTGGCCGGCTTGCACGCCAAACAATTTTTTTTCCATCAGGGCTAAACCATGCGCCGCCATCATAACCCAGCTCATGCGTTATTTGTGTAACTTTTTCTGTTTGCAAATCCATCACATATAAATCCAAATCGCCATTGCGTGTTGAAGTAAATATCATTTTTTTTCCATCTGGCGATAAAGTTCCTTCTGCATCATAACCTTTTGTTTTGGTGAGCTGTTTAATTATTTTGCCTGAAGTATCCGCTAAAAAAATATCATAAGTATCATAGATCGGCCAGAGATAACGGTTATTATATTTTGAGCGATCAGGAACCGGTGGGCAACTATCACCGCCTAAAAATGTTGAGGCATAAATAACATGCTTTCCATCAGGCAAAAAATAACCGCAGGTATTTCTGCCCTTACCATTACTTAATTGTTTGAACTGAAAAAGTTCGCCATGTTGCGGAATTTTACCAATAAACATTCTATCGCACATAACTCCTTCCTTTTCATTCTTGCGCTGAAAAATAATTTGTTTGTCATCAAAGCTCCAGTAAGCTTCAGCATTATCGCCGTTAAAAGTTAACTGTTGAATATTTTTAAAATGTTTTTCATCAGGATAAATTAAAGAATCGCTTTTTTGTGCTTCAGTATTTTTCATACATAAAACCAACACAATAAAAGCACATATTTTTTTTATAGTTTGATAAGAAAGCATGTTAGAATTTTAAACAGCGCAAATGTAAGCGGTTCTATTTGAACATTGAAACAATGAAACTTTGAAACAATGAAACTTCAAAGCGGCTTAACCATTGAAATAATTCCGCTATTGCGGCCCTTTTTTATCAGTTGCTGCAGTTGCTGATTTGTAAGCGGTTTACCAGGTAATATATAATTGTTTTCATCTTCATCTATCAATGATAATTTAAGATGATTTTCTTTAGCAAAAGCAAGCAATTTATTTAACGCATTAGAGTTTGCTTCTTCTAATTGTAATAGCATCGCATAAAATTACTGCATTCGCATTAACATTTAAACTATTGAAACTTTGAAACTGATGAAACCTTTTTAAACATTATTTTTGCCGCGCTAAAAATTTATTATGCGACAAATTGCATTTCGTGAAGCTTTACGCGAAGCCATGAGCGAAGAAATGAGACGCGATGACCGTGTGTTTTTAATGGGTGAAGAAGTTGCTGAATACAACGGTGCTTATAAAGTGAGCCAGGGAATGCTGGCCGAATTTGGTCCGAAACGCGTAATTGATACGCCGATTTCTGAATTGGGTTTTACCGGCATTGGCGTTGGCGCTGCGCAAAATGGTTTGCGCCCTATTGTTGAATTATGACATGGAATTTTGCCGTGCTTGCATTAGACCAAATTTTAAATACAGCTTCTAAAATGCTTGCGATGAGCGGCGGCCAAATTGGTTGTCCCATTGTTTTTCGCGGGCCTGACGGAAGTGCCGGCCAATTAGGCGCGCAACACTCCACTGCGTTTGAAAATATTTATGCAAATATTCCGGGTTTAAAAGTGGTTTCTGTTTCCAATGGTTATGATGCAAAAGGTTTATTGAAACAAGCTATTCGTTATGAAGAAGACCCTGTAATGTTTATGGAAAGTGAAGTGATGTATGGCGATAAAAGCGAAGTGCCCGAAGAAGAATATTATATTGAATTGGGCAAAGCAGATGTAAAAAAACAAGGCAGCGATGTAACCATCGTTTCATTTAATAAAATGATGAAAGTTGCTTTAGGCGCCGCTGCAGAACTGGAAAAAGAAAATGTAAACGCTGAAGTAATTGATCTGCGCACCATCCGCCCGCTTGACTGGATGACTATTTTAGAAAGTGTAAAAAAAACAAACCGTTTCGTAATTGTTGAAGAAGAATGGCCTATGTGCGGCGTTGCCAGCGAGATTGCTTATCGCATACAAAAAGAAGGTTTTGATTATTTCGATGCACCTATTCGCCGCATTACCAGCGCCGATGCGCCGATGCATTATGCACCTAATCTTGTTGCCGCATATCTTCCCGATATTCCAAGAACAGTTAAGTTGGTGAAAGAAGTGATGTATATGAAGAAGTAATTGGTCGATAGTCCATAGTCCGCCGTCAACAGCATTTCTACTATGGTCTATCGTCTGTTGACAATGGACAATTTTATGATACCAGCTATAGTTTTATATGGCATCGTTCCTTGCGTCGCAACACTTCTGCTGTATATTTTTATGGCATCTTCGGTATCAAATTCTAAACACTCTCACAATAAATTAAGAGCAACATTATTTTTCCTCTTTTTCTTTTTTATCTCCTTCAATCTCTTAGCCCAAACTGATTCAACAAAAAAATTTACCGACACATCAATTCTTGAACCCGTAACTGTAACCGCATTTGGCGGCGCCGCCACCTGGAAAGATGCACCTGTTGCAGTAGCGCTGATCAATAATTATCAATTGCAGCGATTTGATATTAAAACACTCGTGCCCGTTTTAAACACCATTGCCGGTGTAAGAATGGAAGAACGAAGCCCGGGCAGTTATCGTTTATCTATTCGCGGTAGTTTATTGCGTTCACCTTTTGGCATTCGAAATATAAAAATTTACTGGAATGATATTCCGCTTACAGATGCCGGTGGCAACACATATTTAAATCTTGTTGATGTTAGCCAGCTTTCATCAATAGAAGTTATTAAAGGCCCGGCAAGCAGCATGTATGGCGCAAACACCGGCGGCGCAGTTTTATTAAAAAGCAATCCATTTATTAATCAAAAAAATAATTTCAGCGCAAACATTGAAACCGGTTCTTATAATTTGCTGAATGAACAATTAACGTTCAATCATCAATCAAAAAATATTGCTTTCAGTTTACAGCAAAGTCATTTGCAAAGCAGCGGCTATCGCCGGCAAAGTGCTTTAAAAAAAGATGCAATACAAGGAAATTTAAACTGGAACATCAGCAATAAAGAACAATTATCTGCATTATTATTTTATACCAATTTGCGTTATGGAACGCCCGGCGGATTAACCAAACAGCAAATGGATTCTTTGCCAACGCTTGCAAGATTACCAACAGCAACAATACCTGGCGCAGTTGAACAAAATACAAGCGTGATAAATAAAACTGGCTTTGCCGGTTTTAGCCTGCATTCTGCATTTAATAAAAACTGGAGCAATACAACATCTGCCACCATCAATCACACAGATTTTATAAACCCGGTTATAACAGTGTATGAGCACCGCAACGAATTAAATTATGGCGCAAGAACTGTGTTTGAAATGAACGCATCAAAATTTAAATGGTTAACCGGCGCAGAATGGCAGCAAAACGTTTCTAAAATTATAGATTACGATAATAATGGCGGCAAACCGGGCAACCTGCAATACGATGATTGGGTGCATGTAACTCAATATTTTTTATTTACACAGCTTAATATACAATTTAATAATCTGCTTGTGCAGGCAGGTATAAGCGCAAACCAACAGTTATTAAAATATAACAGGGTTTCTGACTCTGTTTATAATTACTGGCAGCATCAAAACACAAATATTTTAACTGCGCCAAGATTAAGCGTATTATACACAATTAATAAAACTGTTTCATTGTATGCAATTCTTTCAAAAGGATTTTCGCCGCCAACTTTAGCTGAAGTTCGCCCTTCAACAAATCAATTTTATAATCTTCAGCCAGAATACGGCTGGAACATTGAAGGCGGTTTAAAAGGCAGTGCAATTAAAAACCGTTTTCAGTTTGATGCATCGGTTTATTCATTCAATTTAAAACATGCAATTGTGCAGCAAACAGATAGCACCGGCGCAGGTTATTTTGTAAATGCAGGCGGTACAAAACAAACCGGCATTGAAGTTTGGTTACATGCATATCTTATTCACAACAATCATCAATTTATAAAAACACTTACAATTGGCAACAGTTTTTCTTATCAGCCATACAAATTCAACAATTATATTTCAGGAACAAAAAATTATTCAGGCAATCATTTAACAGGCGTTCCAAAATATGTGAACGTTACAACGCTTGATGTAAACACAAAACCAGGAATTTATTTAAACACGAATTTTAATTATACTTCTTCTATTCCGCTTACAGATGCAAATAATGTTTACGCTGATAGTTATACGTTAGTTCAAATGAAGATGGGTTATAAAAAACAGTTGAATAAAACGCTTGTTGATTTTTATTTCGGCGTTGATAATCTTTTAAACGAAACATATAGTTTAGGAAATGATCTGAACGCTGCTGGCGGAAGATATTTTAATCCGGCACCAAAAAGAAATTATTTTGGCGGCGTGAAAATTGAATTATAAAAGCTCATCAAATTAAAATGAATATTGAAGCGTATAAACAACTTGCAGCAGAATGCAAACAAAAAAATATAACGCTTGTTGCAGTAAGCAAAACAAAACCGGTTGAAGATATTCTTGCATTGTATAATCTTGAACAAAAAGATTTTGGTGAAAATTATGTGCAGGAATTAATTGAAAAAGAAGCGCAGTTACCAAAAGATATTCGCTGGCATTTTATTGGTCATTTGCAAACAAACAAAGTAAAAAATATTATTTCGTTTGTGCATTTAATTCATGGTGTTGATAGTTTAAAATTGCTGAAAGAAATTAATAAACAATCAGAAAAAATAAATAAGGTTACAAGTTGTTTATTACAAATTCATATTGCGCAGGAAGAAACAAAATTTGGTTTGAATGAAGAAGAACTTAATTTGATAATTAGCGAATTTGAAGATTTGAAAATGAAGAATGTGAATATTGCGGGTTTAATGGGAATGGCAAGTTTTACAAATGATGAAAACCGAATTAGAAAAGAGTTTCAGTATTTAAAATCACTTCAGGTTAAACTGTCAACTGTCAACTCTCAACTGTCAACTCTATCCATGGGCATGACGGCAGATTATAAAATTGCAATTGAAGAAGGCAGCAACATGGTTCGTGTTGGAAGCTTGATTTTTGGAGAAAGAAATTAATTATTATCAGGCTTAATGCTGCTGGGGTTTTGCTGATTAAACAAAGGCTGAGGCAACGGCGCCTGCCCATCTTTTAACGCCTGGTTAAATAATTTATCAACGTGTTCCCACTTACCGTTTTGCCATTTAAAACCTTCATAATCTCCATCAGGTATTAAAGTATATTTTTTTTGCGGCTCATTGCTTTCGCTTATTAAATGATCAAACACAATCACATTCAAATCAGAATCGTACACCATTCTTGCCCGTGCATCTTTTTCATATTCCAGCAAAAAACGATCAACCGGTTGCGGCGCTTTTAATTCATCATCTTTATAATCAAAATAATTACCGCCAAAAACAGGCTGGCCGTTTGCATTAAACGTTAATACTTCAAGCCACTTGCGCGTACTGCTCATATCATTATCATCATAACCAAAAAGCGTATAATATTTTTTGCCTTTATATTCTTTTAAAATGATGTTATAATAAATGGCGCCGATCCAATTTTTATTTGTGCGAATGGAATCGGTTGGCGCACTGGTATAATCTGATACATCAAACAAAGGAAATAATTTTAGCGAGCCATCTTTTGTTTTTATTTGAATGGCACCTTCCTGGTGATAATAACTTTCATCACGCTGAATTTGCCATGTAAAAATTCTGAATGAACTGTCTGGCGCATACAAATGAGAAACGGTTACAACAGAATCGTAAGGATATTGAAATGAATAAGGCGTTTTTAAAGATTGAACAAGTTTGCGTATAAAAACGCTGTCGTAATGAAAACGGTTTTCTGCAAACGAATCAAAGATCATTTGATGGCTGTAATAGGCAAGACTGTCTTCCTGCGATTTCAGTAATTTAAAATTATCCGCAGTAAGCTGGGCTTTTGCCGATGCAGAAACAATTATAAAAATTAAGAAAAGATAACGCAACATGCTTGCACGAAAATATAATTTCAAAACGCAGTTTGAACGTATTATTATATGCAAATGAAATTTTTAATTTTTTATTAATGATATGGCGTTGGCAAATTCTAACAGCGAATTAAATCTTGCATCAATTAATGTATGCGGAAAAAGAATTTCAGGATTTGTTGAAGAAATAAATACCGAATACATGCCTGCATTGCGTGCAAACTGCATATCACTTAATTTGTTGCCAACCATAATGCTTTTTGAAAAATCGATTTCAGCAAAATCTTTTTGTGCCTGCAAAGCCATGCCGGTGTTGGGTTTGCGGTTTGGGCTTTCATTATTTAAATCAGTACAAAAATATATTTTATCAATGCGGCCGTTGTGTTTGTTGATTTCTTCCAGCATATATGCATGAACATCGTGCAGATCTTCTAAAGACATTAATTGCTTTGCAACGCCGCGTTGATTGGATGCAATTAACATCAACCCAAAAATTTTGGAAAGTATTTTTATTGCGTGCTGAACACCGTTTAAAAAAATAAATTCAGAAGCGTTTAAAACATAAGCATCTTTTTTTTCAACGTTGATAACACCATCGCGGTCGAGAAAGAGCGTCCAGGAAGTATCAATATTTTTATAATCTAACATAAAGATGCGGATCCGCCGGAGCCGGTTAAATTATTAATTTCTATATTGCTACAAAGATTTAATTCCGATGGAATTCAGAAACTAAATTAACTTACATTTACAACTCGCTTTGCGCTCTTTCATAATCTTCAGGAATGCCAATGTCAATAAAATATTCGTCTTGCATTAAGCCAAACATTTTATGTTGATGATGATATTTTTCTAAATAAGCAGTTTCAAAAGAAAACTTTTCAGGAAAAGGTTTTTGTGAAAACGATTCAACATTCAGCATATATAAACCACCATTGATCAACCCTTGTTTGTAATATTTTTTTTCGTTGAAACTTTTAATTGAATCATCTTCATTCAATTCAATTACGCCATAACGATCAAAATTTTTCATGGGTTTTAAAGCCAATGTGCAATCAGCATTTTTTTGTTCATGAAAATCTTGTAATGATGAAATATTTACTTTAAATAAAGTATCGCCGTTTGTTATAAAAACATTTTTATCTTTTACTAAAGCACAAGCTTTTTTTATAGCACCGCCGGTTCCTAACTGCTCTTTTTCTATTGAGTATTGAATATTGATTGCTGAATATTGATTGTTTAAATATTCTTCAATTCTTTCATGCTTATAACCAAGCGAAAAAATAAAATCATTGATTTCATGTTGCTGAAAATAATCAATCACATAACTTAGAAATGGTTTGCCATTTACGGGTGCCATGCATTTTGGTAAATCAGAAACAACGCTTCTTAATCTTGTGCCCAAACCTCCGGCAAGTATGATGATGGAAGGCTTTTGCATTATTGCTGAACAGAATTACTGAACGTACAAGGGAGTGACACAACAGGCGATGCCAAAAGATTTGCAGCCGATAACATAAAAATCATTTTAATCTTTAAACAAATTTTCTTCTACCAACTGGCAAATGATATGACCGATAAGAATATGGCTTTCCTGAATGCGCGGCGTATCGGTTGAAGGCACATTAAAAAGATGATCGCTAACATCTTTCATTTTGCCGCCGGTTGCGCCGGTGAAACCAATAGTTGTAACATTTTTTTCTTTGGCAACTTCAAATGCTTTAACAATGTTTGGCGAATTGCCGGAAGTGCTTAAACCAATAAGCACATCGCCTTCGTTGCCGAGGCCTTCAATTAAACGTGCATAAATAACATCGTAACTATAATCGTTTGCAACAGCCGTTAAATAAGATGTGTTGCAATGCAAAGCTTCTGATGGCAAGGCTTTGCGGTTTTTATAAAAACGGCCTGAAAATTCTGCAGCCAAATGCTGCGCATCTGCTGCGCTGCCGCCGTTTCCGCAAAACAAAACTTTATTGCCCTGCTGAAATGCATGAACAATAATATCAACTGCATTTTCAATTTTTTTTATAAACTCGTCATCATTTAAAATGTGTTGTTTTGTTACGATTGATGCGTTGATGATATTTTTTATTTGTTCACTCATGTTTTAAAATTTTCAATTGACGACGATGGTCAACTTTTAACTACTGTGTTGTCCATGTTGTTAAGCCTTGTTTTGTAAATTGATATGGCTTAACCTGGCCGCCAAAACTATTTAATGTTTCCATTACTTTATAACGTGTATTTAATGGACAATAAAAGGTCATGAAACCGCCGCCGCCGGCGCCGCTTATTTTGCCGCCCGTTGCACCGGCTTTTTTTGCGGCTTCATAAATTTCTTCAATTGAATTGTTTGAAATATTATGCGCCATAATTCTTTTTTGCTGAAAACCAAAGTCAAGTATTTCGCCAATCTCATTCAGCTTTCCCCGCAACAATGCTTCTTTCATTCTGCGTGCCTGTTCTTTTAACTGGTGCATGGCTTCTATTGATTTTTCATTTTTTTGCAGCACATTTTTTTGTTGTTCTTTAATGATGGTTGCAGACTCACGGCTTGTTGATGTAAAGTATAAAACCAAATTATTTTCAAGCTCATGTAAATATTCATTTCTAATGCGTAAAGGATTTACGATCACTTTATCATCTTCATAAAACTCCATAAAATTTACGCCACCAAATGTTGCAGCGTATTGATCTTGTTTGCCTCCTGCGAGCTGCAGATCTTTACGTTCAATTTCATAAGCATAATGTGCAATGTCATATTCACCCAAAGGCAGCTTAAGCATTTCTGTAAATGCACCAATTATTGCCACCATTAATGTTGAAGATGTGCCTAAACCGCTGCCTGCAGGTGCATCAACATACGTAGTTAAACAAAAATTTTTATTAGGAATTCCAAAATCTTTTTGAATGCGGTTAAACACTCCTTTATGTAAATCAAGTGTTCCGTTTATCGGCAATACTTCATTGCAGGAATGAATTTGTTCTTCTTTTCTATCCATTGCCTGAAATTTTATTCCTTCGTTATTTGGCTCAATAACGGCATGTGCATAATGCGAAATGGTTGCATTTAAAATGGCACCGCCAAATTCATCACTGTACGGGCTAACATCTGTGCCGCCGCCAGCTAAACCAATGCGCAAAGGAGCTCTGCTTCGATAGATCATTACCGGAATTGTAAAAATTTAAAAATTGAGTGGGAGTTAAAACGGGCAAAGAAGGAAACTGAAATTTAAAATGCTTAATATTTCTTGTAACAAAAAAATTAAGATTAGCCTTTGATGCCATGAAATATAGCATGCCGTCTTCAACTTCTTTAAAATGTTCTAATTGAGAAAACAAAATATCTTTTCTGAAAGGTATTATATTAATGCAACTGCTTAATTCCCTAAATACTTTCAAACTATTTATTTTTTCTTTTTGAAGAAAATAGAAAGTAGTTGTAATTACACTTTCACTAACAAATAGATCTATTTTCTTTTCTTCTGCCAATTCAAATAAAGCATCAGTTGCAGACAGGTCATATTCACGTCTTAATGTAAAGTCTATAAGTATGTTTGTATCCAAAAATAATTTATTTGCCATACTTCTCATCCAAATGCTTGTGCCATGCTGTTTTTAAATCACTATCAGATATTTGTACAGGTTGTGTTATTTCTTTAATTCTTTGCGTAATTGTTTTCTTTTTTCGTTGGAAGCTTTTTCCCTTATAAGCAGTGGAAAACTGCTGCAGGTATTCTTCTACAATTGCAGATAAGCTTAATTTTTTGTTTGACGCCTTTTTCTTTGCTTTTTCTATTACAGATGAATCTATATTTAAGGTGAGCTTTGTCTTCATTATAAAATTTTATCAAATGTACGTAAAATAAAACATTACGTACAGCTCGCAAGCCGAGTAATTGTTTCAACCAATATACTCCAGCTGTATTTCTTTTTTTCTTCGCGAAGAAAAGGCAAAAAGTATTCTTCACCCAAATCATACAATTCTACAATTTTCTTTGCAATATCTTGAGCGTTTGGCTCAGCAACCAATCCGACTTTTCCATCAGGCACTAAAGATGGCAAACCACCCACATTTGTAACAAGCATCGGCTTTTCAAAATAATAAGCGAGCGGCGTAACACCGCTTTGTGTGGCATTCCGGTATGGCTGAATAACAAAATCTGCAGCGCTTAAATAATATTTCACTTCACTGTCTGCAATAAAATTTGTGCGTAAAATTATGTTTGATTGAAGCTGATTTTTTTCAATAATGTCATCATACAATTTCCTGCTTTCATAAAATTCACCGGCAATAAGAAGTTTTATTTCAGTTGACTGTTGACCGTTGACAGTTGACCGGCCTTTCAATACATTCATTGCTTCGAGTAAAATATCAAGCCCTTTATATTTTCTGATAAATCCAAAGAACAAAATAATTTTATCATCAGTATTCAATCCCAAATGTTTTCTTGCTTCAGTTTTCGAAACTTGTTCGCCAAAATTATCATATAAAGGATGCACAATTTTTTGCGCAGGTTTATTGGTAAACAATTTTAAATCGTTTAAAACTTTTTCGCTCATCGTAATAAATGCATCAACCGGTTTTAAAAAATATGCAGTGAACCGTTTATCGCCAATTCTTTTTTCATGCGGCAGCACGTTATCTGCAATGCAAATAATTTTTGTGTGATGATTTTTTTTTACCCGTCTTAAAATTGTTCCCAAACATGGGCCCATAAACGGCAACCAGTAACGTACAACAATAATATCTGGTTTTGCTTTTTTTAATTCGTTGCCAACTTTTATCCAGTTAAATGGATTGATTGAATTAATACAAGCTTTTATGTTTAAATTTTTTGGCGCAGGTTCAGTTGAATATTGTGAAGTTCCCGGAAAAAGAAGTGATGGATATTGAAGTGAAAATGTATAAATAACTGTATTGAAGTTTTGCGATTGAAATTCGCTTGCTAATCTTTCATCAAAAGATGCAAGACCGCCGCGTAACGGATATGCAGGACCAATGATGATAACTTTTTGTTGTTTCATAAATCATCAGGAGTTATCAAATCCAGTCCTTCAATATTATCAAAATGTTTTTTGTTTAAAGTTGCTAAAGAACAATTTGTTGATATTGATGTTGCAGCAATAACCAAATCTTTATATTCGATGGATTTATTTCTTTTTCTTAAATCTTTTGCTATTTCAATAGCAATTGAATTAATCTGCCGCGTTAACGGTAAAACAATAAAGTCGCTAAACAAATTATTCCAGAAATTTAATTGGAGTTCATTGGCTCCATAAAATATTTCAAATTCAACTGTTACCGGGATATAAAAACCTGAAAAGTTTAATTGAATTAATTTTATAAAAAGTGTGTTGGATGATTTTTTCTTTCTGAAAAAATCAATTAATACTGAAGAGTCCAAACAAATTAAATTTTCCATCCTCTCATCCACTTATCAGCTTTTTCATATTCTTTAATTTGTTCAGGCGTCATAGTCGGACCATTCAGTAACTTTTCTCTTATTCTTTTCATTTTTGGAGAAAGTTTTTTTGCTTTAGGCAACTCTGATATTTTTATAATTTTTGCCATACTTCAAAGTTAATTAATTCCGATTTTTTTTTCAATAAGATAATTATTTCGGTCTGCGGCATTACGCACAACAAGTTCTGCAATAAAACCCGTAAGAAATAACTGCATACCAATTATCATAACCGCAAGTGCAATATAAAACAGCGGTTTGTTGGTTAAACCATAATCTGCATTTATAAATTTTGCAATAATTAAATACAAACTGCTGCATAAGCCAAACACAAAAAAAATAGTTCCATACAAACCAAAAAAATGCATTGGCCTTTTGCTGAAACGGCCAACAAAAGTTAATGTTGAAAGATCGAGAAAACCGTTGATAAATCTTTCCCATCCAAACTTGGTTACACCATATTTTCTCGGGCGGTGCTCCACTACTTTTTCACCAATTTTTCTAAAGCCGGCCCACCGGGCAAGCACTGGAATATTGCGGTGCATCTCGCCATAAATTTCAATGCTTTTTACAACTTTTTTTCTGTATGCTTTAAGCCCGCAATTAAAATCATGAAGTTTGATGTGCGATATTTTTCTTGCGGCTGCATTAAAAATTTTTGAAGGCAAATTTTTAGTGAGCTTATTATCAAATCGCTTTTTTTTCCAGCCGCTAACCAAATCAAATTTATCATCAACAATCATCCGGCGCAATGCAGGAATTTCATCAGGCGAATCCTGCATATCTGCATCCATCGTTATCACAACATCGCCTTGCGCTGCTTTAAAGCCTTCATTCAGCGCAGCAGATTTTCCATAATTGCGCTGAAACTTTATGCCTTTTATATTAGAATTTTTTTCGCTGATGTTTTCAATCACATTCCAGCTATCATCGGTGCTGCCATCATCAACCATAATTATTTCGTAAGAAAAATTATTTTCGTTTACCACACGCACAATCCAATCGCATAATTCAGGCAATGATTCTTCTTCGTTATATAAAGGAATAACTATTGATACATCCATAATTATACTACTTGATTGCCGAAAGGATCCTGCGGTTTTTTCTTTGCAACGGCTGCGCCGATTAACGAGCTGATGGCACCCACAACAGCAAAAAATATAATAATACCTGCTGCTGCAAAAAGTGTAAAATGGTCTTTGATCATCGATAACTGCTGATCGATCTGGTTATCTGAAAGCTTACCGGATTGCTCCATTTTTTGCCTGCTTGTTTCAATACTTTTATCAACAATATCAGGGAATAAAAATTTTAACGCAATAATCGAATAAATTAAAATCAGAACAGTAACAACCGCTGTAGTTTTAAAGCCGTGTGCAAACAAATTTCCAAAAGTTACATTGGCATTCATTTGCTTTGAATAACTTATGCAAGCCCAAATTATGCCTGCAAGAAAAATTAAATATTGAACAGAACCGAGCGCCTGGTTTTGTGTTTGATTTGTAAAATATATTATCAACCCAAATACAATTAATATAAGTGTAATGATGACGCCTTTAATTACCGGTGTAGTTACTTTGGTTTCCATAAAATTTTTTTTAGTTATTTAAAATTAAATTTCCTTTTGAAACGATGCCGTTAATATTTCCTTTCAACGGAACATTTATAAAAGCTGAATTTTGAGATTTACTTTTATTTTTTTCTTTGGTGAATATAAATTGATTTGTGTTGAACAAAGTAAGCTCTGCTGTTTTTCCTTCTTCAATTTTTACTTCATTTAAGCCAAATATATTTCTTGCATTAATGGAAAAAAGATTTGCAATTTGTGCTGATGACAACGCCGGCAAAACTGTTTGCACCGCAGCATAAGCAGTTTGCAAACCAATCATACCTGGTTTTGCATATTCAAATTCGCAGGTTTTATCATCCCATGCTTGCGGCAGATGATGCGAACTAATGCAATCGATCCATCCATCTTCAACTGCCTTGCGCAAAGCAAGCATATCATCTCTTTTACGCAAAGGCGGATTTACTTTAAGATTTGTGTTATAATGCAGCAAATCCTCATCACAAAAAAACAAATGATACGGCGTAACAGAACAGGTAATATTTAAACTTTTTTCTTTAGCGGCTTTAATTAATTCGACAGATTTTTTTGTAGTGATGCCGGTAAAATGCAAAGCCGAATTTGTGTAAGCAACCAGTTCAATATCTCTTGCAATTATCAGTTCTTCGGCAATTGCAGGAATACCGGGCAAACCAAGTTGGGTGGATATGATGCCTTCGTTTATTAAACCATGCGTGCTTATATTTTTATCTTGCGGAAGTTGTATAATAATGCCGTTAAAAGCTTTTACATATTGTAATGCTTTTAAAAGTAAGCCTGCATGTTGCAAAGGTTGCAAACCATCAGTAAATGCGATAGCGCCGCTTTGCTGCATATCATACATTTCTGAAAGCTCTTTTCCTTCCCGTTTTTTTGATATGCTTCCTAAAGGATAAGCGTTTATTTTTAAGCTTTCAGATTTTTGCCTGATGTATTCTGCCTGAATTTTATTATCAATAACGGGGTTTGTATCGGGCAAAGTAAAAATGGTTGTAAAACCTCCGGCAGCAGCGGCGTTTGAACAGGTTTCTAACGTTTCGCGAAATTCATAACCGGGATCGCAGGCATGAACGAAAACATCAACCCAGCCCGGTGTTACAATTACATTTTCTGCGTGCAGTGTTTGTGCAGATTCGTCTGAAATAGCATCGTCAATACGGGAAATAATTCCATCAACAATTAAAATATCTTTTTTGTTTCCGTTGTGTGGAGAATTTGGATCTGCAATCGTAACCTGATGCAGTATTATCTTCATGTAATGCGGCAAAATTTGGCAAATATAAACTGAAATTTTATTAAAAGCCTTTTACATTTGCAGGCCCTGTTATTCTTGCAGAAATAATAAAGAATAAGCGATAAATATTTTGTTTGTTTTTGTGAAGGCAGAGCAGATTTATTCGGGTGGTGGCGCAGTCCGGTAGCGTATTTGCATGGGGTGCAAGGGGTCGCTGGTTCGAATCCAGTCCACCCGACGGACATTTTAATTAACTTTTACTTAAAGCCTGCAAAATCAATAAGTTGCGGGCTTTGTAATTTTTACACTTTACCGTACTTTAACCATTCTCTCATCATTTATCACATAGGTTTTATGAGATAAACAATGAGAGTTTTTTGAGCTCGTGAAACCTTTATCTTAGTTATGAGATTGGCTCTATAAAAGCTATCTCAAATGTTTTTTCTTGTAGTACTGAAGGAGTAAGGAATTTTTTAACTTAAAAACGTGAGGCATGAAAACTACGCAAACATTTGCTGTGCGCTTTATCGCACTTCCTAAACTGAATAATCAAAGTGAGGCATACATCTATGCACGGATTACCATTTCAAAAAAGGTAATTGACATTTCACTTAAAAAAACTGTTCAGCATTTTTTATGGGATCCAAAAAGCGAATGCGTAAATAGTAAAATACCGGAAGCAAAACAAATCAATAAGTTTATTGATGATACACGCTATCGGTTAATGGAATGTTACCAGCAACTATTATTGGAGCATAAAGTAATCAGCCCGCATGCAATTAAAACACTTTACCTGGGTGAAACAAAAGTTGATAACACATTACTTGCATTGATAGACTATCATAACACTAATATGAAGACTGTGTTATCATGGGGCACTTTGAAAAATTATTATACTACCAGGAAGTATGTGCATTTATTTCTTGTAAAAAAATATAAGAATGCAGACATTTTTCTTTCATCGCTGAACTATCAATTCATTACGGAGTTTGAATTTTTCTTAAGAACATGTGAGCCTTTGGATAAAAGCAATCCATTAACCAATAATGGTGTAATGAAACATATGGAACGTTTGAAAAAAATGGTAACACTTGCATATAAAATGGAATGGATACCCAAAGACCCATTTGCACAGTACAAGTTAAGATTTAAAAGAAAAGAAATGTCTTTTCTTTCAGCAGATGAGTTATCTAAAATTGAAAACATTGAATTGTCGAAGAAGATCGTAGCAAGAGCAAGAGACTTGTTTGTATTTTCCTGTTATACAGGATTATCTTTTGTTGATTTGGATAATCTGCGCAGTAATAATTTATGTATTGGCATAGATGGAGAATACTGGATAAAAACAAACAGGCAAAAGACAGATATATCAGTTAATCTCCCGCTATTACCAAAGGCTCATGCAATGATCGAAAAATATAAAAATGAACCAAGAGTTTTTTACAGGCAACGCCTGCTCCCGTTTATGTCCAATCAACGACTAAATAAATACATCAAGGACATTGCTGCTTTGTGCAGTATCAAAAAAGATATAAGTTTCCATACAGCAAGGCACACCTTTGCAACAACTGTTACATTAACCAACGGCGTACCTGTTGAAACTGTAAGCAAAATGCTTGGTCACACCAAACTCAGCACAACACAAATCTATGTGCATGTAGTAAAGCAAAAGATTAGTGAGGATATGAAAACTTTAAAACAAAAATTAGGTGAACAGAATCAATTAATTCCAAAAATCAATATTCAATAATACGCTTGTTAAAAATTATTTGAACATACATTGTCAAAATCCATCAATACTTATCTAATCTTATCAGCACTTAATTTAGTTTGATATGATTTGACACAATTTGATTTTTCTAAAAATACAATTGTTAATGATTGCTATTTTGATCCCCTACAAAATTTGTAGGGGTGATTTTAGCTGCATTACGCTTACTTAAATTTGGTGTGTAATTTTCTTATTGTGAACAAGATAAAAGTGAAGAAAGATGCAAGAAACACCTATGTTGTTTCCGATGGCTCCGCAGGAATTTTGGAAACAGATCAAAGCAACCGTTGAAGAAGTAGTAAAAGCAAACATTAATCAAACTTCTTTTCAACCAACAACAGACCACCTCCCTGAAAAAGCGCTGCTAAAATTATGTGATGTATGTGCTGTCTTCCAGGTATCCAAACCAACACTCTATGATTGCTTACGGCAAAACAAAATCAAGAGTTTTAAGATTAAGTCGCGAAGATATTTTTTAAGAACAGATATCGAAGGTATGATACGAACTCATGAAACTGGCACTACAGTACAGATAAAAGATTAATCAATCCATTTAAAAAGAGCATTATGAAATATGCAGAAGCCAACAAGGTTGACCTTGTTGAATATTTATTTTCATTAGGGTTTACACCAACAAAAATAAGAGGCAATAACTACTGGTATATATCACCATTAAGAGATGAAAAAGAGGCATTATTTAAAATAGACAGAAACAAAAATGTATGGTATGACCATGGTGCTGGAAAAGGGGGAACGGTGGTTGGTTTGTAATGCAGTATTTTAATTGCGATGTATCAAAAGCGCTGCAAAAATTATCATCTTATCAGCAAGTTCCCCAAAGCGATTTATCTCAATAGAAACCACCTGTTCTATTATCTTACCTGAAGTGCATCAACAGGAATTATTTGATGGCGAAAATAATATTACTAAAGTAGAACAAAGTAATCAGCAAAGACCGCGGTTTCACCTGCATGAGAATAGTTTGATTAATCATAAGGATGCAGCAGAAACGGCTATAGAAATAATAGCCGCAAAGAAGCCCCTCACAGATCTCATGCTTTGCCGCTATTTAAAGCAAAGAAGAATTGATAAAACATTGCGGACAGATACTGCTGTGAAACAATATTTAAGTTCAAAAATAAAGGTGCTAAACATACAGCCATAGGATTTAAAAACAGTGCTGGTGGCTACGAATTAAGAAATGATTTTTTTAAGCTTAGCAGCTCACCAAAATATGTTACATACATCAACAACATTGAACAAAAAATTAATTCCGATTCAGCTTTTAAAAAAGAAAATTTTCAATCAAATAAAGATGGCAAAAAAGAAGCTACAGCAGGCAATTTAATCCATCAATCGTGAAAAAATCGAAGAAAAAGAGGATGAAAGTCTTTTAGAACCCTCTTCAATTGTAGCAAAATGTTTTAAAAGGCAGTTTAGATGATGAAATAAACAATCAAATTAAAATTTTCAAATCAAGCAACAACACAAGTAAAATCCATTGCCTATTTGAAGGCTTTTTTGACTTCTTAATTTATCAAACAATACTTCAAAATCAAACACATCCACTAACAGATTTTTGGTAATATAGTCAGTTGCTTTTTTTGAAACAAGTTTTTTACTGATGGAAAAACATGAACATATTGATTTTTATTTAGACCATGATGAAGCAGGTAAAAATGTCTTGATATCGCATTAAAGCGTTCGCCAAAATATGAAGGTAAAACCAAATTGTATGAAGGTTACAAAGACCTGAATAACTGGGTAATTCATTTGGGTAGGCATGAACATAATCGATCATTTAAGCAATCTTATAAGATGGAATTGCCATAAGACTGTAGACGTAGCCAGCTATGTTTTGGTCAAATCGAAACGCTAGCTTTTTCTATCGCACTGCGGGATTCAAAAGGTAATTGAAGCAATCCCAAAGATTGAGGATGATGGAAAAGTGATGGAATGAAGAAAACATTTCGGAGGAAGACCTGAAAAAGCAGGTTAAACAAAACGGATTAATTTGGTGTAAATGTTCTTTACCTGAAAAAAAATTACTCAAGCAAAAAGCTGAAGCAGCAGGTTTAAGTCTTTCAGAATTTTTAAAAGAAACAGCTTGAAGAGGACAGGCTGTCAGGCAAATAAAAGCACTTCCACAAGAAGTTTTATCTTTACCGCAACACTCAACCATCTTGCCGCAAACATCGATCAGATAGCGAAAAAGCGCAACAGCTTTGACGAATCAAATGCAATTGAAAGAGCAGAATTTACAAGTGCTTTCCAACCGTATAAACAGCTTGCAAATGTCGCCAAAAATTACCTGAAATAATGGGCAAAATAATAACTGGAAAATAATTCCGCGATGCTTGCTCATACTGCTTAAATGATAAGCTGCGGAAGCATCCAAGTGATGAAGCAATATTTTAAAACATGGCGAAATATGATTGTTCAATAAATGTTTTCGAAATCCAGAAAAGATGGATACAACAATTAAAGAAGTAAGACAGTCAAATCAAAGCTATAAAAGCCTGTATTACATATCAGTTAAGCTTTGCTAAAAGGCAAACAATTAGACAACAATAAACTCAGTTCAATTTGCGAAGCATGTGCAAAGGCTTCTGGGATTTGAAGACAACAATACTTAGCAGTGCTACATAAAGACACGGACATCAGCACCTGCATATCGTGGCGAACAGGGTTGGCTTTGACAAATGATTCGCAAATGACAGCAACAACTATCGAAGATAGCAAAATTTTGTCGTAAGATGGAATTAAAATATATTGAGACAAGTGCTTAGTCCGAGGAAGTTTCTATCAAAAGAACAACGCTTATTACCAAGGCAAGAAGAGCGTAAAAACGTTTAAAATCTAGATTGGTACAACCTTAATCCAATCTAGAACTTACTACCAGTTTGAATGGAGATGAAAGAACAAGGATACAAAGTTATCAAAGGCAGAGGTATCTCATTTATTGATGATAGAAAGTGAAAATAAAAGGCAGTGAAGTGGAGTATTCATTAGGAACAATCAATAAAATACTTGAACAGCGAGACAGATTAAAATTAGCGCAAAATAACAGCAATAAGTTCCAATCACTGAAATATTCGGGGCAGCTACAAAACAATAAGGAAAGTCTTTGCCCTGTACAAAAAAGTCGTATCAGTTGCAGATCGATTTGCGATAGATATGACTAAAATCATTGAGCAGTAATAAAGCCGGAAGAAACAAACAGCACTTAAGTTTTGAACTGTGCGAAAGAAAAAACAGAAGAAAAAACGCGGTCTTCATTTATAAACTGTTCAAAATAATCAGTATGGAAAATGAGGTGATAGATAAAGTGCTTGGAGAAATGCTGGAAGAGATGAAGGTCATCCAACAGCAAACGATGTTTGCCGGTAAAGAGGCTGGTGAATAAAGAATAAATTACATAAGCTTGAAGAACAAGCTGGGATACACTCAACAATAAAATTTATTAATCAATCTGCGGTCTTTGGAAAAGCAATTGGACAATAATTTT
>CAVSVA010000008.1:0-357425 GCA_963731245.1 uncultured Bacteroidota bacterium
GAAACACCGCCATAAACGCAAGATGTTTTAATTTTATAACAGACACTATAAGCCGTAAAGCTCTTCATAAATTCCAATTGCCAGTTCACGGTTGGCGTAAGTATTAAAGCCCTGATGTTAGAGGTTGCACTTTTTTCTTTTTGCTGAATTAATAATTGAAGAATGGGCAGTGCGAAAGCTGCGGTTTTACCGGTGCCTGTTGGCGCACATGCCATAAGGTCTTTTTGTTGTAATATTACCGGTATTGCTTTTTGCTGAATGGGTGTGGGCTCAATGTAGTTTTGCGATTGCAGCGCTTTTAATAAAGGTGCAATCAATGTTAAATCTTTCAAATTTGGAATTCATCTTTTTAATAGCTTAATAGCTGTAAGTAACGGCTGTTAATTTGATGAAATTTTCTCCCTCCAATGAGAGGCAATGCTGCTTGTTCCAACAGTCCTGTTGTTTTTTATTTGTAATTGATATTTGCTTGTAAATACGAAAAAAGAGAAATCATCGCTGGAAAATAAGCTCCCGTATTGTTCCATCGCTTTGTAAAACAGATATAAATGACTGCACAAAACTATTGCCGCTGAATAAGGCATCTGGCTTGTTGTTTACAAAATTTATTGTAAACCTGTAACCTGTTATTCCTAAGCCGGCAGCCCTGTCAAAATCACTTTGGTTCATGCCAAGCACCTGTTCACCTGCCGCAGATTTCTTAAGTAAGATTCTTATAGCAGATAAATATTTAGTTCAAACAGGTATGTACGATGTAAGTTTTTCACCATTAATATTTATTTAAAATAAGCGTTTGTTGTTTGAGCGTGAAACACTATTGCTGCTGCCAGAGCCATCTTCTTTTTCTTTTGCAAGAGAAACAGAAAGTGCACGGCCTTCAATTTCTTTATTGTTCAAACCAGTCATTGCTTTATTACCTTCTTCTTCTGATGGCATTTCTATAAAAGCAAATCCACGTGACCTGTTGGTTTCCCGTCCATAATAATTTTGGCTGAAGTAACTGTACTAAATTTTGAAAATAAATCTTTTAAATCTGCCTCACTTGTGTGAAAACTTAGATTAGATACATAAATGTTCATAAAAAACAAATTTTTTGTTTAGTTAATTAATGTTGAGTGAGATAAAAACAGAAGTAAGAGAAGACTAAATTTTACTTTTTAAGTAAAGAGAAGATTTATCTTAAATATGCTTGTACAGCTCAATTGAAAAACAAAGATAAGTAATTAACATGAACAATGTTGTACGCAAACATAATATTAACCATATTAATTAAAGCGCTTGCATTATTCAACAAAAAAATCAATTCATTAATTTTTTCTTATCAATAAAGCAGAAGAATCACGGCCTTAGAGAAGAATTATATTTTTACCAGATTAAAATAGAGTGTTTAACATCTTGAAACCTGCGGCTTTATAAATAAAAAATTGAAAATGATCGATTTGATAAATTAATTTATTTAGCCAATACTTGTATAGTGGTTGCATGCTAATCTTATTTTTCTCAAATAACAACCCTGAATTTGTTGTTATATACTATTTGCCCGTTAGTTTTAATATAATTCTGCGCATCTTCTAAAGCATTTCGATACGCTCTTCGATATCCTGCATTTTCAATGGCTCTTACAGCAGGTCCGAAGAAAGCAAGCCTTTAATTGCTGTTTCTATATCCGGATAATCCCAAATACAATCAACGTCAGTGCTGTCTAAAATCTTCAAACCAATTTCTTCTAAAATAGTTTCAAGCAAATGATTTTCTGTTAACGCAAAAGGACCGGGAGCGCCGGGTGGTGGCGGCGGTAACAAACTTCCAAGTGCTTTTAAATAAGTTACTGCTTCGCAATCTTCTTTATCCCCCAAATCATCGCAATTAATTTTCCTTTATCTTTTAAAACACGCTTTGCTTCCAGCAATGCATTTTTTACATTAGCTGAATATTGAAAAGAATTAAAGCCGCAAACAACATCAAACATGTTATCATTGAATGGAAGTTCTTCCATATCACCTGTTAAAAACTGTACAGAAGGGTTGCGGGCTTTTGCTTCTTCAATAAGTTGTTCAGTGGCATCAAAGCCGGTTACTTCTGCGCCTGTTTTTGCAGCCATGTTTACAAATAATCCTGAGCCGCATCCAACATCCAAAATTTTATCAGAGGGTTTTGGTTGAAGAAAATCAAGTGCATGTTCATAACATTTAATTGCGGTTGGCTCCTGGATTGTTGACCAGTCTTTAACGCGTTGTCCCCAAAGTTTGCTTTGAATTGCTTGTGAACCCATAGTGTTTGTTTTAATGCGGTAAATTATTTAAAAATTATTGAACTAACCAATCACTGAATTTATCGTTAGCAGAATTTATATCATTTTTCCATTTCCTTACCAAGCTTATCGTTTAGTTTTTTAATTGCTGCTTTTCCTGCAGCAGTGGAACCAGTAGTTGGAAAGTATTTATTTAATACCGCCTGAGTATTAAATAAAAAAATTGCATTCAGGCTGCCGCTATCCTGTTCGCGAAAAGATTTTACCAAGTACACTTTAACAGCTTTAAAATTCATCTCAATACTAATGCTTTTATTGGTTGCAAGATTTACGGTTAAGTATACGAAGAAAAGCGTAACCGAAGTTAAATAAAATTGAGATGTATTATTTTAATATGGTCAGTTTTGCATCGTTTATAAATCTGGTGGTTCTTTCTTATAACTTCTTAATTTAGTTAATAAACTTTTGAAGCCAGCTTCACAACTAAGATATACGTTTAACAAGTGAAAAACTCTCGTTGAACGGGTAAATAAGGTAAAGTGTAAAAATTACAAAGCCCGCAATCTATTAATTGCAGGCTTTAAAGTAAAAGTTAATTTACTGTATTGTCGGGAGGACAGGATTCGAACCTGCGACCCCCTGTTCTTAAACCAGGTATTCTACCGGCCTGAACTACCTCCCAAAAAATTAAGGCTGCAAAAGTAAGGGTTTGAAGTGTATAAGCCAACATAAATCATCACGCATTTATACAAACCTGCTTTTGCGTGCCCAGCCCTTCAATTGAAAGTTCAACAACATCACCGGCTTTTAAATATTGAGGCGGATTCTGGCCCATGCCAACGCCCGGCGGCGTTCCGGTTAATATAACATCACCCGCTTCAAGCGTTATAAATTGAGATACATAATGAATGATATAATTTACATTAAAGATCATTTTATTTGTGTTGCCATTTTGCATTTGTTTGTTATTTACGCTTAAAGTAAGCCGCAACTGCTGCACGTTTTCAATTTCATCAGCGGTAACAAGATACGGTCCGAACGGGCAAAAATTATCGCATGATTTTCCTTTCGTCCATTGGCCACCTCGTTCAATTTGAAATGCCCTTTCCGAAATATCATTGGCAAGCACAAAGCCTGCAATAAAATTTTTTGCATCATTAATATCTTCAAGATAACGTACTTCTTTTTTTATAACAAAACCCAGCTCAGCTTCCCAATCTGTTTTTATACTTTTTTTGGGTATGATGATGTTATCATAAGGGCCAACAACTGTATTGGAGGCCTTCATAAATATTATCGGCTCTTCCGGCAACTTCAATCCGGTTTCTGTAGCATGATCTGAATAATTTAAACCGATGCAAATAACCTTTCCAGGCCTGGCAACCGGCGCCGCCCATCTTTCATTTTCATTTACAGGCGGCAAAGAAGAAACATCAATTTCTTTTAATTTTTGTAACCCATCACTTTCAAAAAATTCATTGTTCCAGTCTTTAAAAAATGCAGATGCATCGCGGCGTTTATTATCATCATCTATAACGCCAGGCTTTTCATTTTTTTTGTTTCCAAATCGTATCAGCTTCATACATTAACCTTTAAATTTTTGAGGAGGCATTCCTTTAACGCCACAATTTTTTACAACGAATAATTTTCCTGCATGTGGCTGCTGTTGCAGCAATTCTTCGCTCATATTTTGGCTTGCAGTTGTAATATACAAATCGTTCATATCAGCGCCGCCAAATGTGCAGCAGGTAACATTTTCAACAGGCATTTCAATTGCATGTATAAAATTTCCTGTGTTAGGATCATAACGTGCAACACGCCATCCGCCATACAATGCTATCCATAACATTCCTTCTTCATCAATCGTCATTCCATCGGCATGGCCGCTTTCGTGTGTAAGATCAATCACCACTCTTTGATTATTTATGTCACCGGTTTCAATGTTATAATCAAACGCAAAAATATAATTGGTAGGCGTGTTTATATAATACATAATGGTGTTATCCGCATTCCATGCAATGCCATTTGAAAGCGTTACATTTTCTATTTTCTTTTTTACAGAAAGATCCGTTTCCATTACATATAAATTGCCTTTATTTTCTTCTTGTTTTTTTGACATGGTGCCTACCCAAAACCTTCCGGCTGCATCACATTTGCCATCATTAAACCGATTGTTTAAACCTTCTTCCGGATTAATAATATGCTGCACAATGTTTTTCTCCATATCAATAAAAGCAATTCCATTTTCAAGCCCGGAAACCAGGCCGCCGTTTTCTCTTGGTGCAATGCAGCCAACCATTTCACCTGCATTAAAAATATGGTGTTGATTGGTATGAATTTTATGCTGATGAATTTCGCCCTTTCTTATATCAAGCCAAAGTATGCGTTGATTCGCTTCATCCCAAACCGGGCCTTCACCTAATTCGCAAACATGATCTAAAACAACCTGAGGTTGAGTATTAAAACTCATTTTTTTATTTTATCGGGCAAATATAATATGATGTAATGCAACTGACGAAAGTGATATAAACGGTAAAAATTATTTTATAAAATAGCCATGAACCAACTGAATGAAATTTGTAATTGGATTAAACCCGGTATGCAATGCAAAACTCATCACAATTAAAAAAGCAATTCCATACAATGCGCCCCAAAATGTGCGGAATGATTAATGCCTCCGCCGCCGCGTTTATTAAGATACGCTGTGATGATGAGATACAATGGCCCGAAAATAAAACCTGGTATTTGCAAAGGCAGAAAAAAGAAGCTAAGCGGCGCCTGCGGAAATAAAAGTATGCCTGCAAAAATAACTGCAGACACTGCGCCCGATGCGCCAAGGCTTCGGTAATAATAATTTTCTTTATTGCTGATGTATGTTGGAATGAGGCAAACAGCCAGCGACGAAATATACATAACCAAATACAACAGCGTGCCGCTGCTGCCAAAAATTTGCGAGAACGCCCCGTTAACCAAATCGCCAAAAAAATACAGCGAAAGCATGTTGAAAGCAAGATGACCAATATCTGCATGAATTAATCCGTTGGTAAAAAAGCGATACCATTGTTTGCGCTGCGCAATATCTGGCGGATAAAAAATTAATTTATCCATTAAAGCATGATCCCGAAAAGCTATAAAAGAAATAACTGCTGTTACAATTATAATTATGATTGTTATGCTAAAGGCCATATTAGTGATTTAGTTTAAGTCGTTTTATCTTACATCGTACATCTAACATCAAGCATCTTATATATGGTGGTATTTTTCGTTGCGCAAAATAGTGCATGCACGGTAAACCTGCTCTGCTAAAATTAAACGCACCATCATGTGCGGAAAAACAAGCTTTGATAAACTCCATGTAAAATTTGCACGTTGTTTAATTTCATCGTTTACGCCAAAAGCGCCGCCAATTAAAAACACCAGCGATTGCACGCCTGCATTTGTTTTTTGAGCAATAAAATCTGCCAGTTCTGTTGATGAAAACTGCTTGCCTGTTTCATCTAATAAAATCAAAAAATCATTTATATTAATTTTCGTTAGCAAAACCTGCGCTTCATTTTCTTTTAAATTATTTACTGAAAGCGAAGCTGCATTTTTTAATGGTGGTATAATAATCCATTCTGTTTTATAATAATTATTGATGCGTTTTGTAAAATCTTCAATCGCTTTTTTTAAATCATCGTTATGCGTTTTGCCAATGCTGATAAATTTAAATTTCATATAACAATATAAATATCTTTTTACAGGCTGCATTCATCATCAACAAATACATTTGTATTGCTCATGCAATTTCAACGCTTATATTATTTGTTTTTGGCAGTTCTGTTTTTTTCCTGCGAACGCACCATCGTTCTTAAAGTTAACAACCAGCCTGCAAAACTTGTTGTAGATGGAAGCATAGAAAATTATCAGCCGCCATTGGTTGTGCTTTCTAATTCGCTCAATTATTTCAGCACCATAACACCGCAGCAATTAGCCGCATCGTTTGTGCACAATGCTATTGTTACAATTAGCACGGCAAACAAAACGGTGCAATTATCAGAATATAATTATACTGATTCCACAGGCTTAAAATTTTATTATTACACGGTTAATTTAAGTGATCCTTCGCAGGTTTTATTAGGCAGTTTTAATACAGCATATAATTTAAAAATTCAACTGCCAGATAGCTCGGTTTATACTGCAACCACCACTATTCCATTGCTGCGCAAAACCTGCGATTCGCTTTGGTGGAAAACGGCGCCCGATAACCCAGATACATCGCGTTGCGTATTGTATGGCTTATTTCACGATCCGCCCGGGCTTGGCGATTATGTGCGTTATTTTACCAGCGTAAACGGCCAGCCTTTTTATCCCGGTTATACTTCTGCTTTTGATGACCAGGTTACCGATGGCACCGATTATACTTTTCAAATTCCGCAGGGTTACAATAAAAATGATTCGCTTAAAATAAACAGCGATGACTTTGGTTTCTTTCATCGCGGAGACAGCATCGTTTTTAAATTCTGCGATATAGATAAAGCCACGTTCGATTTCTGGCGCACCTGGGAGTATGCTTATCAATCCAACGGCAATCCCTTTTCATCGCCCATAAAAGTTGCAGGCAACATCAGCAACAATGCACTTGGCGTATTTTGCGGTTATGCAGCGCAGTACAAAAGCATCAACATCCCAAAGTAAAAGCTGTTTATTATTTTTGCTTTAACCATAAACATTACACGTTAATTTTCCGGTGTTAATTTTTATGTAACCAGCAGATGAATTGCTATGATGCTTCGTTGCGTCGCACACTTCAACTGCAAAATTTTATGGCAGCATAATGCAGGTTTCAAAATAAAGCTTAACGCTTTAAATTTTATAGTTTCAAAGGCAAGTAATTAAACCAGAGGATAATCATTTAAATCAGCAAAAAAATTATGGTCGAAAAAGTTCATTGCTTAATCATAGGTTCAGGGCCGGCAGGTTATACGGCAGCCATTTATGCAGCCCGGGCAAAGATGAAACCTATTTTATACCAGGGCATACAACCCGGCGGACAGTTAACCATAACCACAGAAGTAGAAAATTATCCGGGTTATGCAGATGGCGTTCAGGGCCCTGAAATGATGATTGATTTTGAAAAACAGGCAAAGCGTATGGGCGCAGATATTCGGTATGGCCTTGCAACAAAGGTTGATTTTTCAGGAGATGTTCATAAAGTTTGGATTGATGAAGAAAAACTAATTGAAGCCGATGCAGTAATTATTGCAACAGGCGCATCTGCAAAATGGCTGAACCTTGAAAGCGAGCAGCGCTTAAATGGTTATGGCGTTAGCGCCTGCGCCGTTTGCGATGGATTTTTCTTTCGCAATAAAGAAGTGGCTATTGTAGGTGCCGGAGATACAGCGTGTGAAGAAGCTTTATATCTTTCTAAACTATGCTCAACCGTGCACATGCTGGTGCGCAAAGATGAAGCTGGAATGCGTGCAAGTAAAGTGATGCAGGATAGAGTGAAGCATACATCAAACATAAAAATTTATTGGAACACCGAAACGGTTGAAGTGCTTGGCGAGCATAAAGTGGAAGGCGTTAAAATAAAAAATATTAAAACCGGCGAAGAGCAAACCATTACGGTGAATGCATTTTTTGTTGCTATTGGCCATGAACCAAATAGCAGCATATTTAAAGATTGGATTAATATGGATGAAGCAGGTTATATTAAAACCATTGCAGGATCAGGTAAAACAAATATTGCCGGTGTTTTTGCAGCCCGCGATGTGCAGGATAAAATTTACAGGCAGGCAATTACTGCTGCCGGCAGCGGCTGCATGGCAGCGCTTGATGCGGAAAGATATTTAGGTGAAAAAGAAAGCGCTTAATTTTTAAAGCAATACTTTGTTTAAGCCGATTGCATTAAACAGTGAAATGATCTTACTTTGTTCGCCTTAATATAATTAGCGATGATTAAAATAAATATCCTGAACATTTGGTAAACAATGTTTATGCAAGCTGAGTTGAAACCTTTAACTCTTTTTCAGCTTTTTTTCTACTTTGGATCTGCTGTTGCCTTCGCTTTTAATTGCTTTTTTAATATCTTTTTTTGAAGCGCCGGTTTTTTCTTTTTCATACTGAACTTCATAATCCTGACCAGCAGCTACTTTTCTGCGATCCTGGCTTCTGCCTCTTGATGTTTTTGCCATAATTTTTTTTGATATTAATTAAAAAAATCATGCCATAACTTATCGTTATATTTTGTAAGTGCATAAAATATTTATTTCTATAAAATTTATTACAGGCATAGCCTTTGATTAATACAATTATAATGAAGTGTTAGGCCTTGTCGTATTAATTACTTCTGAAAAATAATCACAGTTACATTAATTCAAATTGTTTATCACATTGAGATATTCTCGATTTGAAAAAAGATTTGTGCAACAAAAGTTCTCATGTTTATATCATCATATACCCTTAAAAAGTTTTAGCCCTAAACCCTTTTAAGTTATCCTGTAATTATTAATCTAAAAAAATCTAACTATGTTTTATCACATTAAAGAACTTCAGTTTAATGCAAAGGTTACAAAACCTGATCCTGCATTTGCAACCTTATTATTAGAGCAGTTTGGCGGTGCTAACGGAGAGTTGGCTGCAGCGTTAAGATATTTCGCCCAGGCATTTGGTGCAAAAAATCCATATCCTGATAAGTACGATCTTTTAATGGATATTGCTACTGAAGAATTTAGCCATCTTGAAATTGTTGGTGCCACCATTCAAATGCTTTTAACCGGCATAAACGGAGAACTTAAAAATGCTGCAGAAAATGCAGAGATCATGCAATTATTAAATGGAAAAGGTGCTAAAGAAGAAATGATACACAAAGCAATAGTTGCACCTCAGTTTTTAGTGGCAAGCGCCGGCACACCTATGTATGCAAACAGCCAGGGCGTGCCATGGACAGCAGCATATATTAATGGTGATGGACAAGGCGATCTTACCTCAGATCTGCGTTCTGATGTTGCTGCAGAAACACGTGCTAAAATGGTGTATGAATATTTATTGCAGTTTACTGACGATCCTTATGTAAAAGATACACTGCGGTTTTTAATGACAAGGGAAGTTGCGCATTTTCAAATGTTTGAAGCTGCACTTGAAAGCATAAAACCTAACTTTCCGCCGGGCATTTTACAGGGCGATCCGCGATACAGCAATTTGTATTTCAACATGTCCAGCGGAAACGATTACCGTGGTTCATGGAACGAAGGAATAAGTACAAAACTGCAGGAAACTTACCAGTTTATTGATGACCCCATTGCTTACGCTATGGAAACAAACGGTTTAACAAACGTTGAAATTAATGGAACAGACAGAACAGAAAAAACAGTAAAAGAAGCAGACGAACAATTAAGCGAATGGCGCAGCACAGAAGTAAACGATGCAGCGCCGGCAAATAAAACGCAGCAATGGAATGATGGATATGCAACAGACGGAATAGATACAATGACTTCCAAACGCAAAAAAAGCAATTCAAAATCAAAAGCAACAAAGCCTGAAAGAAATGGCATTTCAACAAGCGGATCTTATTAATATAACCTATTATACAGATCCGCTTTGTTGCTGGAGTTGGATCTTTGAAGCCGAATGGCAAAAACTGCTTACACATTACCACAATAAAATTTCATGGCATTATTGTATGGGTGGTTTATTGCCCGCATGGAAAAACTATCATGATGCAATTAATTCAATCAGCAAGCCTTTGCAAATGGGCCCAATGTGGATGCATGCCGCTGAAATTTCAGGTATAAACATTCGTCATGATATTTGGGCAAAAGACCCGCCGGCTTCTTCTTACCCGGCTTGTATTGCCGTTAAATGCGCACAACTGCAATCAGAAGCGGCAGGTGAAAAATATCTTTTTTTATTACGAGAAGCGTGCATGATGTATGGAGAAAACATTGCAAAGCCGGCCGTATTAATAAGTAAAGCTGAACTACTATCAAAAGAAAAAAATGTTCAGTTTAATGTAAAAAAGTTTAAAGAAGATTTATTAGGAATTGAAGCCAGAGAAGCTTTTAAAAAAGATTTACAGGAAGTAAAATATTATGGTATTAACCGTTTTCCAACGCTGGTAATACGCAACAATAATAAGGCTAAAATATTAACGGGTTATCGTTCTTTTGAATTGGTTGATGAGGTATTAAATGAAATGATGATTGCTAATTAATATTGTTCATGCTTCTTGCTATTATATCTTTCTAAAAATATTCAATTACAAAATTTATATTATTTAAGCACGCTGTTTGTAAAATAGAATAGCTAAAAATTAATGTATGCAACAATTAAGTAGCACAAATTCTTATTTTGAAGTAGCAAAAAATGTATGGGGATTAAAAGATGTTTTTGTAAACCTGTACATGATAAAAAGCACAGACAGTGATAAATGGTTTCTTGTTGATACCGGCTTAAAAACTTCTTATAAAAAAATACAGAAAATGGCTGTTGCGCTTTTTGGCGATAAAAAGCCGGAAGCTATTGTATTAACACATGGTCATTTTGATCATACCGGCACTGTAAAAAAACTGGCTGAAGAATGGAAGGTGCCGGTGTATGCGCATTATCTTGAGCTGCCTTATCTCACAGGTAAATCTTCTTATCCTCCGCCCGATCCAACGGTTGGCGGCGGTTTAATGGCTTACATGGCAAACCTCTATCCTGCCGGCGCAATTAATTTGCAGGCACATGTAACTGCATTGCCCGATGATGGATCAATACCCGGTTTTAAAGAGTGGCAGTATTTACACACACCAGGTCATACATTTGGGCACATAAGTTTATTTAGAAATGATGATAAAGTGCTTATTGCCGGTGATGCTTTTGTAACTACAAAAAATGAATCGGCCTTGCAAGCGTTGTTGCTTCAAACGCAAAAAATTTCAAGACCGCCCGCTTATTTTACGCCAGACTGGGAAGCTGCAAACACCTCTGTAAAAAAACTGCTTTTGCTGGCGCCGGAAATTGTGGCAACAGGGCATGGTAAACCTATGCAGGGAAAAGAAATGCGGCGGCAACTGCATTATTTGCATGAACATTTTTATGATGAGTTTGTTCCCAAAAACAGTCGTTATTCAGATGAGCCGGCCGTTGCAGATGCAAGCGGCGTATTGTATGTGCCTCCATCTGTTTATAATCCGGCAACAACATGGATGATTGCAGGTGCAGCTGCGGCTGTAACAGCAATAACTTTATTGATCTTATTAAAAAAGAAGAAGTTGTTTTCTTAATATGTTTTGAAGCTGTTTATATAAATGAGATTTAATTAATCTACAAGTTTAGTTTGATATTATTTTGAAGCGATAGCTTTTTACAAAGACGCCGTTGTTGCTTACTTCTCCTTTGCCTTGTTCTATTCTGTAACTAATACATACGATACTATAAAACATTGACTGATTAAAAAAAAGTGCCCTTTTAAAAATTTTCATTTTAAAAGGGCTTAATTCATAGGTTACAACTATTCCCCGTCAAAAAAAAACTATTGAATCATTATTAAACTATAAAATTGAACAGCTTAAAAACGAATAAAAATTTAGCTGCAGCCACCCAATAACATTAAGGCATGGTCTGCTAACATTGTTGCGGCAGGCGTTGTTTTAAAATTAAGCAGTTGATCATGTTGCTTAAAAATAGCTTTCAATTTATTATCTATATAATTAAAAGTTTCAGCATCTGTATATTTATCTAAGGTGCTGGTTTGCCAAAAACCGTTATTATAATCTACAGGTATTTTTTTTAACCTTCTACATGCATCATCATACATTAAAATCAGCACACGATCGTTAACCTGCATAAAATTGTATATAAAATAAATTTTTTTATCCGCTGCATTGCAAGGCTGGTTCAATACTACACTCATACAAAAAAATTAATTGAAATTTAATAGAGAAAGATTGTGTACGGCCGGCCCTTTCCAGGGTTGTTCAACAATTAAAAATGATCCTTCAAAAAAAATTTATGCTTTTATAAATATTCTTTTAAATGATGATTTAAAACAGTAACATTCTTTTTCAGATTTTTTATGAAAATAAATACGTGCAGCAGTAATAGCACTCATTTCAATATAGAAAAATCATACCAATTTTGATGGAGGAAACCATGTTTAGCAAAATAAAAATAACTTACATAAATCTTAAACATAATGTTATGAAACGTAAGAAATTTAGTAAGCCGTTTTTTTCAAGTGCGTTTTTATTATTTATGTTGATGTGCGCTTTTATTTGTTGCAAAGCGCAATCAACACATTTACTGTTGCTGGCATTATCAAAACAAGATCATACGCTGGCTATTGTTGATCCGTTAACATTAAAAATACTCGGCAAAATACCTGTGGGAGAAGATCCGCACGAAGTAATCGCATCTTCAGATGGCAAAACAGCTTACGTTTCTATTTATGGCGGCGGAAGTTTACACACAATAAATGTTATTGATCTTGTTGCGCAAAAACGTTTGGATGATATTGATACAAAGCCGGTGTTTGGCCCGCATGGTTTAACGTTTGTAAACAATAAATTGTGGTTTACAGTTGAAGGCTCAAAAGCCATTGGTTGTTATGATGCCGCTACCAATAAAATTGAATGGGTTATGGGTACCGGACAGGACAGAACGCACATGATTTATGTAACCAATAATGCACAAAAAATTTACACAACAAATGTTGCTTCCGGAACTGTAAGCATTTTGCAGGATACGTTAATGCTGCCGCCTCATTTTGCGCCGCCTAAAAATGCACCAAAAAATAATATGCAACCTCCGCCAGGCATGCAGCCGCATAAAAATTGGGTGCATACCATTATACCTGTTTCAAAAGGTTGTGAAGGATTTGACGTATTGCCTGACAGCACTGAATTGTGGACTGCGTCTGCTGAAAACGGAAACATTTATATCATTAATCTTACAACAAAAAAATTAAAGGCAACAATTAATGCCAACGTAAATGGCGCAAATCGTTTAAAGTTTTCGCCCGATGGTAAGCTTGCGTTTATATCAAGTCTTGGTTCAGGTAATCTTACTGTGTTTGATGTAAAAACACGCAAGCCATTAAAACAAATAAATATTGGCAACGGTGCTGCCGGAATTGTAATGCAGCCTGATGGTTCTTATGCTTATGTTGCCTGCACACCCGATAATTATGTAGCTGTTATTGATGTTAAAACATTATCAGTTGTAAACAAGATTGATGTTGGCGGCGAACCTGATGGGTTAGCATGGGCTGTGCAGCAATAATTAATTTATGTGATTTTATTTAAAAAATAAAAACCGCAAATGATGGCAGAAGTTTTGTGTTAAAACAAACCATTATCCATCCTTAAAAAATAATTTATGCTAACAAAAGAAAACATACCTGAAACAGAACAAATTGAAAATTTTACCAGCACTGCATTTCAAAGCTATTTGCCGGGTGAAAAAGATAATGATGAGTTTGATACCGATGAAGACGAAGATGACCTGGATGAATCAAACGACGATATGGATGAAAACAATTTAAGAGAGCTTGATCTTGATGATGATACTCCTCCTTTAGATGAAAAAGATCTTGAAGAAAACGATCTTACAGTTGAAGAAGCAGATGATATTGAGTGGGAAACTGAAGATGAAGAGGCTGATGACGACGAGGATGATGAAGAAAAAGCATAACGTTCATAATAGCTACAAAGAGTTGTTGTAATTCTGTTACACAATATCAATTTTAATTCTGTGAAAATAGTTAGCGTATGATTCTCCATGTGAGAAACATAATTAAATGCTGAGTAAATCAAATTAATAAAATCAATCTTAATCTACTATATGTTAGCAATGAATTACCGGGGCCCTTACCGCGTAAGAGCTGCACAAAAAGCTTATCCTAAATTAGAACATCCGAATGATGCCATTGTTCGTGTAACACGTTCCTGTATTTGCGGCTCAGATTTACACTTGTATCATGGGCTGGTTCCCGATACCCGGGTGGGCATGACCTTCGGTCATGAATTTATTGGTGTTGTGGAAGAAGTAGGTTCTTCCGTGCAAAAATTAAAAGTAGGCGATTATGTGCTTGTTCCTTTTAATGTAGCCTGCGGCACTTGTCCTTTCTGCAAGCAGGAATTGTTTGGCAATTGCCATGAATCAAACCCTGAGGCAACAGCCGTTGGTGGCATTTTTGGCTACTCCCACACAGCCGGAGGGTATGATGGCGGACAAGCTGAATACGTTCGTGTTCCTTATGCAGACATAGGACCGACTATCATACCTTCCGACATGGATTTAGATGATGCCGTTATTGCTTACTGATGTGTTCCCAACGGGTTACCAGGCTGCTGAAATGGGTGGCATTAAAACAGGTGATACTGTTGTTGTTTTTGGTGCCGGTCCTGTGGGAATTATGGCAGCTAAATGCGCGTGGTTGTTTGGAGCAGCGCGTGTAATTGTAATAGATCATATCGAATATCGTTTGGACTTTGTGAGGAAGTATGCACAGTGTGAAGCTTACAATTTCAGGTCGCTGGGCGATCCGGTTTCTTTTTATAAAGAAAACAACCGATTATTTTGGTGCTGATGTTTGTATTGATGCGGTTGGTTGCGAAGCAGCAGGCAGTGCTTTGCAAACAATCACCGGAAAAAGATGTATGTTGCAGGCCGGCTCGGCCACTGCCTTATATTGGGCAATTGATTCAGTTAAAAAGGGTGGCATTGTTTCTATTGTAGGTGTGTACGGGCCTACGGCTAATTTAGTTCCTATCGGTAACGTAGTAAATAAAGGCATTACCATACGGGCCAACCAGGCTTCAGTAAAACGTTTACTGCCAAAGATTAATTGAACACATACAAGCAGGCCACATCAGCCCAAAAGAAATTATTACACATAGGGTACCTTTGGAAGAAGTTGCGGATGCTTATCATATTTTTTCCGCAAAGCTGGATAACTGTATAAAAACTGTTTTGATTCCACCATCTGCAAAGCATAAATTATAATTATGGAAAGCACAATCTATTTGAAATTATAAACACATTACCGGGCTGGGGCATAGATGCTGATCCTGAAAAATGAGCCAACCTATCCTATGAAAAATTATACAGGTGATGATCATAAACGCCTTAACTGGGAAAGGCCTGAACAACAGCCTGTGCATGAAGTGATACTTAAATCAATTGAGCGGCCAAGCTTAAGCGCAGTATTTGGAACACCTAATCCGCCATCCGGGTTAAGCGGCGCTGTAAGAAAAGCAGCATTTAAATTTAGTGAATCAGAATATGGGCATTGGCTGAACCTGCTGTTGGCAGACCGTATTAATATGGTTGAAGGAATTATTGATGATGTTAAGCATGGCTTTTTTCCAAACATATTTGCAGAAAGAGGAATGAAAGCCGATTGGAAATATAACCGAAAAGAGTTAATAAGAAATGTTATTACAGCAACAATTGTAACAAGCGTTTTAATAGCATTTTTACGCAGAAAAAAAAGCAGGGTGATCAAGGATGCGTTTCCTTAAATAACTAAATATGCCGGTTTAAATGTTCGGCATGTGGCTGCAGGCAAAGTTACTCATAATGAAACCGGCATTGAATAATAAAGCACTTTTGATCAATTCCTTTTTTACCTTCTATTTTATACACTAATCTGTGTTCACCTGATATTCTTCTTGACCAAAATCCTTTTAAGTCATACCGCAAAGGTTCTGGTTTTGCTGTTCCTTTAAACGGCGACCGTCTAATGTCTTTTAAAAGCTCTTTTATTTTTGAAACAATTTCATCGTCGGTTTCAATCCAATATTCAAATTCCTCCCAGGCATTTTCAGTAAACTCAAAATTCATTAAGATGAAATTATTTTAAATTGAATTTATGAGTTTTCTTTTTTTGAAGTTGTTCAATTGATTCTTTTAATCTTTGCCGATTTGTAGAAGTTGATAACAAGTGTCCTGTTTCATTTAATGAATTATAATCTTTAATTGACATTATTACAACTGCATCATCCTCTGTATTTCTTGGCACAATTAAAATGTCGCCTGAACTTGTAACATGGTCAAGATGTTTTTTAATATTACTTCTAAGTTGGGAAATTGATACTGCTTGCATAAAAAATAATTGTACTTGTAAATGTACAAATAAACGTACTAAGAATAGTACAAAATTTAAAGCTTATTGCGGCAAGCGGTAAAAATTGCTTGCAGCCAACGGGAATGCTGATTATGCTTTCAATCTATTGCTGCATATTCATTCCGGCATTTTGTGCAACGCTTTGCGCATGTTGTAAATGCATTTGAAGCTTTGGCAATAATTTATTTGCATAAGCTTTTGTTTGCGCATCCAAACCATTATTTGCTTCTGCCTGAAACATGGCAATCGCTTTTATATGATCCTGCACCTGGCTTTGGATATAGGCTGAATCAAAAGTTTTGCCTTGCACCATCATTAAGCGTTGCTTAAACATTCTGTGTGCATCATCAGTTGAATCAGGTAATGTTACACCTTCCTGCTGTGCAATTGAAGCCAGTTCTGTTTGTGCAGATGTGTGGTCGTCAATCATCATTTGTGCAAACGCTTTTATTGAGTCTGAAGTTGATTGTTGCAGCGCAAGTTTTGCTGCATCAACTTCGGCAAGATTACTTTGCGTTGCCTTAATCATAAAGCCTTTATCAGGTACGCTGGTTGAAATGTAACGGAAAGAAGTTAACGCTGCCACGGTGGCGCAAAGTAAAAACGCTTTTTTCATGTTGTTTGTTTTAAAGTTTAAAGGTTAATTACGAATATCTGAATTCTAAACGTTGATGTAAAAGCTCACTGTAAAGTGATAAAAAGATAATTTTAATTGTATAAAAAACATGCCAGCAATGGTTATAAACTAACTTTATCAATGCCTGCCATGTGTGCCGCCATACCGGCAAAAGTTGCATGCCATATGTAACCAAAAAAAGAATCGGTGGGATTGCGTTTAATTGATACCGGCCCCTTTTTAAACCTGCCATTTTTCTTTGGATTATTATCTGCCATAAGCGTATTCGATACCCAGGATAAAAAGCTTTTCTTTTTAAATCCTTCGTCTTCTTTTTTTAGCATTGCAATTTTCATATTCTTATAATAAAAATCAATATTGCCGTTTGCAGCAGCTTCATTTGCATTAAGCGTAGTGATCATTTTTTGAATATTAAGCGATCGTATTTCAATAAGAGCAAGCGGTTTTGTTAACGGGTTTAATGCTGTTCCGTCCATTGGTGATAATTTTGATTTTATGCTGAAAGCACCGTTCTTATCATTCAGATTAAAAGTGTAAACAGTAGTTATATCTGTTGCATCCATTATTCTGCCTGATGATACAACCGTTGTAAAATGGTTCCTTGCTTTTGCAGCGGCATTATTGGTAACATTTATCATTTTTGTTTCCATGTTATCTATTTTAAATAATGCTGTAGTATCAGATTTTTTTGCTTTCATCTCATATTTTAATTCACCGTTATGCATTAACATGGTATCAATCGTAATATCAAAAGCAAGCTGCTGCAGCAACTCATGCGGAAAGTCATGTTTTCTTACCGGAGGCTTTCTTTTACGCAGCTTATAATCTGTATAAATATCAGTTACAGAATTTGCCACAATCATTTTATTTATCTTAACCTGTTGCTGCTGCAATAATTTATTTATATCAATTCCCTGTATCTGCATATTGTTATATACAAAATAAAAACGGGCATTTGCTTTTGACACATGCTTAAAAAATTCAGCTTTACTGTATGCCGGCTGCACTACCGTTTTTTCAATAAATGCAGAACCTTCTTCAGCATTAAAGCGAATGTTATTCAGGTGAATATTGTATAACTTATCTGCAGTGGTTAAATGATAGGCTGCTATGGTAACAACGCTGCTGGTTTGTTTGGTTGAATCATTGCGGGTTGTTTTTATATCCATTCCTTCCATTGCAATATCAATGTTGCGCAGCGTAGTTTTTTTGATTGATCTTGCTGCATGATACACCATTTCCATACTAAGATTATTCATTTTAATATGCTTCATTACAGATAGCTGCATTAATTTTTTTATGGCTGAAATAAGTAATGAAGATGATGAAGAATGTGTGGTGTCAATATATTTCTGCGGATAAAAATCAATATGCATCACAGGGTTTTGCATCAGCATATTATCAACCACTAATTGTTTGCCATCACCGGTTTTTTCAAATTGAAAATGATCAATCACCATGCTGTCTGCCTGCATGTTTATTATCATACCCGGCGCTTTATTTTTTGCAACCAATCTTTTATAAATGGTTGAATCTGCTGTTAGCCGTATGCCTTTAATCAGTCCTTTGCCTGAATCAATGTTTAAAACAAAACTGCTAAAATTTATTTGATACAAACTATCGCTTGCAGCAATTACCATTCGTTTTAATTCATCCTGCAGCAAAGGTTTTACAACTGATTTTTGCTGCGGCTGTTTGGCAAGGTCTTTTTTTACAAACTGCCAGCCGCTTTTAAATGCAATAATGCTACCGGCTATAACTATTACAATAATAGCCAGCCACAATAAAGCTTTGTTTTTTTTCATGGGTTTAAGGGTTTATGTTAAGCAACTGAGCTTATGTTATTTATTTATTGCCTTGGCAATTTTTTCTCCCTGTTTATAATGCTTATTTGCAAATGCAGTAAATTTTATTGTATCTGCTTCAAACAACATAATAATATCAGAACCGCCATAAGCAAAAAAACCAAACTCATCACCTTTTGCCAGCTTTGTACCTTCTTCTGCAGTAATATTTACTGATGATACAAAGCCCATTCCCACAGGCACCACAGCAACAAAACCTATGTTCGCCGTTTTAAGAATTATATAGCCGCGGGTTTGATTAAACTGGAAGCCAATATCATCCACCGTTGTTTTGCCGGTAATTTTTTTTATCTCGTTTGTCCATGTTCTGCCAGGAATTATTTTGGTTTCAACCACCTTGCCGCCAACCGGTGTATGATAACGGTGATAATCATTCACACTTAAATAGCAGTGTGTAAATATTCCGGCTTTAAACTTTTTGTAGTAGCTGCTGCCCGCAAGCAAATCGCTTATGTTATATGTATCTCCTTTTACTGTTATAGTTGCATCATCTTCAAGCGCCCATTTGCCAAGATATTGGCTGTCGGTTGGTGAAACAATTATATCATCGTTACAACGCTCTTCAACAGGTCGTTTGCCAGGCTTTACCTGCCTTGCCAAAAACTGGTTGTAGGTTAGCCAGCCGCTGGGACCCTGAAAATATTCTTCAATTTTATTTTTTGGATCTTTAATAAAACTTTCAAGCTCTTTAGCCGATTCTGTTGAATCTAAATATGTGCCCATTTCAAGAATAAATTCTCTTAACCATTCATTAAAGGCATTATCTGTTTTAAGAATTTCGCCAGGAGATTTATTAACAACATACCAGAACTTTTCTGTGTCAGGGCTCAATTGTTTATCGGTTGGAATATGCGTTAATAATCCATTTAAAAAATTATAAAACTGCTCTAAAGTTTTCATTTCATTTTCATCAGCTTCTTTTAATAGCTGCTGCAAGTGCGGTTTTTAATTCAGGATTTGTTTTTAAAAGGCTTTTAAGTTTTTCAACGCCTGGCTGATTTACTGGCATAGTGTTGTTTTAAATAAAAATTATTTGTTTTAAATTATAGTATAAGAAAACAAAATTTTGTGCCTGTTCTTCCATTTAAAAAAACAATAAAAATTAAAGCCAAAAATTGGCTGAAGCGTTTTTTGCCGGCCGAATTAGCAGGAACTGTTGCAGCCGTTGTTGTATCATATATTGTAAATCATCAAACAGGCAATTTAATTGCAGCAGCTTATGCTGGCTCTGTAAGTGAAACACTTGGTATTTTATGCAACCATATTTATCCAGGATGCATTACATCAACAAAAAAAATTAAAGCTTGTACATAAGCGCTTATCGTTTGTTGATTTGATGCATATAACTAAAAATATTTTGTTTGATTTTGGTGTTGCTGAAATTTTAGACAGTTTGTTACTGCGCCCGTTTTGCATGTACATTTTTCCATTATGGTTAAACAATTACCCATTAGGCATTTTAGCAGGAAAACTTGCCAGCGATATTTGTTTTTATTTTCCGGTTATACTTAGCTATGAACTTAGAATTTTTTTGCACCAACGCAGGAAGTAATTGCTCTTGCAGGTTTTATGCATACTTAGATGCTTTTGTAATTTCTCACTTTATTTAGTGCAACAGCTTAATTCCGGCAAACATTTAGCAACACCAAATAAAACGCGTAAAACATTTATCAAATTGATAAAAATATTATCATAACAAAATCATTTAATCTGTAACCATTTAAATAAATCAGTAAGTTTTTTATAGCAAACAAGTATTAATAAAATGAATAAAGAAAACTTTTTTGAACCTTATTTTAATAATGCGCAGGTAAATGCAATTATTATTTTAAGTATTGATGGAACAATATTGGAGGTAAACTCGGCTTTCACTAACAATTTTGGTTACACAACAGAAGATTTAAAAGGTAAAAATTTCAGTGAGTTATTTAATGCAACCGATAAAAAAAGGCATGCGCCCGAAGCTGAATTGCAGAACGCTTTAAAAACCGGGCAGGCCAATGATGAGTCGTTTTTAATTGATAAAAATGGTAATGAAGTATGGTGTTCCGGCGAAGCTATACTTGCTTATGATAAGGATGGCAAAAAATATATTATAAAAGATGTAATAAACCTGCAGTCAAGAAAACAGGTTAATCTTTTTCTTAACAGCACAGAAGATTTGTTAGACAGAATTTTTAAGGCTTCAAAAGATATTCCTATGATGATTCTTGATGGCAGCATGAAAATTCTAAATGTAAATACAGCTTTCCTTAATTTTTTTGAAATGGAACCAACATCTGATGGTTATACTGGCTTATCAAGTCTTAATCATCCTTTTTGGTCAAGGCTTGATGTAAGGAGTGAAATAAGCAATGTTATTGTAACTAATAATCCTATTAAAAGTAAAATGTTTTTATACCAAACAAAATCAGGCGAACAAAAAAAGATTTTATTAGATTCAAAAGTTATATACCTGCAGCCTGAAAAAGGAAGAAAAATATTTATAATCGTTGAAGACATAACAGCAAACAATCAACCTGTTGATTCAATTGGAAATGAGCAGGCATTATCATCTTAAACATAAATCATCATTAATATAATCCATCAGAAAATATAACTCATCTATGGAATATAATATTGCAGAAAACACTTGTCCGGTACCGCAAGGCATATTGGTGGTTATTGGCGGTAAAGAAGATAAAGGCGATAATCCTGAAGATAAAAATCAAAATCGCCTTGAAATACTAAGAACATTTGTGCAGCTTACAGAAAAACAAGACCCGTGCATAGAAGTAGTTACAAGCGCCAGCGGTGAACCGGATGAAATGTTTGAAGATTACCGGAGGGTTTTTGAAGAATTAAAATTTAAAAGCATCGGGCATATTTATCATAAGCAACGGAAAGAAGTGCTGGAGGATAATCTTACCGAAAGAATAAAGAATGCAGACGTAGTTTTTTTTACAGGCGGCGACCAGTTGCTGCTTACTTCTTTATATGGCGGCACTGCTTTTCTTACGCTGTTAAAGCAGCGGTATATTTCAGATAAAATAGTTATTGGCGGAACAAGCGCCGGTGCTATGGCTTTATCAACACCTATGATTTATGCAGGCAATAAAGAGAAACAGCAAATAACCGGCGAAATAAAAATTACAACCGGTCTTGAATTTTTAAGAGATGTATGTGTTGATACGCATTTTATTGACAGGGCAAGGTTTGTAAGAATGGCGCAGGTTATTGCAACCAACCCTACTTCTGTTGGTATTGGCATTGAAGAAAACACTGCGATTATTGTGCGCAACGGTGTTGAAGCAGAAACAATCGGCGATGGACTTGTTACAGTAATTGAAGGTTTTAATATTGCATCAAGCAACATTACAGAGTTTGATGCGGAAGGAAAAGTAAACATTCAAAATATGATAGTGCATCTTTTTGCAAAAGGCAACCGGTATCATATACAACAAAGAAACCCGCCGCATAAATAAAACAAATGATTTAATAACCTGTTGAAGCCGCATTAACCTGTGTTTTTTTTGCATCAGGTAAAAACTTAGAATCCTACAATCAATATATTTTTATCTGCATTGGCATATCTGTACTTATCCATGCACGATGCATTCTTTTGCTGTTAAAGCTTATACCAATTTCTCCATTTGTGTTTACACTTATTACACCAATGTCTCCGTTTACATTTTTGTTTTTTTCATTGATGATGAAATCACATGCCTGTTGCAAATGATAATTTTTATATTCAATAACAGCGGCAATAGAATGTGCAATTACATTATTAATAAGTAATTCGCCATCACCCGTTCCTGATACGGCACAAGTTTTATTGTTTGCATAACAGCCTGCGCCAATAATGCAACTATCACCAATTCTGCCATCAAGGCTATTGGTTAAACCACCGGTTGAAGTGGCGGCTGCAATGTTTCCATTTTTATCAACAGCAACTGCACCTACAGTTCCATGAATTCTTTGTTTTAATAATTGCTGCAGCGATTTTGCATCACGTTCCTGCATGTACAAATCGTATTGATGCGTTGTAATAAAATAGGCATCAGCTTCTAATTCTATTTTCTGCGCTTTGGCAAATTGCAATGCTCCATCACCTGATAACATAACATGGTTCGTATTTTCCATAACAAACCTTGCAAGCGTTATCGGGTTTTTTACATTTTGCACCATAGAAACTGCGCCTGCCTTTATTTGTTTTCCATCCATTATTGCAGCATCCATTTCTACTTCACCTTTGTTGTTTAATGCACTGCCTCTGCCTGCATTAAACAATTCATTGTTTTCAAGATCACGTACTGCTTCTTCAACTGCATTAATTGCCGTATCGCCCTTTTGTAAAAGGCCATACGCTTTTGTAAGCGCATTTATTAAACCTGCTTCGTAACCGGTGATATTTTGTTTTATATATTCTGAATCTGGCCCTGCACCACCATGTATAGCCATTGCAATTTTCTGCATGTTTAATGCTTTTTTAAATTGATTTATGCAATGGCTTATTAATACTTGTTGGTTTGCTTACCAGCATATAATTATTCAGCCAATGCTAACGACGCTGTGATGAATCACCAGAAGTGCCTGAAGTACGTGAGCTGCTTTTGCTGGATGAAGTGCGTGAGCTGCTTGTGCCGCTTGTGCTGCCTGCACTGGCAGAATCTGACCCTGAATTTCTGGTGCCTGATACGCCTGACTGAGTTCCGGTGTCTGCGCCCATTGTTGTACCTGTGTTGTTGCCTGAATCAGTGCTCATACCTGAATTTGAATTAATCGTAGTTGAGTCGGTAGTTGCACCTGAGCTTTGATGATTTCCGCATGCGGACATACAAAATACAAAGGCTGCTGCTGTAAATAGAACTTGTGTTTTTTTCATAATTAAAGGGTTTATTTTTTAAAAAAATACTGGTTTATGATTGATTTAGTTAACTGCTTTATTATTTAAAAAGTAATTAATGCGTTGTAAAAATTGTATTTACATTTTATTTTTTATGTAAACCGATCGGATGATTTATGATTAACATAAATCCGTATAAAGGGTTCTTTTATATCACGAAAATTTATGCCGTAAATTATCTATCATAAAAGCGCTTATAGTATTGATGAATAAAATAAGCAGGCATTTAAATTTGATTAACCATTAAATGTTGGTTTTCCTGTTGCAACCCGGATACATACTGAATGCTCTTTTGTATTTCATCACTGCACAACACAATAAAACTGCCTTTACTTGCATGTTCAATTGCATAAGCCAAAGCTTCCGTTTCATCTGAAATTACAGTGAACTCCATTCCTGGTTTTACAGATGTAATGCCTTCTGTTATCAATCGCGTAATCTCATCATTTGTTCTTCCTCTTCCATCTTTATCATGGCGGATAATAATTTCATCAAATATTTCTGCCGCATATTTTCCCATTGTTCTTATGTCTTCATCGCGCCTGTCTCCGGCACAACCAATAATGCCTGTTTTAATTTCAGCTTTTGTTTTTTCCATAAAGTTTTTCAGTTGCTTAAACCCATCCGTGTTGTGCACATAATCTATCATCACTTCAAAATTATGCACCTTAAAAATATTCATGCGGCCCGGTGTAAGTTCAGCGTTTGGAACAAAGCATTGTAAAGCTTTACGGATAATTTTTGAATCGAAATCGCTGATAGATGCCGCTAATATTGCAGGCAAAACATTTTTTATCATGCAGGTTGCCCGGCCATCTAATGTTAACGGAACTTCAGTTACTCTTGCTATTCTTATTCTCCACTCGCCTTTGCAAATGGTGAAAAATCCTTTTTCAACAATTGCAGCCCAGCCGCCTTCTTCACAATGTGCTTTAATACGTTCATTATTTTCATCAATGCTGAACAAGGCAATGTTGCAATCAAGATCATCTTTAATAGCATAAACAATATCATCATCTGCATTCAAAATTGCAAAGCCATCATCAAACGTGCTGCGGGCAACAACTGATTTTACTTTAGCGAGGTCTTCAATTGTATTAATATCATTCAGGCCAAGATGGTCTTCAGTAATGTTTGTAATAATGCCGATATTACATTTATCAAAGGCAAGCCCTGCACGCAAAATGCCGCCTCTTGCCGTTTCAAGCACGGCAAAATCTACAGAAGGATCTCTTAATACAACTTCGGCACTTGCAGGTCCGCTGCAGTCGCCGGAATATATTAACTGATCCTGGATATAAATGCCATCGGTTGTTGTATAACCAACCGTTTTGCCTGCATGTTTTGCAATATGTGCAATTAATCTTGTAGTGGTTGTTTTACCGTTTGTGCCGGTTATGGCAACTAAAGGAATGCGTGAAGAAGTACCGGTTGGATACAACATTCTTACAACGGCTTCACCCACATTTTTTGGCAAACCCTGCGTTGGGGCAATATGCATCCGGAAACCCGGGCCGGCATTTACTTCTACCACTGCGCCTGTTTTTTTAGTGATGGGTTGCGTAATATCTTCAGCAACTATATCAATGCCGCAGATATCAAGATTCATGAGCCTTGCAATGCGCTCTGCAAGAAAAATATTTTGCGGATGCACTGAAGCGGTTACATCTCTTGCCGTGCCGCCGGTGCTTAAGTTGGCAGTATCTTTTAAAAACAAAACTTCACCTGCCGGCTAACACTGAATCAAGCGTAAGATTTTTGCGTGAAAGAATATTTAGTGTTTGCGCATCCACTTTTATAGTGGTTAATATTTTCTCATGTCCTTCGCCACGATTTGGATCGCTGTTTACTTTATCAACTAATTGTTGTATGGTAGAATGATCATCGCCCACAACCATTGCAGGCGTTCTTCTTGCAACTGCCTCCAATTTATAATTGATAACAAGGAAACGAAAATCCATTCCTTTAATAAATCTTTCCACAATAACTTCATCAGAAATCTGCTGCGCTTTTTTAAATGCATCAATTGCTTCGCCTTCGCTGTTAATGCAAATTGTTATTCCGCGTGCCCTGGTTACCATTCAATGGTTTTATTACTAACGGAAAATCTATTAGCGAGAGTGCTGTTTTTAATGCTTCTTCATCTATCTACAATTCGTCCTTCCGGTACAGGTATAAAATTGTTTGCTAACAGTTTTTTTGTTGCTTCTTTGTCTGATGCAATGTCAACACCAACACCGCTGGTAGTGGAAGCCACTGTTGCTTCAATCAGTTTTTGATTAACGCCTTGCCCCAGCATAATGAGTGAATTATCATCAAGACGCTTATACGGTATGCCTCTTTTTTTAGCAGCGTTTAAAATTGATTGCGTGCTTGGGCCAATGCCTTCGTTTTTGTTGATTGAAATCAACATTTTTATATCTTGTTCAAGGTTATAAAATTTATTATCTTTTAAAGCTTCAGCAATGCGTACGGCAGCTTTTGCAGCGTATATGCCTGCGCTTTCAACCTGGTAAGCAAACACTACATTGTATACACCTTTTTTGCTTGCAGAACGAGTGCGCCCGAAGCCACAGGGCATACCGGCAAGCGATTGTATTTCCAGGGCGATATGTTCTATAACGTGCCCAAGCCATGTACCCTTTTTGATGCGCTCAAATAAACCGCCCGGTTTCTTTTCTGAACAATGGTGTTCATAGAGTGACGGTATTAATGCTTCTATCCGTTCAGCAAATCCATCTATTTTGTTTGTAGGTGTTTCTTCAGCTTCCTGAAGATCTAATTTCATTACAATTAACTGTTTTCTGTAGGTTGACCAAACGTTTGGCCCACGCATTACTTTAATGCTTATTATTTCCATAAAGATTTATTATTAAGGGTGATGGTGATATGGCAATCGTATTGCGCTGCACCCAATAGCTTTCTAATGATTTAAAAATTGTGCCATATTAAAAAGCCTTTAAAAGGAAGTATAAGCCAGTTAAATTATTACTTTAAACATAAGTTTTATTAAAATTCAGGTGCTCATTTTGAGCAATCAATGCAGCGGTTCAAGCAATATCATTTATTATAATAGTTTTAAGCTGTTTGTTATTTTTTTGTGTTTCCATATTCTTTCATCTTTCAATGCATCCAGTTAAATTAAATTCAACGGATATTTTCTAAACACAAATCAGCACATCAACTTTAAGCAAGCATTCATATACCGGTTATATTTTCTTGTTTCCATTCATACTAAAACAAACACATCATTAACCGCAATTATTAACTTTATATCTCCAACTTTTACCAAGGCATATTTCCTTTCTTAACTGCAATTATTAACAGTAAATTTTTATAAGTTTTTGTATGAAACAAATTTCTTTTGCAGCCACGTGCAGCTTGCTTTTATTATGCTTTTCACTTTCGTGCACACAGTTTAATCATCACAACATTAGTTTAACTGTAAGTGAAAACGAACAGTATTATACATTGCTTGCATCTTATAACGAAACCAGGCAATATGCAGCAGATAAATGCCTGGATAAATATTTTGGTAAGGCAAGCAATACGCTGTTTGTAAATACAAGGATCGATGGAAATATAAGCCTGGATGATGGAACAGATTTTTACATAAGGAAAAAGCCTGGTTATCTTAAAATAAAATTTGACAAGAGCAAAAATTCTATTGCTTGTTACAATACATTAAAAGCTTTTAGTAACGATTTAAAAAACGTTTTGCAATAAATACTATTACATGAAAAACATATCTGCGTTTCTGGTATTAATCTTAACTATTTATGTACACGCAATAATAAGTTAAGAATGAATTTAAAGCGATTTATTGTTGCGCTTCACTATGTTTTAAAACCTTTGCTTCAATGTAAAAAATAATTTCTTCCGCAATATTTTTAGCCTGGTCTCCAACACGCTCTAATTTTCTTATGATAGATAACACATACAAAGACTGATCTAAATCTGCAGGATTATTTTTAAGGTATTTAGAAATATGATCATGACTTCTTGAATTGATGGCATCGAGGTATTCATCTTTTTTAAATACACCGCGTGCTAAAACGGTATCTTCATTTGTAAATGCTGAAAGTGTATCATCGAGCATAACAACCGACTCATCATACATTTCAAGCAATTGAGTAACTTCAATCAATTCTTTATTAAATTCTGTTTCTGCGCTTAAAATATATTTGGCAATACCTTCAGCTATATCTCCGGTTCTTTCAAGGTTTGAATTTATTTTTAAAACGGCAAGTAAAAAGCGAAGATCAATGGCAACAGGCGAGTATAATGCAAGAATGTTTTCACAATCTCTGTCAATTTTTAATTCTGTTCCGTTTACCCGTTTTTCCATTAAAATAATTTCCCGGGCAAGGTCTTTATCAAAATTTAAAAGTGCAGATAATGCTTTTAATAATTGGGACCGTACAAGCCCCCACATGTTTTTTACTTCTTCTTTTAATTGTTCAATTTCTGTTTCTAATTGCGTCATGCATCTTGTTTTAAAAATGTTCAGCACTTAACTAAACCTGCCTGTAATATAGTTTTGCGTGCGTTTATCTTTCGGGTTGGTAAACATTTGTTTTGTATCATCATATTCCACTAATTCTCCTACATAAAAAAATGCTGTTTTATCGCTAACACGTGCAGCCTGTTGCATGTTGTGCGTAACTATTATAAGCGTAAAATCTTTTTTCAACTCATGCAGTAATTCTTCAATACTTGAAGTTGAAATAGGATCTAATGCGGATGTTGGCTCATCTAACAATAAAACTTCAGGCGCAACTGCAATAGCACGTGCTATGCACAAACGCTGCTGCTGGCCGCCGGAAAGAAAAGTTCCTTTTTTATGAAGCGAATCTTTTACTTCGTTCCATAAGGCAGACTGTTTAAGGCTTTTTTCTATAATTTCTTCTTTTTCTGATTTGGAAAATTTAACGCCATTCAGTTTATAACCTGCAAGCACATTATCGGCAATACTTAAATTTGGAAAAGGGTTTGGCCTTTGAAAAACCATACCTATTTTAAGCCGCACTAAAATAGGATGCAGGTTATAAATATCTTCACTATTCAACTCAATTTTACCTTTTGCAGTGGCGCCTTCAATTAATTCGTGCATACGGTTTATGCAACGCAAAAAAGTTGTTTTGCCGCAACCTGATGGGCCCATTACTGCTATAATTTTATTGGCGGGTATTTCAATATTTACATCTTTAACCACATGATTTTTTCCGAAATACGCATTAAAATCTTTGGCCTTTATAATTGTACGTTCCATTTTCTTGTTGAAAGCTTTGTAATGATGTTTAATAGTAACACAGTAAATAATAAAATTAAGGCTGCGCCCCAGGCAAGATCGTGCCAGTCGTCATAAGGGCTGGTTGCATAGTTAAAAATTAATAAGGGCAGGCTTTGCATTGGTTTTGCAATGTTGGTGGTTAAATATGGATTGCCAAATGCTGTAAATAATAATGGTGCTGTTTCGCCGGCAATTCTTGCGATGGATAACATAATTCCTGAAAGTATGCCGCTAATGCCGCAGGGCACGATGATTCTTAATATTACTTTATGATAAGGTAAACCCAGTGCAAGGCCAGCTTCTTTTAAAGAAGCAGGAATAAGCTTTAAAGTTTCTTCGGTAGAGCGAATTAAAATAGGCAGCATCATTATGGCTAAGGCAATGCTGCCTGAAAATGCAGAAAAACTGCCTGTTGGTTTTACTATCCAAAAATAAATAACTATGCCTATTACAATAGAAGGTATGCCTTGTAATACATCTACACACAAACGGCTCCAGTAAGAAAGCCTGCCGGTTTTATTTTCACTTAAATAAATACCAGCCATAATGCCAAGCGGTACAGCAATTATTGAAGCAACAATTACTATAAGAATGCTGCCCACAAGTGCATTTACAATGCCTCCGCCCGCTTCACCAACGGGCTTTGGAACACTGGTAAGAAACGTCCAGTTAATTTTTGTAATGCCTTCTTTAAATATATAAAGTATAATAAACAATAAAGGCAACAGCACCATAAAGGCAAGCAGCATAGTAACAACCCGCACAAACTTACTTTTAGCTGCACGGTATTTTACGTTTGCGTGCCTGTGTTTAGTCATTGGTAAATTTTTTAATAATTCTTTTGCCGATCATATTAATAACAACTGTAACTGCAAACAACACCAATCCTAATTCTATTAAAGCGGAGAGATATACGGTATGATCAGCTTCTGTAAATTGATTGGCTATTACGCTTGCCATGGTATTGCCCGGTGCAAAAATGCTGTTGGGTATGGTGGTGGTATTTCCAATTACCATAGTTACCGCCATGGTTTCGCCCAATGCTCTGCCAAGTGATAATAATACGCCGGCAAATAACCCTGATCTTGTATATGGAAATACTACATTTTTAATTACCTCATATCTTGTTGCGCCTAAAGAATAAGCGCCTTCTTTCAGCGTAGCTGGAACCATTCTTATTACTTCTCTTCCTAAAGATGCGGCATAAGGAATAATCATTATAGCCAAAACCAGCGAAGCAGCAAATATTCCAATACCATAAGGCAATACATTTATCTTAGTTTCAAAGTTTCTCACTAACGGAACTAAAACAATCAAACCCCAAAAACCATAAATTACTGATGGCACTGCGGCAATAAGTTCAACAGCATTTTTAAGAAAATTGGGCAACCAGCCTCTCGGGCTATATTCACCCAAATAAAAAGCAATGGCAAAAGAAAAAGGAATGGAAATAATTAAAGCAAGAAAAGATGTGAGCAATGTGCCAAGCAAAAAAGGATATGCGCCATAAATATTATTAACCGGATCCCAAACCTTGCCCCACAAATAACTGATGCCTAAAGATTTGATAGAAGGTATTGACTGAACAATAAGCGTAAGCATGATACCCAAAACCAATATCACCATAATAAGCGCCACAGTTACAAGCGAACGCTTAAAAACTTTTTCCAGTTTTATCTGGTTGTTAGAACGCTTTGTTTTTGTTACGGCAACTTCTTTCTTTAATATAACCGGGCTTTGAATTACTGCATCCATTATTTACTGATTTACTTAGAATCTATTTTTAAAACATCTTTTATTTTAAAATTGGTTTGCCATTATAAGTAGCTGATCTAAGAATTTTTTCTGCAACAGCTGTTGCTTGTTTAGATAAAGGCGCATAGTTAAGCGGCGTAGCAAATTTTTGACCGTCATGAATATTCCACCACAACAATTTTAAAAGGCTTTGTGCCTTTTCTGCTGAACGGTTATTATAGTTTTGTTCTTTATAAATAATAACCCATGTAAAACCGCTTATGGGGTAGCCATCCGGTGCATCTGTGTTGGTAATAAACATTTTTGCATCTGCGGGTAAAGTAATATTGCTCGCTGCACTTACAGATTGTAAAGAAGGCGTTATAAACTTTCCTTTTTTATTTTGTATTTGTGCATACGGCATTTTATTCTGAAGCGCATAAATCAGTTCAACATAACCAATTCCGCCAGGCGTTTGCTTTACAACGCCTGTAACACCTTCATTGCCCTTTCCTCCTAAACCTGTTGGCCAGTTTACGGCGGTGCCGCTGCCTATTTTTGAACTCCATTCAGCACTTATTTTAGAAAGATAATTGGTGAAAATATTTGTGGTGCCGCTTCCATCAGAACGATGGGCAACTAATATTGGAAATGCAGGTATGCTAATTCCTTTGTTAAGTGCAGCAATTCTTGCATCGTTCCATTTAGTAATTTTTCCAAGAAATATATCTGCAATTACATCGGGTGTAAACTTAAGCGTTGCCGTTACACCGGGCAAATTATAAGTAAGCACCACAGCACCTGCAGCTTGCGGAATGTGAAGAACCGGAACTCCAATTTTAGTTGTTTGCTCATCATTTAAAGGAGCATCTGATGCACCAAAATCAACCGTTTTATTTGTAAGCTGCAAAATCCCGCCGCCGGAACCGATAGATTGATAGTTTACCTGAACGCCTGTTGTTTTATTATATTCTGAAAATAATTTTGAAAATAGCGGATAGATGAATGTGCTTCCTGCGCCTAAAATTGTTTTATCTGTTTGTGCAAAGCTATTTGACTGAATTGCCGTTATTGCTGTTGCGATTAGTAATACAGCATAAACTTTTTGTTTAGCTTTCTTAAGCAATTGTTTCATAAAATTTTTTAATGATTTTTAAAAAGATTATTTCCCGAACATGAAATAGAAGGTTGCACGATACACAAGATCGTAGCCGTTGTACACAGATTTCGGACCCTGATTGGTGTATCTATTATACCAAATGTTTGGCATGAAATGAACATTTTTTACCGGCGTATAATCTAAGCCTGCCGTAATAAATTGTTCTTTGGTTGAAGGGTCGTTGTAGCTTCCGGTATTGCCTTTATAGCCAGCATAAGTGTTGTTATTAATTTTATTATCCGGGTTATAATTATCGTAACGGGCAAAAAACCGCAATGTATTGGGAATAATATTTCCATGAATATAAGCAGATATGCCTTTTGCCTGAACGCTTAAAGTATCTGTAGCACCGGTAATTTCAGTTGCAAAATCATCGTTCTTTAAATTATTAATAAAACCTTCAACACCTATCGTAATTGCCGGAGTTGTGTAAGCAATTAAGCCTTTTACCATTTGGCGTGAGTGATGCCAGCTGCTTACCCAGTTTAATCTTTCGTAATCTGCATACACATCTATCACTAATTTTTTCTCAAAGAAATATCCGTACACATCACCATAAAACCATTTAAAATTGTCGCTCTCCGGTTTTGCACTGCTGCCGTTGCCAACCATTACATTATATCCAAAATTTTTTGTTTGCGGATCGAAAGTACCCTGCAAAGCAGCACCTAAATCATAAGAAGGTGTGCGACGGATGTCTGATATTGTTCTTTCAACAGGCCTGTATGCCCAAATTTTTTCTGTTAATAAAGGAAAAGCCGGCGTTGAAACCTGGCCAACAACAAGATCAGTTCCTTTCCAAATATTTTTTACACGAACATTTATAAGCTTTACATAAAAAGAAAGTTTATTGTTTAATAATTCATCTCCGCTTGCAGTTGTTGAAGAAGGCGGATTGCCTGCAGGAAAATTATCTTCTGCAGCCAATAAAAGTTCAGCAGAAAATTTCTTGCTTATATTATAATCATATCCTAAATAAATGCGCCTGAGCTGAAAAGCGCTCCTGTTTTTAGGTATGCCTGTATACTGATTATTGCCGCCGCGATTAGCACTATCTGCATGACCTTTATAATAATAATCGCCAAAGGCGTAACCCCATATTCTGCCAGAATTAGGAACATTGGCTTTAAAAGCAGAATCAGAATTCCAGGTGTATTGGGCTTTTAAAGAACTGATAGAAAAACAGAGCATTAAAAAATAAACCGGTAAAATTTTAGCAGTGTTAGCTTTTGATACTTTCATTTAAAAATTTTTGACAAAATAATACTTCTCATATTTCCTGAATATGATCTCAATATTATCTAAATGTTATCTGCTTTTATTTAGATGAAAGCTTAGTTTTAAATAAATGCGGTTTTAATTGCTTATGAATTAATGGCATGGTTTAAGTGAAGATTACACTCTGATAAATACATGCTTTTAAACAATTATTGTTTGTACGTGTTATAACCGAAATTTAAATCATAAAATAAATCAATGAATATTAATCAAACTATTACAATAGCAGGCAGCAGCAAGCAACCTTTAACCGTAAACCGTTTAGGTTATGGAACGATGCGCCTTACCGGCGAAGGTATTTATGGCGAACCGCCAAGAAGAGATGAAGCGTTGGAAATATTGCGGCAAACGGTTACACATGGCATTAATTTTTTAGACACTGCCGATTATTACGGTGAAGATGTAACCAACCGTTTAATTGCAGAAGCATTATACCCTTACAACGATGATCTGGTAATTTGTACCAAAGTTGGCGGCGCACGCAAACCCGATAAAAGCTGGATTGCATTTAATACGCCGCAAAACCTGCGCAGCAGTATTGAAAATAATTTACGTACGCTTAAAATAGAACAAATAAAGCTGGTTCATTTCAGGGTAATGCATGCTGATAAAGGTTTTGAAGCATCTATGGAGGCAATGTTTCAAATGCAGCATGAAGGCAAAATTTTACATGTTGGTGTAAGCAATGTAAATGCGCAGGAACTTGAAAGGGCAATGCGCATGGGTGAAATTGCAACGGTTGAAAACATGTATGGTCATGCGCAGCGTGATGCTGTTAAAGCGCCTCATGGCGTAACGCATGGTGCTGAAGACATTCTGCATATTTGTGAAGAAAATGAAATACCGCTGATACCATTTTTTTCTTTACAAACAGCCAATTCAAAAAAAGATAACCGGGTGGCTGAAATTGCACAGAAATATAATGCTACCGAAGCGCAAATTAATATTGCCTGGTTATTGCATCGCTCACCATGGATATTGCCAATACCAGGCACTTCTTCTTTAAAACATTTTGAAGAAAACGTGCAGGCTGCAAATATTAATCTTACCAAAGAAGATATGGATTTTCTTGAATGATTAACTGAAATCTTCATTATTCTACAACAAGCAGTATTTATAAAATAAATATCTTTGCGGCCGTAAAAGTTCTTTATAAACCTGCAAATATTTATCATTTAAAAAAATTATCATGGAAAGAAATCCTGAAAAATCTATATTATCCCGTTCCATTCTTGCAGCATTATTTTCCGGTCTTATGGCCATCTGCGCAACATTATTATACAATATTGCTTACAGGGTTATTACGCGCTACAACCCTTCTTACATTATTAATATATCTTCAATTATTTTTGGAACTTTAATTGCCTGCATGTTTGCCGGTGTTATATTTTATTTCTTTAAAAAGTATATCAGGGGCGGCGTGTATTTATTCAGGCTTGTATTTTTAGCATTGTGTATTGCGCTTGCCGTTGCTGCTTTTCGTTCTCATTATGGAGGCAATTTACCTCCATTTCAGGGCTTTCCCGGTTTAGTGCTCGGAGTGGATATTATACTTGGAACTTCTATCATACTTTTTATTCCGTATTTTTTTAAGAACGATAAAATTTACCTGGATTAAATTTTCTGTGTTATAAATTTTTGGGCTCAGCTTATTTATTAAAGTTTTTTGAACAATAATTTGCAAAATGCGCAGGCTGAAAGTTAGATTTGAATGTTCACCTTGCCTGTTTGTTGGCCTTTACCTATTGTGGTATTGTTTAAGAAATTTAATATACTGCCATCGCTATTGTAAGTAAGCTTGTAATAAATTTCCAGTTTTTCTTTACTGTCGTTAACGTTTGGAATGGTTATCTTTTGCAGGATCGGTTTATCTGATGCAGGAAAATCTTTTAACTGCTTTGGCTGAAATGTATGTTGAAAAGCAGTGTCTTTTTTATTGCCATTTATGCGTACAACAATTACCTGCAATGTTGCTGTTGTGTTTTCATACGCAGGTGAAATATAACTTGCAGTTTTATATACTTCAACATGTATATCTTTATTTACCGGCTTTTCAGCATATCTATTTTTACTGAATAAAAAACTTAAGGCACCAAGTAAAAGTGCAGATGCTGTGATGATTAATTTCTTTTTCATGTTTTATTATTTTATTTGTTTTGATGTTTTTGTTATGCCAGAATATTTTCAAAGCAGGTACCTGCTTAATCTTACTATGTATAAAAGGTTGATATAAGGGGTTGATTGGCTTATAAAAAATAAGAGCGGTAAAAAATTAATACCGGTTTATTTTTCATTAACAAAAAACTGTTCGGAAGCGAACAATTATTGAACGGATATAATTAAAAACAAAAAGCCGCTCTTAAACAAGAGCGGCCCGTTTTGTTCAAACGCTTTTTATTGCTCAAAAACTGATTTTACAAAGTGTGGGTGTTAATCTTAAGCTTACATAACCGAATATTGGCGCCATGTTAGGATCGCCTGCTTTTTTTATGATGCTCGCAGAATTTGTAAGGCTGCCCAACAAAAACCAACTTCAAGGTCTGTTATTTTGCCGGGCTTATAATTAAGTCGCCAGTCATTTTCAAAGCCAAGATATTTATTTATCGGCTTGCCGTGATAAACAAACTGAGATTGTGAAAAGAACAAATGATTTTCCATTCGTAAAGCAATCTTCCCGTTCTGATAAAGAAAATGCAGGTAAGGATTTATCATGCCTGCATAATTAAAGTCTTGAGGAACATCAAAAATATCAAGGTTGCCCATAAAGCTATGCGACACATTATACAAAGGATAAAAACTTTTATCTTCTGATGGATGCGTTGAACTATCAGCACCGCTCATATATTCCATTCCGAAACGAACACTGAATGCACCGGCAGTGTATTTAATTTCGGGTTGAAAATAATAAGCACGCAATTTTTTGCCAGAAGAATCTTTGCCAAATTGGTCATAAGCAGCAATCGTTGCATACCAGTGTTTGGTTACAAACTCTACCCTTCCGCCTGTATTGAAGCGCTGGTAAGTAGTTTTATACTTTACAGGAATGGAACTCTGGTATCCATCCATTGAATTTAATGCCGTGAGAATAAAATTTTTACCGGTACGCCAGTTAAGATAATGCACAATAAGATCTTTATAATTTGGAACCAGCGGCTGATATTTTGATGTAAAGAGATTTTCTCCCGACTGATTATAAGCGAACAGCAACTCCGTTGTAAAATCAACTTTATTATTGTAAATAAAGCGGATGGCATCATGTGAATTGCCGGGCAGGCGCCAGTTATTTTCAGCAAACAACCGCTGGTTGTCGTATATCACTCTTTGCCTGCCTATGCGTATTGAAAACTTGTTTCCAAAATGGGGTTCTGCATAAGCCTCAAAAAAATATAATGGAAAAGTTGTAGTTGGCGTTACCTGTGTACTTGTTCCTGTTTGTCCTTCACGCGGATCTTGCTGGCCCCAAACCCTTGCATCCTGTAACGATAAAAAAACATCGAGATTGTTGCTTCTGTAATCGAAATTTAAACGTGTACGCTGGTTTATTTCAAAAGCTGCAAAGGTGTCAGCAGTTGGAATTGTTTTATATCCATAACGTGCTTCAAAGCGTGTGCGCATGTCGAAGCCAATTATCAATGTATTTTTCTGAAGCGGTTTTCCGCTTGTATCAGCAATAATATTTTTTACAGTGTCTAAAGGTGAAAAAACTGTAACAGATTGGGCATTAACTAAATTCATACATCTGAACGTAATAACAAAAAATAAAATAAACTTAAATGCAAGAGTTATCTTCATAAGCAGATTTTCAACAAATATACTATTCCTATCAATTTAGTAGGAATTAAAAATTTATCTCCCTCCACTTCTTTATTTATCTGCTTCTTTAAATATTTTGCTTTAATTATTGATGGAAAAGTTTAATGATTAGGCTTTATGCGTATTCATAATTGATTAGAATGTTTCAGAAGCTTCATCAACTTTATAATCTAAACGCAATTATGCAATTCAAATAATTTATTATTCACTGAAGCTTATTGTCTAATCCATCATCGGGATTGGTAACTACTTTTTCGCCTTCTTTTAAATTACCGAAAATTTCTATTGAATCGGAAGATTGATTACCTGTTGATACGCTTACTTTTTTTAGTTGCTTTATATCATCCCCAACAAAAACAAATTTACCTTCCGTTGTATTAAAGATTGCCGATTTAGGAACAGCGAATGCGTTGTTGCTGCCATCAGATTCAATAATTGCTTCTGCATACATGCCAGGCGAAAGCAACATGTTTGTATTGTTTATGTCAGCTTCAATTCGTTCAGCACGCAAAGCAGATTCTACATTCATAGATTTTCTGCTTATTAAAGCCTTTCGCACTGTGCCTGCATCCGCACTTGTTGTAAAGCTGATGCTGTCTTTGTCATTTAATGCAGAAGCAATTGTTTCCGGCACATCAATCTGCAAACGCAGGTGTGTTACATTTTTTAATTCAAGCATCGGTATTGTTTTCTCAACTGCACTTACTAACGCACCGGGATGAACGTTTCTTTGTGTAATAACGCCGTTGAAAGGTGCTGTTACTTTTAAATATGCCTGCATGGTTTGCTGCATTAGCCAGTTTGTTTTTTCGGCGTTGCATAACATACTGTCTGCATCCATTGATGATTTTGAAGATGATAAATCGAAAGGTGAAATAGCGCCTTGTGTTGATGCGGCAACTTGCAGGCGTTTATATTTTTCTTTTGATAAAGCATATCCTGATAAGGTTTGCATATATTTTTCTTTTGCCTGCGTTGCTGCCTGTTCCAGTTCAGGCGCTTCAAGCGTCATCAGCAACTGGCCCTTCTTAACATTTGATCCAATATCAACCAACACATCTTTTACATAACCATTCACTTTCGGAAAAATGCTCACTTCTTCATAAGCTGCTAATTGCGCAGGTAATTTTATTTTGCTTTCAATGCCTGCTTTTTTTATTACGGCAAATTGATACTGAGAAATATTTTGTGTTGAAGTTGTTTTTGTTTGCTGCTTTTGTTTGGATGAACAGGAAATAAAAAATATGGTTAATGAAAACAAAATGCATTTATACATAAATATGATTTTTTATTCTGGAAGTAATGAAACATTATTATAATTTTTTTTTTGTTGTATCCAACCATATACCAGTGGTACAATAAACAAAGCCGCTACCGTTGAAGCAGCCAATCCGCCAATCACGGCTCTGCCCAGCGGCGCCGATTGGTCGCCGGATTCGCCCAGGCCGCTTGCCATTGGTATCATACCCGCAATCATAGCAAGGCTCGTCATTAAAATAGGTCGTAACCTTATGCTTGCACTCACTGCGGCAGCTTTGAACGGATCCTTATATTCCAACCGTAAGGCTTCTGCATTGGTAACAATTAAAATAGCGTTGGCAACCGATACACCGGTTGACATGATAATGCCCATATACGATTGCAGGTTTAATGTTGAACCCGTGGCAAACAACAATAGCATTGCCCCGAGCAACACCGCAGGCACCGTTGCCAGCACCGAAATGGCCAACCCAAAAGATTGATAATTGGCTGCCAGCAGCAACAAGATAACAACAATGGCCGCCAGCAAACCAGTTTGCAGTGAACTTAGCGTTTCGTTCAATAATGACGACATACCACCAATGCTTGCTACTAAACCTTTTGGTTTTGCACCAATTTCATCAACCGCTTTTTCCACTGCATTGGTAGCCGAGCCTAAATCTTTTTTATAAATATTAGCGCTTACAGTTAAGTACCGGCGTGGTCCTTCACGGTCATATTCGCCGGGCATTTCGGCGGTTGATAATTCGGCAACATCAGAAAGCACTGGTCTGTCCTGTCCTTTCACCAGAGGAATGTCGTTCATTTGTTCGGTTGAATTCATGATGTATTCCGGAACCTGCACCTGCACCTGGTAGGTATAAGCATTACGCTGATCGAGCCACAACACTTTTTGCGTAAAACGGCTTGATGAAGTAGCAGCCGTAATGCTTCGCGAAACATCAGCCATATTCAAACCCATTTGCGCTAATCGGAATCTGTCCACATGAATGTTGTAAGTAGGGAACTGCAGCGGTTGTTCAATTTGTACATCGCGCAAAAAAGAAACTTGTTTTAGTTTGTCTTCCAACTTTTGTGCATAGCTGGTAATATCTGAAAAATTACGTGCAGCCACTCTAATTTCAATGGGTGTTTCGGCACCTTGCGCCATTATTTTTTCGGTGAGTTCAATCGGTTCAAACGAGATGGCAACATCAGGATATTTTTCTTTGATTACAGTGCGAATCTTCTCTTTTAAATCATCCATTTTTACCTTGTAATGTTCATCCAAATTGATTTGCAAAACAGCTTCGTGCGTGCCGCTGTTGAACACATACAAATTGCTGCTGCCAAACGAGCTTGGCACCAAACCTACATACGCCGAGCTAATAGCGATGTTTCCACCAACAGTAGAATCAATGGTGTTTAAAATACTTTTTACGGCTCCGCTCTGTGATTTCAAGTCTTGTGCCGTCGGGTTCTTTAATGCGCAACTGCATCTGGCCAACATTGCTTTTTGGCAATAAATCTTTACCAATGGTTGCAAAACAAAAAGCCGCCGCGCCAATGGTTACAATGCAGTAAACAGAAACAATTAATTTTCGTTTCGGCATCCAGCGTTCCAGCTTTCGTAAAAGCTGCATTTTTAACCGCTGAAAAAAATTGTTTTCCTGCGGTTGCCCTGTATCTTCTTTTGTATGAAGATTAATTTCATCTTCTTCTCTTTTATCTAAAGCTAAACCTGCATGAGCATGTTGGGGCGGATGATTTATGATGATATTGAAACTTCCTTTCGTCCAGCAACCAGTTACAGATAATCGGCACTAAAGTTTGCGCAGCAACGAACGAAACAATCATGGCAAAACCAATAGACAACGATAAGGGAAGAAACATGGCTTTGGGCACGCCCGTCATAATAAATGATGGCGCAAACACAGCCAGGATACAAAGCAAGATCAACAACAAGGGAAATGAAATTTCCTCGCAGGCATCCAATATTGCCTGTCGTTTGTTTTTGCCCATTTCCAAATGCTGGTGTATGTTTTCGATGGTTACGGTTGCCTGGTCAACCAGCACGCCAATGGCTAATGCAAGCCCGCTTAGCGTCATGATATTTATCGTTTGACCAAAAAGGCGCAAAAACAAAACAGCACTTACCACTGCCACCGGAATGGTAATGATAACCACTACGCTGCTGCGCCAGTCGCGCAAAAAAAGGAGCACCATCAGGCCGGTAAGTATCGCGCCCAAAATGCCTTCTGTCATCAAACTTTTCACTGCGTTGATAACAAACACCGACTGATCAAATTCATAACTCACGTTTACATCATCAGGCAACAAGCTTTGCATGTCGGGTAGTTTTTGCTTTAGCGATTGCACAACACCCCATGTTGACGCATCAGCCGTTTTTACCACCGGAATATATACGGAACGCTTGCCGTTTACCAGCGCATAATCAACCGTTATATCGGCAGCATCGGCAACGTTTGCTACATCGTGAATAAATACTGCGCTGTTGCCTGATGTTGCAATCGGTATGTTTCCAAACTGCTCTACATTTTGTTCCAAAGAATTGACTGTGGTTACATACATCAAACTATCCACACGAAGATTGCCTGATGGCGTCATCGCATTATTTTTGGTAATGGCTTCCACCACCTGGTCGGGCGATATATTGTAACGCCGCAATTTTTCAGGGTCAACATTCACCACTACCGAACGTGCATTGGATCCAAATGGAGGCGGTGCCGATAGGCCGGGTATCGTGGCAAACATAGGGCGGATGCGGGTTGCAGCGAGGTCGTAAATGTCTTTTAGAGATTTTGTTTTGCTGCTAAACACCAACTCTCCTACCGGCAATGAAGAAGCGTCGAAACGCACCACCTGTGGCGGCAACGCACCCGGCGGAAAAAATGCCGAGGCGCGGTTTACCTGCAATGCCACCTGTGCCGAGGCTTCTGCCATGTTGGTGGTTTCGTAAAAAGAAAGCTTAATAAGCGTTAAGCCCTGTATGTTTTTGCTTTCGATATTTTTGATGCCATTTACATACAAAAACTGGTCTTGCAGGCGCGTGGCAAAAAAGCCTTCCATTTGTTGCGGCGACATACCGCCATACGATTCAATTACGTAAATGGTGGGCAGGTTCAACTGCGGAAAAATATCAATGGGAATAGAACGTATTGCGATGATAGAAAACAAGAGTAAGCCACCAAACAACACCAACACGGTGATGGGTCGCTTCAATGCACCTTTTAACATATAAGGTCATTTATTTAATGATTGAATAAAAAGATCGAGCCTGCCGGTAACAGCGGCTTTATCTACGTTTGCCAAAAACCAATCGTTCAGTGCTTGTGCATATTCGGTTTGTGCCCGATACAAAACATAGGTAGCCGTAGTAAGATCAACCAGGTTGCTGATACCAGCTTTGTACTGCGCCGTTTTTTGATTGAAAGCATCGCTTGCCGCGCTCAATTGAACCGGCAATCTGACAGGTTTTCCGAAGCAATACGGATGGCTTCATCAGACTGTTAATTTATATTTTGCAGAGATTGTTTTTCCTGTTCCAGTTTTCACACCTGTTCGCTGTTATAACCGGCTGTACGAAGCAAACCGGTCTCTTTTTTGAGATGCCGCTGAACAGGTCATAAAATAAACTTACGCCCGCTAAATAATTGTATCGCTGGTTATCGAATACCGACCCAACGGTTGAAATTTGTTGTTTGCATCAATACTCGAACCTCGTGCCCATGCCATGCCGGTAAGCATTAAATGCGGACGATAACTTTTGCTGATAAGCTCTTGAGTGCTTTGATAAAATGATTGTCTTACCTTATAATAATCAAGCAAAGGATTTTTTGTTGTATCTGACAGGCTGTTCATGATTTTCATCACGTCTATCTGGTGCGCCGTTTCTAATGTATCAGCATTTATACTTTCAGCGTTCAGCCCTGTTAAATATGAAATTTCCTGCTTTGTTAACTGCAATTGCTTTAAAGCATTATTGTAATCAATTTTTGTTTTTGATAACTCCGCTAATGCCTGCGAAGAATCTGCACCGGCCTTTAACCCGCTGATCGTAATACCACGAATTATTTGAAACAATTGCTCGTACCGGTTTACGTTTTGCAATTCAATTGCTAACTGCAATTGCTCTCTCGTTAATACAAAATATAATTTGCTTAAACGCCACTTTAATAAATATGCATCACGATCTTCATCATTTTTATTAAGATCAATTATTGCATCAGCATTTTTAATTCTTGCTTTTTTATAACCAAACGATGCTATTTCATATTGGCTCATCAGCAAAGCAAAATTTCCGGTGGCAAGCTGCGCATTGTTTTCATTATGAATGCCCGAAGAAGTGGAAGGTATTACACCCATTGACAGGTAAGAACCGGGCAAAGAATTATCTGTTGCAATTAACGCTTCATCACCAACAACCGCTGTTGGCAGAAATGCATCTTTTACAACTTGTTTATCTGCAAGAGAACTGTTTATTATTGCCTGCCTGCTCATTAATTCAGGCGAATGTTGTAAGGCAAAATTTATAAGTTGGCTTAATGAAAAGATATTTTGCTGCTGAGCTTTTAAATTGGCGCAATGCAAAAAAAACAGCGTATATAAAAAAGGTTTTAAAGCTTTATTTATACAATCAATCATATAAAAAATTATTTGGTTGATGGCTTTATGTGAAAGAATATATTTTTTGAGAGATCAGTAATGTATGTAATGCAACAAATGAATGTTTGCTGATTGCAAAAACTGTATACAAAACTTATTGGCATGATGCCAAACAAAGCGGTATTAAAACTTACTTATTGCAGGCGGGCCCCTAAATAAAAAAACTAAATGAAATGCATTTTTTGAGAAGGTTGCTTGATAAAATCTTTTGATTAAAAGAGCAGTAAAACCGGTTTCTTTAATAAAGGATAAAGGAGAAATTGTAAAAAAATTATTAAGCTGAAAACGTTTATTAAGCTTAAAAAAAGTATTGTTATTACTCCTGTTTTTTTGAATATTAATTTTATGAGATGCTATTTTTACTTCAGCAGTAACAGAATTTTTACCGGTAAAATAATTTAAAGCAGCTATGTATTTAACCTGCAGTTGTAAAAAGATCAGTATACAAAAAAAAATGCTGTATGTGAACTTGTAAAAAAAATATTGATTACCTGTTTTTTTGTACATGCTTAAAAAAATCGCTACAAAATTAATGTTTTTATAATTCCGCGTTTTAAAGCAATTAAGTGAAATTGTTAATTAGCACTTCAAATTTTATGTTACATAGTTAGGTAAAAACAGCTTACTTCTCCTTTTTTTTAATTTCTTTAATTCTGTTATTTTTTAAACATTCACTGCGTTTAATAATTTCTGCAAGCGTTGCCTGTTTTAATGCACGCACAGTTTCAGAACGCACTTCAGAAAATACGGCACGAATGCCGCAGGTTTCTTCATCAATGCATTCTTCGCAACGCTCATAATATTTGTATGCAACACAAGGCAGCAAAGCAATAGGGCCATCAAATAAACGCATCACATCTGCAATGTTTATTTCTTCAGGAGTTTTATGCAAATAATAACCACCCGTTTTTCCTTTACGGCTGTTTAACATGCCTGCATGACGCAGTTCTAATAAAATCGCTTCTAAAAATTTTCTCGGAATATTTTCACTTTCAGCAATTTTGCTTATTTGCATAGGCTGGCCTTTGCCTTCACGTGCCAGATACACAAGTGCATTTATAGCATATTTTGTTTTACGGGAGAGCATATTTACATGTAAAAATATGAAGCGAACCTGTATTGTTCGCAATTAAAACTAATACGCATAAACTTTATACGCCCAGGCACTGAGTTTGATTAATTGATGTGCTTGCATGTTTTGTTTTTTTTGTGAAAATATATCTGAAGGCACACCATTAATAACTGCATCATTAATGGTAAACTGCTGCGTTGAATTACTAAGATTTACAATTACCAACACTTTATGCAACCCGCTTTGCCTGATGAATGCAAAAATGGTTGAATCGTTATTTGTTTTTAATTTTTTGTAAGATGCGTTTGAAGCCAGTGCTTTATTATTTTCTCTTTCATGCAAAAGCTTGCTGTAAAAATTTGCTCTTGCATAATTATGAAACAGGATAGTGTCTTTATAAAAAAATGAAATACTGTCAAGAAAAGGTTCTTCCTGCCCGCTGTAAATTAAAGGCACAGAACGTGGTAATGTTTGTGTAAGCACGGCAAACGGTGCATGAGATGCGCCTGGCATGGTTTTATAATCTGCACCATTCCAACTGTTTTCATCATGATTGCTTGTAAAATATAAAAGCAATGCGTTTGAAGGAAATGTTTTGTCAACAACATCTATAGCACTATCAAGCGAAACAGCATTGCTTTTACCTGCTGCAATATTTTTCATTACAGTAAATTCCGGCCAACTATATGTTGCATCAAAACCAGCATCATACAACCATGCAGAGTCAGCTTCTGCAAGCATAAAAATATTTTTATCTGCCTTTAATGTTTTAATGCACTTCGTCCAGAATTCTTTTGTAGGGCCAACCGCATAATCGCACCTGAAACCATCAATGTTGGTTGAATCAATCCAAAACTTCATACAACGAATCATTGAATCTTCAAGAACCGGATTATGATAATTGAGTTTGCGTGTATCTGTCCAGTCAAATTGCGAAACGGCTTTGCCTGTTGAATCCTGCACATAAAAATCAGGATGTGCAGTAAGCCAGTAATTATCTGCACCGGTATGATTAGCCACCCAATCTATCATTACTTTAAACCCCATTTCATGACAGCGTTTAACTAAATTTTTCCAATCATCCATCGTTCCAAATTCAGGATTTATTGCCGTAAAATCTGCTACTGCATAATAACTGCCCAACGCTCCTTTTCTATCAGTTTTACTTATTGGATTGATAGGCATAAACCATAACGTTTGAACGCCCATTTGCTTTAAACGCGGCAAACTTTTTTCAAATGCTTTGAACGTTCCTTCAGGTGTATATTGACGAACATTTACTTCATAAATATTGCCTTGCATTATCCATGCAGGATGGCCATCAATTGTTGAAGTTTGTGCGAAAGAAAAATTATTGCAGATAAAAATCAAACAACAAAAAAATATGGGTTTTAATATTTTGAACATAGCATGTTTTTAATGATTAAAAATACTTGTTGTACAATTGACTTTATTATGCTTCATCAGAGCAGCTTGTTGGTAGCAAAAATATCATGTATGACCAAACGTTCCTTTGGAACGTCTGGTTTTCTTTAATTTTTATATATCCACGATAAGTGCCTATGGTGCTTTTAATCCAATAATTACTAAATACATGAAAGAACAAACTTAAAATCTTTCTTACCTTTCTGCACATGAAAAAATTATTTGTATTAATGTTTGTCATTGCATCAACAAATTTGTTCGCACAACATTATGAACCCAACTGGAATTCACTCAACACAAGAGAAATTCCTTCCTGGTTTCAGGATGCAAAATTTGGCATCTTTATACATTGGGGCGTTTATTCTGTGCCGTCGTATGCGCCGGTAATTGAAAACAGTGGTTACAGTTATGCAGAATGGTACTGGTATCGTTTGCATGAAAAACAAAAAGATTTTATTGCGTTTCATGATAAAAATTATGGACCTAATTTTCAATACCAGCAGTTTGAACCAATGTTTACCGCAAGTATGTTTGATCCCAAACAATGGGCAGATATTTTTAAAAGATCAGGCGCAAAATATGTGGTGCTTACATCCAAACATCACGAAGGTTATTGTTTATGGAACAGCGCTGAAGCGGATCGTGACTGGGGTCGTTCATGGAATGCGGTAACCGGAACACCGCATCGTGATTTGCTGGGTGATTTAACCAACGCTGTTCGCGATGATGGTTTAAAAATGGGTTATTATTATTCGTTGTATGAATGGTTTAATCCTTTGTGGCAAACAGATAAACCAAAGTTTGTAACAGAACATTTTTTTCCGCAATTCAAAGACCTTGTTACAAAATATAAACCTTCGATAATTTTTGCTGATGGCGAATGGGATTTGCCTGACACCGCATGGCACAGCCCCGAATTATTGGCGTGGTTGTTTAATGAATCACCTGTTGCAAAAGAAGTGGTGGTGAATGATCGCTGGGGCAGCAACACGCGTGAACAAAATAAAGGTTGCATGTATGCTACGTCAGAATATGGAAGCGGCATGAATGCAAATATTGTGTGGGAAGAAAGCCAGGGCATTGGTCATTCATACGGATACAACCGCAATGAACAGATTGATGATTATAAAAGTAGTTATGATTTGATTTTGATGTTGATTGATATTGTTTCAAGAGGCGGAAATTTATTGCTTGATATTGGACCCACTGCTGATGGTCGCATTCCTGTAATTATGCAGCAGCGATTGACTGATATTGGTAAATGGCTTGATATAAATGGCGAAGCAATTTATGGTACACGTGCATACACGCATTCTTATCAATGGAGTGAAGGCAAGCAGCCGCAGAAAAATGATAAAAGTTTTATGGCAGGTTACAATGTTGCGCAACTTATCAAACCAAAACAAGATGCAGCACACATAGAATATTTTTTCACAAAAAAAGGAAATGATCTGTATTGCATTGTTCCAACATATTCACCACAAATTCGCATACATGATTTAAAAATTTCTTCAAACACAAAAGCAATTGTGCTTGGCAGCAATAAAATTTTTTTCTGTAAACAAAGTGGTAATGATTGTGTGATTGATCTTTCAACTGCGAAGGTTGGCGATGTACCGAATGAGTTGTTTGTGGTGAAGTTGAGTGGAGTGGTGAAATAATTTGGGGCTATCAGCGTTCGGTTCTTTGTTCGGTTGTAGTTCCCGCTTTATGCTGCAAGTCCTCGCCACAAAGCCTTTGCACAGATGCTTCAGCTGTGGGCTTTACGCTTCAATCGGGCAGCCTTTCAAGTAATGAATCACCTATCAGCATGAGTAAAAATCATTCATTAAATTTGAAATAAAAAATGGAAGCGATTACAATTTTAAAAAATGAAAGCAACAATCATCGCCTCATGCAAATTGACCTGGATGTGCTTGCAGACAATGAAGAGCAGTTGGAAGATGTATATGATATTATTGCTGTTGAATTGCGCAAAAAAGAACAAACAGTTTCATGGGAAGAGGCAAAACAACAACTGCATGATGAAGGCAAACTATAATTATGTACCGCATTGAAATAAAGAAATCCGCTCTAAAAGAATTATCGCAAATACCGCAGCCATACAACAAAAAGATTGTTGAAGCCATTGATGAACTTGCCACCAATCCAAGACCTGTTGGGTATAAAAAATTAAAAGGAAGTGAAGCTTATAGAATAAGAGTTGCTGATTACAGAGTTATTTATACAATTGAAGATGTAATTCGGCTGATAGAAATTCAAAGAATCCGCCATAGAAAAGATGTTTATAAAAGCTGACATAATACAATGCTTACTGTTTTATTTTCTATTGGCTTGGTGCCTCACCAATCAATACAAGAAAGTAACAAGGCTTTTTACCTTTAAATAAATTTTTTGTATGAGTTTGTATAATTATAAGAAAGCAATAAAAAATATAATTGATTCCACAGATGATGAAACGCTTTTAAAACATTGGAAAAAACAGCTTGAACATGATATGGAAAATCAGAATGCAATTGAGCTTTCAAATGAAGAATGGAGCCTTGTTCAGGAAGGGATAGCAAATTATAAAAATGGTGAAGTGATTTCCTTAGAAGAATTTATCAGCAAAAGAGATTAAGATGAAGGTATTGCAATGTTTATGTTGCCTGTCTCCTTCAGTTTTTCATTCGCAATATTTACTGAAAATTCAAAAAAAAGATTAACTGCCTTTGTGAATTTGAAAGAATTTCCAGTCAGGTTAATTACGTTTTTTCTGTTCCAACGATTAAGAAAGTTTCTGAAGTCTTTTATTCCAGTGCTGTCAATTATTTCTTTCTTGGTTGAATTATTCAGCGTTCGCCAAACATCCTCAACATAAAAAGTTGCAAAGTCAATTTGCTCACGAAATTTTTTTCCTTCCAGTTCTAACTCACGGCAAAGCAGAGCAAGGAAAATTGTAAAATCTCTTGTATCCCTTTCTGTGGTTGCTTTTGAAGTGAGAAAGATAAATTCACTTCCTGAATCAAGATTATATTCAAAAGATTGTTGAAAGAAATCTTCATAAAAATCTTTGTTGTCCTGAATAACTGAAAACAGGTTGTCAGAATACAAAATGAACTTTCCGTCTAAAAGTTCTTTAACTATTTCTTTATGTTCGTTCGGATAGATTGGCATATAAATTTACTTTAGGCACTGTGAGAATTACATCTTCTAATTCAATTTTGAATCGTTTTGCATTTTCAAACTCAGCATCAAATTCTTTTTCAAAAATGAGATTTGAAATTGCCGAATATTTTATCATGTCAAGTTTTATTTCTTCTTCTTTCAAGACTTGAAAACACCATTCATAAAAATTTTCAACGGGCAAATTGTTGCGAAGCTTTTCCTTGAAAAATTCTGTGTTGGTTAACCAATTGTCTATTTCAGGTTCTTCGTCTTCAATAAATGTCTTTATTGATTCTTTGAAGTGTTCCAAGAACATAGCCGTTTCCTTTTCAAAGATTGTTGAATAAGTAGAATGACGGCTTGCAAAAACTAAATTTGGTAATGGCACAATGTAACCTTTGGGATTATTGAAGTTCTCAAGAAAGTAATAAAACCCCATTTGAATTTGAGAGTTAGTTTTTATTCTATCAAGCAAGGGCAGAAGTTCTCTTGTTAATTTTTTGACTTGCTGATTTATGTCAAGGTCTGCATTCAAAGCATTAAAATAAAGTTTTGCAAACTGTCGTCTAAGGTTGGAATCTTCTTCCTCAAACTTCCTCTGATTGGCATAAGCATTAATTAAACTAATTGTATTGATAATTGATTTTGTTTGTGACTTATCAAGAATTGCATTAAGAGGTTTTATAAATTCATCAATCCAAAAAGTCGCTTTCTTAATTCTCAGCGTCAAGTCGGTTGCACTTTCAACACTTGACTTCAATGATTCTGTGTCCCTTAATAGATTCTGTGTATAGCGGTTAATTCGTTCTAAAAATTCATCAATAATGTTACTCAGTCCAGTAATGTAAGTTGCAATTTGCGACTTATCTATTGCTCTTTGAAGTTTAGCAAAAATATCTTCAATGGCATTGCTCATAGCTGCCAACGCTTCGGGCAATGAGATTGCATACTCGTCAAATAAAAATTGTAGAAAGTCATAATAATTTTTATGTAGTTTATAATTGCCGTTTGGTAACTCCCTTAAGATTCTTAAATCAGTTACTAAAGCCGCTGTGCTGATATTGTGCTCACTACAGATTTTAATTAACTCTTCTGTTTTAATTGTGCTATCTTCTTTGCACAAGTCAAACAACAACTTTACAAAGTCAAAGTTTGTAGTCAAAAAATTCAAAACTCTTTTAGCGTTTGTTCTCATGTTGAAGTTTTGATTAGCCTATTCTTAAACCTTCCATCAGCTTTTAGTAAATGTTCTTCTTCGTGACAATTTGGACAAAGCAATTCAAGATTTTCTTTAACTCCATTTTTTCTATTTCTGTCTATGTGATGCACGATTAAAATTTCGGGATGCTTATTATAACCGCAACGTTCGCACTTTTGTTCTTTAACCGATAATGCTGTTGCCCTGTATTTGCTTGCTGCATTTTTGGGCTTAACAAGTGCTGTTGGAAATTTCTGATTAAAATATTTTTCAAGTTCGGCAGGCCTCTTTAATATAAAATTAAATCCTCCGTTTACTGCTCTTTCTTTTTTTATAATCTCACTTCGCAAAAGCGTTTTAAATTCAGATGAGTCAATGACTACTTTTGAAACTTTCTTATAAGAAATTTTCTGTTCTCTCACTAACTCTTTGAGTAAATTATAGAACGATAGCGTTTGCATTTTTATAATGTGCTGTTTTGGTGTGGCGTTCATCTACTACAATTCCACCGCTTTTTGAATTTGGCTTAATGATATAATACTTTTCTATTCCTTCAATCTCTCTGATTGATGCAAAAATTGGAATGAAGTTGAACTGGCTGCAAAACTTTATAATCTGTCTCACATTGTGGTAACCGATTGTTCCCAACTCGTCAATGTAAATAGCAATTTTGTTTTCAGCACTATTCACCGCAAGTTCTTTAATGATATTGAGGAACAAGAAAAGTTTTAAAATTTTGTTTGTGCCAAATGATTCCACCTGCTTGCTCAAATCCACTTTCTCTTTTGTTCCGTCACTCTTTTCAATTTCAAGAATGAGTTCAAAGAGCTGTTTAAATTCAATTACTTTTCCCTCGGAAAAATATTTTTTCAACACTAATAAGTTTTGCTTTTGATTCGGGTCAGAAGAAAAGAGTTCGCTTACACTTGCAATTCCGCTTATCGCTTTCAAGTCATTAGTTAATGATTCAACATCCTTTGGAGTAACAGAAATTTTTTTAATGTTTGAAACTGGAAAATCTTGCAACTGCCGATTAAAATTTTTCAAAAAGTTTTTAAACTCACTATATCGTTGCAAAAAATTAGAAGTTGGCTTAGTGAATTTATGAGATATAAATTCAAGCAGTTCTGTTGCATTATTTTCAAGTTGCCCAAGATTTGAAAGCTCCTCATCAACCTCTTTCACAAATTCAAACAAGTCAGTTGTATCTTTTTCAAGTTTCTGGCTAACGGTTTGAAATGTTCCCTTCTTTCCTTGCGTTCCATAAATTACTTCTTTAACTCTTACTAAAGATTTTTGGGCTTCATCAAACTTGTCAAAAATTTTTTCAAATTGAATATCTGTTGGTTCTTCAACTTCAAAATATTCGTAATAAGAGTTTATGTTTTCATTCCATCTTCTATAAGTATTAAGTTTCTGCTGCAATTGTTCAAGTTGTTTCTTGCCTCGCTCAAGTTCACCCTCTTTAAATTTTATTTCATTTTCCTTTTTAATAATTAAATTTTTAGTTTCTGTGGTTGATTTTTCAAGTGCATCAATTCTTAATTCAATTTCTTTTTTCTGAATCTCAAGTTCAGGTTTTCTCTTAACCTTTTTTAGAAGTTCTTCTTTAATATTTAAAGCCGATTTGAATTTAGTCAGGTCTGATTTCTTTTTCTTCTCATCTTTTATCACAGTTAAAATTCCTTCCTGCTCATTAATCTTCGTTTTCAAATTATCAGATTCTGATTGCAATTCATCTTTTGTTTTAAGAAAATCCTTTTCAGTTGCCTGAATTTCAGAAACATCTATTTCTCCATCGAATAATTTGAGAGCGTCTTCTATCTTGGAAACTTTTCCAATAATTTTTTCATCGGACTGTTCTAACACTTGTTTGCTTAACAGAGAATAAATTTTGGCTTTTACCTTTTTATCTTTTGAAATATTTTGATAGAGAAGATTGCCAAAATTATTTATGCTATTATCGATTGAAAGTTTTTGGCTTTTCAATTTTGCAATCTCGCTGTTTACTTGTTCTTCTGTTAAATTGTAGTGAGTTATTGTGTGTAACTCGAACGAGCGAATTCTCATAAGTATTTTTTAGTTGTTCAATTTCATTTTAAGCCCAGAATATTGAAGTGAGCCTTTTTGCCCATAAGGTTTTATTTGCTCCAAGACATCAGTAACAGGTTTAAGTTCTGTATTTCTAATATTAGTAATGTTCGCTTCAATTGTTCCTAAGAACTTGTTCAGTTGGTCTTTTTCCTTCTTCAAAACTTCTGTGATTGTAGTTTGTATTGTGCGAACTACAATTGATAACTCGCTTGTTTCACTTAGTTTTTCTGTCGCTCTTTTTCGAGTGAACCAAACTGTTTGTTGAAATTGTATTTAAGTTTACAACAAATTTTTTGTTTGGCTTTATATTCGTCAATTTGGCTTTTCAATTCCTCATAATCTTTTCCAATTGTTTTCAACCTGGAAATTTTGATTTGTTTTTGCTCCAACTCTGTAATTTCATCCTTGCCTCTATCGGCAAATACTTCAAGTTTATCTTGCTTGTTATCTGCAATGAGCAGCATTTCTTTGAAATCATCATTTTTAATGACGCTTCACTTTAGTAAATGATGATAGATTTTAGTGAAACTATTATTTAAACTTCTGCCTCGTCTTTTTACATTTTCGGTTACCCAAACAACAGCGTTAGATTTTTTGGATTCGCTATAAACTAAATCGTAAAGATTTTCGCTTTGAATTTCTGTAAAGCCAATATCTTTTGTCAGAAAATTTGCCTGAACATCTTGAAAGTTGATGATGCTTTGTTTTCCGTTTTCTTTTCCAAAGAAAAATTCTTCTTTGTATTCACTGTCAATTTTGTAATACTCAATATCATTATTTGCGTTTGCACGCACAAGCAAGCACCAATAACCCTTTTTGAAAATCTCAAACAGAATGTAACTCTGATTAATATTCTTAAATAATGAGGAATAGATTCTTTGAGTGTTTTATCCCCTTCAAATCTCATTTTGCTTTTGTCAATAATGTAGAGAAAGTTTAGCGTATTAATGAGAGAACTTTTTCCCACATTACTTTCTGCAGCTAACTGAATGCCTGTCGCATCGCTGATAAGAATATCAGCTTTTAAATAAAGTTGAGAATTTATAATTACGATGCGATTTAGCATGTTCCAAAATTAAAGTTTTGCTATTTGAAAAATAAAGCAACAAGTACTCATTTCTTAAATATAATATCTAAGTGGAATTGTAAAAACTCTTTGTTGGGATAATATTTCTTTGGTAAAATAATTTTAGTACCAACAAGTGAAGCAAAGTGATAATTGAAATAATCCGCTTTGCTTTTCTTCTTTAATTCATTTGACAATAAAATTTCAAACTTTTCTGTTATGCCAATATAACCTTTATCATAAGCTCTATCATACAAAGGCGATAAACAAATTCCATTTTCAGGATTCAATCTTTCTTGTTCATTCTTTGACCAAGGCAATATGTGACTCGCTAACAATAAATCAGGAATATCTATTCCTGAAACAGCACATTTTCCATTGTAATTTGCAATTACTATTTGCCTAAAAACATTTTGGTTTACTCTTGTTTTTACTTCCCTTAATTTGTATTCACCTTTTAAATTTGCAATATCTCTTAAAGCATCTGAAAACTTATTTTCAATTGATATATGCTCTTTTTCTGCTAATATTCTTTCGCTTTCAAAAAGCAATTCGTCTTTGTTATTAATGAACTCATTCCATATCGGCTGAACTTGTTTTAAGCCGCCTTTCAAACCAACAATACCACGTTGTTGATGATAAGGGTCAACGCTTGCAAAATTGTTAAGCCGCATATCAACAGAACTTGCTGTTCTTCCAATAAGATTTGCTAAATGAATAATTTCAGGAGTACTGAATGTAATTTTCCAAAAGACAATTTTAAATAAAGATTCAGGGCAAGAATTAGTTCTTCTCTTATCCAAAGTTTTCTTTTAACCATAAATCAAATATAAATTAAGAGCAGGCAAATTAAGTTGTAATACATAAAGCTAAATACACCGAATCTCATCAATCCCTAACTTGCTTTCATGCAATACAAACAACTTCCCGAAACCATTTGTGAAGCATTATTAATTGAATTGTTTCAATCTGTACCGCAGTTGTTACAAACAGTAGCGTCAGATGGTTTTGCAAATTCACAACTTGTTTTAGTGTTTCATCCAACGCCCGAACAGCAGTATAAAGAATACAAACAAATACATGAAAACATTAACCGTTTACACAGTGCAAGAAAAAATCAGCCAGGTAATAAACCATTACAAAGTTTTGATGAATTTATAAAAGATATAAAAATCGAACCTGTTAATGAGCGATATGAAGCAGTGCATATTCTCGGTGATTGCATCTGGAAAATTTTTTCAAACAATCATACGGTGTTTAATGAAAATAACGAAAGCTATGATTTGGGTTCATGGAGAGGCACAGGCGGTTTTATTGCAGATGTAATTAACAAGCTGCAACTGGTTGCAAACACTTCTTTTGATTACTTAGATTTTTATATGGGCGGCATGTTTAGAGATGACAGAGCAGACCTCACACCTGTATATGAATTTATTTTTAAAAAGCTTAAAGCAAAACATTTGGATTGGGAATATTCGTTCCCGCGAATGGGTTTGATAAGCTTTCATAACAACGATAATGAAAAAGATGATATAGAAAATTATAATCCTGAAGAAGCACTAAAAAAACAAATGGAAAGAGAACAGCAGCAAAATGAAATCGATAAGCTGCAGCAACAGTTCGATGACATACATAATTCAGAATATGAAGAAGCCCGCTATAAAAAACCATCGCAGGAAGTAATGGCTTATTATAAAATTTATAGTCATTATCCGAAAGGGCATCCACTGGCTGATGAATAAAAAATAACATTAGTCAGCATTAGATGTGATTACCATAATAAGATTTTTCATCTATTAGATGGGCATTTTTTTTTATTTTTTTCTATGGTTGGTGTCATTACTGATACACGAACTTATTTTTTTTTAACCACTTGAAATAGCACAACACTTAAAGTTTTCACATCGTAAACTGTTAATCAAAACAACCTGAAAATAATTTTTATTGTTGGTAATTTCGAAGATTTTCTCATAACTGATTTTAACAGAATCAAAAGTTTCATCTAAAACTTCGAATCTATTAATGTCTATTTTATTTAGAAGGTATTGTTTGTGGTTATCGTTTGTGCTTTTTATTTTTCTTCTTTTAAAGGATGAACATAGCCTGTAAAGAAGATATTTCCCTTTCCTTTGCTTGATGGAAGATGAGTCTACTTTTCTCCAATATTCACCGGTGCTGCTTTTATAGTAAAACCAAAGCAAATTATGTTGTTTAATCGCCTGGCAAATTATTTTTTCAGTTTCGATTGGCTTTTATCCAATATTTAACTATCAGAATCAAAAGAATTTTTTTGGAACTTTTTTAATTCTGCCTTTTGTATCTCTTACAATTAAATTCTAATTTTCTGCTGTTGTTTCAACAAGCTGCCTTATCCTATTTTTCAAGAAATGTGAAATCTTTACATTCAATTTTTCTTATCATTATTTACTTTATTCAATGATGGTTCTATTATTACTGCATGATAGTTTCGCTATAAATTCCATATCGGGTTTTCATGATCCAATATCCAGATCGAATAAATATTAAATCTGATAATTCCGCGTAATATTGTCTTTTAATTACAAAGACAATCTTGGTGCTTGTTAAATTTCAGCCACTTCCTTTCGCAATCGGAACTTAACCAGAAATAAACAAGAATCTATAAATCTTTTGCTTGTTTAATTAATGATACATACTTTGCAGCCAGCGTTGTTTCAAATGCAAAATCAACTTTCTCCTGATTAGTTGATGAGTACGTTCAACATAATTCTTACTTTTAATGCAAGTTTTAATGATTAAAAGGAGATAAACCTGCCGCAGCTATCTGCATTTACAAATTCCTTACAGTTAAAATCTCAGGTAAAATTGTGTAGCTCGCAGTTGTTTTTCCTGCACCGTTATCAGCCTGCTATAATATATAGATTGGGCATTCAAGTAAGATAATAAATATAAAGACATAAAGAATTAATAACAATTTTTACTCTAAAGTTTTGTGCCAATTAATTAAAAAATTTTCACTCCTTCCTCATCATACGCCAATCTGCATAAAACACATCACTTCATCATTCACATCTTCTTTATATAACATTCTGAAATGATGATTGTATTGTTCTGTGCCGGGCACTTGTGCAATTTTTGTAAAGCATAAATTATCAGGATGCGGTTTACTAAAAGGGAAAACAACATGAATAAAATTTTTACCGAACTGTGTTATCCATGCAATACGTTTATGTGTGTTTGAAATACCGATCATTGTTTTTGCAGCGCTTACTTTAATAACACCAATCGTTTGAAACATCGCAATAAAGTGATGATACAATTCAATAGTGTGCGCAGGTTTACCTGCAAGAAAATCTGCAATGGTTTTATCTGCCATCAATACTTTTTATAAACTATCTTTTGCTATCACACTCCAGTCATCATTACCATGACCTTTTGCAATCCATTCATCCATCACTTTTGCAATAGCGGGAATAATTGCTAAATCTGTTCCGTGTTCTTTAGCAGCAGACAACATCAAGCCTGCATCTTTACGTGCCATATTCAATTCCCATGAAGGTTCATCAAACTTGCCTTCTGAAATTTTCTTTAAACGGGAAGGAACAATTGTTCCAGGATTCCAGTTACTGAAAAGTTGCAGCAAATCTTCCGGTTTTAATCCATGCACTTTAGCTAATGCAAGCGAATCTGCTAAACCTGCAGTAAGACTCAATAAAAAAAGATTGCCTGATAATTTTATACCGGCAGCTTTACCTTCCTGTTCACCAAAATTCAACAGCTTGCCTGTCATCTTCGATAATTCAGGTTGTATATTTTGCAATCACCGACTGATCTCCTGAAACCATCATAAAACCTGTACTTTCCAATGCATTTGACGGACCCATAAAAACCGGCGCATGCAAATAAGTAAAGCCTTTGCTTTTCCATTCAGCCGTTCTTTCTATAGCACCTTTTACCGATGTTGTTGTGTGATCTATAATTGCGACGCCTTGTTTAAATCCATTAGCTGCTTTTGCCAATACTTCATCAACACTCGCATCATCTTTTAATGTTACATGAATTACATCTGCGTTTTGCACTGCATCTTCAACATTATCGAATGCTTTTGCACCAAACGCTTCTAATGTTTTTGCTCTTGATGCAGTTCGATTCCAAACCTGCATCGTGTCGCTTTTCTTCAGCATTGCTTTAACGAAATTTGAACCCAATAATCCCATGCCTAAAAATGCTTTTATCATAAAACTGTTTTTGTAAAGTTATTAAACTGTAATTGTGTGTTTAGAGAAGAAATTCTAATGCAAACATTCATACAAAAAAAACACCAATTAATTTAATAATTAAATGATATAAAATGGCGCAACCATTGGTATCGTTTTTGAATCTACATTTAAAAAATTTATGAGCAAATACAGAGCATTGTTTGAAGATAAAATATTAAAGTCTGTTACTCTAACAAAAGAAGAAACACCCGTAAACGATACTTTTTTAGAAGAAGCAACCGGCTCAATAATTTGGGCAATTATAGAAGCTGCATCAGATGATGAGGCACAGGAAAAAGCAGAGAGACTGGAAACAGAACTGCAAACGGGTCAAACAAAAGAAACACTTCGTGATAAAGAAAATTCTTTATAAAATTTTTGAATTACAATTAAAGATATTTATTCCTTTCTTTTGTTTGCAGCGATTTTTTCTAACCAATTATTGAGTGCTTGCATAAGTGCTGTTCCAACTACTTCATCAGTTGCATTATTTTTTGCAACAACAGCAAATAAAGCTGCCGATAAAATTTTTTCTATTACATCATCATTTGTTGAAGGCAACCAACCGGCCGCTGCATTTAATTATATGCTTACAACGTTTTTTAAATAAAACATGTCAACATAATTAATTATTGATGTATATGAAAGCAAAATCTTTTCTGATAATTATATTGCTGATAGTAGCAGGATGTAAAAAAGAAACAACAAGTTTGCCATCTGGCTTGCAGGGCGTATGGGAGTTAGTGTCTGTAGACGGAGGATGGATTGGTCACCAGGAATATGCTGCGGGAAATGGAAACATATTTGTTTTTAAAGGAAATGCATATTCAAGAACAATAAAAATTGCAGACAGCACTTATAAATACTCAGGAACGTTTAGCATTTATTCTGGCAAGCCTTGTGATTATGCAAGCAAACAAACGCTGATAAAATTTACTGACAATGATGAGCCAAGCAGTTTTTCTTTAACGGGTGAGCAACTCATAATTGGCGCAACACAATGCATTGCAGACGGCACAACTTTAACCTATAGAAAAATTCAGTAACACAACAAGGACAACTATTCTGCAAAAAAACACATCAGCTCTTTAATTATCCTTAAAATTTAATTGCGATAAACAGTTAATAAATATATTCACACAATATTTTTGTCAAATAAATTCTTATGAAAAAAATAATTTTTTGTGTGCATGTATTTTTAGTTGCATGCATCGCACTCAACGCTCAAGACCTTAATCAAAAACTGCCTTTTGATTCTGCGGTTCGTATAGGTAAACTTTCAAACGGCCTCACTTATTATATTCGTCACAACGAAAAACCAGAGAATAAAGCGGAGATGCGGCTTGTAGTAAATGCAGGTTCTATTTTGGAAGATCCCGATCAGCAGGGTCTTGCGCATTTTAATGAGCACATGGCATTTAATGGCAGCGAACATTTTAAAAAAAATGAGCTTGTAAATTTTTTGCAAAGCATCGGCGTTCAGTTTGGCGCTGACCTAAATGCTTACACCGGTTTTGATGAAACCGTATATATTTTACCGATACCATTAACCGATACATCTAACTTTAGAAAAGGCTTAACCGTTTTGCGGGATTGGGCAGGCGGCCTCTCGCTTGATACTGATCAAATTAATGGTGAACGCGGCGTTGTGCTTGAAGAAAGCCGTCTTGGCAAAGGCGCTGAAGACCGCATGTTTCGCAAAACTTTTCCGGTTCAGTACCAGGGCTCTTTGTATGCGCAACGTTTGCCCATTGGTAAAGACAGCATCTTAAAAACTTTTTCTTATGATGCTATAAAGCGTTTTTACCACACCTGGTACAGGCCAGATAATATGGCTGTAATTATTGTGGGTGATGTTGATGTAAATAAAACAGAACAATTAGTAAAACAATTTTTTAGTGGTTTAAAAAATCCGGCTGATGAGAAAAAAAGATTTTATGCTGATGTGCCTGCACGCACAAAAGATGAAAGCGTTGTTGTAACCGATAAAGAAGCCACTAATTTTTTTATTGAAGTTGATTATCCGTTTTACGCTATAAAACCAAATGTTACGCTTGGCGATTACAGGCATGATCTTTTAAAAAATCTTTTTACTTCCATGCTTAACCAGCGTTTGAGTGATCTTGTAAAAAGTGATGATCCGCCGTTTTTATTTGCCGCAACAAATTTCAGCAGTTATGCAAGAGGTTATGAAGGCTTCAACGGTTTTGCCGTTGCTGCCAAAAACGGCCCTGACACTGCTTTGAATGTTTTAATACGCGAAATTGAACGTGTTAAACAATTTGGCTTTACCGATGCAGAATTAGACCGTGCAAAAAAACGGATGCTTGCTTCAATTGAGCAGGCATATAATAATCGCAATAAAACAGAATCGGCTAATTATGTGCAGGAATATATTGATAATTTTTTAACGCAGGAACCATCGCCGGGTATTGTTGCTGAATATAATTATTACAACAGTTTGCTGCCTGCAATTAAATTAAATGAAGTAAATGCATTGATCGATCCATTAAAACAAAATCCGCACATATTTGTAAGCTTAACCGGGCCAACAGAAAGCAATTTCAAATTACCCGACAGCACTGAATTATTACAAAATGCATATGCAGCCATGAAAGCACCCGTAACAGCTTATACAGAAAAAGCTGTTGCTTCATCTTTAATAAAAAATAAACCAAAAGCCGGCAGTATTATTAATGAAACAAAAGATGCAGCGCTTGGCACCACTGAACTTACATTTTCAAACGGAGCAAAAGTTGTTTTAAAACCAACAGATTTTAAGAACGATGAAATTTTATTAACCTCATTTCATAAAGGCGGCATATCGCGTTACAATGCAATTGATAAATACAATGCAACGTATGCTTCAACTATTGTGCAGCAAATGGGCATCAGCGATTTTTCTCCAACTGATCTTTCAAAATTTCTTGCAGGAAAAAATGTAAGTGTTTCTCCGCGCATAACAAATTTAAGTGCATCCATCAGCGGCAGCAGCAGCGTAAAAGATTTTGAAACAATGCTGCAGCTTATTTATTTATATCTTACTTCACCAAGAAAAGATGAGGCGCTTTTTAATGCATGGAAAGAAAAACAAAAATCTGCAGTTCAGTTTGCCATGCAAGATCCGCAAACCGCTTTTGTTGATACATTTTATCAAACCCTGTATCAAAAAAATGCGCTGGCACCAATTGCTGTTCCAAAACCTTATTATTTCGACAGCATTAATTTAAACCGTGCGCTTGAAATTTATAACAGCCAAATGAGTGATGCCAATGAATTTACTTTCATCTTCACCGGAAGTTTTAATGTTGATTCAATTAAGCCTTTGCTGGCAACATATATTGGCAGTTTGCCGCACACAAATAACCAGGCATTGTTTGCAGATAATGGCGTGAGGCCGGCAAAAGGTGATATTGATTTAAATGTGTATAAAGGCACAGAAGATAAAAGCCTCATCATAAAATATTATTCAGGAGAAGTGGCGTATGATCCTGATCTGGCATTAAAAGCACAGGCACTTACAGAAATTTTAAACATAAAAATTATTGATGACCTGCGCGAAAAATTAGGTGCTATTTACAGCGGCGGAATTTTTGGCGGCTTAAATAAATTGCCTTACAATAACTACACATTTGTGTTGCAGCTACCTTGCGGCTCTTCAAACGTTGATACTTTGTTAAAAGCTGCAAACGAAGAAATAGAAAAAATTAAAACCAATGGCCCGCAGCAAACTGATTTGGATAAAGTGAAAAAAACATGGCTGGAACAATATAAAGTTCAGTTGAAAGAAAACAATTTCTGGAGCTCAAAACTGCAAGGCATATATTTTCAAAATGATGATCCTAAACGCATATTTGAATACGAACAAAACGTAAATGCAATTACAGCAGATGATATAAAAAACACAGCTAATAAATTATTAACCGGCGATAATGTTATAACAGCAATATTATATCCGGCAAAAAAATAATCAGTTTAGTTTCACACAAAGATTAAGTTAAGCAACACGCAAAGAATTTACATTTTTGTTTGTTTGAAAATTTATTCTTTGCCTGCAATTTTTTATTATGAATGAAGAAAACAATCCATGGAAAATTGTAGATCAAAAAGAGGTTTATGATAATCCATGGATTCATGTTACTGAGTATGATGTGATAAATCCATCTGGAGGCAAAGGCATTTATGGCAAAGTGCATTTTAAAAATACGGCAATCGGCATTGTGCCTTTAGATGAAAACATGAACACTTATTTGGTTGGTCAATATAGGTTTACCATAGATGAATATAGCTGGGAAATTCCTGAAGGCGGCGGCGCATTTAATGAAGATGTACTTGCCGCAGCACAACGCGAATTGCTTGAAGAAACAGGTTTAAAAGCATTAAAATGGAAAAAAATTTTAAACATGCATTTAAGCAATTCTGTTACCGATGAATTTTGTGTTGTGTTTGTTGCATCTGGTTTAAGCCAGCACAGTTCAATGCCTGAAGAAACAGAACAATTAATAATAAAAAAAGTTCCGTTTGAAGAAGTTTATTCAATGGTGATGAATGGAAAAATTAAAGATACCTTAACCATAACAGCCATCCTTCAAACCAAACTTTTATTAATAGAAAATAAATTGTTTTAACATCAATGCACAATTTGTGTTGCCTGGCTGCTTCCAAATACCTGCTTCAATAAATCAGTTACACGTGCCGCAGGATCTTTTCTTATTTTCTGTTCTTCAAGTCCTATCTCATAAAAAATTCCATCAATAGCTTTTTGTGTTACATAAGATGAAAGATCTGTAGGAACTTTTTTTGAAGATAATGTGTTGTAGGCGGTAAACATATCGCTCCAGTATTTTGTAGCATTAACTTTATCTAAAGATTTTGCAATAACCGGTTTAAAAACTGCAGTAAGTGAGTCGGTTGTTTTTGTTTTAAAATAATTTGTTGCTGCAAAATCGCCACCCTGTAAAATACCCAAAGCATCAGTGATCGTCATTTGTTTAATGGCATTAACAAAAATAGGCGTTGCAGATTTTGATGCATCTTCTGCGGCGCGGTTTAAAGAAAGAACGGCTTTATCAACTACGCTGCCCAAACCAAAATTGCGCAAGGTTTTTTCAACGTCTTGTGCCTGCTGCGGCAATAAAATTTTTACGGCTGCATTTGCAAAAAATCCATCAACCGCACTTAACCTGTTTGTGCTGTTTTGTGTGCCAATGGTTAACGCCTGTTTTAAACCTTCAACAATTTGGGATTGCTGCGTGTTGCCTGTTGATGCTGGTAATGCATTGGCAGCTTGTTGTAAAGTTGTGCATGAAAAAGAAAGCGGAAGCAGCAGAGAAAATAATATTTTTTTCATTCTTTATTTTATAAGACTTATTAAACGTTTAAAAATAATGCCAGTTTAATGGCTGTACATATTATTACAAATTATTAATTTTTCAAAATATACATTTGCCATTTCTGATGTAAAAAATTTTTGTTCGCATGAAATGCCGTAAATCTTTATCATCAACCAATAAAAGTGGCATTCCATCTGGCAATTGAAAAAAAACAAATTTATTCAGATGAAAATATTGCGTTTATGTTTTTGTATGTTGTTAATTTTTTCAGCCTGTAATAATAAGCAGCCTTCAAACAATGCTGTTGAAGATAATGGCAATCCGCCGCCGCCGCTTCTTAATTATTCAATTGTAAAAGTATATCCTCACGATACTTCATCTTATACCGAAGGTCTTGAATGGAGAAATAACAGCTTATATGAAAGCGGAGGAAATTATGGTTCAAGTAAACTTTTTCAGAGCAGTCTTGATGGCAAATCTTTAAAATCAATCAGCCTCGAAAAAAAATATTTTGGTGAAGGCATTACAGTGCTCAATAATAAAATTTACCAGCTTACATGGAATGAACATAAAGTATTTGTGTATGATGCATCAACCTTTAAAAAAATTAACGAATTAAGCTGGCCTTACGAAGGTTGGGGCATGACGAATAATGGAAAGAATTTAATTATAAGTACAGGCAGCAGCGTGCTGTATTTTGTTGATCCGGAAAATTTTAAAATTCTTAATCAAATAAGTGTTACAGATAATTACGGGCCGGTAAGTGATGTAAATGAACTGGAGTATGTAAATAATTTTATTTATGCCAACGTGTATGAAACAGATAATATTTTAAAGATTGATCCGCAAACAGGAAATGTGGTTGGCAAATTAGATCTCAGCGGTCTGTTGCAAAAAAGCGGAATGAACTATAATGCGCAAAATTATCCCGGTTCAAACGGCAATGTTTTAAACGGCATTGCATACGATTCATCAAAAAATGCTTTTTATGTTACCGGAAAAAAATGGCCTGCTTTATTCGAAATAAAAATCAATAATTAACCTGAGTCCGGACAATAAGAACAAATCGTTGAAATCATTACCAAAAAATTCCTATTCCGTACTCACGTTAAACTTAAACAGGTTCATTAATTTAAAATTTCATAACCGCCTTTTGCATCAATTGAAATAACAGGTAATTTTTTCTCTTTTTCAAAGTAATCATATACTTCTTTCAGCTTGGCAGCAAATGCCTGAACATCGGGTTCATCTTTGGTTGTTTTATCAAAATAAGCCATGCTTTTTGCGTTATTAAAACGCACCGGAAAAATATGCACCGGAATAAAATCTTCTCCGCTGCTTTTTGCGCTCATGGCAAGAATATACACTTCTTCAATTTGAAAATCCTGGATGGGAATGCAGCCAACCGTAACGCAACTGCCGTGAATAAAAATATCCCCGCCGGGGTCTGCATCATGACTAACAATTTTATCTGATGCATTGGGATAATTTAAACCCAGCGACATATGATACAAACTATTTGGCTTAAACGCATTGATGTAATAAAAACCTTCGGGCACCTGGTAATCGCCCTGCATGCGCTTTGGCCCTAAAGTGCCCGCCAGCGCACAAATAGCATACGTTTTAAAAAGCTTAAATGGCTCATTATTATTATTGCGTATCCAAACTTCAAGCTGGCTATCGTACTTAAAAGAACGAATATAGATCTGGTGCGCCGGCCACTGCAAACCTGCTGCTGCAAATTGTTTTTTTAAGGTATCTGTTTTACGATTCATGGCATCTGCAACACGCGGAAAATTTTTTTGATAATCTATGAATGATGATTGCGCAGCCAGATGCATACATATAAATATGGCGAAAAGAGCAACAAAAAACTTCATGCAGGCAAAATAATTTAAAATTTGAAGGATGAAAAAATTATCGGCGTTAATGTTGAAAAATTAAACGCTTAAAAGAAGAATTTATTTTTGGTTACCAGCTGCGGTTATTATGGCATCACGGTTGCGTCGCAACACTTGTACAACAACAAAATTGGCATCAACTATTTCACGCAAAGTTTTAAGTAAAAACAAAAGCCGCAAAGTATAATCACATCTTGCGCTATCGGTTGGTGTCTTCACCAACCGAAATCTAACGAATGTAGTTACTTCTTTTTTTATCCGTTTATATCACTCTCAACCGAAATCCAGATTATTGTTTAATTTGTTACAATGCATATTTTTTTGCTCTATCGGTTGGTGTCTCCACCAACCGAAATCTAACCGAATGCAATTACTTATTTTTTATCCGTTTGATAACTACTATCAAAGATTATTTTTTAATTTGTTACAATGCATATTTTTAATAAAAGACAAGGTCAGGTTGATATAAACTTCTGCTATTTTTATACCGATACAATTTTTCAGTTTCGTCATTTGTTAGCGGATGATATACTTAAACAAGTAATTATTTCTTCACTTCAATATTTAGTAAATAAAGAATTAGTTACCCTATATGGTTTTGTTATTATGCCTAATCATATTCACTTGTTATGGTACATGCGAAAAAATAATGGCAAAGAAACAGCAGCAGGAAGTTTCGCAAAATTTACAGCGCATGAGTTTAAAAAATACCTTTCTCAAACAAATCAGCTTCATTTTTATAAGTCTGATAAAAACGATCGTGCATACCAGTTTTGGAAAAGAGATCCTTTAGCTGTCCCCATTAGTTCAGAAAAAATTTTTATTAATAAACTGGAATATATTCATAACAATCCTGTAAAAGAAAAATGGAAATTATGTTTATATCCTGAAGATTACAGATGGAGCAGCGCAAGGTTTTATTTAGAAGGCACTGATGAATTTAATATGCTTACACATTATAAAGAATAAATAAAATTTCGGTTGGTGAGGACGCCAAAGTTTCGCTTGGTTAGGACGCCAAAAATTTCGTTTGGTGAAGACACCAACCGATAGATGAAAAGTTTCGGTTGGTGAGGATGCCAAGGTTTCGGTTGATGATGAAGTCAAAGTTTCGGTTGGTGAAGACACCAACCGATAGGTGAAAAAGCCGCAAAGTGTAATCACATCTTGCGGCTTTGCAATCTTTGCCGCTTTGCGTGCAATAAAATCTTTATAAATTTCCCCTTAATGCCTGTTCTCTTTCTATCGCTTCAAACAAAGCTTTAAAATTTCCTTTACCAAAACTTTTTGCGCCTTTGCGCTGAATGATCTCAAAGAAAATTGTTGGCCTGTCTTCAACCGGTTTTGAAAAAATTTGTAACAAATATCCTTCATCATCCCGATCAACCAAAATACCTAATTCTTTTAAAGGCTCAATGTCTTCATCAATTTTTCCCATGCGTTCAATCAAATCATCATAATAAGTTGAAGGTATTTTTAAAAACTCCACTCCTCTTTGTTTTAGCTGCGTTACCGTTTCAACAATATTATCGGTAGCCATCGCCACATGCTGTACGCCTTCACCATTATAAAATTCAAGATATTCTTCAACCTGCGATTTTTTCTTGCCTTCTGCCGGCTCGTTGATCGGAAACTTTACATAACCATTTCCATTGCTCATTACCTTACTCATCAACGCAGAATATTCGGTTGAAATATCTTCATCATCAAAAGATAAAATGTTTCTGAAGCCCATCACATCTTCATAAAACTTCACCCATTTATTCATTTGATTCCAGCCAACATTGCCCACACAGTGATCAACATATTGCAAACCTGTTGAGGCTGGATTATATTCCGTTTGCCATTTTTTATAACCCGGCATAAAAGCGCCGTTATAATTTTTTCTTTCAATAAATAGGTGAACCGTTTCGCCATAAGTTTGTATGCCGCTCATTATAACTTCACCATTTTCATCGTGCAACACTTCAGGCTTCATATAACTTGTTGCGCCGCGGTTTGTGGTTTCATACCATGCATCACGGGCATCATCCACACGCAAAGCCAAAATTTTAATGCCATCGCCATGTTTATAAATATGTTCTGCAATGGTGTTGTTATTTCTTAAAGGTGTGGTAAGTACAAACGTGAGTTTATTCTGGCGAATTGCATAACTGGCTCTATCTTTTACACCTGTTTCCGGCCCGGCATAAGCAAGGCTCTGAAAGCCAAACGCTGTTTTATAAAAATGCGCTGCCTGCTTTGCATTGCCCACATAAAATTCCACATAATCCGTTCCCTGCAAAGGCAAAAAATCTGTTTGTTCAACTGTTTTCTTTTTTTCAGCAATCGATGTTTCCATTTGATTTTATTTAAAACACTAACAATTGTTAGCAAAATTATGAAACAAATGTATTAGCCGGGTAAAGAAATTTATTGCAGGTTTTATTACGCAATGTTTATTTTTATTAAAGCAACTTTATTATATGAAACAACTATTTTTTGCTGCTTTCAGTTTATTGCTGTTTTCATGCAACCAAAAAACAAAAACTGCCGATTTAAACACTGATAAAAAAAATGTGCTTGCTAAAGCATCACGTGAAAATAAAAACGGTTGGATTTATGTGCATTTAGAAGGCTCACCTTCAAACATCGGTTATCAGCATGGTTATTTATTGGCGAATGATATTGATACTGCAATTCAGGCCGTTTCTTATTACCTGGCACACGAAACAAAAAGAGACTGGAATTTTTATCGCCAGGCCGCAGCAAATTTTTTGTGGAATAAGTTAGATCGTGAATATAAAGATGAAATAAACGGCATTGTTGCCGGCTTGCATGATCAGCATAAAAATTATGACAGTCTCGATCTTACTGCTTACAATGCTTTGGAAGAACTGGCATTTTATTATGTGCCTTTATTAGAACTAATGCAAAGCAACAAAGCGCCGGGCAATTGCAGCGCATTTATTGCCACCGGAAGTTTTACAAAAGATCATAAAATTGTGATGGCGCATAATAACTGGACGGAATACATCATCGGTCAGCACTGGAATGTAATTGCAGATATTGTTCCCGAACACGGCCATCATATTATGATGGATTGCATGCCCGGTTTTATTCACAGCGGCGATGATTTTGTAATTAATGATAACGGCATTTTAATTACTGAAACTACTATTACACAATTCATTGGTTTTGATTCAACCAAAACACCTGAATTTATGCGTGCAAGAAAAGCGGCGCAATATGCCAACAGCATTGATGATGTGGTAAATATTTTTTTGAAGGATAATAACGGCGGTTATGCAAACGACTGGCTTATTGGCGATACCAAAACAAATGAAGTTGCAAAATTTGAATTGGGTTTGAAAGATTATCGCGTTTGGCGCAGCAAAGACACTGCAATGATCGGTTCAAATTTTGCCAGCGATCCTAAACTTATAAAAGATGAAACAACGTTTAATGTAAATGATAACACTACTTCTCCAAACGCAAGAAAATTAAGAATGGTGCAACTGGTGAATGTTGATATGAAAGGCAGGCTTGATGATTCAACCGGAAAAATTATTGAAGCCGATCATGTTGATGCAACGGCAGGCAAGCGTGAAAATAACCGTTGTGTTATTTGCGGCCACATTGATGAAGACCCGAAAGGTTGCCCTGAATGGGATTGTGCTGCTTATTATCCAATGGGTGCCGTTCAAGGCAAAGTAACCACAGCGGATTTAGCAAGCCACATGCAGTTTTGGGCGCATATGGGTCATCCCTGCGGAGAAAATTTTATTGGTGCAACATTTTATAAAGCGCATCCGCAATATGCCTGGCAGGCGAAATATTTAAACAACATGCTGGCTTATCCGTGGACGTTGTTTAGCGCAAAGAAGTAAACTATTTTAAAGAACTTGTTAATAAATCCGGGCATGATGATTAACTTGTTTTTATTTGTGCATTCAATACTATTTAAAAGCAGTTTATTAATTTTGCAGTCTGAATTTGTGTGCCATGAAATGGTTGCCGGGTCTTATTTTCATTTTGCTTTCATCTTATTCTTTTTCACAACATAAAGCAGTTAGCTTTTGGGCAATTGATGCCAAAGCTGAAAGCATTGATGCGCCTTCAGCAGATTCTTTATCTCATCTTCTCACCAATTCTTATGCAACTGAACTTGAAAAAGTGCGTTCTATTTTTTACTGGATAACAGATCATATTTCATACAATACCATTCGCTTTCAGCCGCAGCCTGTTGCTTATAAAGATGATGGTTATGAAGCGGAAGATGATGCAGATTCTGTTTTAAAACCTTTGGATGAACGCGTTGCAAATCTTGTTTTGAAAAGAAGACATGCGCTTTGCGATGGTTACGCCCGTTTGTTTAAAGCGTTATGCGATTATGCCGGTATTAAAAGTGAAGTGATTACAGGTTATGCAAGAACAAATTTTAACAACGGCCAGTTTCACTGCAATCATAAATGGAATGCTGTGATGATTGACAGCAACTGGTATTTGCTTGATGCAACCTGGGCAAGCGGTTATCTTAGTTTTTCAGGAACTGAATTTATTAAAGATTATAACGATTATTATTTTTTAACGCCTCCAAAAAATTTTATACAGGATCATTATCCTGATGATGTTAAATGGACCTTGCTTGAAAATGCGCCGGCACTTGCAGAGTTTAACCGCTCTCCTTTTAAACAACCTTCTTTTAATTATAAAATCATTTCTTATTCGCCTTCAAAGGGAACAATTAATGCAACGGTTGGCGATACCGTAACCATTACATTGCAAACAATTGATGATAAAAAAAATCTTTGTTTGCTTGATAAACCATCTGTTGATTCTGCAGATATTGCTTTTGCAGATTCTTGTTTACAAGCAGATAAAAGCTGCACAATTAAAGGCGATAAGGTAACCGCAAAATATATTGCCTCAAACGAAAATGCACAATGGCTGCAGGTTATTTATAACGGAAATATTATTCTTCGTTATAAACTCAATATAAAAAAACAACCGTTTTCTTATCCGCCAATAATTATAAAAGATATTGCGCTGAATAAGTGAGAAGATGAAAAGTGAATTAAGTATTCAGGCCGTTTTCAGAATCTTGCTTTCTGCCGTCTCACGTCTCACTCTAAAAAAATTTTCCTTTAATTATATTATCTTCTTAAACTATTTTTAAGGCGTTAATATTTGCCATCATGAAAAAATCAGCTTCGTTTATCATCAGCATTTTTATCAGTTCAATTATTTTCAGTCAAACAAATTCACAGATAGCCATTATTCCGCAGCCTGTAAAAGTTGAACAGAAAACCGGTTATTTCACGCTTCCAAAAAACATAACCATTCAAACAGTTGAAACAACAGACCTAAAACAAACATTGGTTCATCTTCAAAAAAAATTATCAACAGCCACAGGTTATAAAGTTGCTGTTTCAGGCAATGCGCCAGCCGCAGTTATAAAATTAGAGCTGAATAAAACAGAAAACCAAACGCTTGGCAACGAAGGGTATACTCTTTCTGTAACACCAAAAAATATTATCATAAAAGCAAATAAACCTGCAGGTATTTTTTATGGCGTTCAAACATTAATGCAATTGTTTCCTGCCGAAATTGAAGACAGTGTTTTGGTAAAAAATATTGCATGGAAAGCGCCTTGTGTTGAGATAACAGATTATCCGCGTTTTGGATGGCGTGGCTTAATGCTTGATGTGGCCAGGCATTTCTTTACAAAAAAAGAAGTAGAGGCATATATTGATCAAATGGCGATGTATAAATTTAATCTTTTGCATTTGCATTTAACAGATGATGAAGGCTGGCGTGTTGAAATAAAAAGCCTTCCAAAGCTCACACAAATTGGTGCTTGCAGGGTATATAAAGTTGGCGCATTCGGAGGCTTTGCACCGCCTACTGCTGATGAGCCGCGCAACGATTGTGGCTTTTATACGCAGGATGATATAAAAGAATTAGTGCAATATGCTAAAGAAAGATTTATTAATATTTTACCGGAAATTGATGTGCCCGGCCATAGCCTTGCCGCAATTGCCGCTTACCCGGAACTTTCCTGTTCTAATGGTGTAAAAAATATCGGGGTATCATCAGGCGAAGAAATAAAAGACTGGGGAACACATACCGCTATTTATGATGATAATCTTTGCCCTGCCAACGAAAATGTGTATGATTTTTTAGATAAAGTTTTAACGGAAGTGGCGGCGCTTTTTCCTTTTGAATATATACACATGGGCGGCGATGAAACCTTTAAAACTTTTTGGAAAAGCAGTGATGCGGTAACTGCATTAATGCAAAAAGAAAATTTAAAAACGTATGAAGAAGTGCAAAGTTATTTTGAAAAACGCCTCGAAAAAATTGTTGAATCGAAAGGAAAAAAATTTATGGGATGGGATGAAATTTTAGAAGGCGGAATAGGACCGAATGCTGCTGTGATGAGCTGGCGTGGCGCACACGATGGTGTTGCTGCTGACGGCGCAACGGCAAATGCTGATGGCGGCACGGTTGCAGCCAAGATGGGGCATTACGTTGTGATGAGCCCCACGCAATATGTTTATCTTGATTATATGCAAAGCGACAGGTTAATGGAGCCGCATGTGTATGCTTCACTGCGGTTAAATAAGGTATATAGTTTTGATCCGATGCCAAAGGGTTTGGCTGATGAATATCAAAAATTTATTTTGGGTGCACAGGGAAATTTATGGACGGAACAGGTGTTTAATTTTCGCCAGGTTGAATATATGACATGGCCACGTGGTTTTGCCATTGCTGAAGATACATGGAGCCCGAATGATAAAAAGAACTGGGATGATTTTGTAAGAAGAGTGGAAGCACAGTTTAAAAGATTTAATGTTGAGGAAGTGAAATATGCGCCCAGCATGTATGACCCTGATTTTATTCCATCCATTACAAAAGACAGTGCGTTGAAAATAGAATTAAAAAATGAAGTGAACGGTTTGGATATTTATTACAGTTTTGATAATTCATATCCAGACAGGTTTTATCCAAAATACACCCAGCCGATAATTGCACCAAAAGAAGCCACGCAAATAAAAGTAATTACTTATCGCGGCAATCAACCAATCGGAAGAATGATATCAATGCCTTTAAGCGAATTAAAAAGAAGGGCCGAAGGAAGAGACGGAGAGTAAAAAATTGAAGCCTTAAAATAAAAAAGCTGTTTGCAAAAACAGCTTTTTTATTTATGGAATAAACAAAAAACTTTCATCTCATAATAAAACATTATGGCTGAAATTTTATCAAATCAACTACATAAGAAATCCGGTGTTCCAAAACTAAAAAAGGCATCGTTACGTGTTGACCTTACACCAATGGTTGATCTTGGATTTTTACTTATTTCCTTCTTCATTTTTACTACCACTATTTCACAACCAACTGTTATGAAACTTGCTATGCCTGATGATAGAAATCAAATAGATTCATCTAAAGCGCCTGCAAGCAAAACACTTAATCTATTATTAGGGGCAAATAATAATGTTTATGCATATAATGGAAAAGATTTAAATCATATTAAAAATATTGGCAGTAGTGCCAGAGCAATTCGCCAAGCAATCTTGCAAAAGAAAAATGAAATAAGAAATAGATATGCAGCCGATTCGGGAATGATTGTATTGATTAAACCAACTGATGCTTCAACCTATGCTGATGTAGTAAATACTTTAGACGAAATGCTGATTTGTAATATTAAAGCTTATGTGCTGATGGAAGCAAACAATAATGAACTAAACGCAATCAAACAATAAATATTCTCAATTAAAATAAAAAAGCAACGTTCATTACAAACGTTGCTTTCCATTTTATAAAAATATTTTTTTAGTGATGTTGATTGGCGCTGTCTTTTTGCTGTTGCATTTTTTGAATTTGCTCCTGCAATTGTTGCTGCATCATTGGGTTTTGCTGTTGCGGTGGCGGTGCATTTTTAACATCAGTTACCACAATATCAAATATAAGATTTGAAAATGCCGGAATGTCTGTGCCCTGTGCCTGCGGCCCGTAACCAAGCATTGCCGGAATAAGAACTTTTCCTTTTCCGCCTTTACCAAAATAAGGCAGGCCTTCGCTTAAACCCTGTATGGAACCGCGGGCGCCAACCGGAATATCTATAGGATCGGTATGACCTTTTGTAGTATCCATATTTGTATCAAACACTTTGCCCGTTGTTTGCAAATAACCGCGATACATTATAGTGGCAACTTTTCCTGAATCTGCTTTATTATTTTGATCGCCTGCATTGTCAATAACAACAAAAGCGCCGTTCTTTGTTTTTACGCCTTTCAAATTATTCTTCGCCATATAATCTTCAAGCGATTTTGTTTCTGCAAGTTTTTCTTTTTCAATTGAACTATCATAATCTGCCAGCATAGCTTTTTCATCTTTAAATATCTGCAATAATTTTATTCTTGCTTTTAATACCTGGCCTTTTACAAGCAGCGGCGTAAAATCCTGTATCATTCCTTTGCTCTTTAAAGAGTCTATGTTTATGCTAACTTCTGCGCTGTCTCCCACACTCATTAAAGGAATAACTTCCATAAAAGTATATTGAATGCGCTTGCCTGTATCAACAGGGCTGTAAGCCGGTAATTTGCCATAAGTGCTTTGCAAAACAGAATCTCTGTCGGCAAGCCTGTATTCCAAATTAAATTTAACAAACTCTCCGGCTTTAGGTTTTTCGCCGCCTTTACCCGGAAATATTTTATATGTAATACCGGAAGCAGTTTTTTCATAATTCATGTTACAGGCAAACAAACTGATGGCAAGTAACACTGCGATTGTTCTTTTCATTTTTTATTTTGTTTTATATACATTGCTTTACGTGCAATGAAGAATTTATATTAATTGATGTTCGTATTGTTTAATAACATTCTTAAATTTTTTTACATTGTCTTCTATGCTTTCAGCACTTCTGCCGCCGGCAGCATTTTTATGGCCGCCGCCTTCAAAATGATTGCGTGCAAATTCATTCACATCAAAATTTCCTTTGCTTCTAAAACTCCATTTGCGTTCTTCCGTTCTGTCAATTAATAAAGCACCGAACTGTATTCCCTCAATACTTAAAAGATAATTTACAAGGCCTTCTGTATCTCCGGTTTGAATATCATATTTAAGTAAATCACGCCGCGGAATAACCATTAATGCAGTATTATATTCATACAAAACTTCCAACCGGTTTAATAAAGCATTGCCTGTAAACCTTAACTTGTTCTCTAAAAAATTATCATAAATATTTTCATGAATAATGCTGTGATTTAAGCCAAGCTCTTTTAAATGTGCAACAGCTTTGTGCGTTGCCGCAGATGTAATGGAAAAGCGAAACGACCCGGTATCTGTCATAATACCGGTATAAATGCAGGCAGCGGTATCCAAATCAAGTTTATCAGCAAATGGCGAGCGCACAATAAAATCGTAAACCATTTCGCAGGTAGAGCTTTTGGTTATATCACTCACGCCATAATCAAAATGTTCTTCAACAGGTTGTTCGTGATGATCAATGAGTGCTTTTACCGATTTTGCACCAAGCAATAAAGTCTCCATTTTTTTTGTGCGATGCATGGAGTTGAAATCAAGGCAAAAAATTATATCTGCTGCATTTAAAAGTTCTGTACTTTTTTGTGTGCTGAATTCATAATCAATAACGGCATCGCAACCTGGCATCCAGTTTAAAAAATGCGCCCAGTTTGTTGGAGAAATTACCGTAACATTATTACCCATATTTTTTAAGAAGTGATACAATGCAAGCGCAGAACCCATTGCATCGCCATCAGGCTTTTGATGCATGGTAACTACAATATTTCTTTTGTTTTGTAATAATGGATATAAATGCTCTATCGGCTGCATAGAAAGGCGGCAAAATTGCGGCTTTAAACCCACACATTCAAATGAATTTTGAATTTAAAAACATCTATAACAATTTTATAATGCTTAAAAAATAATGAACGCTTACTTTTGCCGCCAATTTTTAAAGTATGCGTAACATAACATTTACAATGATTAAGCCCGATGCAACTGCAAAATTGCATACCGGCGCCATAATAGACAGAATAGTAAAAGCGGGTTTTATTTTAAAAGCAATGAAGTGGACAAAGCTTACAAAAGAGCAGGCTGGTGCATTTTATGCCATTCATAAAGAAAGACCATTTTATACTGAACTGGTTGACTTTATGAGCAGCGGGCCTATTGTTGCAGCCATTCTTGAAAAAGAAAATGCAGTAGCCGATTTTAGAAAATTAATTGGCGCAACTAACCCTGCGCAGGCAGATGAAGGAACTATACGAAAAGACTTTGCTGCTTCTGTTGGTGAAAATGCGGTGCATGGAAGTGATAGTGATGACAATGCTGCTATTGAAAGCAACTTTTTTTTCTCTGAGTTAGAAAGATTTTAAAAGAATTTATAAGAAAAGTTTGGATATGATATTTCATTCTTATCTTCGTTCTTTAAGGGTTTAGGGTTGAAAAAAAGGGGCGGCGATTCCTCGCCAGCCCCAATTTTATTTTAAAACGTTATATAAACTTCCGCCTTTATTAAAAATCCGTTCAATTTTTTTTTCTGTTGCTGCATCTTTTTCTAAAACCGGCGCATGATGCGGTTTAATGCGTGCATCTAAAATAACAGCATCACAACTCCAGTGCTTATGCGCATAAAAACTATTTATCCCATAAATATCATGCGCAGGATTGCAGCGTGTAAATGTTACCCACAAAAAATTATTTAAGTTGCCGGCAACAAAAGAAGCATCATCACAAATAATTATTAAAGCAATTTCTTTTAAAATATTTGCTGAAGATAAAAGCTGCTGATTCAATTGCTGCATTTCTTTTTCTGCGTTAGTATAATCGCTGAATTTTTTTGTTTCAAGGCAAACAATTCCAGGCAAAATCAATCGGGCATTATCAAAATTTTTTAATAAAGAAAATTGCTGTGGAACTGCGGCACATAAATTTCTTACAACATCTCCGTAGGCAGCAAATACAACCTTGCTTCCTTTGTTTAATTCCGTTCCTGAATAATCAAGTGTATCAATTGTTGTGTTGGTATAAAAATGTATATCTCTCAAAAAATTTATCCGCTTTAAAACATAACTAAAAAATTCAGGAATATTTTGTGGCGAAAGTTTGCGTTCATCATCGGCAGTAATAAATAAAAATTTGGCAAGACTTAACTGCCCGGTTCCTAAAATGCGATTGGCGATGGTTAAAATTTCTGCAGGTTGTTTTGTTTTATTATAAGGCGTGTAACGTTCGCTGCCCGTTGCAAGTAATAAAGGATGAACGCCGGCCGCATCAACGGCGTGCAATTGCTGCAAGCCCGGAATTTCTTTTGCAACAGCATCGCCGGTTAACTCGTGAATTAAATTACCAAACGAAGTATCTTCCTGCGGCGGCCTGCCCACAACTGTAAACGGCCAGATCGCATTTTTTTTTGCATACACTTTTTTAATTGCATCACCGGAAAATCATGTTTCAAACTATAATAACCCAAATGATCTCCAAACGGGCCTTCAGGTTTATTTTCGTTTGCATGCACTTCACCAGTAATTACAAAATCTGCATCAGCACTTATGCAAAATCCATCATTATAAAAATACCTGAACCTTTTTCCGCTTAACAAACCGGCAAACATCAACTCGCTCATATTTTCAGGCAAAGGCATTACGGCAGCCAAAGTATGCGCAGGAGGGCCGCCAACAAAAACACTTACTTTTAAGGGAATGCCTGCTTCATTTGCTTTTGTTTGATGAACGCCGATGCCGCGATGAATTTGATAATGCAAACCAGCTTCATTATTCAACACATAATTATTTCCGGTGAGCTGAATGCGGTACATGCCCAAATTTGAATGCTGAACGCCAGGCTGCGTAACATCTTCTGTATAAACCTGCGGCAACGTTATAAAAGCACCGCCATCATTTGGCCAGTGTTGTATTAATGGCAGGTCAGTTATTTTTATTTGATGATGACGAATATTTTTTTGAGAAGTTTTTTTTGGGATGGATGAAAGCGCAGCGATGCCTGTTTTTAAAGAAGTAAAAGGTTGTTTAAATATTTTTTGCGGATGATTTCTGAGTTGAATAAGTTGCTGAATGAACTGAAAACGTTTTCTGAAAATAAATTTGCTTCGTTCAACCGTTCCGAAAATATTTGATGCAGCACGATACGATGAACCTTTTACATTTTCAAACAATAAAGCAGGGCCTTTTGCTTCATGCACTTTTAAGTGAATGGCAGCCATTTCAAGGCATGGATCAACCTCTTCTTTTATCCTGATTAAATAACCATGTTTTTCTAAATCGATAAGGCAATCTTCAAGTGAATTATACACCATTATACAAACCTATGAAATACATACAGCATTACTTAACGTGTTTAGGGCAATCGAGCCGTTGCGATTTTTTGCCATGATTGCTGCCGCTAACATTAAACTCAGATTTTTTTGAGAACACATAAATAAACGAGAATACAGAAGTATAATAATTATCGTTGTGTTTGGGGTTTCCTCTCATTCCGTTTGAAGGAAATTGCGATGAAGGGTTAAGTTCATTTCCTCTGAATGAAACATCAACTGCTAATTGACCGCGTTTTTTAAACAGTTCATTTTCATCGGGATAATTTGTACTCACATCATCTAAATAATCGGTAAATAAATAACGGGTGCAAAATTCGATGCCAATAAAAATTTGGTCTGATACTTTATATTTAAATCCAATGCCAAGCGGAATTTGAAATTGTGTAAGCGCATACATTTTTCTATCTGGATAAACAGATAAGCCCTGCCCTTCTGTGCCCAACGGTTGCAAATAAACTTTTGCTGAATCGTAAGTTGTGTACGGATTAAAATGATACACGCCAATGCCGGCAAAAATATAGGGCGTAATTTTCCGGTCATCATTCAACGAAAGAAAATCATATTGCAAACACAAATTTGCATCGCTGATATTAGAAGTGAAATTAAGATTACGCGGTTTATAACCAGAGATTTTATCATCTGCATGAACCTTTCCGAAAGTAAAATTAGTACGCAGCGATAATTTATTTATGCTGTACAAAACACCTGCAGTTATTGAAGCATTTGCTTGCTGAAACGTGTATGATTTGCCCTGCAGGTCGCCGCCATAATTCATTATGCCCGGCGCAATTTGAACTGCTAACTGCGCATGAACAGTTATATTAAATACAAACAGGTAACAGATTAAGCAATTTAATTTTCTGCTGATCAATATTAAACGGTTTAAAAACTAAGTTGAAAGCAAAAATTATTCCTTTAATTAATTAAAAAGAATCGTCAATTCAGATCGCAATTTTTACATCAGCCTTCATTGCGCCATTGCGCTGCATCTTTTTTTTCTTCCTCTTCTTTTTGCTGAGAAGATTTGTCTTGTTTATTTATTTTTTTATCTGCTTCAATTGCTTTTTTTCCTTCCTGTTCAGGATGATCCTGCTTTTTATCAAGCGCATCTTTTTTGCTGGTATTTTCGGGATTAGCCATAAAGTATTAAGTTGAATTATTAAATGCGTTTATTAAAATAATTTTTTTAGCATTGAAGCCAAATCGCTGATGCTATTGGTTTTTTTGAGGCAGGCAAAAGCACCTTTTCGCAATGCAAGTTTAGATATTTTATCATTCATCCCGGTTGAATACATTATAACCGGAATTGCTTTAAGCTGCTCATCTTTTTTAATAATATCAAGGCATTCGAGACCGTTTAAAACGGGCATGTTTACATCAAGAAAAATAAAATCAGGTAATAATTGCCGCAAAAATTTTATTCCTTCCTCAACAGTAATGGCGCAAAAACAGTTTACAGAAACATTTATATCTTTCAGTGCTTCAGAAAATATCAATTGTTCATCTTCATCATCATCAATCAACAGTATATTTTTATTCATCATTTTAGCTTAAACAAATTTCAGAACAAGTTACTGCCGGGTTTTACGAACAGCTAAGGTAAAACCAGTGCAATTGCAAACAAAAACTTTAAATAATTAATTAAAACATTATGAAATTATTAATATAGCTAAAAATAAACCGCAATTATTTAGTGCACGCCATTTGCAGTAAAAGCTGGTATGAACAATGAAACCCCTTTTCGTTTTACCCTTGATAACGATACGCTTGTTGTTGTTAAAAAAGTAACAACTACTAAATATGATTTTGAGTTATTTTTTTCTAACGGATTAAGAAAAACGTTTGTTTGGCAAACAAATTCGCCGGTTGAATTTAAAAACAGGAAAGGTTATACTGATGAATTTGCAACGGCAGCTTTAAAAAAGTTTATTTCAATACATTAATTTTTTAGAAGATAACATGCTGTTAGTTTGCCTTTAATCAGGGTTGATTATTTTTTGTTTTTTCTTTAATCTTGCTTCACTATCAGATAACTTTTTATTGTATTTTATAACATCCCAATAGTCTTTTCCATAAGAAACAAGTATTTCTTCGCCGGGTTGTATATCTTTTATTGCTTTAATAAAAACCTTATCTTTTTCATGAACATAATTTGAGTTATTTCTTAGTCCTTTTATTTTACTTATGCCCGAAGCATCGTTTGCGTACCTGGCCAAATGTTTTGTAAAAGGTTTGGCATCAATTACACGATTGCGGTTTATATAAAAAACATATCCATTAAAATTTTTGCTTTGCTGCACTTCTTTCCAGGTAGTAATTTTTCCTTTGTATTGAATAATAAAAGTTCCTTTTGCAATAAAACATTTTGTAAATAAACCTTTGCCGGCACCGGGAATTTTTGAAGTTTTTATAAGCAGTTGCTTTTCTAATAATGCCATGGTTCAAATATAAACTGATGAATGTACAATCTAAAAAACATTTCATCATTCATTCAATTTAAGCTGAACATTAAACCTGTGCATTTCCTGAAATATACCGCACCAAACTTCTTTTGGCAATGGGCAATAATGTTTCTTCAACCGGTAAACTGATATTTGTTTCAATAGCATAAACAGCGGGGTTTGGCAACTGAGAACGGTTGCGCATCAATTCTGTTTTTATATGCTCAAAAGTGTTTACAAAACTGCGGTACCATGTATCAATAAATTCTGTGCGTATGCTGCGAAATTTTTCATCGCGTTTTTCATACATGCTTAACCGGTATTGATAAACCCGTGTAAGCGAAATAGTGCTGCTAAGAAAAAAATAACCTTCATTTTGTTCAAGCGGAATTATGCCTACCGGCGAAATTTTTAATTTGTCTTCAATCAGTTCATACAGTTCGGTTCCGCTGTTTATTGTTGATCGCATTTCCCGTGCAGCATAATGAATAATTTCTTCTAATTGCTGCATCAGTTCATCATCATCCATTATCTGTTCATACAAAACCTGCAGCTTCTGCATTTGAATTCCGGTTAGTTTTTTTGGAAACTGTTCCTGCAAAAATTTTTTATTTTCTCTGAACGCAACCAAATTATTATAATGAAAAATTACATCGGCCAGTTGTGGATATAATTTATGCTCGTCAAAATATTTATTTACTTCCTGCAGGTAAGCCAGCAACGTATATTTCTTTAATTCAAAATCAATATATCCATCCGCAAACCATGTTTCAGATAATGTTTTCATGCCCGTTAATTTTTACTTCAAATTACTAAAAATTTAAAACTGCTAACAGTTATTCAGATCACATCATCTTATTAACACAAAAAAATTAAAACTATTTTATTTTAAACGATGAAAATTTGTAAGAAACCAAACATGCATAAATACTTTTTACATGAATGACAATCCCGCCTGTTTTAATGCTCTGGCATTTTAATTGAACATTTCTACCTTCGCTCAAAATTCAGCTATTTATTAATGTTAGATGACAAACTGACTTTGAAAAGGATTTTATGATGATGAACACGTTTATGCTTAGCGATGAAGATGCTGATTTTTTGCCCATAATACCACTAAATGAAAATGATTAGAACAGGATAAAGATCTTGGTTATACCTGAAACTCTGCCATTGCTTGCCTTTGAGAAATACGGTGCTTTTTCCGGGTGTTGTTTTGCCCATAACTGTGGGCAGAGATAAAAGCATTAAAGCCGTAAATGAAGCTTATAAAACAGATAAGCTTAGTTGGCGTGCTTTGCGCAAAAAGATGCGAATGTTGAAGAACCAGAACTTGAAGATTTATGCGAGCATTGGAACGGTTGCAAAAATTGCGAAACTGATAAAAATGCCCGATGGCGGCACAACCGTCATCATCCAGGGCAAAAGAACGTTTTAATGTAAAAGCATTATACAAGCAGACCCTTATTATGCGGCAACAATTACTGTTTTAAATGAATGATGAAGTACCAGATGAAGAAGACATTTGATGCACATACAGGTTCTATAAAAGATCTGGCTACGCAAATAATTCAGATTTCGCCCAACATGCCTGCCGAAGCAGCCATTATTTTTAGAAATATTGAAAACCCTTCTTTTCTTATAAATTTTGTAAGCAGCAATTTGAACAGCGATGTAATTGAAAAACAAGGTTTATTAGAAATTATGGATGTGAAAGAAGCAAGCGGAAAAATTGGTTGACTTGCTGCAAAATGAATTCAGTTTGCCGAATTAAAAAATAAAGTAACCACCAAAACACGCACTGAGATTGATAAGCAACAGCGTGAATATTTTTTGCAGCAACAAATTAAAAGCATTAAAGAAGAATTGGGTGGCGAAGGCAACGAGCGTGAAGTGGCTGAAATGAAAAAAAAGGCAGAAACAAAAAAATGGTCTGATGCTGCAAAAGAGCTTTTTAAAAGCAGTATTGCAAAGCTGGAGAGAATGCACCCACAGCACGCCGGATTATTCTGTTGTGTACAATCATCTTGGATTTGTTGCTCGATTTGCCGTGGAATGAATACACAAAAGACAATTATGATTTAGAACATGCCAAACAAGTATTGGATGACGACCATTATGGCATGAAAAAAATAAAAGAACGCATTCTTGAATACATTAGCCGTTTTGAAATTAAAAGGCGATTTTAAAAGCCCGATTCTTTGTTTTATCGGCGCTCCGGGCATTGGCAAAACATCGTTGGGCAAAAGCATTGCGCATGCCATTGGGAAGAAAATATGTGCGTGTAAGTTTGGGTGGCTTGCACGATGAAAGTGAAATTCGCGGGCACCGCAAAACATACATTGGCGCAATGCCGGGACGAATTATTGCAAAATCATGAGCAAAGTAAAATCATCCAATCCGGTAATGATTTTGGATGAGATTGATAAGATGGGAAATGATTTTCGCGGCGATCCTTCTTCTGCTTTGCTTGGAGGTATTAGATCCTGAACAGAACATACTTTTTATGATAATTATCTGGAACTCGAATACGATTTAAGCAAAGTGTTTTCATTGCCACAGCGAATAATGTTGCAAAACATTCAACCTGCATTGCGCGATCGTTTGGAGATAATTGATCTGGGCGGTTATGCAGTGGAAGAGAAGATAGAAATTGCAAAGCGGCATCTTAGTTCCAAAACAAAAAGAAGCACATGGTTTATGATAAAGTAAGCCTTAGAATAGGCGATAAAGTGTTGGAAAAAATTATTGAAAGTTATACACGTGAAAGTGGTGTGCGTGAGTTGGACAGGCAACTTGCGGCAATTATGCGCAACCAGGCAAGAGATTTTGCAACTACAGGCAAAGTAAAATCGCCGCTAACAGTTTCTGTGCAGGATGTTGAAGACATTTTAGGCACGCAGCGATACAGCAACGAAATTTATAAAACAGCAAATATGCCGGCGTTGCAGTTGGCCTTGCATGGACGTATGTTGGCGGTGATATTTTATTTATTGAAACCATTTTAAGCGATGGAAAAGGTGAATTGAAACTTACCGGAAATCTTGGAAATGTAATGAAGGAAAGCGCTGCAACGGCTTACAGTTATTTGCAGGCAAATGCAAAAAAATATGATATTGATGCGATATTGTTCAGCAAAAAAAATGTTCACATTCATGTGCCCGAAGGTGCTGTGCCAAAAGATGGACCGAGTGCCGGTGTTACCATGTTGACTCGCTGGCATCTGCATTTACAGGCAAAAAAATAAAGTCGTATTTGGCAATGACCGGCGAAATTACTTTACGCGGACAAGTGTTCCTGTTGGTGGCATAAAAGAAAAAGTTTTGGCTGCTAAACGTGCCGGCTTAAAAGAAATATTTAATGTGTTATCTGAATGAAAAAGATGTAAATGAAATTGACAGCGATTTTATAAAAGGCGTTAATTTTCATTATGTAAAAACCATGCAGCAGGTGCTTGATATTGCGCTGGTGTAATGAATGTGAAACTGAAACGGTTAAATGTAAAAGTTTTAAATACTTCGCATTTTTATTTGGTTACCAGCTTGGGTATTTCATGGCATCACGGTTGCGTCGCATCACTTGTACGGCAGATTTGCATGGCAACTTTGGTTTTATAATTTATACCGCATAATTAATTAAACAAGCTAAAACAAAGCTCTTTCATTTTTATCTCTTAAAATTTTTTTATACATAGAACGTCATTTCGAACGATAGGAGAATCTATTGCTTAAGTGATTTTAACTTCAAAATATAATAGAGATGTCTCATGCTTCGACACGACGTGCTGAATTTGTTACTTTTTAAATCTGAAAAGGTTAAATAAAACTTCTTTAATGAAAATTCTACTTCGTTATTTAAAACCATATAAATGGCTGGTTACACTGGCTTTGCTGCTTGCTGCCATCAACCAAAGTTTTTCCATGCTTGATCCATATTTCTTTGGCAAAGCTCTTCGACAAATATCTTACGCATCCTTTTGATATTGGCCATTTTGATGTGCACAAGAAATTTGTGAAAGATGCCACCAGAACAATGAATCAATATATCTGGGGTGTTTTAGGTTTTCTTGGAATTTTAATTGGCGTGGCAATGGTTTCAAGAATTGCAAAAGCCTTTCAGGATTATTTTACAAATGTTGTGGTGCAAAAATTTGGCGCAAAAATTTTTACCGATGGATTGAAACATTCCATGTTACTTCCTTACCAGGATTTTGAAGATCAGCGCAGCGGCGAAACACTTTCTATCTTATCAAAAGTTAGGGCAGACAGTGAAAAATTTATCATCTCATTCATCAACGTTTTATTCAGCATTATTGTTGGCGTTATATTCGTAAGCATTTATGCGTTCAGTTTGCATTGGTCAATCATGCCCATTTATACAATCGGCATTGCATCGCTTGCATGGCTCACCAGTTTTTTAAGCAGAAAAATAAAAGTCATTCAAAAAAATATTGTAAAAGAAACAAATGCTTTGGCAGGCTCAACAACAGAATCTTTACGAAATATTGAGCTTGTAAAAAGTTTGGGATTAACCAACCAGGAAGTTGATCGTTTAAACAACAACACCTATAAAATACTTGATCTTGAATTGCGCAAAGTAAAAAGCATAAGAACTTTAAGTTTTATTCAGGGCACTTTTGTAAATTTTCTGCGGCAGGTAATTATGTTCACCTTAGCGTGGCTTGTGTTTAAAGGGCAGCTTACCGCAGGCCAGGTTATGACGCTTACGTTTTATTCGTTTTTTATTTTCGGGCCATTGCAGGAAATAGGAAACATCATCATGTCTTATCGCGAAGCAGAAGCTTCTTTAATAAATTTTGATAATGTAATGAAGCGGCCTGCTGAAAGAAAACCGCAAACACCAAAACACATCGGCAACATTTATAAATTAAGTTTCAGCCATGTTTCTTTTAAACATCAAACCGCACAATACAAAGCACTTGATAATATTAGTTTTGATGCAGAGAAAGGCGAAACCATTGCATTTGTTGGGCCATCTGGCGCAGGAAAAAGTACGCTGGTAAAAATGCTGGTGGGCTTATATCATCCGCAAAATGGAAACGTATGTTATAATGATGTTGACAGCAGTGATATTGCGCTGGAAGATGTTAGAAGCCAGATTGGTTTTGTAACGCAGGATACGCAATTGTTTGCCGGCACCATTAAAGAAAATTTATTGTTTGTAAATCCATCAGCAACAGACGATGATTTGCTGGATGCATTATATAAATCAAGCTGCCAGAATTTATTGGAACGTGCAGATAAAGGAATTGAAACGGTAATTGGCGAAGGCGGATTAAAATTAAGCGGTGGCGAAAAACAAAGATTAAGCATTGCCCGGTCTTTATTGCGCCATCCGCATTTGTTGATTTTTGATGAAGCCACTTCTTCGCTTGATTCAATAACAGAAGAAGAAATAACATCAACCATAAAACAAATATCTGAAATGAAAGAACAGATAACTGTTTTAATTGCGCATCGTTTAAGCACCATTATGCACGCCGACAGAATTTATGTTTTGGAAAAAGGAAGAATTGTTGAAACCGGCTCGCATTACGAACTGCTTGTTGAAAAAGGATTGTATTATGCCATGTGGCGCCAGCAAATTGGCGAAAGAAAATATGCTGCTTCAAAGCAAGCCGTTTAATTAAAATAATTTGAATAAAGGATTGCAGCAATTAAAATTATTCTTGATAATTTTACAATAAGGTTAAGAAATTATAGTTTAATTGAGCATTGAGATCATCACAAAATTTATTAACAACCATCAGGTATTTGAACAAACATTTTTGATTTGCAGCAATCTGCATTTAAAATTTGTCTAACTTGGTGGGTAATTTAATTAGTTACCTGCATGACGGAACAAGCCATCTTATCAGGCTGCTTAAATAACGATCCGGTAGCACAAAGGGAATTATACAACAGGTATAGCCCCAAAATGCTGTCAGTATGTTATCGCTTCGCACAAAACCGCGAAGATGCAGAAGATATGCTGCAGGAAGGATTTATAAGAGTATTTACTCAAATACATTCTTTCCGCAACTCAGGTTCTTTTGAAGGTTGGGTTAGAAGAATAATTGTTCATACCTGTATCAACTTTCTTAAAAAGTATAAAAAATTTAATGAAAGTCTTGATCTGGCATATGTAACAAATGTTCAGGTTAAAGAAGAAACAATTCCTTCTTTAATGCTTGCAAGGCAGGTTATAGAATGCATAAGATTATTGCCCGTGGGTTACCGAACAGTGTTAAATCTGTATGCTATTGAAGGTTATAGCCACAAAGAGATTTCGCAAATGCTGGATATAGAAGAAAGTACAAGCCGCAGCCAATGCACAAGAGCTAAAACAATGCTCGAAACAATTTTAGTTAAAAAGAAAATTATTGAAAAGCCCGGCGAAGCTTATACATTAACTGCAGCATTTAAATAGTTATAGAGAAGCACGATGCACGATTCTAACCATACAGATGAATTTGAAGAATACCTTCGTGATCAGGTAAGCGATCACCGGATGTATCCATCTGACCGTGTATGGAAAAACATTCGCAGCCGCATACATACGCCCAAAAAATGGCCTGCACTCTCCTTCTTTTCTATTGTTATAATTTCAGCGCTGGTTATTGGCACCATTCTTAACAAACCAGTGCCTGATTCTGTTACACCTAATTTTGTTTACTCATTGCAAAGCCAGGCTAACAATGGTGCTGCAACAAAATCTACCGAAGCTCAAAAAAATACTGATCAGATTGATAACAATACTTATTCAATAGAACAATTAACATCACGTACCATTGTTGCTGCTGTTGAAAAAATTAAGATTGATGAAGCCATTGCCACCCAATTAGGCCACTCTAAAATTCCTTCCAACTTTGTTGATAATATAACAACGGGTTATCCGCAAAATATAACGCCTGCAGAAGTTTACAATTCGCAGGTTGCAGAAAAAGAAAATACTCCTTTAATTATTACGGCTGATAATTCTGCTTCAACTTTAAAAAATATAAATTATTATCTGTTTGATGTAACATCAAGATTAAAAAGCATTTTAAATTCTGAGCCCGTTCATTATTCAAAAGGCGGAGCTGCCTTTTTTTCACAGAGCAAAAGTCAATCTTCTTATGATGATGATTTTGATTTCAGGGTTCCGCCAGAACGCAAAGATTTATTGCCTTCATTAGACCAGCTTGGAAAAAATTCATCACGTTTTGATTTTAGATTTTATGTAACGCCTTCTATAAGTTATCGCAGGTTTAACCAGAAAAATCAGGTTCAAAATAAAAATGCCAGCGCCGCTTTAGAATCAGATTATCGTGTTAATCCTTCAATGGCAATAAATCAAACGCCTGCATTGGGTTACGAAACAGGCTTTGGTCTTGGTTATAAATTAAACGATAAGTTTTCACTCACAGGCGGCTTCCAGTTTAATATAAGTCAATATAAAATAAACGCATTTTTATATAAAGATGAACCGATTGCCTTAATACTTAACGAAGGTGCCGATCACTCAAGTACAGTAAATACCGTTTCCAATTTGCAAAGCATTCCTGGCAGCACGCCACTTACCATTAAAAACCGTTATTTTCAAATATCAATGCCTTTAGGAATTGAATGGCGCATTTTAGGCAGCGGAAGATTAAGCTGGGGAGCTGGCGCAGCCGTTCAACCAACATATACTTTTGATAAGCAACCGCTTATTATGTCTTCCAATTATAAAAATTACGCTGATGGTTCTGCCTATGTGCGCAACTGGAATGTTAATGCAAATGTAGAAACATTTTTAGGGTATAAAACCGGAAACTACCGCTGGCAAATTGGGCCGCAAATCCGCTACCAGCTATTGCCATCTCTTGTAAACAAATATCCTAACAGAGAATACCTGTTTAATTACGGGCTTAAATTTGGCGTTGTAAAGCAAATTAGATAAAAATCCATCTTTACAAATTCGTCCTCCATTAAACCTCATTACTGAATTATTTTTGCAGAATGAATTTGGCTGAATTTCAGGCTGTTTCTGCTTCGCTTCCTAACCAACCGGGCATTTATAAATATTATGATAACGCCGGCGAATTATTATATGTTGGCAAAGCAAAAAATATTCGAAAAAGGGTAAGCTCTTATTTTTCTAAAACTTTTACCGGCTATAAAACACATGAGCTTGTTAACCGCATTCATCACATAGAATTTACTATAGTTAATTCTGAGCAGGATGCATTTTTATTAGAAAATTCGCTTATTAAAGAATTTCAGCCGCGTTTTAATATTAATTTAAAAGATGATAAATCTTACCCATACATCATTATAAAAAAAGAACCTTTTCCGCGTATCTTTCTTACCAGAAAAAAAATAAATGACGGTTCAGAATATTTAGGCCCGTTTACATCTGCAGGCAAGGTGCGGGAGTTAATAAGTTTTATTCGCCAATACATTCCTTTACGCACCTGCAAGCTTGATCTTACAGAAAAAAATATTGCAAGAAAAAAATTTAAGGTTTGCCTTGAGTATCATTTAGGCAATTGCAAAGGCCCTTGTGAAGCACTTCAATCTGCAGAAGATTATACAGAAGGATTAATGCAGATACGGCAAATGCTGAAAGGAAATCTTTCACCCATCATTGCACGGTATAAATCTGTGATGAACGAGTATGCATCAAAACTTGACTTTGAAAAAGCGGAACTCACGAGAAAAAAAATTGATCATCTCGAACAATACCAGGCACGTTCAATTATTGTAAGCAGGCATTTAAATAACCTTGATGTTTTTACAATTGTAAAAGAATCAAACATTGCTTTTGTAAATTATTTAATGATACAAAATGGTACAATAATTCAAACGCATACGGTTGAGTTGCAAAGCAATCTTGAAGAAACTGAAACAGACGTTTTATTATTTGCTATTGCACAGCTCAGGCAAAGCTTTAACAGCACCGCACATGAAATTGTTGTGCCGTTTATAATTGATTATCCTGATAAAGAAATACAAATTACCGTTCCGAAAGGCGGAGATAAATTAAAGCTGATTGAACTTTCTCAAAAAAATGTATATCATTTCAGAGAAGAATTGAGGCGGCAAAAAATATTGCATCTTGAGCAAAGCAATGAAGCGCAACATAAAGTTTTGTATGAATTGCAGCAGCAGCTCGGGCTTCAGGAATTACCTGTGCATATTGAATGTTTTGATAACTCAAACTTCCAGGGCAGTTACCCTGTTTCGGCAATGGTGTGTTTTAGAAACGGGTTGGCAAGTAAAAAAGATTACCGGCATTTTAATGTAAAAACTGTTACAGGCATTAATGATTTTGCTACGATGAAAGAAGTTGTTTTCAGAAGATATAAACGGTTGGTTATTGAAGAGCAGCCATTGCCGCAACTGGTTATTATTGATGGTGGAAAAGGGCAGTTAAGTGCAGCCATGGAAAGCATTCATGCATTAAACCTTGAAGGAAAATTAACGGTTATCGGTCTTGCAAAAAATGAAGAAGAAATTTTTTTTCCGAACCGATAAGGAATCTGTTAAGCTATCATGGAACAGCGAAGGCCTGAATTTGATAAGAAGAATAAGGGATGAAGTGCATCGCTTTGGAATAACATTTCATCGCAATAAAAGATCAAAAGGTGTTTTTAAAAATGAACTGGAAAGTATACAGGGCATTGGAGAAAAAACCGCAACACAATTATTGCAGCAATTTAAATCAGTAAAAAAAATTAAAGAAATTCCGGCTGAAGAATTAGAAACTGCAATCGGAAAATCGAAAGCAAGAATTATAATAAACCATTTTCAAAAAAAAGGGGGCTTGGATGAAAATCCTGCCCCGTTTTAAAATCCAATATCCTATGAAAAACCATTACAAATGTATGGAACAACTTTAGTTATTCCAGTTTTTTATTAATCAATTTTTAAAAATTATAACATGTGTTTTTAGTAGCTCCAGAGAGACTGCTCGTAGTTAAAAATCTTGTCTTTAATTTTTTCACCTTCCAGCAAACGAAATAAAGTGTTATTGGGATATACCTGCGAAAGAGGAATATTATAAGGGTTATCTATTGTTGATTGAACAATATAACTGCTGAACATCCTGCTTTCAAAAAGTTCTTCCCATGTCATTTGTGCGCCAATATTTTTAGGGTTATACACTTCATACTTTGAAAGCACAGGTCTTAGATCGGGATAATATACCCACCACACGGGTCTGTCGCTATTGGCAACAATATCACCGGTTGAAAGCTTGTAAGGTATAACAGGTGCAATGCCGATGATGCGTACAAAAAGACGGCTGCTTTCTTTATCAAATATCCATTCTTCTTTTAACCTGAATTTATAAATAGAATCAGGATCTATGGCTTTTGCACGAACCTGGTAACCGCTAACATTTCCATCATTGTCGTAAACTTTTACGGTATCAAATCCGCCGCCAAAAGCGTTGATGGCTTCATCTGCGGTAATTGGTGTGGTAAAGCGATCATCATCGCCGCTAAAAGCGGTAACATTTCCATCTTTTATTGCCTTTAAAAGAATAGAAATAAAACGCTGGCTGCCGTTATCTTCCACCCCTGCATATCTAAAAGGAAGATTTATTTTTTCTCTTGCATCTATTTCTCTCCATACACGAACCATAAATACCGCATCATCTTCACGAATATCTTCATAAGGAAGCGGAATTCTGTCTTTCACTAAATTTTTCTCAACAGCTCCATCATTACGCAACGACATTTTTACGCTGTCTAATAAACCATTGTTACTGCTTTTAATAACAGTAATGGGCAATGTTGTATCTATTGATGTGGAGGCATTACTTGTATTTCCATAACTGTTAGGATTGGAACCTGCCGGGTTTGTATTTCCTTTTATGGTAGTATCAGGATTGCCATAATTATTTTTGGGAGCCTGGGATTGGTTACCATAGTTATTTTTTGGCGCCTGCTGGGTATTGCCGTAGCTGCTTCTGCGCTGTACCGGGCGCTGAGCATCAGCATGTTTAGCAGCAATAAAACCAAAGGTTGTGATTAAAATAAATGCAACTCGCTTCATAATCTTATTAATATAAATTGAACACAATTGGCGGTAAATATCTTGTTCCTCCAGGGCCCGCTGCCGCAATATTATCTATTGTAACGGTTGAACCAGGTTTACACTTTTCAATCAAATCCTGAATAGGTGAAAAACTTGAGCCTTTAACATCTCTATATTGCAACTGCGGAAAACCAGCGCCTGTTAATACGATGGTGTAACCGGTTATAGTAAATTTAACGCCTTCAAATACAAAGTTTTCAAGATCGGCACGTACACCCGGTTGTGCTTTAAAATCATTCACACGCATGCGACCGCCTTTATTTATACCAACTTTTGCAACCGGATCAGGAACATCTTTTACCTTAAATTCAAAAGTACTTGGTTTGCCATCTGCAGTAACGGTTATTATTGCCGGCACACCCGCTTTGCCTGGCCGAACGATATATTTACCAGGACCCGTTTTTGAAAGAGAACCATTTGACATACTAACAGACACTTTTTCATCACCAACATTTCCACCGCTCACGCTTATTGGATTTTCCAATCCAACATAAAAAACTTTTACGGCATCTGCACTTACACTGGCGCCGGTTGGCGAACCAACAGCATAAGTAAGCGGATATGTTTGTTGTTCCTGTTTACCTGTAGCCTGGTTAAAGTAAGATATTAAAACATTTTTGGTATAAGTGCCAGTGCCGCCTGCTGTCATTTTATACTCTGCAACACCGTTTGCATTTAATGGAACGGAGGCACCATCAATTGTAACAACTGGCTTTGATTGCGCATTATAAGCACCAATTCCGGCAGTTATAGTTAACTCCTGGCCTGGCATTAAATAATTAGAACTTTGACCAACCAGTGGCTGGTAAGAATTAAATACTTTTTCAACTGCACCAACCTGCTGATGACAATAATCAACCACCATTGCTTCACTGTTTTTTACATCATTTTCAAACTTGCTTAAAATGGTTTTAGCAGCAATAGACGGCGTCATGTAGAAATAAGAGGCAGCCCAATCATCCTGATTTGCCTTGTTATTTGTTTTCGGAACATTTAAATCGATTGGTAAAGAATTTTGAAACTCCTTTTGTATAGATGGATCGATAGCAAGCAAAGCATTTTTGTAAGCCTGCAGTTTATCATGCAACACTTTACCTTCTTTACCTGGATCTGTCATAACGCGAGTTGCAGCTTCAAGATCATCTTCGCGGTAACTGGTGCTATCATTACTTTTAAAGCCGGCTTCAGCTGCAATTTTTGTTTGCAGTGCGCTTATATAGGCAACCATTTCATTGGCTAAGTTTTGAGCCTGCTGTGCTTTAGGTGCCCATTTTGCCGCCCTGTCTCGGGTACTGGGATCGTTGAGTTCAGCTTTAAAAGAATTAAAAATATTATCATTCTTTTTATCTAATGTAGAACTTGCAGCTGTTAAGCTGTTATTAACCGTTTTAAAAGCATTTAAAATTTCTGCTGATACATTCAGTGCCAGCAATGCTGTTAGCACCAAATACATCAGGTTTATCATTTTTTGCCGTGGCTCTTTAGGTAACGCCATAATAGGTTTTTATTTAAATCCGAATCAGTTTATTCAGTTAATAAATTTTATGATTGATGATAAATTTATCACCTCTCAGTTTTAAGCTCTGCCTCCCTGCATGGCACTAATCATATTGCCATAAATTTGATTGAGCCTGCCAAGATTATTTGCTAAAGCTGCAATTTGATCTTTAGCCTTTATTGCATCACCAGCCGTTGTATTCATGGCGGCAGAAGCTTCATTAAGTTTTCCGTAGAATTGGTTCAGGGCTTTTAAATGATTATTACTTTCCTGCAACTCCAATTCGTAAATTGTATTTAAAGAAGAAAGATTTTTAGTTAACACCTGTATTTGCTCATGAAAAACTTTTGCACCGGCAGATGCAGCATCAGATGAAGTATTAAATGAAGTGGCAGAAGTTGCGGCATTTGAGTAGGCAGCTTTTACTGCGTCGAGTGCCTGCGCTGCTTCTTTTGTTTTTTGTGTATAATCGCCGGTTGCTTTTACCACATCACTTATTTCACCCATTTTTTCAACGGTAGTTCCAAGTTTTTGAAACCCGGCGCTGAGCTTTCCAAGATTAGCAGGCGTAATATCTGCTTCTTCCAGCATTTTTTCCATTGATTTTAATGCAGGATTTCCCTGTGGCACAGCGGCAGCACCCGCCAGTTTAACCTGGTGGTCATCTATTGCCGGATAATATAAATACAGTATTCCATATAAAAGAAATACAAGTGCTTCAGTGCCAAGGCCTACTTTAAGAAAAAAATCTGCCCAGGAAGTATGTAATAGTTTTTGTAATGCGCCCCAGATAACAACTGCTGCGGCGATGGATACGAAAATGTCAACGACTCTGCTAACTTTTGGTGGAATTGCGGCTGCCATAAATTAAATTTTTTTTACGGTTTTGTAGGATATTTATTTAAAAAAATTAGAAATATTATTATTTATGTCTGTATTGAGCGGGAAGATCAATCACACACCTGAAACCTATGTAAGATTTAGTTGTGTCCTGATATTCATACTGGCGTGTGCTTGTTTGCAGGTAATAACCCACATCTTTCCAGCTTCCGCCTCTAACTACCTTACGTTTCATACGCGGCGGATCTGTATCCAATGCATTCCATTGAATATCCGGGTTCATGTCATGTTGAAAATTATAGGCACCTTCATAAAATAATGATGATGTCCATTCTGAAACGTTGCCTGCCATATTATATAAACCATAATCATTTGGCCAGTAACTATCTGCTCTAACGGTATAAAATCCGCCGTCTTCAGGATAATTACCCCGGCCTGGTTTAAAATTAGCCAGCAAGCAACCTTTTTTATTTCTTAAATAATAGTTACCCCATGGAAACATTGATTGTGAACGGCCGCCTCTTGCAGCATATTCCCACTCTGCTTCGGTAGGCAGGCGAAAATCGCTTTCTTCAGCTTTTTTGTTCTTTTCAAGAAAAGCGTTCAGATAACGGGTACGCCAATGGCAAAAAGCAACAGCCTGTTTCCAGTTAATACCAACAACAGGGTACATGCCATAAGAAGGATGTGCAAAATACCGCTTGGTCATTGGTTCATTATAAGAATACGAAAAATCTCTCATCCAGCATAAGGTATCCGGATAAATTTTTTGATTATATCTATAGATGAAGTCTTTTCTTGGCCTTCCTGCATTTTCACGCTTGGCGGCTTCTTTTAAATTAAAACCCTGAATGTTGTATTCTATCATATCCGGATCAATATCCATTTTACCGTATAACCTGTTATCCGGAGCCAGAATAAGATCATTTAATTTTTCGAGCGTGCTTTTATCACCCCATTTAATGGCTGCAGCCCTTTTCCAGTCTACCGCAGTATCGCCTGAAGAACTGGTTTTCATATAACCCAATCTTATAGCGGCCAATGAATCTGTAACCCAATTAACAAACTGGCGATATTCGTTGTTGGTTATTTCTGTGGCATCCATCCAAAAACCACTGATAGAAACTTCTTTATTGCGGGCAGTAAAATTAAAATTAACGTCTTCATCGCTTGGCCCCATGTGAAAAGTTCCTGGCGGAATGAAAACCATTCCGTATGGCCTCGTCATACCGCTTCTTGCAGCAGGCGCTACACCGTGCAGTTGACCATCGTTTGCAACTGATTTCGATTTTCCTAACTTATTACAACCAACTGCAATTAGCGCAAAAGCAGCAAGAAATAATATTAAAAGATTATGGTTCTTCATCCGTTTCCTATTTCTGGGCAATTTTTAATTTTTTTGTGGGCTGGCAGGTTACAAAATGCTTTCTGCAACATCCGTAAGGAAATATGAACGCACTTTAGTATGAATTATTTTGTAACGCAGTTTTTTTTGTTAAATAAAGTTTGGTTAGCTGGTTTTTAAATTCTTCAAAGCTTGTTGCAGGCCTTAGACAGCTATAATTTTCACAAATATAAATGTTTGTTTGATTTGATAACGCAATCTTTTCGGCAAGTAACGGCCAATCTTTTTTTGCCTGGTCTGATGCCATTAAAACTTTAAGCGGCATATATTCTTTTAAAATTTGTTTTTGCAGCAACCGGTAATTTTCGCCGGTTATTACAATTTCTTTTAAGCCGTAAATTAAAAACTGAAGATGTAAACACCACATGCCAAAAGAAGATGGATATTTTTCTGCAAACTTTATAACTAACGATAACATGTGTTCGGCTCTTGCCTTCCATTCAGGTTTATCAAAAAAAACAGACAGCATAATTAAATTGCCTGCCATTAATGAATTGCCTGAAGCGGTTGCGCCATCATAAATTTCTTTTTTTCTTAGAATAACATCTTGTCTGATCTTTTGAGGTAAAATAAAATAAATTGTTTTGCTCATCACTAAAAATATCAATCACCTTTTCTGTTAAAGATTTTGCCTTTAATAAAAAATTTGTGTTTGATGTGGTTTGATGCAGAAAAATGTAAGCTTGTATTAAAGAAGCATAATCATCTAAAAAAGCCATGCTGCGTGTTTGCAACTTTATTCCAGCTATGAATAAGTAAACCTGTTTTATCATCAATTAAATGCTGTTCAATAAAGCCAATATTTTTTTCAGCTAACAAAATGTATTCTTCAATTTGCAAGGCATTGTATGCTTTGCAAAGGCTTGTTATTAATAAAGCATTCCAGCTTAAAATAATTTTATTATCTAAAGCCGGTCTAATTCTTTTTTTGCGGGCATTAAACAAAATAAGTTTTGATTTATTAAGCTTATTTATTAGTTCATTTTTATCAATGCTTAATTTTTCTGAAACAGTTTCTAAGGTTTCTGTTTGCCATAAAATATTCGTGTGTTCCCAGTTTCCACTTTCGGTTACGTTATAAACCGCACAAAAAATTTCGCTGTCAGCGGCAAGCAATTCATCAATTTCTTTTTTGCTCCATGTATAATATTTTCCTTCAATGCCTTCGCTGTCTGCATCAAGCGCACTGTAAAAACCACCTTCCAAAGCAGTCATTTCATTTTTAATAAAATTGATTGTTTCTTTAATAACGTTTGCATATTCTTCTTTTTGTGTAAGCTGATACGCTTCGGTGTATGCATCTATCAGCAATGCATTATCATATAACATTTTTTCAAAGTGAGGAATTTGCCAGTGCCTGTCTGTGCTGTACCTGCAAAACCCGCCGCCAAGATGATCGAAAATTCCGCCCATCATCATCTTATCTAAACTTAACAATGCCGTTTTTAAAGAAGCTTCATTCCCGGTTATGTGATGATGCCTTAGCAAATACAGAATGGAAAAAGTTTGCGGAAACTTTGGGGCCTGCCCAAAACCTCCCCATTCTTTATCAGCAATTTTAAAAAGATTTTCTGCAATAATATTTAACGATTGAGGCTGAATAGCAGCGCTTTCATCTGCGTTTATATTGTTTGCATTTAATAAATGATTGGTTAGATTTTCAGATTGCGCAGTTATATCATCTCTTTTTTCTTTGAACGCATTTGCCACCGCAAGCAACACTTCTTTCCAACTGCTGCGGTTAAAAGCACGAACCGGCGGAAAATAAGTTCCTCCAAAAAAAGGTTTAAGATCAGGCGTTAAAAAAACATTCAATGGCCAGCCGCCGCTGCCAGAAATTGCCTGCACCGCATCCATATAAATGTGATCAATATCCGGCCTTTCTTCCCGGTCAATTTTTATATTGATGAAATGCTCGTTCATTATCTGCGCCGTTTCTTCATCTTCAAAACTTTCATGTTCCATAACATGGCACCAATGGCAGGCAGAGTAACCAATGCTTACCAAAACGGGTTTATCCTGTTGCTTTGCTTTTTGTAAAGTTTCATTATTCCATGCGTGCCAGTTAACCGGGTTATGCGCATGTTGCAACAGGTACGGGCTTGTTTCGTGAATAAGATGGTTCGTATATTTTTTATCACTCATATCAATAATTCTAAAAATAAAAAAATCCCGCAAGAACGGGATTCTTATAAAGATGTTTTAAATTTTATTTCTTTTTTAATGTTGAAGCAAGATAATAATCAAGAGCAGCAATCATGCTGGGTGTTTGCGGCGCCGGCGCTTTTATATAAACAGAAAGGCCTGCAGCTTCACCGGCTTTAACGGTATTATTTCCAAATGCGCCGATCAACGTGCCGTTTTGATTGAACTTAGGATAATTATCAAACAAACTGCGTACGCCGCTTGGCGTAAAAAAACAAATAATGTCGAAAGACTGATTATCCATCACCACACGAACATCGTTGCTAACAGAGCGATACATAAAGGCAAGCTGAAATGCGCAGCTATTATTTTTTAACCAGTTTACAATTTCATTATCCTGCTGGTTTTCGCTGCACACATACAAAAACTTTTCGTTTTCTTTATGCTTGTTAATTACATCAAACATGCTTTTGTTTGTTCCATCAGCACCATAAAAAACTTTTCGCTTTCTGTATAAAATAAATTTTTGAAGATATAAAGCAACAGCTTCGGTTATGCAGAAATATTTATTATCCTGGCTTACCGGAACTTTCATTTCTTCAAACATTCTAAAAAAATGATCAATGGCATTTCTGCTTGTAAAAATTACGGCAGAGAATGTAGTAAGATCAATTTTTTGCTTTCTGAATTCCCGTGCAGCAATGGGTTCTAATCTAATAAAAGGGTGAAATGTTAACTGAAGAGAATATTTTTTTGCCAACTCAAAATAAGGCGATTTTTCGCTTTCAGGTTTTGGCTGGGTTATTAAAATTTGCACGGATTGTTTTTTACCAGTAGATGCTTTTTCTCCGTTATTTACCATGCGTAATGCCTCAGGTTTATAAAAAAATTTTATCTTATGCTGGTTTGCAGAAATAACAGCTTATAAATAACAAGCAACGGCATTATTTCTACTGCGCAAAGGTATATAAAAAAGTGAAATGCACTTATACTCAGGTTTTTTCTAATGCGTGCCAGCGAAACGAGGTAACGTATTGCAAGCGAAAAAACTGCCAGGCAAATAACAATGGTTATAGATACACTTTTTATTTTGTCGTTTGAATATGCAATTAAACACAACAGCGGCAACAATAAAATTGCCAGCAATTTATTAATAAGAAATACAACAAACCTGTACTCGCCGGCTGCATCTTTTGCGTTAAAAACCCAACCTGTAAAACTGATAACAATATATTTTGCCAGGTAAATGATTAATAGAATTACGGTTGAATAAATAAATAATTCCCAAAAGAAAAGCTTGCTCCAATTATTAAATTCAGCAAATAATGTAATAAATAATCCGCCGCATAAAACAAACAAAACATTAAGCATAAAAGCAGGGAAAAAATTTTGCGACATCTGTTCCCTCGTTTGCGTTTGCCTGAATGTTGCCTGGAACGATAATGAAAAAATACTGTTTACATATTTTGGAAATGAAAGCCTGATTAATCCTAAAAAGAAAAATAAAAAAATCAGGATATAAAAAACAATGTCTCGGTCGCCAACATTTCTTTGCAAGCCAGCCATTAACTGAACAGCAACATTTTTTCTTAAAATCTTTTTTTGTGGAGCTGGCTGAAAAACCGTTTTTAAAGAATCGCGTTTTGCGGTATCAGCCAAAGAACTGGAAACGGTTTTTTTTGCTGTTTGAAGTGAAGTTGAATCTTTAAACGTTGAATCTTGTAAAACAGAATCCAGGTAAGATGCTTTTGTTTTAACTGCAACTTTTTGAAGCGAATCTTTTTGAAGCGAATCTTTATGCGTAACAATTTTCTTTTTTGCGCTATCGCTTTGCTTTTGAAAATGATTCGTATCCTGCGCAAAAATTATTGCAGGCAATAAAAAACATAATATTGTAAATAGTTGCTTCAAAATTTTATAAAGCAGCAAAAGTAATTTCATGCCATCAAAACAAGCTTATAAAACCAAGATGAATTTTAGATTGTTGAAAATTTAATTTACTGTCATCGCGTTTTCCTTCGGCCAAAGAAATACTAAAAATGCCGGTATTGGTTTCAAGCGAAAGGCCAACGCCAAAACCAATATATGTATGACTGAACTTTATATTGTTTACATCATAATCTGCCCAGCCAAAATCTGTAAAGCCATAAAACCATGAATTTCTTGCCAGTAAATAATGATACTCTGCCGTTTCAACGGCATATTTATTGGCATAAATGCTTTCTTCATCAAAACCACGCAATAACCTGAAGCCGCCAATTCTAAAAAGTTCGTTTTGAAAATAACTGGGCGATTGATACAGGCCGCCATTAACCGCCAGTTTAAATGCAGATTGTTTACCCAACGGAAAATATTTTGCCGCAGAACCTTGCAAACGAAATTGATAACTGTTCAGTTGTATAGAATCATATAAATTATTTGCATTAAAGTTGGGATCTTTTATTTGCGTAATTGCATTGTTCTTTTTTATATTCTTCTTGCCAAAATTTCCGATAAAAAAAAATTCGTTTCCGCGCCGCGGATTAAACCTGTAATCTGTGTTGTTGAAATTATACTGCAATCCAACACCGGTAGAATTTATATCTGCAACAGGCGGCAGCATATTGGTTTGCTTCACCAGGTTTGTATCAACATTTAAAACATTGCTCGATGCAACCTGAACAATAACGGCAGCAGATTGATGTTGTGTGAATTGATATTGAATGCCAAGCACGCCATTAATATTTAAGTAAGCAGAATCTTGCTTATACAACTGAAAAGCGAAATTGAAACCGAACTTTGAATGAAACATATATGGCTGCTGGTACGATAAATTTAGTTGCGGCGATTTTGGCTGCAGTTGCTGCCAGTTAAAACCAAGCGATTCGCCGCTGCCAAAAGAATTGCGTAAGCCAACCGTTGCTTCGCCGGTAAATAATAATTTTCCGTTGGTTTGATCGTTTTGCGGCAATAACCCAATTAAAATATTTACGCTGTTATTTTTTGTTGGCTGCAGGTATAAATGCAGCGCTGCTCCGGTATTAAGCATTTCAATTTTCCATGGCTGAGATTGCTGCAGGTATGTAAGCGTTGCCAGTTGCCGGTTAATATTATTTAATACATCCTGCCGGTAAACATCATGCTCATGAATTTGTAAATATTGCTGCAAAAAAAACTTTGAAATATGTGCGCCGCCTTCCACAATTATCGTATCAATAAAATATAAATTACCGCTTTGAATGTTAAGATGCGCTGCGATGGTATTTTTATTTATTTCAATGCTGTCTAAAAAAATATGTGCAAACGGATGGCCGTTGTTGCTGTAATAATTCAATACATCATTATATAAATTTTCAAGCGTTGAAGCTGAAAAATTTTGCTTGCTGAAATTTTCTGTATGATAGCCAAGTGAATTTAAAAGCGCTTCATCAGCATCACTTACAGAAATTTTTTTCCATTCATATTTATTACCGGTAAAAAGTTTAATGGAAACCGAAGAAGAATCTTCCCAAACAGAATCTACCGAAGCAGCGGCATACCCTTTTATTGCAAGCAGAGAAGGCAAGCTGTTTACGTATTGAATGCAATTTGTTTTACTGTTGAAGAAGTTTTGAAGATGTAAAGATGCAATGCTTATTGTATCTGTTTGAACGGGATAAATGATGAGTTTGCAATTAGTTTGCGCAACTGCATTCTTAAACAAAAAACAAAACAATACAAGTTTAAAAACGTAAGCATTGTATTGAAGTATTTTTGCCATTGCAATTAAACAAGATTACAAAACTTTATTTCAATGGCAGGCATTTACATACACATTCCGTTTTGCAGAAAAGCCTGCCACTATTGTAATTTTCATTTTTCTGTTTCGCAAAATTTATTGCCGCAAATGATTGATGCAATTTGCCATGAAGCAGAATTAAGAAACGATTATATTAATGAAAATATTTCAACTATTTATTTTGGCGGCGGCACGCCATCATTATGTGCGATGGATGATGTACGCTGTATGATTTGTAAAATGCGTTCGTTGTTTAATGTTGATAAAGATGCTGAAATTACGTTAGAAGCAAACCCTGACGACATTACTGAAGAAAAATTATCAGCATGGAAAAAGGCTGGCATAAACCGTTTGAGCATTGGCGTGCAAAGTTTTTTTGATGAAGATTTATTATGGATGAACCGCGCACACAATGCAGCGCAGGCTTATAAAAGCATTGAACTTGCAACACAATTTGGTTTTGAAAATATTTCGATTGATCTTATTTATGGTACGCCTTTTTTAACGGATGAATACTGGCTTGCCAATCTTAAAACAGCCAGAAAATTAAATGTGCCGCATCTATCCTGTTATGCTTTAACAGTTGAGCAAAATACAGCGCTTGAAAAAATGATCGTTTTAAACAAAAAAGAAAATATTAATGCAGAAAAGCAAGCGCAACAATTTGAAATATTAATGCAATGGGCAACGCAAAACGATTATGACCATTATGAAATTTCAAATTTTGCAAAAGCGAGTTTCAGAAGTAAGCATAACAGCAGTTACTGGCAGGCAAAACCATATTTGGGTTTAGGGCCTTCAGCACATTCGTATAATGGCATTTCAAGGCAATGGAATATTTCCAATAATATTTTATATGTTGAAAGCATTAATAAAAATATTGTTCCTTTTGAAATAGAAATGCTTTCATCAACCCAAAAAACAAATGAATATATTATGACAAGCCTGCGAACAATGGAAGGAATTAAACTGAATGATCTTGAAGAAATTTGCGGCGAAAAAATTGCTTTAAAAATTGTTTCAGATGCTCAGAAATATATTCATCAAAATTTTATGGAATGGCAGAATGATTCGTTAATGCTTACACAAAAAGGAAAATTATTTGCAGATGGAATTGCAGCAAATTTGTTTAGAATGTAATTAAAAAGCTTTAAATAAAAGAAGGCGTCTGTTTATTTAAAAATGTAACTTTAATAACTTAATTTAATCACTTAAAAAAGAATTATGTCAAAAAAAAATTTTTTACTTAACGCTAATCTGTTGCATATTAACCTTAAGCTTTAAACCTAACCGCACAAACAATGCTTCCGTCGAAGGACAAAGTGAAGTGGTCTTAATTCATTTACTCTTCGGCATAATTCAAGCAAAAAGAGCTCGAGTCCTTTGAATTTAAATTATAGATTGGAAATTATTATAAACGAAAGAGAACTGTAAATCGGACAGTTCTCTTTCTAATTATTGCAATCTGATACTTACCCTCGAACTAATTGCTCATTCATCTGCACGCGAAAAACTGCACAGTGTAGGTAGTAACGCAACCTTGCCATTATCAATTCGTAAATTCTACCTTGGGCCTACATAGTTCAATGTATCATAAATCTGTTGATCCGGCCTTCCTAACTGTGTCATAATATAAGCAGCATAAATAGTTCGTGTAGCCGGGTCAAAACGACTGGTAGTTACCGCTGGATTAATATGAAAAGCTCTTTGCCTTGCATCTGGCGCAGCAAGATTGGTTACAGCGGTTAACTTATTTGAAGAAGGATCAAATGTAAATTGAGGCATTGTAGCTCCAAAGCCTGTAACACTTCCGGTTGCTGTAAAAGCAAATTGAAGACTGCCTACCCCTCCCACTGATGTAGTTGTTGTAACACTACTTACTCCTGATGTTACCAATGAAATATTACCTGGCCAAACATTGGTTACACCATCGGCAATACCATATGCGTCCCAACCAACCGTTTTAATGGTTAATCCATACTGACCGTCATATTGATTTTTTACACCTAAGGCAACAATGCCGCTATTATAATTACCACTTATAACATACCCGCTTTCTGCAATGCCTGTGATTGTAAAGCCTAAAGCATAGGGGCCGGGTAAAAGGTCATTTGGTTTACATTTTATTGCCAGCATGCCGGTACGGGAACCCTTTGGTATTGTAACAACAAGGCCATTTGGAAAACTATATATTGAGCTTGCAGGAACAGTATATGTTGTTCCATTTGCGGTATCATACTGTGAAACTAAAGTATCGTTTAAAGCCAATGTAACATGTATATCACTTGGAGCGGCAGAAGGACCTCCTAAAGTTACAGGAACAATATTAAAGGTAGTATCACTATTAGATGCATCTACAGAGATTGTAACAAAATTAGAAGAACTGGTAACTGAAAGGCCTAACCCAATAACTTTTATATTTCCGTTTGCTACAGATTGTATCTGGCCATTATCATATTCCGAATCTTTTAAACAGCTTGTTACTGTTATTGATAAAATCAGCATTATCGATAAGATTCTGATAAAAAACATTTTCATATTATAATTTTATATTGATTTTTAAGAATGAATTAAGCTGTTAAGGCTCCCAAAATATTTTTGAATGAAAAGGATCAATAGTGCCTTCTTTTAAAACGTTGGTTCCATTGGTGGTATACTCACTTTGCGGATATAACAGCCTTAAAGGAAGTGTATTTGAAACTTTAGAAGGTGCTATAGAAATATAACTGGATCAGTTAAAAAGTTTAATCTTCTTTGATCTGAATAAGCTTCTAAAGGGTCATATTGCAGTTAATGCAATATATTTCTGATATACAATAAATTTTGCCTGGCTTAATACAGTAGAGCCTGCGTTAGCCCAGTTAGCATCATCATTGTTTGCCATATAACTTGCTGCTGCGCTGTCAGCATTAGGCACACCCAGCCAAACAAAAGATTCAGTAACAGCCGCCATATAAGCTGCTTGAGGGTCAGCCCCTGGTATCCATCCCCTGGCAGCCGCTTCTGCATACAAAAACATGCTTTCAAAAGAAGGATAAATAAACTGATCCTGGGAATAGCCATCGCCTATGTTTGTGCCAGGGATTAAATCTCCAACTAATCCCGGCCCGAAATAAGAACTATTGGCAGCAGTGTTTAAGTTTGTAAACACATCCCCTAAAGTATTACCCGCATAAGTTGAACCTGTAAAACCAACCGGGTAAAAAAAACGGCTTAACCTTGGGTCATCATTGCTTTGAAGAATATTTAATATATAATTGTTCGCATCTGTAGAATTGTTAGATGGAGCGCCGGTAGGTGTCCATCCATTATTAGCATAATATGGGTTTTGCTTATTTACATCATTTACATAACCCGGGTTTACGCTTATTGATTCACCAGCTCCCAGTACACCACCTGTATTTATATTTTAGTTATTTCTGCGGATGGATCGAAGCCTGAGACCTGAGACTGCCTTATCAGCAATCTTAATTTTAAAGTATTGGCAAAATGTATCCACTTGGTTACATCACCATGATTAATTATATCCGCACGTGAAAAAGCACTTGCAGGAGTTAATTGCATGTAATTAATTGCAGTGTCTAATTTAAGTTGCAGGGAACTATATATTGTCTGAGCCTTATCGTAAGCAGGCGTTGAATATTTGTTTGTTTGAAAGGCCTGAGAATAAGGTATATCTCCAAAGAGATCAACAAGTTGTTGAAACAGATCGGCAGATAAAATCATAGAAGCTCCCGCCAAGGCAGTATCTCCTGATGCAAGTGACTTAACCTCTGCCTGATGAAGATCAAAAAGCACTGCATAATGGTTTTGAAATAATGCATCACCGAAAGTAAAATCAGTTTTATAACTTATTATATCCTGCTGAGGCACAAATCCACCATTAGGCGCCAAATAACCCATCCACTCATCCAAAAATCCCCAATCACCACTTGCCTGACGGGCTCCTACTGCGTTTTCAGCCTGAGGAAATATTAATTCTCCGGTAATATTAGCATCAGTAACGCGGTTTGGATCTTGATTAACATCAAGAAAGGTTTTTTTACAACTGAATAAACCGGCACTAACTAATATTACAATAATAAAGATCGCATATTTATACTTTTCATTTTAATAACTATTGAAATAATTAAAATTGTACAGTTAAAGAACCACCAAATAATCTTGAAGCTGGTGATTGAAATCCACTTGCAAGACCAAAAGTATTTCCAGTGGCATGAATAATTAAATTCCGGATCACCCCACTTATTGGATTTAGGTACAAATAAGAATAAATTTTTTCCAACAGCAGCAACAGTTACTCTCTTTATATATTTACCGCGTCCAATCCATTTGGAAGGAAAACTATAAGAAATATTTACTTCTCTTAACCTCCACGCAGCTGCGCTGGCAAAATAATTAGTTGCAATTGCTGTATTAACGTTCTGAGACCAAAAGCCATAGTTACCATCCTGCACTTCAATATTAGTGTTTGGAACATATTTGCCATTGGATATATATACAGAATTAGGGAATACAAACCTTTGCCGGCCATAATCTGCACTTGCCGCAGAAATACCGGAAAAATCTTCATCTGGCCCTAATCCTGAAAAAAAATCATTACCACCTTTATATTCCCACGTCATGCTTACAGAAAATTCGCCAATTGAAAAGGATGGTGTTATACCCACAATCCACAAAGGCAATGTTCTTCCTTTAACAATTAATGAAGGATTTTGAATAGGAAACCCTGTAGAAGGATCGACAATAACTTTTCCATTTGCGGAATCACGTAAATAATCCGTCATCTGAAAAGCAAATGCCGGTAACCCAGCTATTGCAATATTATTAACAGTTGGGTAACCAGTTGCATTTTGTATAAAGCCGTTATTTCCACCAATAATAACAGGAACATTACCTAAAGTGCTTGTTACTTTATTATTGTTGTATGTTGCATTTATCTTTAAGTCTATTCTTCCTTTTCCTACATTAATCAACGGGCTTAATCCCAAATCGCTTTCTACTCCATAATTTCTAAAGCTGGCAGCATTTGCAAGCGCCGTTGTATAGCCTGTTGTGGATGATTGGGAAACCGCTAAAATTTGATTAGTATTATTCTGATCAAAGTAAGTAGCTTCGAAATATACACGGTTCTTTAAAAAGCCTAATTCCAAGCCTGCTTCTTTAGTATTTACAAACTCAGGCTTTAAGTTTGTGTTTGGTATGGTGTTATTGGAAGTAAATCCGGCAACATTTCCATAAGGAAAACCTGCTGGTTGAGAATAAGTAGCATTTAATGAATAAGGATTAAGATTTACATTACCCGATTTTGAAATGGCGCCCCTAACTTTTACATAGGAAAAAAGGTTGCTGGCATGCAGCGAAGGTATTGCATCTGAAAGAATGATAGAAACGTTTGCTGCAGGATAGAAGAATGAGCGATTTTGTTGTAATAACCTGCTATCCCAATCATTTCTGCCGGTAAATTCCACATTTGCCCAGTCTTTATAATTAAACCCAACTGTACCATAAGCAGAAAGTAATCTCGATTCAACAGAAATAGTTGTTGGTACCCGTATTGAGGCCAGGCTGTGTGCCTCCGTTATATAAAGGCACATTAGCGTCTCCGCTTTTTACGGCAACGTTATAAAGGAAAGGAACTACTAAATTATTGCCTCCAACGGCAACATCTCTTGAACGATTATCCCGAACTGTTCCACCTACAAGATATTTTACATTTAAATCGTTTACAATTTTATGATCGCCGCTTAAATAATAATCAAGGTTTACCCGTGCGGTATAACCTTGTTCTGTTAAAACAGCTCCTAATCTGTTTGAATATTGTACAGCATTACGATTTGCAGCTGCCCAATCAGATACAATTACAGGCGCATTAGTGTTCGTTTGTCCTATAAAAGAAAGATTTGAGCTAACATCTGCTGTAGCTTTTAACCAGGGAAATACTTGAAAATTAGCATTTAAATTGCCCAATAGATCGTCTTGCCGGGTATTTGACGAATATTAGCTATAAGCCAGTAAGGATTAACAGCATATTCATTATAATAATTAGAAAACTGGCCGTATTTGCTATTCAAATCTTTATAACTTAACAGCGGAACATTATTTGCAGTTTGTTCAACCAATAAAAACACGCCTCCATCATAAGCTCCAGGAAAAGAAGTTTGAAAACCTGCTTCATTTACCACATTAGAATTTTGCAGTACATAGTTTAATCCATAGTTAATCGAAAATTTGCCATATGTTTTACCACCGTTAAAACGAAGACTTGTACGATGGTTCCATCATCCGGCACCAATCCTTTAATTTTCGCATCTTCAATACTTACATAAAAATCTTCACCAGCTATAGAAGCAGAGTTTTGAAAAGTTAATCCGGTATTAAAGAACTTAATTTTATCTTTATAATGGCTGTTATTATATGGCCCCATTTGCTGAGACCCATCTTCTAACACAGGGCCAATAGGTTGAATAGTATTGTCAAATGCAGGCCCATACTGTTGATTTTCATAAGGCACATATCCATAATTGCCATATTGATCTAGTATTTCGCCACCGCCATCTCCAAAGCTTTTTTGAAATTTGGAAAGAATGAAATTTTTGTGGCCTGAACAGTTGAATTTAATGTTACAGTTGGTACTTTACCTCCCCTTTTCGTAGTTATAACAATTACCCCATTAACAGCATCAGGGCCATAAATAGCTGCAGAAGCTGCACTTTTTAAAACAGTTAACGTAGCAACATCATCAGGTGGTATAGAAGAAAGATAGCCTAAAGGAGTAGGTGCTCCATCCACAACAAGCATAGGCTGGTTGTTTCCTGTTAATGAGCGAATACCTCTTATATTAATTTTTGCGTTTTCAAAAACGCCGCTGTTTACTGTAGAAATATTTAAACCGGATACTTTTCCGTTTAATGCTTGTTCAATATTCACCGATTTAGCCTGCGTTAACGTTTTATTGCTAATTGTTGTAGTTGCATAACCCAAGATCTTTAGCCTGCCTTTGAATACCTAAGGCTGTCGTTACTACAACATCAGATATATTGCCTGCACTTCTGGTAACAGTAACTGCAACAACCGGGTCATTACCCACCGTAACAGTTGTATTTTGAATTCCTACGGCAGTTATTTTTAGAATATCGCCCGGTTTTGCAGCAATTGTAAAATTTGCATTTGCATCTGCCGAAACTGTGGTTTTTGTGCCCTGAATATTAACTGTGGCAAAAGGCACCGGTTCACCGTTTTGGTCTTTCACCGTACCACTTATTTTGCCTTGCGACCAGGCAAGATTAGCAAAAAATAGCAATGTAAGTAAACATACAATTCTTCTCATTTTTTCAATTTTAATATGCGTAGATAAATATAAGGATTGAACAACCGTTAATAAACACTCAACGGTTTGTTAACACCAACAAAAGAAAAGACAAATTTGTTTTTAGAAAAGCTGCGCATTTAAATTTCAAAAAAATTATAAATTTTTTCACAAATAAAAAAGCACACTTTATAAGTTTATTTAATCCATTATATTTTACTATCCATATAGTTATACCCAAATATTAATTTTATTTGCATTCAATATTAGCAAAAAATAAAATAAATTAATTTGATGAATGGTAAATAATCACTGTTAAAAAATTCTAAAAAACTGATGAAATTATTCAACTACGAAAAACCATGGTGAATAGTTTGGTAAAAATTTGTTACAGTATTTTTGCGCAATGCATCAATTAAATGGTAAAGAAGCCGCAGACAGCATAAAGCAAAGATTATCTCATCAAACATCACTATTACTAAAAAAAAATTTGCGGCTGCCGCATCTTGCGGCAGTATTAATTGGCAATAATGGTGCAAGTGAAACTTATGTAGCAAGCAAAATAAAAAACTGCGCAGAAATTGGTTTCAATCTACATTAATACGTTTTGATGAAAGCGTTTCGGAACAGGAATTGCTTAGATGAAATTCAAAATTATAATCAAACGCAAACCATCGATGGCATTCTTGTTCAGCTTCCCCTGCCCAAACACATTGATGAACAAAACGTAATTAATATTATTTCGCCCTGAAAAAGATGTGGATGGATTTCACCCTGTTAATATTGGCAAACTGGTTCAGGGTACGCCAACATTTATTCCTGCAACGCCTTATGGAATTATGCTTTTGCTTGAACATTATAATATACAACACTAAAGGCAAACATGCGGTTGTTATTGGAAGAAGCAACATTGTTGGCAGGCCAATGAGCATTTTGTTAAGCAGCAATCAGGCGTATGGCAATGCACCGTTACGCTTTGCCATTCGCACACAACCAACTTAAAAGAATTAAGTTTGCAGGCCGATATTTTGGTGGCGGCCCTCGGCAAGCCTAGTTTTGTAAAAGCAGAGATGGTAAAAGAAGGTGCTGTGGTAATTGATGTAGGCATTACACGCGTAAAAGATGCATACCACCAAAAGAGGCTTTCGCTTAAGAGGTGATGTTGATTTTGATGAAGTGGCGCCAAAAACATCTTATATTACTCCTGTTCCCGGCGGCGTTGGTTTAATGACGATTGCTGCGCTTTTAAAAAACACAATGAAGGCATATTTAATTACGGCAACAATTTAAGTGAAGATATTTTTAATGAATGATTGAACAGTCACGTATAATTCAGAAATTAACGTAAATCAGTCAACGGTTAACAGCTAACAGTCAACATTGCTTTACCGGTAATGGAAGCGTTTTACACTTTGCAGGGCGAAGGTTTTCACCAGGGAAAAGCGGCATATTTTATTCGACTTGGGCGGTTGTGATGTTGGTTGTTTTTGGTGCGATGTAAAAGAAAGCTGGGATGCATCAGTTCACGCAGAAAAAAAGTGTTAGTGAGATTATTGAAGAAGCAAAAGAGAAAATCGGTCAACTGTCAACGTCAACAGTCAACCGTCAATGTTAACGGTCAAACCGATAATAGTTATAACTGGCGGTGAACCATTATTACATAATCTCGATGCTTTAACTAAGAAGTTACAGACTGAAAATTTTAGAACTCACATAGAGACTTCGGGTTCTTCACCGCTTTCAGGATGTTGGAACTGGATTTGTGTTTCACCCAAAAAATTTAAACAACCATTACCGCAAGTTATGGCTGTTGCCCATGAACTTAAGATAATAATATATAATAAAACCGATTTTAAATGGGCAGAAGAAAATGCAATGCAGGTTTCAGAAAATTGCAGGCTTTACCTACAGCCGGAATGGAGTAAAACTTCTAAAATCACCCCTTTAATAATTGAATATATAAAAGCAAACCCGCGCTGGCAGTTAAGTTTGCAGGTTCATAAGTACATAAATATTCCTTAATCAATCCTGCACTCTTTTCAGCATAATAATATATGTTGGAAAATGATCGCTGTAACCGCCGCGAAACACATTTCCATCCCATGTACGCATAGGATATCCTTTATATTTACCCATATTTTCTACCATAAATTCTTTGTTGAAAATATGTTGCTGATAAAAAAAATATCCGCGTTGATTTTTATCAAGCCATGAATAGGTTATCATGATCTGGTCGAACAAACCCCATGCATCATTATAAGCCAGGGTGCCAAATCCTTTTTTGTACATGCTGATCCATGGATTATATAATTCGCCTGGTTTTACATCTGCAATATTTCCTTTTGCACCAAGCACTTTTGTTACGCTTGCACTTACCGGGTCATCATTCAAATCACCCATCACAATAATTTTTGCATTGGATTGAATAGCCTCAATTGAATCGATAAAATTTTTATTAACCAATGCGGCTGCAGCTCTTGCCGGCGCACTGCGTTCTTCGCCGCCAACACGGCTTGGCCAGTGATTTACCAATACATGAATTGTATCTTTATTTAAAATGCCTTCAACCCATAAAACATCACGTGTAAAATAACTTGATTTTGCTCCTTCAGTTAAACGCACAAATAATTTCCTGCTTTTAAGCACCGTAAAATATTTTGGATTATACAAAAGCGCCACATCAATTCCGCGTATATCTTTTGAATCGTAATGCACAAAATTATAATTGCGATGTTTTAATAAAGGATGATGAATAAGATCGTTTAAAACGGTATCATTTTCAATTTCAGCAACGCCAATAAGTGCAATGCCGTCAGAATTCACATCTGTTCCGATTTGTGAAATAACAGTGGCAAGATGTTCAACTTTTGTCAAATAAATTTTGCTGTTATAATTCTTTGCGCCGTTTGGTAAAAAATCGTCATCATTAATATTTGGGTTATTAATTGTGTCGTAAAAATTTTCAAGATTATAAAAGGCAACGATAGCAGATTTGTATTGTTGCTTTTGCGCAAAAGAAGTTGCAGCAACAAATAAGGCAGTTAAGAAAAGGGTTGTTTTCATTGTTGAAAAATGAGTTATAAATATACATAGTTCAACAATATATTATTAGGTTTTGGTTTTATGAAAAATTTTTTAGATTTGAAAACCCTTTAATTAACTAAACTTTATGGACCCGGATGCTTTCAACCATAATCTTTGCAATAGCATTATTGCATGTAGTAACGCTCAGCAAAATTCGTACAATTAAATACTGATTCAATTCCAAAAACAGATTCATAATTATCGAAGATCTAAAAGAGAATGTTCTTGATAATATTCACTGTAATTACGCTTGATGATAACGATTTGAATGGTGCCAGCACACAAAATATTTCTTCTTTATTAACGGCAGGAAGAGATCCGTTTTATAACGCAGCAACATTTAATTTCAGCGCAACACATTTTCGCATTCGCGGTTATGATGCAGATTATATAAGCACTTATATAAATGGCATTCCGATGGATAATTTAGATAACGGTTATACGCCATTTGGTTTATGGGGCGGATTAAATGATGTGTTTAAAAACCGTGATATAAATTTTGGAATCCGCTATAACACATTTGCTTTTGGCGATATTGGCAACACAACAAATATTGATGTGCGTGCAAGCAAACAAAAACCGCAAACAAATTTTGGTTATGCTTTTTCGAACAGAAGTTATACTCACAAAATATCGTTTACACATAGCACAGGATTAAATAAAAATGGATGGGCTTTTACTATTGCTGCAAGCTGGCGATATGCAGATGAAGGCTATGTGCCGGGAACTTATTTTAATGGTTACAGTTGGTTTGCGGCAATTGATAAAAAGCTTGGGCAAAAACAAATTCTGTCATTGATTGCATTTGCATGCACCAACAGAAAGCGGAAGGCAAGGCGCAGCAACGCAGGAAATGTTTCAGCTTGCAGGATTCGCATTATTATAATCCTGATTGGGGTTATCAAAATGGCAAAAAAAGAAATGCCAACATCAGTAAAACAAATCAACCGGTTATTATTCTTACACATGATTTTCGCATCACCAACAAAACTAATCTTACAACTTCTTTAAGTTATTCTTTTGGAGAAAAATCTTATTCAGCACTTGATTGGTACAACGCTCCCGATCCTCGGCCTGATTATTACCGCTACTTGCCAAGTTATTATAATAATGATCCTGTTCCGCAACAACAAATTGCAGATCAATCTAAAAAGTAATGAAGCAGCAAGACAAATAAATTGGGATAATTTATATAACGTAAATCGTGAAAACACTTCAACCATTTATAATGCAAATGGCATTGAAGGAAATACAGTAACCGGCAATCGTTCTTACTATATTCAAGGCGAAAGAGTAACCAATAGCAAGCGAATAAATTTCAATACAATTTTAAATACCCGTTTAAGCAATCATGTTAATTTTACCGCAGGCGAAAGTTATCAATCATCAAACAATAATTATTTTCAACGCATTAAAGATTTGCTCGGCGGAAATTTTTGGGTTGATGTAAATCAGTTTGCGCAAAGAGATTTTCCAACCAATGAAGCTGCTTATCAAAACGATTTAAATCATCCGAACCGCATCGTAAAAACAGGCGATAAATATGGGTACAATTACAACATCAATATTAATAAAGCAAGTGTTTGGAGTCAGTTTGTTTTTAAATTTCCGCATATTGATTTTTTTATTGCAGGCGAAGGTTCGCAAACAATTTTCAGAAGAACTGGCAATGTAAAAAATGGTTTGTTTCCTGATAATTCTTACGGAAAATCAGCGCCAAATATTTTTTACGATTATGCAGTTAAAGGCGGCATCATTTATAAAATAAATGGCAGAAATTATTTGTATGTAAGCAGCGCATTGCTTACCCGTGCGCCTTATTATGAAGATGCATACATTTCGCCACGCACAAGAGATGTATTGCAGGATAGTTTGCAGCAGCGCAAACATTCAAACAGCAGAAGCAGGTTATATTTTAAATGCGCCAAAATTTAAAATTCATTTGGTTGGTTATTATACGCAAATAAAACATGGTTTTAATGTGCTTGGTTTTTATCACGACGATCTCGGGGCTTTTGTAAATTATGCTTTAAGCAATATTAATAAATTATATTTCGGCGGTGAATTTGGATTTGAAGCAAATATTGCACGTAACATTACTATTAGCGGCGCTGCTGCAATTGGAAGATATTATTATAACAGCCGGCAAAAAGCAGTTATTACAATTGATAATACAGCAGCTATTTTAAATGTTGAAACTGTTTATTCAAATAATTATCGCATTCCTTCAACGCCGCAGGAAGCATATAATTTTTCTATCAGCTATCGTTCGCCAAAATTTTGGTTCATCAGCTTAACCGGAAATTATTTTGATAAGATGTGGCTTGATTTTAATCCTGTGCGGCGCACAACTTTAGCTACAGAAAATCTTGATCCAAAAAGTGATTTATTTCATAAAGTAATTGATCAGCAGCAATTGCCTGCGCAATATACATTGGATGCATTTGCAGGTTATTCATTTAAAATTCCGCATACATATATTGGTTCAGGTTTTAAACGAAAAGCGGTGTATTTATCAATGTATGCAGGCCTTAATAATATTTTAAACAACGAGGATATTATTTCAGGTGGATATGAACAATTGCGTTTTGATTATTCAACTTCCGACATCAATAAATTTCCTCCCAAATATTATTATGCTTATGCAATAAATTATTTCGCAAGTATTGCTTTACGATTTTAACACTGATAATATGCTTAGAATAAAAATCTTTAATGAAGCAACACGAAACGTTCTTTCAGAACGAAAATGATATCCATTTCAGTGCTACCAACAAATCGTTCCGAGGGAACGTTTCGCAGGTAGTTTATATAGGCAAAACGGATTGTTCGTTCCGTAGGAACGTTTGGTGAAAAGGCACATCAGGAAACAAATAAAAATTAAAACATGAAAAAATCAACCTTCCTTATTCTTGTTTTTCTAATGATAACAACATCAGCAATTGTCATCTCATGCAATAAAAAATTTGATGAACCACCTGCATATATTCCGCCAAATCTTACGCCAACATTAACCATTGCACAATTAAAAGCAATGCATGTAATTGGAAGTTATGAAACTATAACAACAGACGATATTATTGAAGGAACCGTTGTTGCCAATGATTCTTCCGGCAACTTTTATAAGCAAATTATTATTGAAGATTCAACTGCAGGTATTGCGATAAATATTGATGATTATAATTTATACACTTCCTATCCAACCGGCAGAAATGTTTTTATAAAATTGAAAGGATTGATTGTATATGATAATAACAAACTCATTGAAATTGGTGGAAGTAAAGATGCCAGCAACAATATCAATCCAATTGCTTCGCCGTTAAAAAATAATTATGTAATTAAAGGAACAATAAATAATGCTGTTGTTCCAAAAGTTGTTGATATAAATGACCTGAATGATGCATATCAAAACATGCTGATACAAGTAAATAATCTGGAATTTAATGAAGCTGATACAAGTAAAATGTATGCTGATACTTCAGCTTCTAAAAATGCTGTAAGTTATTTGTTGAAGAATTGTTCCAATAAAAGCATCACGTTACGCACAAGTGGTTTTGCAAGTTTTGCAGGTGCAAATGTGCCAAATGGAAACGGAAGCATCACCGCAATTTATTCAGTTTACAATACCAGCAAACAACTATTTATTCGTGATACAAGCGATGTACAATTTAAGAACACTCGTTGCAATGGCGGCCCCGCCACACAAACAAGCATTGCAAACATCAGAAGCATGTATGCAGGTCATGACATTAAATTGGGCGATTATAAAATTGGCGGCGTTGTAATTTCTGATGCTGCAAATAAAAATATTGCAGGCGGCAATGTTATTTTACAAGATGGTAATGCAGGCATTTCTGTTTATTTTGGAGGCACAATTAATTATAATATTGGCGATTCAATTGCACTGGATGTAACGGGTGATTCATTGCAGAATTATAATGGTTCGCTTGAAATTAAAACAACCGGCGGAACGATAAAACCAACGCCGGTTGCAACAGGAAAAACGGTTATTCCGCAAGAGCTTACCATATCACAAATTAATGCGAACATTTCCAACCTTGAATATACTTTATTGAAAATTGTAAACGCAACAGCAAACGGCAATACAACATTTTCCGGCAGCAATGTTTTATCTGATGGATCTGATAATATTTTTTTATTTACTTCATCAACTGCATTATTTGCAAATGATAATTTACCTGCTGAACAAAGCAATTGGATTGGGTATGCAAAATCATTCGGCAACACAAAAGAGTTTTTAATAAGAAATAAATCAGACATTGCAACAAGCATAAATTACGGCGATGGAATTGAATTATCATCATCGCCATTCACTTTAAATTTCGATAACATTTCTTCAGGCTTGCCAAAAGGTGTTTTTGTAAAGTTGTCTTCATCATCCACATCAATGGGAATTGAGGGAGCGTTTAGCAGCAGCCAATCTTCATGGAACAATACATCATCAGGTTTTAAAAATTATGCAAGCGCAACAGGTTTATCATCTTCGGGCAGTTCAACAGATCAAAATGCATCAATTAACAGAGCGCTTGGCGTTAAACAAACAAGTGCAGCAGGATATGATCCTGGTGCTGCTTTTGTTTTTGAAATAAACAATACATCGGGCAAATCAAATCTTACATTAAATTTTTTATTGCAATCGCTCGATGAAGGTATTGGAAGAACCACAACATGGCAGGTTGATTATGCTTTAGGTGATAACCCAACAACATTTTTTGCTGCGGCAACATCACCATCAATAATAACAACAGACGGAACATTTGCAAGCACGCCTGTTACGGTAAATTTTGGAAATGCACTCGATAATCAAAACAGTAAAATTTGGATTCGTATTGTTACTTTAAATGCAACAACAGGCAGCGGCAGCCGTGCCTCATCAGCAATTGATGATGTGAAAATAAACTGGCAATAAATTTATACATCAATCCGATCTTTTAATATAAACAAGTTATTAACCTAACCATAACAACCCCAAAAATTTATTCAATACCTCATCATCTTTAACACAACAAAGCAAGCTGAATTAAACGCGCTTTTAATAATAAATTGATAATGGCACATTTATCGCTTTGTTTTCAATCTGTAACAAACACAGTATGCGTCTTTTACCAATTCCAACCGATCTCAGTAACAAAAAAGTTCATATTCTCGAAGTTATTGGAAACGCCAGCGTTGGCGGCATGGAAAATTATATCCGCAATTTTCTGCTTCATTTGCCTGCCGACCAATTTCGTGTAACCTGCATTTGCCCATACCAAAGCCCGTTCACCGAATCGTTATGGGAGCTTAGTGCAGAAAATGTTTACATCACTCCTATTGAAGACGATCCTTTATGGCACTCGATACAACTTACCATGGAGGTTGTAAAACTTCACCAAATAGATCTGCTTCATGCACACATGCCCAAAGCGCATTTGCTTGCAGGCATTGCAGGCAGCTTTACGTATAAACCTGTTGTTGCCACTGTTCATGGCATGGACATAACCTCGCATGAACTTGGAATAACAAACGTTGTTAAATCAAATTTAATCACAAATTGCCAGGAAGCTTACACGCAGGCACTGGCATTGGGCGTGCCGGTAAACCGTGTAAACATGGTTCGAAACGGAATTAATGTTAACGCTTTTAAACCTGCTGAAACCAATAATGCTTTTAGACAAGAAAATAATATACCGTTAGATGTTCCTCTTGTTGGTTTTGTAGGCCGCCTTGATTTTGAAAAAGGGCCTGATTATTTTCTGTATGCCGCCGAATATATTCATCATCATAAACCGGATGTTCACTTTGTGATGGTGGGTGAAGGAAGTATGAAAAAAGAACTCGTGGAAATGTGTGCACGTTTTAAATTGCAAGATCATGTGCATTTTGTAGAATGGATAAAAAATACGGCTTCTGTTTATCCTGAATTAAATGTGCTTGCACACACATCGCGCAGCGATGGCACATCACTGGTATTACTTGAAGCGATGGCCTGCGGATGCCCGGTTGCAGGATTTACCATTGGTGGCATACGTGAAATTATTGAAAACAGAAGCACCGGTTTACTTGCCGGGGCAGGCGATTGCGAAGGCATGGGAAGAAAAATTATTCAATTGCTTGAACAAAATGCTGAACAGGTAAAAGCAATGGGCGAAGCAGGCCGTTTACGCGTTGAAAAATATTTTAACGTTGCAACCAATACACTTAAAACAGCAGAATTATTGCATCATATTGCAGGCCAGCGGATGAAAGAACGCAAGACAATTGATAGCACTTCATTTGCCAGAAGAAAAACTGCAAAAGCAACCGCAAACCGAAAGCAAAAAGCAGGATAAATATATCTTTTAAGATACCGATGTTCGATAATAATTTTAATGAAATTTCATTCTACATTGTTGCCCATGCAGATGATTGGCAACTTTTTATGTGCCCTAATGTTTACAATGATATTGTTGCACAACAAAGCAAAGTAATAATTATTATTACCACCGCCGGTGATGCGGGCCTTGGTGAAAAATTTTGGAAGGCAAGAGAAGAAGGAACGAAAAGTTCGCTGGAATTTTGTTTAAGCGCATCAGGAAAATTTTTATCATCAGGTGGAGTAAAAATATTTAATGAACATTCGGTAAATTATTGGAAAATTAATAATGCAACAGTATATTTTTTACGCCTTCCAGATGGCGGGCTTGATGGCAATGGCTTTGAAGCCAGCAATTTTCAAAGCCTTTCAAAATTAAGATCAGAAAACATACATTCAATTACAGCAACAGATCATTCAACAACATATAAAAACTGGCAAGATTTTTTTACAACGCTGGAAAAAATTATTGATGATGAAAGCAATGGCATTGAAAAAAAATGGTTGAATTATATTAATCCCGATGCAACAAAAAATTTAAACGATCATGCAGATCATATTGCAACCGGGCATGCACTTCAAAGCATGAATATAATTTCACAAATGCAGCAGGCATTATATACAGGTTATACGGTTAGCAGCACAAATAAAAAATTAAATAATGCTGAACTGTTTTGGAAAGCCGGAATGTTTGCGGCTTATCACAAAGCGGTTTTTGACTATGCTGCCTACAGCACATTACAGGAAAACGTAAACGCTTATATTAATTGGTGTTTAAGTGATGCTGAATTCATTATAATAAATTCTGAAAATAGCTGATCAACTATTGATTTTTTTGTTTTAACCATTGTTCAATTTGTTTCAGCGGCATCGCATTCCACGTCATGTGTTTTGTTAATCCGCCTTTGCGTGCTGCAGAAACGCCCCATCGAATATTATCAATTTCACCAATACTGTGCGCATCAGGATCAATTGAAATCATCACGCCTTTTTCTAAAGCGTATGGTATGTGGCTCCAATCCATATCAAGCCGGTAAGGGTTTGCATTCATTTCAATAATTACTTTATTTGAAGCACATGCATCAATTACTTTTTTAAAATCAAGAGGATACCCGGGCCGGATAAGCAATTGCCTTCCCGTCATGTGACCTAAAATAGTTGTGTATGGATTTTCAATTGCTTTCAGTAAGCGGGCCGTTGCTTTTTCTTCATTCATTTTTAGCAACTGGTGCACAGAAATAATTACAAGATCAAACAGTTTTAAAAAATCATTTTCATAATCCAGATCACCCGAAATTTTTATATCGCATTCAATGCTTTTAAAAATTTTAAACGGCAAAAGCTTTTTATTCAGCTTATCAATTTCCTGCATTTGCTTTAAAACCTTTTCTTCTTTTAATCCACCCGCATAATGTGCATTTTTTGAGTGATCTGAAATAACAACATATTCATATTTGCGCTGTTTGCATGCCAGTACAAAATCTTCTAATGCATCCACACCATCACTCCAGTTTGTATGATTATGCACCACGCCTTTTATATCTTCTGCAGCAATAAGTTCATCCGTTGTTATTATTAAAATTCCATTCAGCAACATCTTCTCTCATTTCAGGCATAACATAATTTAAACCTGCTTTTTTATAAATAGCTTCTTCAGATGCAAAGTCATTTTCCTTGTTTAATTTACTGAGTATTTTTTCAACATGATCTTTATTACCGGTATGTTTAAAAAGCTCATAATAAAAATTATCTTTTGTTGTATGATATATGCAAAACGGAATTTCATCAAGCGTATATCCTTTTGTTTGCTTTTCATCAGATGATTGAATGGTTATTAACCTGCGCAACGTTGGATGATTAAATTCTTTTGAGGCAACGCAGCAATAATTTCAATGCCATCAACCGTGGTTGACTGCCGCCGTATTTCGCCGCAAAGACTAATTAATTTTGTTTTGAAGATCTGTTGCAACACTTTAATTAAAGCATGAGCACTATCTGCAATGCTTGCATAATGAAACCTGTTTTCATTGCTTCTGTATGCCTCAATTGATTCAATAATATTTTGCTGTGTTTTTGCGCCAAAGCCAGGTATTTTACTAATCGTTTCGTTTTTGCAAGCTTCAAGCAACATATCAATGCTGTCAATTTTTGCAGTGTTCCATAAAACAGAAAGTTTTTTACCGCCAAGCCCTTTAATGCGCATCATTTCAAATAATCCCTGCGGTGTAAGTTGTATCAATTCATCAAGTGCTTCTATTGTTTGCGTGGTTTTAATTTCATTAATAACGCTGATGATTTCTGGACGAAACATTTCGCTCAATTCCTTTTTATTCATTTCAGTTACTTCATCAGTAATATTTTTTAAACGATAAGCAGCACCTGAAAGCAAGGCAGCCAGGCGTTGATCTTTATTATGCAGCAATAAAAGTTCAGCGTAAAGATTAAAGAGTTTACTGATTTCACGGTTGGATGGCATGACTGTTTAATGAATTTTAAATGATGTATAAAATTATAGATTCTATTAACTGCCCATTTCACAATTAATTAAATAATGATGGAGGTTTCATTAAATTTCTAATTTTTATGTAGCATCTTTTTTGCTGTAAATTTATCTTTCTTATTACATTCTAATCATGGCAAATAATAAAAAAGATGATGTTCTTTTATCTGCGGAAAACATCACCACACGAAGAGAATTTATTGCACAAACTTCAGCGTTTACTGCGGCGATAACCATTACAACTTCATCACCTGCAAAAAAATTATTAAATAAGATCGCAGCTCCGCAACCAGGCATGTTGAATGTAACCATGCAGGTAAATGGCAAAAGCAAAACGTTGGAGATTGATCCGCGTACAACATTGCTGGATGCATTGCGGGAGAACATGCATTTAACCGGAACAAAAAAAGGTTGCGACCGCGGGCAATGCGGCGCCTGCACTGTTTTGGTTGATGGAAGAAGAATCAATTCGTGTTTACATTTGGCTGCGATGTGTGATGGTGCGCAGATTACAACGATTGAAGGTTTAGGCACGCCGGATAACTTGCATCCCATGCAGGAAGCATTTTTAAAACATGATGCATTTCAATGCGGTTATTGCACGCCGGGGCAAATTTGTTCTGCGGTTGGTTTATTAAAAGAAGGTAATGCAAAAACCGATGATGACATCCGCGAATTAATGAGCGGTAATATTTGTCGTTGCGGCGCTTATCAAAATATTTTGGATGCTATAAAAGAAGTTCAACAAAACGCTTAATTCAAAACATATTTATGTATCCATTTACATACATCAAAGCAAAAACAAATAAAGAAGCCATTACTGCAATCGGCGCAAACAGCAATGCAAAATTTATTGGCGGCGGCACAAATATTATTGACCTGATGAAGATGAATATTGAAATGCCGCAACAGTTAATTGATATTACTTCGCTCGATTTAAAAAAGATTGAAACGCTTCCAAACGGCAATATAAAAATTGGTGCATTGGTGCGCAACAGCGATTTAGCGTATGATAAAACCATCATGCAAAAATTTCCAATGCTTTCAAAAGCTTTGCTGGCGGGCGCTTCACCGCAATTGAGAAACATGGCAACAACAGCAGGTAATATTTTGCAACGTACACGCTGCTCTTATTTTTATGATACTGCAATGCCTTGCAATAAACGCGAACCTGGTTCGGGTTGTTCTGCTATTAAAGGTTACAATAGAATGCATGCAATTTTAGGAACGAGTGATAAATGCATTGCGTTACATCCTTCAGATATGTGTGTGGCATTAGCTGCGCTTGATACAATTATTCATGTTGAAAGTGCAAATGGTGAACGCACCATCAACTTTTTAGATTTTCATTTGTTGCCCGGCGATACGCCTGAAAAAGAAAATGTTTTACAACAAGGAGAACTTATCACTTCAATAGAAATTCCTGCATTGCCTTTTGCATCTAATTCAACTTATATAAAAGTTCGCGACCGGCATTCATATGAATTTGCTTTAACATCAGCAGCCGTAGCATTAGACACATCAAACGGAACAATTAATAATGCACGCATTGCATTAGGCGGCGTTGGCACAAAACCCTGGCGGGCAAAGGAAGCAGAGCAATCGCTCATAAATAAAAAAGCAACAACAGAAAATTTTAGTGCTGCGGCTGATGTTGCGTTGAAAGATGCAAAAACTTATCAATACAATGCATTTAAACCAGAGCTTGCAAAAAGAACAATCATTAGTGCATTACAAACTTTAGGAGGTAACAATGGATAGTTTAATTGGAAAGCCGGTTAACCGTAAAGATGGTCCTTTAAAAGTAACCGGCAACGCAACGTATGCCGCAGAATGGAACATTAAAAATATTGCACATGGTGTTACAGTGCAAAGCACCATTACAAAAGGAACCATTACAAATATTGATACTTCAAAAGCTGAAAAAATAAAAGGTGTTTTGGGCATTCTTACTTATCAAAATGCAATGCGACTTAAACCGATCGACAGCAATAATCGCAACGCTGGCAGGTTTTCAGAAAAAAATTTATTGCCTTTACAAACACCTGAAATTTTTTATAACGGTCAGCATATTGCAGTTGTTATTGCAGAAACATTTGAGATTGCTAAACATGCAGCATCATTAATTAAAATAAGTTATGCTGAAGAAAAACCGGTGTTAAGTTTAGATGATAATAACGCATCAATCTACAAGCCCGGTGAGCCGGGTTCAGAAACGCATCGTGGTGATGCAGCCACTAATTTAAACAACGCTGCAATAAAAATTGAAGAAACATATATTACGCCGGTGTATCACCACAATCCAATGGAACCACATGCAAGCACTGCGGTTTGGGAAGGCGATAATCTTACCGTTTATGATTCAACACAATCTGTGTTTGGAAATAGAAATGCCATCTCTTCTATTCTCGGTATTCCAAAAGAAAATGTAAGAGTGGTATCGCCTTTTATTGGCGGCGGTTTTGGTTCAAAAGGTTTTATGTGGGCGAATTCTTTGCTTGCGCCGATGGCAGCAAAACTGGTAAATCGCCCTGTAAAAATTGCGTTGGAAAGAACAGAGCAAATGTTTACGTGTGCAGGCAGGCGTTCAACTACCATACAAAAAATTTCTATGGGTGCTGATAACGCCGGAAAGATTTCATCAACCAATCATACCACCACTGCTGAAACATCTTTTGTGGATGAATTTGTTGAACGTGCCGGCATTGCAACAAAGATTTTGTATGATGTTGCAAACATGGATATTGAACAAAACCTTGGAAAGTTAAATCGCGGAACGCCCTGCCCTACACGTGCTCCCGGCGAAGCACCCGGCACGTATGCATACGAAGTAGCGATGGATGAACTGGCAGATAAATTAAATATTGACCCGCTTCAATTGCGACTGATAAATTATGCAGAAACAAATCCCGACGACCACAAAGAATTTTCCGGAAAAAATTTGAAAGAGTGTTATGAAAAAGGAGCGCAATCAATTGGTTGGTCGAATAGAAATAATAAACCAGGCATTACAAAAGAAGGTAATTATTTAGTTGGATATGGAATGGCAACGGCAACCTACCCTGCAAACCGAAGCAAGGCAAGCGTTAAGTTGAGAATTTATAAAGAAGGAAATGCGGTTGCTGTTTGTTGCACGCAGGATATTGGTACGGGAACATACACCGTGATGGCGCAGGTTATGGCTGATGCGTTGGGTTTACCGATTGATAAAGTTGAAATAAAATTGGGTGATAGTTTGTATCCGCAAGGTCCGGGTTCGGGCGGCTCGCAAACAATGGCAACAACGGGTCCTGCGGTTCGTGCAGCAGCGTTGTTTGCAAAAAGTAAAATAATAAAGCTTGCTATCGCCGATAAAAAATCAGCTTTATATAATCAGTCAGAAGAAAATATTATTGCTGAAAATGGAAAACTGCATGTGCAAAATGATGCATCAAAATCAGAAACCTATTCCCAAATTTTAACGCGAAATAAATTGCCGTTGATGGAAGCGGAAGCTACCACCGATGTTAATTTAAAAGATGGTGATAAAAAACCATCGCAGGATAATAATCAACCAAAAGAAATAAATCCTTTTGCGCAAAAAGATCAAACCATGAACAAGGATAAATATTCTTTTCATTCATTCGGCGCATACTTCGTAAAAGTAAAAGTTGATCCTTTGATTGGAATGGTGAAGGTTGAAAAGATTGCTGGTGCAATGGACATTGGTAAGATATTAAATGAAAAAACGTCGAAGAGCCAGATAATGGGCGGCGCTATTTTTGGAATTGGTATGGCATTGATGGAAGAAACAATTTATGACCCGAACAATGGAAGAATTGTTACAAAAGATTTAGCTGATTATCTTGTGCCTGTACATGCAGATATGCCCGAGTTTGATATTTGGTTCACCGATAAGCCCGATTATAATATTGGTTCTGTTGGTGCAAGAGGTGCCGGCGAAATTGGTATTACCGGAATTACTGCGGCTATTAATAATGCAGTGTATAATGCAACGGGCAAACGCATTAGAGAGTTGCCGATTACGCCTGATAAATTAATTGTTTAAACACATATCAAATTTCAATAAATCCCATGCCCGAAATTTCTTTAAACATTAATAACCAACCGTATAAACTTGAAATTTTACCCTGGGTTTCTTTGCTTGATGCCTTGCGTGAACATCTTAATTTAACAGGAACTAAAAAAGGTTGTGATCACGGGCAATGCGGCGCCTGCACTGTGTTGTGTGATGGCAAACGTATATTGAGTTGTTTAACATTGGCTGTAATGAAAAACAATTCAAATATTACCACCATTGAAGGCATTGCTGTTGGTGACGAACTGCATCCTTTACAAAAAGCGTTTATTGAACATGATGCTTTCCAGTGCGGTTATTGTACGCCCGGACAAATTTGCAGCGCCATTGGATTGTTGCAGGAAAATAAGGCAAAAACAAGAGACGATGTAAAAGAATTAATGAGCGGAAATCTTTGCCGTTGCGGCGCAAATGTTGGAATTATTGATGCCATCATGGAAGTAAAGGATGGAGGTATAAATGAATAATTTCGATTACATAAAAGCAGGTAATATTAATGAAGCGGTTGATGCTGTTCATTCAAATGATAAAGCACAGTTTATTGCAGGCGGTACCAATTTGATTGATTTATGGAAATACAATCTTACACATCCTCGATTTATTGGTTGATATAAATGGCGTAAAAGAAAATCATTCCATTGAAGAAAAAGAAGATGGCGGATTGCGTTTAAGTGCCTTTGCAACCAATGCAGATACCGCTTATCATCCATTGATTGAACAACGTTATCCATTGTTGTCAAAAGCAATACTGGCAGGCGCTTCAGCACAAATCCGCAATATGGCAACCAATGGCGGCAACCTGTTGCAGCGCACACGTTGTTATTATTTTTATGATCCAGACACACCTTGTAATAAACGTGTGCCGGGTTCAGGTTGTTCAGCCATTGATGGTTATAACCGCATTCACGCAATTTTGGGCGAAAACAAAAATTGCATTGCTGTTTTTCCTTCAGATATGTGCATTGCTTTGGCTGCGTTTGAATGCGGTTGTAAATGTTGCGGGTATCTAATAGCGAAAGAAAAATTGCTTTTGCAGATTTTCATCGTTTGCCCGGCGATACACCTGAGCTTGATAATAACTTACAGCATGCAGAAATAATTACCAGCATTGATTTACCGGCAAAAGGTTTTGCAAATAATTATTCTTACTTAAAGCTTCGCGATAGAAATTCTTATGCGTTTGCATTGGTGTCTGTTGCAACAGGTTTAGAATTAATGGCGATACAATTAAAGAAGCAAGAATTGCCTTAGGCGGCGTTGCACATAAACCCTGGCGCATAAAAGAAGCGGAAGATTTTTTAAAGGATAAAAAAGCGGCAAGCAGAAAATTTTGCTGCGGCGGCTGATATTATTCTTGCAGGGCGCACAAGGATATAAATACAACAGCTTTAAAATTGAGTTGGCAAAAAGAGCCATCGTTCGCAATGGCATGATGGCATTGCATCCTGAAACACAATTGCCGGGTGCACAACCATCAAATTAAGTATCAGATACCTGCAAAGTGTTTGGCATCTTCATTGAATTTATCAGAATCGAAAATTTACAAACTATATAAAGCCCATGTCAGCACAACCATCTGTAGGCAAGCCCATCAGCCGTTTGGAAGGCAAATTAAAAGTAACCGGCGCAGCAAAATATGCAGCAGAATATACTGCCGAAAATTTGTTGTATGGTTATGCTATTAACAGCACCATCACCAAAGGAAAAATAATAAAGATTGATGCAACTGCTGCCAAAGCATTAGATGGTGTGGTAGAGATTTTCACACATGAAAACCGCATGGATACTGCATCGCTTGATTTAAAACATACTGATATGGATGCGCCGCCAGGCACTGTGTTCAAACCATTGAAGATGCAGAAATCATGTACAATGGTCAGCCGATTGCATTGGTTATTGCAAAAGATTTTGAAACGGCAAGATATGCAGCAACGCTGGTAAAGTTTGAATACGAAGAAGAGCCGTTTGAAACCTGTTTAGATAACAACCTGGATAAAGCCCGTAAGCAAAAAATTGGGATAGCAACGCCGTTAAGACCGCCGCCGCCGAAACCTACTGGCGATTTTGAAAAAGCGTATCATTCTGCACCTATAAAAGTTGCCGCAGAATACTGGCATGGCACTGAACATCACAACCCGATGGAATTATTTGCCAGCACAACCATTTATGAAGGCGAAGGCAAACTCACCATTTATAATAAAACGCAGGGCACTGTTAACGACCAGTTTTATGTTGCCAATGTTTTTGGTTTGAAGTATAAAAATGTAAGGGTAATTGCACCGTTTGTTGGCGGCGCTTTTGGTTCAGGACTTCGCCCGCAATACCAGCTTTTTTTATGTGTGATGGCTTCGCTTCAACTAAAAAGAAATATACGTGTAGTGCTCGACAGAAAGCAGATGTTTTCCTTTAGCCATCGCCCGCAAACGTTTCAAACAACACGTTTTAGCACCAATGAAAATGGTAAGCTTACAGCCATGAATCATAGTGCTATTGGCGAAACATCTCAGTATGAAGATTACACAGAAAATGTTGTTACCTGGAGTCATAAGTTGTATGGTGCGCCCAATACTTTGTATGAATACAAACTGGTTCCGTTAATGTTTATTCACCGCTTGATATGCGTGCACCCGGCGGCGCAACAGGCATTCATCCCATTGAATGCACGATGGATGAACTGGCGTACAAATTAGGCATTGATCCGCTGGAACTTCGCTTACGGAATTATTCTGAAATTGACGATTCAAAAAAGAAACCTTTTACCAGCAAAGCCTTAAAAGAATGCTATTTAAAAGGTGCAGAAAAATTTGGTTGGAATAAGCGCAACCCGCAGCCATGCAGTATGACACGCGGCAATAAACTGGTTGGCTATGGCATGGCAACCGGCATTTGGGATGCCTACCAGTTTCCTTCACGTGTGGAAGCGATTATTACAACAGAAGGAAAGCTGGTGGTGAACAACGCTGTTACCGATATTGGCACCGGACAATTTACAGTAATGACGCAGATTGCCGCTGATGAATTGGGCTTGCCGATACACGATGTTACATTTCAATATGGCGATAGCAAAAAGCCCTTTTCGATGTTTCAGGGCGGCTCTTCAGCAACGGCATCAACAGGCGTTGGTATTGTGGTTGCAGCAAAAGTGTTGCGGGAAAAATTATTGAAGAAAGCAAAAGATATAAATGGTTCGCCACTAAAAGATGCTGATGATAAAGAGGTGATTTTTAAAGAAGGAAATATTTGTTTGAAACAAAACCCATCGGTGTATGTTTCGTTCAAAGACATTATCAAGGCAAACAAAGGCAAGGCAATTAAGGCAACAAAAATGGGAACGCCGCATTTTTTGAAATTAAGGAAATATAGCCTGTCAACGCATAGTGCGGCATTTGTAGAAGTTGAAGTAGATAAAGACCTGAAAACAATCAACGTAACAAGAGCAGTAACGGCAGTTGCCGCTGGCAGAATTATCAATCCGAAAACAGCGCGCAGCCAGATTTTAGGCTCTATGGTTTGGGGCATTAGCAAAGCACTTCGCGAAGAAACCATTATGGATGAAAAATGGGGAAAATACATGAATCCAAATCTTGCGGAATACCATATTCCGGTTCATGCAGACATACATGAACTGGATGTAATCTTTGCTGATGAAAAGGATGATGTGATTAATGAATTGGGCGTTAAAGGTGTTGGTGAAATTGGATTGGTTGCGATGCCGGCTGCCATTGCGAACGCCGTATATCATGCCACCGGAAAAAGAATAAATAAATTGCCGATACATTTTGATGAATTATTATAAACTTAAAAATAAAGATGAGAATAGTAACTCTTGAAGAACATATCAGCCTGCCTCAATTCAATAATCGCATTAGCAACGAAGCAAGGATAAAAAGAGGCTGGCCAAATCCTGACAGCAATGCTTCTCCAATGCAACGTGTACAGCATCAACTTGAAGAAGTTGGTGAAGAAAGAATTGCAGACATGGATGAAAGTGGCATTAATATGCAGGTACTATCTGTAACAGCGCCGGGCGGTGATATTATTGAAGGCGAAAATGCAATTCGTTATGCAAAAGATTATAACGATGCTGTTGCAAAAATTATTGATAAGCATAAAGAACGCTTTGCTGCTTTTGCTGTATTGCCGATGACTGTACCGAACGAGGCTGCTGAAGAATTGGAAAGAGCTGTAAAAGAATTAGGTTGTGTTGGTACGATGATTAATGGAACAACCAATGACAAGTTTTTAGACGATGCACAATTTGATTCCATCTTATCAAAAGCCGAACAGTTAGATGTGCCGGTTTATATTCATCCAAATCTGCCTGTTAAACAAGTGAATGATGTGTATTATAATAATCTTCCTAACTCATTGGGTTTTACTTTATCAATTGCAGGTTGGGGCTGGCATTCAGAAACCGCAATTCATGTTTTAAGAATGATTTTAGCAGGCACATTTGATAAACATCCAAATTTGAAAATAATTATTGGCCACATGGGCGAAATGTTGCCGATGATGATGGAGCGTATTAATAATGTTTATAAAGATGCAGGTTTAAAACGCAGCATAAAAGAAGTATTGAAAAGTAATGTTTGGATTACAACAAGTGGCTTGTTTACGCAACCGCCATTACAGCTTGCACTTGATACTTTTGGTGTTGACAGAATACTGTTTTCTGTTGATTATCCTTACAGTTTAAATAAAGTGGGAAAGAAATTTTTAGATGAAATGAAAGTTTCAGTAGAAGAAAAAGAAAAGATTGCACATGGCAATGCGGATAAACTTTTAAAGTTAAAAGTCTGATACCCTCCTGTAACAATTAATGAAAGAAATCAACGATATTATTTTTGCTTACGATAAAGCTGTTTTGCAACATAAACAAACAGCATTGGCAACTGTTGTAAAAGTTGAAGGTTCATCTTATCGCCGCCCTGGTGCAAGAATGTTGGTTACAGAAGATGGAGAAATTACAGGCGCAATAAGCGGCGGATGTTTGGAAGGTGATGCTTTGCGCAAAGCACAGTTTGCCATCTTTCAGCAAAAAAATAAATTAGAGATTTATGATACAACAGATGATGAAGACAATAAACTTAGTGTGCAGTTAGGTTGCAATGGCATTGTATATATTTTATTTGAACCGATAAAAAATGATGACGCAAATAATCCCATTCATCTATTAAAAAAAGTTGCACAGCAAAGAAAAAATGCTGTGCTTATAACATTATTCAATCTAAATAAAAATTTTGAACAAAAAGGAACACTTGCTTTTATAAATGAGACCGAAAGTTTTTTTAAGCTGGATGAAATGTTCGGTTTAAAACCTGAATGCGAAAATGTGCTTGCATCAAAATCATCTTTAATAAAAGATTATGAAGGAAGTTGTTCGGTATTGTTTCAATTTATTCCGCCTTCAATACAATTAATTATTGTTGGTGCAGGCAATGATGCGCAACCGCTTGTTGAAATGGCTTTTTTGTTAGGTTGGAATATTATTGTAGCTGATGGAAGACCAACGTATGCAACGAAACAGCGTTTTTCAAAAGCAAATAAAATTTCAATTATCAAACCATCAGAAATTTTATCTGCCGTAAATGTTGATGAACAAACCGCTGTTGTTTTAATAACGCACAATTATAATTATGATGTTGCTGCATTGCAACAATTCATCAACACAAATTGTAAATACATTGGTGTGTTGGGTCCAAAGAAAAAATTATATAAGATGATTGATGAATTAAGTGATAAAGGAATTGTTATTGATGATGGAAAAATGCAAAACATTTATGCCCCTGCTGGTTTGGATGTTGGTGCAGAAACAGCAGAAGAAATTGCATTATCTGTTATTGCAGAAATAAAAGCGGTTTTCACCGATCGCAATGGCACATCACTCAAACAAAGAAAAAAAGAAATACACGATAGAACTTTAAGACATAACAATGAATAATACAGCCATTATTATTTTAGCAGCCGGAAACTCTTCACGTTTTGGAAGCGCAAAACAATTGCTTCATTTCAATAATAAAAATTTATTGCAACATGTAATTGATGAAGCCATCGAATCCAGTGCAGCGCCGGTTATCGTTGTTACCGGAGCTAATGCTGATAAAATTTCAAAAGATCTTATTTCAAAGCAAGTTCAAATTGTTTTTAATGAAGATTGGAAAGAAGGCATGGCGTCATCTATTGTTGCAGGTGTAAAAAAATCTATTACTTTAAATAATGATATCGAAAATATTATCATTGCCGTTTGCGATCAGCCTTTTGTTTCAGCAAATTTATTCAGGCAACTGCATCAAACACAAAATGAAAGTTTAAAACATATTGTTGCTTGTTCTTATGCCGATACAATCGGAACGCCTGCTCTTTTCACACAAAAATATTTTGATGCATTAATGAGTTTAACCGGCGATGAAGGTGCAAAAAAAATTTTGCTTGCAAATAATGATGATGTTGCCACAATTGATTTTCCGCAAGGCAATATTGATATAGATACGCAAAAAGATTATGATGATTTATTAGATAAGCAAAGGCATGTTTTATAAATACCGAATTGACTTAAAGAGCAGGTTTTCTGCTTTCGCGGAAATGACGATAAGGGGTTATATTCTTAAACGTTTTAAGACAAGTATAAAACATAACCTTTTCAACGTGATGCCTGGCTTGATTTGCATCTGATGTAAACTATCAGTAACAATTATAAAATGAAGAAACTGATTATCTTTTTTATTCTGATTTTAGTTGCTGCAATTGCAACATTCGCCCAAACTAAACTTACAGTTGCTGTTGCAGCCAACATGCAATACACGATGGACGCTTTGAAAGCTGAATTTAATAAAACAGATAAAACAGAAATTGATGTTGTGCTGGGTGCATCGGGAAATCTTAACACAACAAATTATGCAAAGTGCGCCTTTCGACATTTTTATTTCTGCTGATACAAGTTTTCCGCAAAAAATATTTACAAACCATGCTGCTGCAGAACCGCCAAAAGTATATGCGCAGGGTTTGCTGGTTTTATGGAGCGCAAAACCAGGCATTCAACCAACTGCAAATTTAAAATTGTTGTTGAATGAAGACATAAAACACATTGCCATCGCAAATTCTAAAACTGCGCCTTACGGAGCCGCGGCAGAAGCAATTTTAAAGAAGTATAATTTGTATGATAAGATTGCAACGAAACTGGTAACCGGCGAAAGCATTACACAAACCAGCCAGTTTATTGCAACGCAAGCTGCAGATATTGGCTTTACTGCAAAATCAATTGTTATATCAAATGAAATGAAAAACAAAGGCAAATGGATTGAACTCAATCGCAACGATTATCCGCCGGTAAAACAAGCGGCTGTATTATTAAAATATGGGCAACAAAATCATGCTGCAGAAGCAAAAAAGTTTTATGATTTTTTGTTTTCAAAACAAGCAAAGGAAATTTATAAAAAGTTTGGATATATAGTAAATTAGACCTCACCTAAATTTTCTCAAAGTAGAGGACTTCAGCTCTCGAATATGAAAGAAACTAATTTTTATTTTACAGCTTTCTGCCCTTCTCTTTTGGAGAAGGTTGGGATGAGGTTAAACCAGCACAATGCTTGAATTATCACCTTTGTGGCTCACATTAAAGCTTGCTTTTTTTACAACGCTTATTCTTTTTTTTATTGCAATTCCAATTGCTAATTGGTTATCGCATAACAAAACAATTTTTAAAACTATTGCAGAAGTTATTGTAAGTATGCCGTTGGTTCTACCACCATCTGTAATTGGTTTTTATATGTTGGTGGCGTTTAGTCCGGGCAATGCATTTGGAGCTTTTTTAGAAAGATGGTTTAATGTACGGTTGGTATTTTCATTTGAAGGATTATTGATTGCATCCATCATTTACAGCTTACCATTTATGGTGCATCCCATTCAAAGCGGGCTTGCATCTTTATCGCCAAGTTTAAAAGAAGCATCGTATTCATTAGGTAAAACAAAATGGCAAACATTGATAAAAGTGTTGTTGCCAAATATCAAATCATCATTGCTTACAGGCATTGTTTTAACTTTTGCGCATACAGTTGGCGAGTTTGGCGTGGTGCTCATGATTGGCGGAAATATTCCAGGTAAAACACGCACCGCTTCTGTTGCAATTTACGATGAAGTAGAAGCGTTCAATTATCACAATGCAAATATGTATGCAGCAATTTTATTAGCGCTTTCATTTATTATTTTATTCATAATGTATTTATATAACCGAAGATTGCAGCAAGTGAAATTTTTATAATTAAGAAGCCATGTTATTTAAAATCAACCCTGCACATAATTTCTATCGTTGGTAATTCACCAAATATTTTGTCATTATCAAGTTTAAGCTCATCAAAAGTTTCATCTAAAACTTTAAATCTGTTCAGGTCAATTTTATTAAGTAAGTAGTGACCCTGGTTGTCATTCCGGTTTTGCTGCTTTCTTTCTTTTGAAGGATGTACATAACCGGTAAAGAAAGTATTTCCATCTCCATTATCTTTTGCAGCAAGAATATATGGGTCAACTTTTCGCCAATAACTGCCGGTACTGCTCTCGTAATAAAACCAAAGCGTATTGTGATTGTCTATTGCATTGCAGAGGATTTTTTCGAGTTGTGTTTTAGATTTAGTCATAGAATTATGTTTATTAATTTTTAAAAAAAATCAAGCCAAATTTGTTTAAGTAATTGTTGATTTATATTTTATCGCTTAATGGCTGCGGGATTATTTCATGCATATTTGTTTTTATGTTGCCTCAATGAATTCGCTTTGCTCATTTGAAGTGGATACCCCGCTGAAGCATTGTGCGTTGGCTTTTGCGGCGGAGTAGAAACGTAAAGCCCGAACTGCTGCTGATAAGTGTTCATAAGTTGATAGGCCCAATATATCCTTGTATTCTTATAAGCAAAGACAGATTGCATTGTTTGATAAACTATTGCGCACAGAATGGTACATAAAAACTAAGCACTTAACTGCGCAAACATTTCAGTTAATTTATTAAATTTGTTATCTGCACAATTACAATTTTACTCTCCCATTTTTTTATTGCATTAATACCGGTAAAAGACGAACCCTGAACGAAGGATGAACGTAAGATGAACGAAGGATGATAGAACAAGGTTTATGCCTGTGATATAGTGGCTATAAAGAAATTGTTTTTGCAATAAGCAGCAGTTTGCTGCCGTTAGATAAGCAGAGAATAAAGTTGTTTTATCTTTAAATTTAAAACCAAACTATGGCAAGACTACCTGCAAATACCGTGTTAAGTAAATTAAGCGGGCAATTAGGAAGGCAAGTTGTTGTAAAGCAATATGGCAAGAAAACAGTTGTAACGGCTTACCCTGATATGAGCAAGGTAAAGCCCAGCAAGGCACAGAAAGAAAAGCGCAGCTTGTTTAAGGAAGCGGTTGCCTATGCCCAACATATTAACCGTGACGCTGCCCTTAAAAAGAAATATCTGAAGAAGGTACAGGCGGGTGAAAGTGTTTACCATTATGCGATAAAGGAGTATTTGAGGAAGCATAAGTGAGGGGGGTGTTTTGCTGTTGGCTGTTATATATGTACAAGCCAACGCACAAATCTTAGAGGCTTTACTTCGATTAGATAGCGTTTAGACAAGGTAGATTTTCAAGTATTTAAAAATAATACAATTAAAATACTTTAATGCATATTTTAAAAGTGTTACTTTTTTTATTAGTATTACTTTATTATTTTTGTAATCAAATTGTATAAAATGGAAACATCGGTATTAACAGTAAAGGGGCAATTATTAATTCCAAAACGAATTAGAAATAAATATGGAATAAAATCGGGCGTGAAAGTGATTTTTGAAGAAACTGACAACGGTGTGGTTATACGCCCAATGAATGAAAACTATTTTAAATCTTTTAGAGGTTTATTAAAATCAACTGGAAATTTAAAAGAAGAAATTAAGGAATTGAAGGCAGAAGAAGAGAAGCTTGAAGAAAGAAAATTACACCTGCGAGTTAAATCTAAAAAAGCTAAATAGTAATGGCGCACTATGTATTAGACAGTTATGCGTTGCTTGCATTTTTTAGAAATGAAGAAGGCGGCGAAAAGGTAGAACAGTTATTAAACGAGGCTGCTGCCGATAAGCATGAACTATATCTTACCTGTATTAACGCAGGCGAAATTTATTATATGAGCCATAGAAAAGACGGAGCAGCAAAAGCTGAACTTGTCTGGAAAGCTATGCGCCAGTTTCCAGTTCATATAATTGATGCCGATTTGGAATTTACCTTGGCTGCTGCTAAGCTAAAAGCAAAGTATTCTATTTCTTATGCTGATGCTTTTGCTGCTGCACTTGCCATTAAAAGAAGGGCAACTTTAATAACAGGAGATGAAGAGTTTAATGCTTTGAATGGTGAAAGTGGGTTTAAAGTGAAGTATTTATAATTTAGGCACAAGCCGATACACAAATCTTCACTAGGTTGGCAGCCTTTGAAATGATGAATGCCAATTAAAGTAGTTAATTATAATTTTATTAAAACTTCTTTCTCAACTTCTTCAATATTTGCATTTGCTTCTTTACATATCCTGCTTTCAATTCAGTTCCTAAAAAATTTCGTTTATTTAATAGCGCCGCTACGGCTGTTGAACCCTGAACCCATGAACGGTTGAAAAAACTGTGTCTCCTTTTTTTGTAAAAAGCAACATAAACCATGTTGGAAGTTCAATGGGAAAAACAGCACTATGATTTGTGCTCGATGATGATTCAACTGCTGATTCAAAAACGTTACTTAAATATAAACGATGTTCTTCTTCAAACACAATTACATTATGAGGAAATACTTTTTTTTTGTCCAACCAATTGGAAACATTTCTTCCTAAATGTGAATTGTTTTTTGAAATGTGTCGCACAAAATCATTTTCACCCATGGACTTAAAACGCTTCGCCGCCCAATCGCCAATAGGAACTTTAACAGCCTCCTGATACATCTTGAAATCTTTTGTTTTTGTGAAGTGCAAACATCTTTCCCATGAATCACGAAAACGGTTGGGCCAATAACCTGGGAAAGAATTCTTCTTATACCAACAATATTCTTCAATCCAAAGCCAACCTTGCTTTTTCATTTCAAGAATTAATTCCAAAACATAAGTTTCTCTTTCGCCATTACTCGGATGTTCTTTGATATTTAGAATGAATGAACCGTCGTCTTTGAGAATTCTTTTTAGTTGTTCAGAAATTGGTAAAAACCATTCAACATACTTGTCTGAATGAACTCCTTGATATGAATTTTTTCTCTTATCTGCATACGGTGGCGATGTAACAATCAAGTTTATGCTCTTGTCGGGAAACAAAGTTACATCTGCCAACAATTTGCGGCAATCTCCGTTATAAATTTTATTTAGTTCCTTCGGTTTCATTCTTAAAAATTAAACTAACTGATACCATTTTATTTCTTCGAGTCCACGTGCTGATAATTCTACCTCCGCAATTTCCTTTATCAAAAAGGTATGAGCTTCAAGCGTAAGGTAGTCGCTCTTTTTGATGCTGTATTCAGGGTTCTGAATCATAATAGGAACGCTGTCTTGTGGCTTGTCTTCTTTAAACTCCTTCACCATATAAATCCAGTAAACATCTTTTTTCTTTTGGCAACATTCATTTCGTTGCTGCTCCAGTAAAAACGAATTTCATCTCCAGTTGTTGCTTTCACTTCAATAAATCGATTTGGGGAAACATCGTCTGAAGTTCCGTCAAATGATTCAATGTCAAAACCTGCTCCTGCATCTAATGTACTAATTCTTCGCACTATGTCTGCCTGAATATGTTTACCAAGTTTTTCAACCTCTGTCTCTCAAATTCAACAATTGCATTTTCTGCTTGTGCTCCAAATTTGCGGTTTTCCATTAGAATTTTTTCAAGTTGTTGTTCTGAAATTGCTTTACTGTCTGCTGTCAATTAGTAAACAAGTTCGGCATATTTCGTAAATTCCTGAATTACTAAATCATTTTCTTGCAAAACTCCTAAGAATTTGAAAAAGTGGATAGTCGCATTTAGGCTTTTGGCAACGAAGAATCAACAATTGAAAGTTCATAAAGAGCGGTTGAAGTTGATTTAGCATAAAAATGTCACAAACAATTCTCTCGCATGAAATTCCATGCACCTCTGAAAATAATTCGCTCTGCCAACAGTTGCTTTTGTGCTTCGGTTGATTTCAAAGTAGCGTTCTCTGTTTGCACTTAAAAACTTTAAACCCAAAGCCGATATGGTTACACTTTTATTTTTTATTTGAAGCAATCCGCAATGTTTGCAATGGCTCAAAACAGAATCATATTCTCCACGCTGTCCACCGAAAACAATGATTGGCATTGACTGATGAGTGAATCAACAGAACATGAATCTCCTGTTGGCGTTAATTCCGAAAGTGAAATCAAAACCTTATTGAAGAAGTTAAGCATGCTTGTTTCGGGTAAATCCATAATTACAAATCGTCAATTTTTTTTTTGGGTTTGCTTTTAGAAATTTCTCTACATCTTTTACTGTCGCCTCAAAGTCAACTTGCTCCTCTGTTTCTGTTTGTTCCATTTCGGGACCTTCTACATCAAGTCCGCCAATAGGAATATCATCCTCTAAAACTCTTATCATTGTTTCATACTTTTCATCTAACCTGCGGTCAATCGTTTCATCAATAGTATCCTTCGCAATTAAAATGTGGTAGTTCACAATTTCGTTTTGCTCCAAACCAATTCTATGAATTCTATCTAACGACTGAATGAACTGTCCACAATTAAAAGTCCTGTCAAGGTAAATTGCATTATGACAAATTTTGTGAAGGGAAATTGATTCCGCACAAGCGGCTGGGTTTGCAATCAGCAAAGAAGGTTTGTCCGTTGTCTTAAATTCACGAATCTGTTTCTCACGATTAAATTCTTCGTCTTCTTTATCATCTCTTGGAATTGCTCCATGAATTGAGTAGTAGTTAATTCCTTTCAATGAGTTCTCAAGCATTTTGATATTGTGAATGAATGTCGTCCACAACAAAACTTTTTTCCTTTCGGATAAAAGTTTTTTCACTAAGTCAAGAGCTATTTCAAACTTTGCAGGCACTTCAAATTGAGAATACTTTTCTATCCATTCAATTAAATTAGTTCCATCGGTTGAATAGGGTGGGATTTCAAACTCCTGTGAATACTGACTTAACAAAGTTGGGTTTGATGCTGCTTGCAGCAAGCGAACCATTTTTGCTTTTCGCCACTGTTTCAATTTTTGTCTGTCCGCTGTTTGCAACTTCAATTCAGTGAGTAATCTCACTGACAAAGCATGATAGATTTGTGCTTGAATTGGTTTAAGAGAATATTCAGTTTTGAAAAATTTTGGTTTGGGTAATTGCAAATCCGATTTTTTTACTCTGTAAAAAAATGGTCTGATTTCTTTTTTGATTTCCTCTTGCTGTACAACATTATCGCAACGGGTTCTTGTATGCGTTGCGTTCACCTAACAATTGTTTTCCGGGCCACAAAAAAGTCATCTGTGACCAAAGGTCTGTGTAGCCGTTAGGCATTGGTGTTCCTGAAAGTATTACACGTCTCGTTGCATGGGTGCAATAGTAATTAATGCGTTTGACCATACGCCTTACCTTCAAATCTTTTTATGTAATGTGATTCATCAATCACCATTAAAATTTTGTATCGTTTACACAAGTCAATGATGGAATCAATGTCGTTTGCCGCTGTTTGATAATGGCAAAGGAATAATTCGTATTGTTCCGAATGCAAATAATAGGTTTGTCTTTTGGCTCCAACTAATCGTGCTGAATTTAATTTTCTTCCGAAACACTTTTCCGCTTCTTCTTCCCACGGAGAAAAACTACTGAACTGCCCGTACAACAAATATTTTATCTACAATTCCTTCTTGTTTCAGTTTGCCAAAGTAAGCATACACCATTGTTGTTTTCCACTCCCTGGAACTGAAAAGTTTGCTCCATGTTTTACTTGAAGAAAATGAGTAAGTCCTTTTTCTTGATACGGCTTCAATTCTCTTTGTAAAGAAATTGATTTTGAAACTGAAATTGTTTTGTTGAGGTCTTCTTTGGCTTCGCCAAATTCTGATTCTTGGCTTTGAATGTTTGTGATTAATTCTGTTACTTTTTGTGCTCGTTGTAAATTAACTTCGTCTTCTTTCAAGTAATTATAATTTCTTTTACTGCATCTTGAAACTCATTTGCCTGTGAATAGAAATAGCAACTCTTTTCTTCGTCAACTTCAAATCCCATAGAAATATTAAAGAAAGCACGATGCTTCCAATTGAAAATTTCTTTGGTTAAATCTTCAATAACTAAATCATCTTTTTCTAATCAGAATATTTATCATCAGATATCCAAGTTCGTTTTTCAAGTCCTTAACCAATGATCAAGTGTTTGATTTTAGTCTTACATCTGCATCGTTCTTATAATGTTTTCCTTTTTTGTCAATTCTATTTAAGCGCAGCAAATAGCCCTGTCAATAAGTTTGGCCGGGTTTCTCTATATCCTCTCTATTTTTTTTAACATCCTTTGCTTTATCTAAATTATCCTACAACTTTTCTATTGGGAACTGGCTTTCATGTCTTTTAATAATTTCCAAATGAATTGAGTCAAAGCATTTGTTGCTTCGCGTCTAATAAAATTTTACAAAGCTTCCGAGCATCATAATGAGTGATATTAAAAGTCGGATTGTTCAATGTTGTTTTAAAAAATGAAACACTACTTCTAATTTTTTTATTATATCTTTTTTAGGGAGCCCAGCATTTTGAATTTCTAGAACAGCTCCTTTTGAATTCAATAAAATGTTCATGCAAAGCGAATTTTTTAACAAGCCATAATTGCCCACATGGCTGCACCAAAAAATTCAAAAAGATATCAATTAATTCAAGCCGTTCAATGTTATCAGCACTTGCTTTTCGGTCCAACCATACATTGATGCTGCAATTTCAGAATAAGTAAGCCCTGCTCTTTTTCCTTCCTTAATCATCAGTAAATTATTTACCGGCCGTAGTCAGCAACTTTCTCTTTTGATAATTGAAGCCCAGCTTCAATTTTCCACAAATCTTTTTCAGAAATATCTTCGGGCAATCTCACAACCCACAATTCATTCCATTGATTGTTGGCTTTTCCGCATGTAACTGTTCAATGGTTGCCATTCTGCGGTTTCCGTTCACAACAATTCCGTCATGTGTAATTGCAGCAACTTCTCTTTGCTCACCCAATTGTTTTAAGTCGTCTATATAAGTTTTTCTGGCTTCAATAGCGTCTTGAAGCAATAATTCTTTTATTTTTTTTACATCTTCCTTGTCAGTTGGGTCCAGCCTTCTGTCCAATTTGAGTTTCATATTCTTGAATCTCCAAATTAAATCTTCGGTTTTCATGATTGTATTGAATAAGCACAAAGGTAGCATATAAGATTCAAGGAATTGAATCTTACCGTTAATCTCTACTTTCTGTTTACCTTTGATACATTTGTATGTCTCAATATAAACATCAATTTCTTTAGCTTTCTTACTGTATATAGCCATCGTCTTATATTAATTACTCAATTACTTTCAAATATAAAAATTTTCTGTCGTGCATCGTTTATTCGAAAACAGTGGTGTTCTTTATTGTATAGATGTGTTAATTATATTCCATCTCTCAAAGGCTGCGGCATTGCAATGGAAAACACGGTGAAGATTTGTGCGTTTGCCTTGTCCTGGATTTGTAATGTTATTATCTGCTGACTCATATTCCACCGCTCAAAGGCTGCGGGATAGAAGCGGAAAGCCCGGTGAAGCCCCCTCCAACTCCCCCTAAAGGTGGAGAGTTAGCAGCGCTGCTTTTGTGCCGGACTTGCAGCGAATAGCCCGAACTACTGCCCATAGTTGCACATCAGCCGACAGCCCAACAAAACTTTAAGCGAGAAATACTAGTCATAAGTGTAAATACAACAATGTTTGCAAATATTTTCAGCCTAACTTGCTTAGCAATAACTTGCACTCATACTATGATTGATTTCGCTTTACAGAAAAATTTGCATACAGCGGATGGCGAAATGCAATTGAATATTGAATGCCGCATTGAACGTGGCAGGTTTATTGGTTTGTATGGTGCGTCGGGTGCGGGTAAAACAAGTGTGCTGCGGATGCTGGCGGGTTTGATGCAGCCGGATAACGGGCGGATTGAGGTGAACGGCGAGGTTTGGTTTGATGACAAGCAGCGCATGAATGTTGCACCACAGCAAAGAAAAATTGGTTTTGTTTTCCAGGATTATGCATTGTTCCCAAACATGAATGTGCGGGAGAATATTGCGTTTGCATTGCGCAAAAATGAGCGGGCAACGATAGTAAATGAACTGCTTGAATTGACGGGTTTGCGCATGTTTGCAGATAAGAAAATTCAAACGCTTTCGGGCGGTCAAATGCAGCGTGTGGCGCTGGCAAGGGCAATTGCTAAAAAGCCGCAGTTGCTGCTGCTGGATGAACCTCTCTCAGCAATTGATAACAACATGCGTGCACAATTGCAAACTACTTTGCTGGAAGTGCATGAGCGTTTTGCGCTCACAACAATTTTGGTGAGTCATGATACCGATGAAATGATACGGCTGACGGATAAAATAATTCATTTGGAGCATGGAAAAATTGAGCAGTACACAACGGCTCCGGCTTTCTTTTTGAATGGATATGATGAGCAAACGTTAACCGGCAATGTGGTTTTGGTTGAACAGGATGCGGTGGTAATTTTGATACGCAATCGTGTTATAAAAATCACGTCAACGCACACTGTTAATTTTAAAGCAGGTGAAAAAATAGAATTGATTTATCAGAACGCTGAACCTGTTATTCGTAAATTGTGATAGATGATAAAAGATAAGTTTAAATTATAATTGAGAGAACATAATTATTTGCGCATATCGCTTACCGATAATTGCAATTTGCGTTGCTTTTATTGTATGCCCGAAGAAGATTATGATTTTACACCTGCATCAAGATTAATGCAGCAAAATGAAATTGAAACACTCGCAAAAATTTTTGTTGATGAAGGTGTAACTAAAATCCGTTTAACGGGTGGTGAACCATTGGTGCGAAAAGATGCAGCAAAAATTATTTTAAGTTTATCTAAACTGCCTGTTGAATTAACACTTACCACAAACGCAACACGTTTGCATGATTTTATTGATGTGCTTAAAGAAGCGAACATAAAATCAATTAATGTTAGTTTGGATACATTACAACCGGAAAAATTTTTATTGGTTACAAGAAGAGATTTGTTTCATCGTGTAAGAAGTAATATTGAATTGTTGCTGCATCACGGGTTTAATGTAAAAATAAATATGGTGGTGATGAAAGGTTTTAATGATGATGAAATAAATGATTTTATTGCATGGACGATGCACAATCCAATCGAAATTCGTTTTATAGAATTCATGCCTTTCAGCGGCAATCGCTGGACGAGCAATAAAGTGGTTGAACTGCATGATATCTTATCAACCATCAATCAGCAATATTCTTTTCTGCCTTTGCAAAATGATAAGCATGATACAGCAAAACATTTTATAATTCCTGGTCATGTTGGTTCATTTGCAGTTATCAGTACAATGAGCTCACCGTTTTGCAGCGGATGCAACAGGATGCGTTTAACAGCAGATGGTAAGATGAAAAATTGTTTATTCTCAAACAGTGAAACAGATCTATTGAGTGCTTTGAGAAAAGGTGAAGATGTGGTGCAACTGATTCATAAAAATATTATGATGAAAGCAAAAGAATTGGGCGGCCAGTTTATTGCTAACGTTGATTCAATTGATGCAAATGCAATTGAAAACAGGAGTATGATTACAATTGGCGGATGATATTTTTAAAGCATTAATGCGAATGAAAATTAATGTAAAATTGTTTGGGCAGATTGTTGATGTTGTTGAAAGCAATGCTATTGAACTTGATGATATTACCACCACTGATGAGCTTATTCAACAGTTGCAAACAACATATCCTGCATTGAGAAATTTAAAGTACAGCGTTGCAGTTAACCGAAATATTATTCAGGCAAATACAACCTTACAGCCAAATGCAGAAGTAGCTTTGCTTCCACCCTTTTCAGGCGGATAATGGATAACACAAAATTATACGAACGGTATCAACGGCAAATTTTATTAAAAGAGTTTGGCCTTGCAGCGCAACAAAAATTGTTGAAGGCGAAAGTGTTGGTTATTGGCGCAGGCGGATTAGGTTGTGCTGCATTGCAATATATGGTTGCCGCAGGTATCGGTACTATTGGAATTATTGATGATGATGTGGTTTCATTAAATAATTTACATCGACAGGTTTTGTATAACATGCATGATATTGGTGTGGCAAAAGCGAAAATTGCTGCAACAAAATTGAAGGCATTAAATGATGCAATAAATATTATTGATTACAACTTTAGATTGACCAATAAAAATGCTTTTAAAATAATTAATGATTATGATATTGTAGTTGATGGCACGGATAATTTCTCATCCCGTTATATGATCAATGATGCCTGTGTGTTATTGAATAAACCTTTGGTTTATGGAGCGATTTCAAAATTTGAAGGACAGGTTGCGCTGTTTAATGTAAAAAATGATGCTGGTAAAAGATCTGCTAATTATCGCGATTTATTTTCTGAACTTTTAAAAGATGATGAAATATTGAATTGCGCAGAAGCAGGTGTGTTAGGCGTTTTACCGGGATTAATTGGTACGATGATGGCAAATGAAACCATTAAATTGATAACAGGAATTGGCAAGCCGCTAATCAATACAATACTTACATATAATGCACTTGATAACAGCTCGTATCAATTTAATTTATCGTTGAACAAAAGCGCACAGGATTTAATGCCAAAAGATGAAGCAACATTTTTAAACATGAATTATGATTGGCTTTGCGCTGCTAAAACCAATAATAAATTTGAGATTGATGACATTACATTCAATAATTTAATTGATGATGAAAACACAATTATTGTTGATGTGCGTGAAAAAAATGAACAACCTTTTATCAATGAATTTAAACACCTGCAAATTCCATTATCCGCATTAATAAAAGAAAATTCAACTGTTCACACATAATAATATTGTTTTGTTTTGCCAAACAGGAAAAAGAAGTTTGCAGGCCGCAAAAATGTTAAGCGAAACCTTTGCTTCATCAAAAAAAATATACAGCTTAAAGAACGGAATAGTTGCATGGAAAAATAAATTTCAAAACAGAATACAAAATTGTGACTGAAAAAAATTTGAAAAACATTTTTGTTGAAGGCGCCATTAATGCATCGTTTATTGCTGAACAAATTCAAAAGCACAGCGCTAAAAAAAATATTGGCGCACACAATATTTTTTTAGGCCAGGTAAGAAATGATGTGATCAGCGAAAAAAGAGTTGCAGCAATTGAATACTCAACTTACAAAGAAATGGCGCTTGAAAAAGCGCATGAAATACGTGAATTAATATTTACAAAATATGCGTTAACATGCATGCATATTTATCATAGTTTGGGTGTAGTGAAAGCAGGCGAAATAAGTTTATTCGTATTTACATCATCAACGCATCGCCGTGCTGCCATTGACGCCTGCAATGAAGTTGTTGAAAGAATTAAAAGTGAATTGCCGGTTTGGGGAAAAGAAATTTTTGAAGATGAAACTTATACCTGGAAACAAAATATTAATGGTTAATTCGAACATTATTTTTATCATCATTCTTCCACCAAATCTAATTCTACACGTAAATTATCAATAATAAATTCCTGCCGTTGCTGCGTATTTTTTCCCATATAATATTCAAGCAACTGCTGAATATGTTCGCCCTGTTCTAATATCACAGGCTGCAGGCGCATATCAGCAGCAATAAATCTTTCAAACTCTTCTGGCGATATTTCGCCTAAACCTTTAAAGCGTGTTATTTCAGGTTTATTGCCAAGCTTTTTAATCGCTTTTTGTTTTTCTGTTTCGTCATAACAATAAATGGTTTCTTTTTTATCACGCACACGAAACAAAGGTGTTTCTAAAATATGTACATGACCGCGTTTTACAAGATCAGGAAAGAACTGTAAAAAGAAGGTCATGATGAGCAAACGAATGTGCAAACCATCAACATCAGCATCAGTTGCAATTACAATATTGTTATAACGCAAGCCATCCAATCCATCTTCAATATTTAATGCATGCTGCAATAAATTAAACTCTTCGTTTTCGTACACAATCTTTTTTGTTAAACCAAAACAATTCAACGGCTTGCCGCGCAAGCTAAACACAGCCTGCGTTTCAACATTTCTTGCTTTTGTTATAGAACCGCTTGCACTATCGCCTTCTGTAATAAATATGGTTGAATTATTTTGCTGTGCGATGAAAGTTTCTTTATTTTTTGGCGGCGGTTCATCATTCAAATGCACATGACAATCGCGCAATTTTTTGTTATGAAGATTTGCTTTTTTTGCGCGTTCATTTGCTAACTTTTTTATGCCTGCCAATTCTTTGCGTTCCCGTTCGCTTTGTTCAATGCGTTTTTTTAATGCGTCTGCTGTTTGCGGATTTCTATGCAAATAATTATCTAATTCTTTCGATAAAAAATCCTGCACAAAATTCTTCATGCTCGGGCCGCCGTCATACACAATTTGCGAACCCAATTTTGTTTTTGTCTGGCTCTCAAAAACAGGTTCCTGCACACGCACAGAAATGGCAGCAACAATGCTTTGACGAATGTCTGCCGCTTCATAATCTTTCTTAAAAAAATCACGGATCGTTTTTACATACGCTTCGCGAAAAGCCTGCTGATGCGTGCCGCCCTGCGTTGTATATTGCCCGTTTACAAACGAAAAAATGTCTTCGCCATAATCGCTGTTGTGCGATAAGGCAACTTCAATATCTTCTGCTTTTAAATGTATAACAGGATAACGCAGTTCATCAGGATTGGTTTTGCGCTGCAACAGATCGAGCAAACCATTTTTACTTACATAACGTTTGCCGTTTAAATTTAAAACCAACCCTGCATTTAAATAACAATAGTTCCAAAGCTGGTTATCTAAATATTCATGTATGTAATGAAAATTTTTAAACACGCTTTCATCAGGAATAAACGTTATCAGTGTTCCGTTTTCTTCACTGCTTTTTGCTTCTTTATATTCTTTTATTAAAACACCTTTTTTAAATTCTGCAGTCTTTACTTTGCCTTCGCGAAAACTATCCACTTTAAAATAACTGCTCAGCGCATTTACTGCTTTTGTACCTACACCATTCAATCCAACACTTTTCTGAAAAGCTTTGCTGTCATACTTTGCGCCGGTATTTATTTTACTCACCACATCAACCACTTTTCCCAGAGGAATGCCACGGCCATAATCACGAACGGTTACTGTTTTATCTTCAATTTTAATATCAATATGTTTCCCATAACCCATCGTGTGTTCATCAATGCAGTTATCAATTACTTCTTTTAACAGCACATAAATACCATCATCTGGCGATGAACCATCACCTAATTTTCCAATGTACATGCCGGGCCGCAAACGAATATGTTCACGCCAGTCGAGGCTGCGAATACTTTCTTCTGTATAATCAAAATTTATTTCAGGCATAATAATTCAAAAGTCAAAATATAACGTTCAACAATGCAATGTATTTTTTTTGAATTTTTAATTTTTAATTTTTATTACACGCATGTTTATAAGTTATTATTGTGAATGTGGCATATTCATTGCAAACTTGCAGAAACCATAAAATTTATTGCATGAAATATGTTTTTCTTTTAAGCTTGTTTTTTTTATTCAGTTTTTTTTTGCAGGCGCAGCATATAAAAGTTTTAACAACAGCAGAAAAAATTTCATTACGCGGTTTAAGTGTTGTGAATGATAATGTTATTTGGGCAAGCGGCACCAATGGCAAAGTTGCAAAAAGCATTGACGGCGGAAAACATTTTGAATGGTTAACTATAAAAGGTTATGAGCAAAAAGATTTTCGTGATGTTGAAGCCTTTGATGAAAACACAGTTTTGGTTATGGCTGTTGATGCGCCTGCAATAATTTTAAAAACAAAAGATGGCGGCAAAACATGGAGCGAAGTTTTTCATGATAATACCAAAGGAATGTTTTTAGATGCGATGGATTTTACAAGTGATGGCAATGGTATTGTGGTTGGCGACCCAATCAACAACAAATTATTTATTGCAACAACAAGCAATTTTGGCGATAAATGGCTGCCGTTAAAACCGGGCGATAATGAATACACTGCTGCACCTGATGAAGCATTTTTTGCAGCCAGTGGCACCAACGTAAAAATTGCGGGTAATAAATACAAACCATTTATTTGTTTTGTAACGGGTGGCACAGATTCAAGATTGTTTATAAATGGTTCGCCTGCTGCATTAAACATCATTCACGGAAAAAGTTCTCAGGGCGCTAACTCTGTTGCTGTTGATGCAGCCACAAAAAAAATAGCTATTGTTGGCGGAGATTATACAAACGATACACTTTCGCAAAACAATATTCAGTTGTTTACAATAAACGGCACGCAGTTGTTAAATGCGCCGGTACAAACAGCGCCGCATGGTTACAGAAGTTGCGTTACTTACCTTACGCCGAATGTTTTAATTACATGCGGTATAACAGGCGTTGATGTTTCAACAGATGGTGGTTTAAACTGGAAGCTTATTTCAGCAGAAGGTTTTAATGTTTGTGCAAAAGCTAAAAAAGGCAACGCTGTTTTTTTAGCAGGCAACAATGGAAGTATTGCAAAAGTTGTTGAATAAAACTCTTGTAAAATTATCTTCGGGAATATTTTTAGTTGAACAAAAAATGCTGTTTGAATTTGAAACCCAAGCTGCCATAAAAATATGCAGCAGAAGTGTTGCGATCCCGAATCACTTGTTCTCGGGACAGGCGCAAGGAACGATGCCGCGAAGAGCAAAAAGCCGTAACTAAAAAATTACAAAAGCAATTGTTTGTTTTTTATATCAGCATTTTCGAACAGCTTATAAAAACTTTTTTTTGAAGCGAGTTGTATTAAACCGCTTAAATGGTTTTCGTGATGCATATCTGTTCCAACCAACGTTACCATATTTTTTTTAAGAAGATTTTGCGCTGTATTTTTTACAGCATCGCCATAATAACCAAGCAGCGATAAAACATTTATCTGCAAATAACAACCAAGATCTATGAAGCGCTGAAACTGATCTATGCTTCCAAAATAATAATTGTAGCGCTCAGGATGTGCAAGCACCGGCTGCAAGCCTCTAACTTTTAAATTAAAAATTGTTTCTTCAATATTTTTTGAAGCTGCCACATACGACATTTCAATAAGAATTAAATTTTTGCCAAACGTAAGCAAGGGTTTTTCTTCTAAAAGATAATTTTCAAAATCAATATCAACCATATATTCAGCACCCGCTTCCACCTGCATATTGATATTATTTTCTTTTAATGCATTGCGCACCAATTCGAGCTTTGGTAAAATAGTTTCGGGCGTGTTTGGATAAACATCTGAAAGTATGTGCGGCGTGCAGATGAGTTTTTGATAACCCATTTCTTTCAGTTGCTGCATATACAACATTGTTTGTTCAATGTTTTGCAAACCATCATCAAGGCCGGGCAATAAATGCGAATGCATGTCTGCAGCAAGAAAAGAAAGATCAGGTGTTGTTTTAGAAGAACCAAATAAAGAAAACATGCGTAAAAAATATAAGATTAATTTAAGCGGTTTAAGCGTGTTACATTACGGTTTTATGGCTAAGATGTTCTGCAGGAAATTCAACAATTAATAACTGCTCCAAACTTTCTAACCGCACATAAACTTTTTTATTTCCGCCTTTTAAAACGGTGCCTTCAGCATCCATAAAAACACCTTTGCGAATAATTACTTTGTTGTTTTCATTAAAATATCTTAAGTTTTCTACTGTTACCGTTGCATTTTTTTCAAGCAGGTAAGAACGTATCAATTCAATTTCTTCATCGCGAATAACGGCAGGTTTTTTTAAATAATGCACAAATTGCAATGCGCCATTTGTAGTTAATACTTTTATGCGTTCTTCTTCGGTTATGTGTACAAAAACATAAGATTTAAAAAGCGGATCGTCTATTATTTTTTTTCTGTCGCTCCACTGGCTTTCTTTTTTTTGAACCGGGCACCAGCTTTCAACACCTTTTTCAAGCAGTTTAGTATTAACCTTTTTTTCCCATCGTGGTTTTGTATAAATGGCAAACCATTGCTTTTCTTTTTTTTCTTCCATTACAACTATATTAAGCTACCGGTTTTGTATTTTATCTAAAAGAAAAAGGGCAACCTTTTTATGAAGGAAGCCCTTTTTAAAAAGCTATAATTAATGTGCTTTATCCATGTCCTCAATTACATTTACTGTTGCATTTATGTAAACATCTTTTTGAACATTTTTAAGCCATGCAAGATAACGGTCACCTTTTAAGCTGTCTGTATTGCTGTAATATTTTGCACGGTCTTCAGTAACAGGCTGAATATCCATTGGTGTTTTTAAACGTGATAAACTATCATTTTGCTTAACCGTAGTTTTAAGCTGGTTTTGTTCTTTCTGATATTCCTGCAGGTTAAGACTGTATTTTTTATCAGTGTTATTTTTAAGCCATGCTTCATTTTTAAGAATGGCATTAAAAGATGAATCTGCCTTTATACGGTTATTTGCATCTGCATCAACCATATTCCAGTTTATGCCGGTATTAACTTCAGTATAATTTGCTTTCTGAATCTGATCCCACGGAAGTGCGGATGGCTGGTCTCTTTCACGCACTTTTAAATAGTCGTACGGATCTGGCAAAGCCACATCCGGTGTTACGCCTCTTAATTGAGTTGAACCGCCATTGATGCGATAAAATTTTTCAAACGTAAGTTTTAAAGTGCCAAATTCTGTTTGGCCGCTAAAAATATCAAGCGTTCTGCCAAGCGGTAATGTGCGCTGAACCGTTCCTTTTCCATACGTATCTGAGCCAACAATAATTCCGCGTTTATAATCCTGAATGGCAGCAGCAAAAATTTCTGATGCTGATGCACTGAACTCATTAACCATGACAGCAAGCGGGCCATCATATAAAACAGCAGTATCATTATCCGTTAAAATTGCGGGTTTGCCATTGCGGTCTTTTACCTGAACCACCGGGCCCTGCTTAATAAATAATCCTACCATATTCACCACTTCGGGCAAAGAGCCGCCGCCATTATTGCGCAGGTCGAGAATTATTCCCTGCACATTTTCTTTTTTTAGTTTGATGATTTCGTTAGCAACATCCTGCGAGCAGCGGTTGCCATCAGGCCTTTCAAAATCAGCATAAAATTCAGGAAGAAAAATATAACCGATTTTGCCTGTTGGTTCAGTTATCACGGCACTTCTTGCAAACTGTTCATCCTGCACAATTTCATCGCGAATTAAAGAAACAACCTGCGTGGTTCCATCTGTTTTTTTAAATGTTATTCTAACTTCAGTGCCTTTTGTGCCGCGAATAAGTTTTACAACATCAGTTACCGCATAACCTCTAACATCAACCGGTTCAGTTGCACCTTGCGCCACTTTTATTATTTCATCATTTACCTGAACTTTCTGGCTTTTCCATGCAGGGCTTCCGGTTATTAAACTGGCAATTTTTATAGCGCCGTCATCATCTTTTAACTGGGCGCCGATGCCATAAAACCGGCCGCTTAAATCTTCTTCAAACGAACGGCTTTCTACCGGCGGGAAATATTCTGTGTGCGGATCCATTAAATCAGTTATAACATTTACATAGCGGTTAAACTGCTCAGGCCCGTCTAAAATTAATTTTTCTCTTGTAAAGCTTCTGTCTAAAATAGCAAGCACTTTAGAACGTGCCATTTGTTCTAATTGTGCATCGGTTTTATTCCATGCCGTATCATTCATGTTGCGGCTGCGTTGCTGTAAAAGATCTGTGTATTGATCAAGGGTAAGGTATTTTAAACGTTTGCGCCATTGTTCTTTTCTTGCTGCTTCATCTGCAGGAAAATCTGTTTTTTTATCATCAACATTTATTTCTTCGTTAAGTGTAAAATCAAAAGGCTTTGCAAGAATATCTTTATATAAAAGCATTACTTCATCCAGTCTTTTTAAATAAATCGAAGCTGCATCGCTGTAAAAATTTAAAGGTGCACCGTGAATTTCATCATCAAGCGTTAGCTCATATTTTTTTAAATAATCAACATCCTGTTTTAAAAAAATATCTTTATCGGGGTTTAGCGCTTCAAGATATTTTGCAAAAACCTGTTTAGAAAAATTATCATCAATAGGTTTTGGAGAAAAGTGTTTTTGTTCCAGTATAGTGCCGATGGCAGTTAACAACATTTGTTCTTTTGAATCGCCCTGCCTGTCGTTTCTTTTAAACGCCCAAAGCGTAATGCCCAAAAAAATAATCAGCACTACCGGCAACACAGTTCTTCTCAACATAATTTTAGAAATTTTAAATTGCATAAGCGGTTTCAAAATTAAATTAAATAAAGATGCTATTTTTTTTATTGTATGAATTAACAAGACCTGAACAATTAATACGCTAAAAACAGCAATGCAGTTTGTATTAAAACTGAATTAAACTATTTTTGCTCTCCGGATAATTTATGGAGAGTGTAGCTCAGTTGGTTAGAGCGTCAGTTTGTGGCACTGAAGGCCGGGGGTTCGAGACCCCTCATTCTCCCTCAATCTTCTCGCTTTCTTTTACTGATTTTTTTAGTGATGAATGGTTAGTGATAATCAAAATCTAAAAACAACAGCAGTCATTCTAACTCATTTTTACTTTTCGCTTTAAGTTCGGTAAAAATGCGGTGAGCAAACCGATCAGCGGAAGAAAAGCGCATAACCGGTACACGTATTCAATACTTGTTTTATCTGCAAGAGCACCCAAAACAGCAGACCCTAATCCGCCCATTCCAAACGCAAAACCAAAAAATAAACCTGATACCATGCCCACTTTGCCGGGCAATAATTCCTGCGCATAAACAAGTATGGCTGAAAAAGCGGAGGCAATAATTACTCCTATAAAAATTGTTAGCAAACAAGTGAAAAATAAATTGGCGTGTGGCAGCATTAATGTAAATGGCGAGGCGCCTAAAATAGAAAACCATATTACATATTTTCTGCCGAAACGATCTCCTAACGGTCCGCCAAGTATGGTGCCTGCAGCAACCGATAATAAAAATATAAAAAGATAGATCTGCGAAGTTTGAACAGATACATGAAATTTATGAATGAGGTAAAATGTGTAATAGCTCGTCATGGAAGCGAGATAAAAATATTTTGAAAATATAAGCACCAATAAAATAATTACGCTAACCGCAATTTTGCCTTTTGATAAATTTATGTGATCGCCTGCATTAACTGCTTTCGGTTTTTTGCTGATGAGTAAAAGATGATTTTTATACCAAAAACCTAACCTGCTTAAAATAATAATAGCCAAAAAAGCAAGCAGAGAAAACCATAAAATATTTGATTGGCCATACGGTTCAATAATTAAAGCAGCCAGCAGCGGCCCAATGGAACTGCCTGCATTGCCGCCAACCTGGAAAATAGATTGTGCCAGCCCGCGGCGGTTGCCCGCAGCCATGTATGCAACTTTTGATGCTTCAGGATGAAAAACAGACGAGCCGATGCCTATCAGCGCAACAGAAATTAAAACAACCGTATAACTTGCTGCCTGCGATAATAAAACAAGCCCGATCAAGCTAAATAACATGCTTGCCGCCAGCGAAAAAGGCTGCGGCTTTTTATCAGTAAAAAAACCAACCATTGGCTGCAGCAACGATGCGGCCAATTGAAATGTTAGCGTTATAAATCCTATCTGCGTAAAATTTAAATGAAAAGAATTTTTTACAATGGGATAAATGGAAGGAATAAGCGATTGCACCGTATCATTTAATAAATGCGATAAACTTATTGCAATAAGAACAGGAAAAATTGTTTGCGCTTTCAACTGCTGCGTTTCCATCGTTTGCTTTAAAATTTTTCAGCCGCGAAAGTACAAGCCATTAAAGCGTAAAATGAATTTTAGCTTCTGATTTTTATTAAGTAAATTTTTCATTTATTGTTTCCTAAATTTGCATTTCTAAATTTATTGAAATGATAAAAACAGGTAATCCGGTTATAAGCATTTATACAGAAATGACACCCAACCCGGAAACAATGAAGTTTGTTGCCAACAAACTTTTATATCCTGGCAAAAGCATAGATTTTCAGGATGAATCGCAGGCAGATCCAAGCCCGCTTGCAAAAGAATTATTTAGTTTTCCTTTTATAAAAAGTGTTTTTATTGCCAGCAATTTTGTTACGCTTACAAAAACAGCAGACACTGAAGACTGGCAGGATGTAATTCCATCTGTAAAACAATTTTTAAAAGATTATCTTGAAAATGGCGGACCAATTATTAATGAAGATGAAGTATCTAAAATAAAACAAGATACCGGTAATATAATTTTAAGTGATGATACTGATGTGGTAAAACGCATTAAAGAATTGCTGGATAATTATGTGCGTCCTGCAGTAGAAATGGATGGCGGCGCCATACAATTTAAAAGTTATGATGATGGCACTTTAAGTTTAATGCTGCAGGGCAGTTGCAGCGGTTGCCCCTCATCAATGGTTACTTTAAAAGCCGGTATTGAAGGCATGATGAAGCGCATGATTCCTGAAGTTAAAGAAGTGGTTGCCGAAGCAGAATAATTTTTTTTTATTTTGAATGAAAACGCCGGGTTTAGCCACCTGGCGTTTTTATTTAAGTGATATTTTATTTGCAGCTTCTTTAGCATGAATTATTTTTAGCCTGACAGATGAAAATAATCGATTCGCACCAACATTTCTGGAAGTTCAACAACAAAGATTTTGATTGGATAACAAATGAAATGCTTGTTATACAAAAAGATTTTTTACCGCAAGAACTGCAATCCATCTATAAAAAAAATAATGTTGAAGGTTGCGTTGCGGTGCAGGTAAATGAAACTGAAAAAGAAAATGAATTGTTTTTAAATTATGCAAAAGAATTTGATTTTATAAAAGGCATTGTTGGATGGATTGATCTGATGGCTGATGATATTGAAGATAAATTATCGAATTGGCATCAGTATAAAAAACTCAAAGGTTTCAGACATATTTTGCAAGGCGAAAAAAACCGGGCTTTAATGCTGCAATCATCTTTTAAAAACGGAATTTCATTGTTACAAAAATTTAATTTCACGTATGATATTTTAATTTTTCCCGATCAGTTAAAATATGCTTTAGAACTGGCTGAAACTTTCTCTGATCAAAAATTTGTAATTGATCATTTAGCAAAACCCTACATAAAAACAAAAGAAATTGCATCGTGGAAAAATGAAATTCAAAAATTTAAATCTTGCTCAAACGTGTATTGCAAAATTTCAGGCATGGTTACTGAAGCAGATTGGAACAATTATTCATTGCAAACATTTAAACCATATCTCGATGTTGTAACAGAAACTTTCGGCACAAAAAGAATTATGTTTGGTTCAGACTGGCCGGTTTGTTTGGTTGCAGCTTCGTATGAGCAGGTTTTACAAATTGCAACAGATTATTTTTCTTCGTTCACATCAAACGAAAAAAATAATATTTTTTATAACAATGCAGTTGAATTTTATAGTTTGAATAAATAATAATTCAACAAACAAAAAGAAAAAAATTAATTATGGCAACAAAAGCATACGCAGCGCAAAGTGCAACAACGCCACTTGCGCCCTGGAGTTTGGAAAGAAGAGAACTTACACCACACGACGTTCAAATTGATATTTTATACTGCGGCGTTTGCCACAGCGATTTGCATACAGTGCGCAACGAATGGGGCGGAACAGTTTTTCCCGCAGTGCCCGGCCACGAAATTGTTGGTCGTGTTACAAAAGTGGGCGATCATGTTAAACGCTTTAAGGTTGGAGATTTGGCAGCAGTTGGCTGTATGGTTGATAGTTGCCGCCAATGTGCCAATTGTAAAGAAGGCTTAGAACAATATTGCCTTGTTGGAATGGTTGGCACTTATAATGGTAAAGATAAACATAGCGGCGGCGTTACTTACGGGGGTTATAGCAAACAGATTGTTGCAACTGAAGATTTTGTATTAACCATTTCAGATAAGCAGCCGCTGGAAGCCGTTGCGCCATTGCTTTGCGCCGGCATTACAACTTATTCTCCGCTTCGCCACTGGAGTGTTGGCAAAGGCGATAAAGTAGGCGTTGTTGGGCTTGGTGGTTTGGGCCACATGGGCGTTAAACTTGCTGCATCTTTTGGTGCAGAAGTTACCATGCTCAGCCATTCGCCTTCAAAAGAAGCGGATGCAAAAAAATTGGGTGCACATAATTTTGTTTTAACCAAAGATGCAGACCAGGTTAAGAAAATGAATGGCTATTTCGATTTTATTCTTGATACAGTTTCCGCCGAACACGATTACAATATGTATTTGAATATGCTTGGCACAAATGGCACGATGGTTTGTGTTGGTGCGCCGCCAACTCCCGCACAAATTCCTGCATTTAATTTAATTATGGGAAGAAGAAGTTTGGGCGGTTCTTTAATCGGCGGTATTCCTGAAACACAGGAAATGCTTGATTACTGTGCTGCAAATAATATTGTTGCTGATGTTGAGGTGATTGATATAAAAGACATCAACGAAAGTTATGAGCGTATGCTTAAAGGCGATGTAAAATACCGGTTTGTGATTGATATGGCAACATTGTAAAGTTTATTTTATTATGTCGTTATATCTTGAAACAAAATCATGCGGATGAATTACAGGAATTTTAGAATCAAAAAAATCAGATAAGATCTTTTGTAATTATAACTTCTGCCCTGGCGTTTAAAGCGCATTGATATTGTAATCGATCTTCAAGATCAATAAAATAGGTTTCAAAAATAGCGTTAATAAATTCGGGTTCAATAGGTGTAATTTCAAATGCAGCAAAAGTGAGCTGCATTTGCTTTTTATGCCAATCTTTATTTTTTGCAAACTTGCCTAATACAAAATTGGTTATAATAAATGTTGCCGTAGAAACAACCGGCTTGTTGAAATGTTTACGAATAATGCGGATGCAATCAACAGCCGCACCATTATCTTTTGATGATTTGTCAAGATAATCAATCACAACATTGGCATCAATAAAAATTTTAGTCACCGGAAATTTCTTTAAACAATTCTTTTAAAATGTCTTTTTTTCCGGTATTGTATGCACCAGCCGTTTTTTCAATCCATTCATCTTTTGAAACAGGTAACGAATTTTGCCTTTTTACAGAAGAAAGAAGATCATCAATAAACTTTGATACGCTTTTATTCTGGCGTTTTGCATGCTGCTTAATAAATTTTTTATGCTCAGAGGAGATCAATATTGTCAGTTTTTCCTGCATAATTTGTTTCGTACAAATTTACAATTTTATACGAAACAAAATCTTAGGTTCATAATTCGTATTTCTTGTGCCTTAACCTTACATTTGCGCAAAATTTAAAAAGCAGAATATTTTATGGCCAATATTGGTAAGGTTAAACAAATTATCGGTGCAGTCGTTGACGTTTATTTTCCCGACGGTTCTTTACCTGAAATTTATAATGCGTTAGAACTGAAGAGACCAAACGGCGATAAATTGGTACTGGAAGTGGAGCAGCACCTTGGAGAAGATAGTGTACGTACCATTGCAATGGATGCAACAGAGGGTTTAGTTCGCGGCACCGAAGTTATTGATACTGGTATTGCTATTGCAATGCCAACCGGCGAAGCCATTCATGGCCGCTTATTTAATGTAACCGGCGATGCAATTGACGGCCTTCCTCCGGTAAGTAAAGTAAATGCACGCCCAATTCATGCAATGCCACCTGCCTTTGAAAACCTTAGTACAGCAACGGAAGTTTTACTTACTGGCATAAAAGTTATTGACCTCATTGAACCTTATGCAAAAGGTGGTAAAATTGGTTTGTTTGGTGGCGCCGGTGTAGGTAAAACTGTATTGATCCAGGAACTCATCAACAACATCGCAAAGGGTTATGGTGGTTTATCAGTGTTTGCTGGTGTGGGAGAAAGAACGCGTGAAGGAAATGATTTGCTGCGTGAAATGATTGAAGCTGGCATCATGAAATACGGCGATGATTTTAAACACAGCATGGAAGAAGGCGGATGGGATTTGAGTAAAGTTGATATGAATGGCTTAAAAGATTCAAGAGCTACTTTTGTGTTTGGCCAGATGAATGAACCGCCCGGTGCACGTGCAAGAGTTGCGCTGAGTGGTTTAACCGTTGCCGAATATTTTCGTGATGGCGATGGCACCGGAAAAGGAAGAGACATTTTATTTTTCGTTGATAATATATTCCGCTTTACGCAGGCTGGCTCCGAAGTGTCTGCATTGTTGGGCCGTATGCCTTCTGCCGTAGGTTATCAGCCAACGCTTGCAACAGAAATGGGTTTGATGCAGGAAAGAATTACATCAACCAGAAATGGTTCAATCACATCTGTTCAGGCTGTTTATGTGCCTGCGGATGATTTAACTGATCCGGCACCTGCAACTACGTTTGCGCATTTGGATGCAACAACAGTATTAAGCCGTAAAATTGCTGACCTTGGTATTTATCCTGCGGTTGACCCGTTGGATTCTACCTCAAGAATTCTTACGCCGAAAATTGTTGGCGATCTGCATTATGATACTGCAAACCGCGTAAAACTAACTTTACAGCGTTATAAAGAATTACAGGATATTATCGCCATTCTTGGTATGGATGAATTAAGTGAAGAAGATAAGCTGGTGGTTTCAAGAGCTCGCCGTGTGCAGCGCTTTTTATCACAACCTTTCCACGTGGCAGAAGCCTTCACGGGGTTAAAAGGTGTGTTTGTAAGTATAGAAGATACCATTCGCGGATTTAATATGATTATGGATGGCGAGGTGGATGAATATCCTGAAGCAGCTTTTAACCTCGTTGGAACTATTGAAGATGCCATTGAAAAAGGAAAGAAATTAATTGAACAGGCGAAAGGATAATTTGATAATTTGAAGATGTGCTAATTTGAAAATTAGCCATTATCGGAATTTATTTTCAAATTTTCAAATTCACAAAATTTTCAAATTATGACACTTGAAATTCTAACACCGGAAACAAAATTATTCAGCGGAGATGTGTATGGTATTCAGTTGCCGGGTATTGCCGGTTCTTTTGAAGTGCTGGATAAACATGCGCCGCTGGTTGCAGCTTTAGGTAAAGGGAAATATTAAGGTGCTGCAAACAAAAACAGATTTTATAAATTATAAAATTGAAAGTGGTTTTGCTGAAGTGCTGAATAATAAAACAACCGTTTTGGTGGAAGGTGCAACAGAATAAACTTTTAAAACGAGAAAATAGCCTTGCATTATGCAGGGCTTTTTTATTTCAAGCAAAGCCAATAAGAAACGCAAAGATGCAATGATTCTTCTCAGCAACTTTGTGAATTTACAAATTTTGCGTCTTTGCGTGTAATTAATTTAACTCCGCTTTCAAAAATTTTGCAGTGTGACTTTCTTTGTTTTTAATGAGTTCTTCAGGTGTGCCTTCAAATAAAATTTTGCCGCCGCCATCGCCGCCTTCAGGGCCAAGATCAATTACATGGTCGGCAACTTTTATCACATCTAAATTATGTTCAATTACCAAAACTGTATTGCCGCGATCAACGAGTTTATTTAAAACATTTAAAAGATGTTGTATATCTTCAAAATGCAAACCTGTTGTTGGTTCATCTAAAATATAAAATGTTTTTCCGGTATCGCGTTTGCTTAGTTCGGTTGCAAGCTTTACACGCTGCGCTTCACCGCCGCTTAAAGTAACGGCACTTTGCCCAAGCGTGATGTAACCCAATCCAACTTCATCCAATACTTTTATTTTACGATAGATGTATGGAACCGATTGAAAAAATTCAACTGCTTCTTCAACCGTCATATTTAATACATCAGAAATAGATTTTCCTTTATAACGAATTTCCAATGTTTCGCGGTTGTATCGTTTGCCATTACATTTTTCGCAAGGCACATACACATCAGGCAAAAAATTCATTTCAATTACACGCATGCCGCCGCCTTCACAAACATCACAACGTCCGCTTTTTACATTGAATGAAAAACGCCCGGCAGTATATCCGCGAATTTTTGCTTCAGGCACCGATGCAAAAAGCGTTCTTATATCAGTAAAAAAACCACAGTAAGTTGCCGGGTTGCTGCGCGGTGTTCTGCCAATTGGTGATTGGTCTATCTCAATTACCTTATCAATATTTTCAAGCCCTTTTATGCTTTTATATTCAAGCGGCGCCGTTTTAGAATTATAGCAATGTTTTGAAAGCGCAGGATACAAAGTTTCATTTATTAAAGTTGATTTGCCGCTGCCGCTTACACCGGTTACCACAATAAATTTTGCAAGCGGAAATTCAGCATCAACATTCTTTAAATTATTTCCTCCGGCGCCTTTTAAAATAAGTTTTTTTCCGTTGCCTTTTCTGCGTTCCTGCGGAATTGAAATGGTATGAATGCCGTTAAGATAACCAGCCGTTAAAGTATTTAGCTGCAGCATATTTTTCGGTGTGCCTTCGGCTACAATTTTGCCGCCATGATAACCGGCTTTGGGGCCAATATCAATTAAATGGTCTGCAGCCAGCATAATGTCTTTATCATGCTCAACCACCAGCACGCTGTTACCAATATCCCGCAGGTTTTGTAATGCTGATATCAAACGATGATTATCTCTTTGATGCAAACCGATAGAAGGTTCATCCAAAATATAAGTGATGCCCTGCAACTGCGAACCGATTTGTGTTGCCAACCTGATACGCTGAGATTCGCCGCCGCTTAAAGTTTTTGATGCACGGTTTAATGTGAGATAGGTTAAACCAACATCTAACAAAAAAGTTAAGCGTTCACGAATTTCCTTAATCACATCTTTTGCAATGGTGCGTTGCTTATTGCTTAATCTTAATTCAATGCCATCGAACCAGGCATATAATTTATCAAGGTTCATTTCGCTTAATTGCGAAATATTTTTTTTATCAACCAAAAACCAAAGGCTTTCTTTTTTTAAACGTGCGCCATTGCATGAAGAGCAATTTTTCAGCGTCATATATTTCTGCACCCAATCTCTTAAACCTTCGGTGCTGTAAGAAGATGAGAACCATCTTTTCAGCATTGGAATAATACCTTCATAACTTCCGGTATATTCATTTGGCAACGTTTCATCACTTGTGTTTACTTCGAGTGAAGCATTAATATTTTTATCGCCATATAAAATAAGGTTCAACTGTTCTTCAGACAGTTTATTTATTGGCGTATCTAATTTTATTTTATACTTTTTTGCAAACGTTTCTACCTGCCTGAACACGCTGGCATCTCTTTCTTCACCCAAAGGCACAATGCCGCCTTCTTTAATGCTTTTAGCTGCATCAGGTAAAATTAAATCCATATCAATGGTAAATACACTGCCGAGGCCTTTGCAGGTTGGGCAGGCGCCATACGGCGAATTAAACGAGAATGAATTGGGCGAAGGTTCTTCATAAGATAAACCGGTGTCTTCGCACATGAGTTGTCGTGAATAAGAAGCTTCCTCAAAACCTTTTCCGTTGGCGGAGGGTTTTGAATTTTCTTCATATAATTCAATAGTTTTATTTTTTAAAGCTTTTAACTCCCCTTCACGGGGCGGGCTTGGCGAGGCTGGCTCGGCTACTACAAACATTAAATCTTTTCCCATTTTTAATGCCTGCTGCACGCTTTGGCTTAACCGCGTTCTAAAGCTATCATCAACTTTCAAGCGATCAACCACAACTTCAATGTCGTGAATTTTATAGCGGTCAACCTGCATTTTTGAAGTGATATCTTTTATCTCACCATCAACCCTAACTTTTACAAAACCTTTTTTTCGTATCTCTTCAAACAACTCACGGTAATGGCCTTTTCTGCCACGCACCAACGGAGCCAATAAAGAAATTTTTTTGTTTTCAAATCTTTGAAAAATATTATTTACAATTTCTTCTTCACTCCACTTCACCATTTTTTTGCCGGTGTTATAGCTGTATGCTTCGCCGATGCGTGCAAACAATAAACGCATGAAATCATAAATTTCTGTAACCGTTCCAACGGTTGAACGCGGGTTTTTATTGGTAGTTTTTTGTTCGATAGAAATAACCGGAGAAAGACCTGTGATCTTATCAACATCTGGCCGTTCCATTTCACCAATAAACTGCCGTGCATAAGCACCAAAAGTTTCCATGTAACGGCGCTGGCCTTCTGCATAAATAGTATCAAAAGCCAGCGAAGATTTTCCGCTGCCGCTGATGCCCGTTATAACAACTAATTTATTTTTAGGAATGATGATATCAATATTTTTCAGGTTGTGTGCACGGGCGCCATACACTTCTATTGATTCATCAGGTAAAATTTCTTCGGGGTTAATTGTATTATTCAACATAAATGAAGGATGCCAAATTACAACAATAAAGTTTTCTATTTTGTTATTATTGCTGTGCCGCCGCTATCAGGAATTGGCAAATAATTTATGCGGTTGGCGTTGCAGAATTCAAGGACAGCCTGCTTTGCGCCTTTGTATAAATCGTTATTAAAATCGTGCACAAATATGTAGCCTTTATGTTCGAGCTTTGGATAAAAAAATTGCAATCCACTTAAAATGGGTTCATACAAATCGGCATCAATACTTACAAAACAAAACGTGCCATTAACGCCATTTGCAGATTCAGGAAAATATCCTTTTTTAATTATACAATTATTACGATACTTCATTTTGTTTAAAACCAGTTCAACACTTGTATCAGAAAAATCCTGTTCGCCGCTTGAAAACTTATTATTTTTTTCTGCTGAAATATCTTTTTCATTAAAGCCTTCAAACGTATCAAACAAATACAATTTTTTATCAGGAAATAACTGGTTTATTCGTTTGGCAAAATCGCCTTTATACACACCCAGTTCAGCAAGATTTCCTTTTAAATTGTGTGCTTTTATTTCATTTGCGCAAAGCTCTAATGTTGTATATCGAACAAAATCTAAATTATAAGCCAGTTCTTGTTTAAAAGATGAATTAAACTCAAGCGATTTTGATACATGAATATTTTTTGCAGCCAATAATTTTGCAAAAGGCTGGTATAGAGTTTTTAAGTTCATTTAAGCAATATTACAACGATAAGTGAACAGGTAAAAAATACAGTTAATTTAATTTCTATAGTTTTAATAGGAATTATGCCTTCATCGACTTACATTCGCGGCAAACAAAATCATCAGCATGGAACTTACCGGCAATATTGTATGGCATGCTTCAACCATAAGCAAAGAAGACCGCCATAGATTGAATGAACATAAGTCGGCCATTTTATGGTACACCGGGCTTTCAGGTGCCGGCAAATCAACGCTGGCAAATAAGGTTGAAGAAAAACTATTTGAAAGAGGCATTCACACTTATGTGCTTGATGGAGATAATATTCGCCATGGATTAAATAAAGGTCTTGGCTTTAGTGCAGAAGATCGCAAAGAAAACATTCGTCGCATTGGTGAGGTTGCCAAATTATTTGTTGATGCAGGCACTTTTGTTTCAACGGCTTTTATTTCGCCATATCGTGAAGATCGCGAAATGGTGCGTAAGCTTGTTCCCGAAGGTGAGTTTATTGAAATTTTTGTAAACGCTTCGCTTGAAGTATGCGAACAACGCGATACAAAAGGATTATATAAAAAAGCACGTGCAGGAGAAATAAAACATTTTACAGGTATTGATGACCCGTATGAAGCGCCTGAAAATGCTGAGCTTATAATTGATACTGCTGAAAAATCTTTAGAAGATTGCGCCGCAGAAATAATGAATTATCTTGAAGTTAAAGGTTACATTTAAACACACTTAAATCATTTAAATTTTTATACAATGAACCAACCGCACGGTGGAAAGCTGGTAAATAAAATTGCAGAAGGCGAACGTAAAAACGAACTGGAAACAAAAGCAAAACAACTTATTTCAATTAACTATTGAAGACAGGTATGCTGCAGATGTTGAAATGATCGCCATAGGTTCTTTTAGCCCGCTGGAAGGTTTTATGGGCAAGGCAGACAGCGAATCTGTGATTGAAAAAATGGAATTAACCAACGGGCTTGCTTGGGGCATTCCTATTTTATTACCGGTTGGTGATAAGTATGAAAAAATAAAAGAAGGTGAAGAAATTGCTTTGTTAGATAAAGCCGGTACTGTATTGGCAATAATGAAGGTTGATGAAAAATTTGAACTTGATTTAGATAACCTTGCACAAAAATGTTTTAAAACAACTGAAGAAAAACATCCCGGTGTTGCTGTGTTTTATAAAGCAGGAAATAAATTTATTTCAGGCCCTTTGGAAATGGTAAATCGCCCTTTACGCAAAGAAGACATCAAAGAAAAATATTATCTCGACCCGAGTGAAACAAGAGCAGAATTTGAAAAACGCAACTGGAAAACGATCGTTGCTTTTCAAACAAGAAACCCGATACACCGTGCACATGAATATTTAATTAAATGTGCGCAGGAAATTGTTGACGGCGCCTTAATTCATCCGCTGGTTGGTGAAACAAAAAGCGATGATATTCCTGCCCCTGTAAGAATGAAATGCTATGAAGTTTTAATTGAAAATTATTTTAATCCCGATAATACGCATTTAAGTGTATTGCCAACTGCGATGCGTTATGGCGGCCCGCGTGAAGCGATTAATCATACTTTATTGCGTAAAAATTATGGCTGCACACATATGATCATTGGCAGAGACCATGCAGGTGTTGGAGGATATTATGGCACGTATGAAGCGCAGCAACTGATGGAAAAAATCGGCCCGAAAATGGGCATGGAAATATTAAAGTTTGAACATACTTTCTGGTGCAACAATACAGATAGCATGGCAAGCACCAAAACTGCCCCAAAAAATCCTGATATTGTTTCATTGAGTGGAACAAAAGTTAGAGAAATGCTTGCCAATGGTCAGCGACCTCCAAAAGAATTTTCACGCCCGCTGGTGGCTGATATTTTAATTGAATGGGCAACAAGTAAAGCCAGCGCTGCCGTTTAATAAAAATCTGAAATTGCTTTTCTTGCCATTTCTTTCAGCATAAAAATTAATGTGCTTACTTTGCCTGCATGCAACAGGAAACAATTATTTCGGTAAAAAATCTTGTAAAAAATTATGGAGATTTTAAAGCCGTTAAAGGAATAAGCTTTGATGTTTATAAAGGCGAAATTTTCGGGTTGCTTGGCCCTAATGGCGCCGGTAAATCTACCACACTTGAAATAATTGAAACGCTTCGCGAAAAAACCAGCGGCGAAATTATGGTTGATGGTTTTAATTTAGATGAAGCGCCGAACGCCATAAAAAAAATTATCGGCGTGCAATTGCAAACTTCAGGATATTATCCCGGTTTAAATTTAACTGAGTTAATTTATCTTTTTGCCGGTTTATATAACGAGCAGGTAAATTCAATGCAGTTGCTTGATATGGTTAATCTTCGCGATAAAGCCAAAGCAAAATTTAAAGAATTAAGCGGCGGCCAGAAACAACGTTTTTCTATTGCCACCACGCTCATCAATAAACCCAAAATAATTTTTTTAGATGAACCCACAACCGGTTTAGACCCGCAGGCACGCCGCAATCTTTGGGATTTAATAAAAGATATCAGAAGCAAAGGCACAACAGTAATTATTACCACGCATTATATGGATGAAGCTGAAATTTTGTGCGATCGTGTTGCCATTATTGATTCAGGAAATATTATTGCAATGGCTTCGCCCGATAAATTAATTGATGAACTTGTTGCCACCGGTTTTGAAAAACCAAAAGAAGTAAAACAGGCAAATCTTGAAGATGTGTTTATTCATCTTACCGGCAAACATTTGCGGGAAGAATAGCCAACTCTTTCTACAAGTTAAGAAAGGCATTAACACGTTCTGTTTATTTAAGCATCAGAAAAAATCTTGCACAACAGAAATAATTAAACTTGTATTTTAGAGCAATGACCGTTATTGCTTTATATAACCTTAAAGGCGGCGTGGGCAAAACAGCGGCTGCAATTAACCTCGCTTATCTTGCTGCAGCCGAAGGATATAAAACTTTAATCTGGGATCTTGATCCGCAGGGTTCTTCATCATTTTATCTTCATGCAAAAGCGGCAAATAAAAACGAAACAAAAAAACTGATAACAGAAGAAATTGAAATTAAAGATGCCATTCAGCATTCCGCATTTGAAAACCTGCACATCATTCCTGCCGATATTTCTGCACGCAATGCTGATGCTTTACTTAATGAATCAAAACACAGCAAAAAGAAATTAAGATCATTAATAAGCAGTTTAAAAAATTATGATATTGTTTTTTTAGATTGTGCGCCGGGAATTTCTTTAGTGCATGAAAATATTTTTAATGCGGCTGATTGGATTGTGATGCCGAATATTCCAACTACTTTATCGGTTAATTCGTTTGAAACAGTAATAGAATATTTTAAAAACAATGATTTGGATAAAAATAAGATCAAATGTTTTTTTAGTATGGTTGATCACAGAAAAAATTTACATCATGAAGTAATGCAACAATTTTATACAAATAAGCTTTTCTTTAAAAGCTATATTCCATATTTAAGCGATGTAGAAAAGATGGGCGTGCATCAGCAACCTGTTTTTGAATATGCAAACAACAGTTATGCAGCGCAATGTTTTCGTGATTTATGGAACGAGATAAAGAAGGTTTGTTTGTAATATTGAAGTCCGAAGTTGGAAAGACCGCAAGTCAGATGAATGTTCAAAAATTAAACTACCTTCTTACTCTACTGACTTCGCCACTTTTGGACTTTGATTTAAAGTACTGTAAAATAATTTAAACATGCAAAGAGAAATTACATCCTGGTACAGCCCTTCGCTTAACAAAGAAATGCCGGTAGTAACGTATGGTTTTTATGGTTTTGCATTACTGCTTATTCCAACGGCAGCGGCAGATTTTTTGGAATATGAACGCTTTCAGTTAATAGATGCATTAACACCTTTTATCAACAGTGGAAAAATAAAAGTTTTCAGCATTAACAGCATTAATAAAGAAAGCTGGCTGAACAATGAAATGTTGCCCGAGCACAAAGCCATCCGCCAAAACGATTTTAATAATTATGTGTTTAATGAAGTGGTGCCATTCATTCGCAACAACACAAGCAACGATACATTTATTTTTACCTGCGGCGCATCGTTTGGTGCACTTCATGCCATGAATTTATTTTTAAAAAAACCTGATCTTATTAACGGCGCTATCAGCATGAGCGGCGTGTATGATCTTACAGAATATACCAAAGGTTTTTGGGATGAGCAGGTGTATTACAACAGCCCCATTCATTATATTCCAAACTTAACCGATAGCTGGTATCTTGATAAAATCCGTGCCAGCAATCATATTCATATTTACACAGGCAGCGGCGCTTTTGAAGATCCGGAAGCAAACCGCAGGTTTTCGCAGGTGTTATGGAATAAAGGAATATGGCATGATCTTGATATTTGGGGCGCAGATGTAAATCACGATTGGCAAACGTGGAGGGCAATGTTACCTTACATCATTCACAATAAATTTTAATAAAATAACGATATAGTTTTGGGTATTTATATTCCAATAAAAACCGATGCGCTTAAAAAAGATCTTTAGCTTACAATTTATTTCAAATAAAATTGTTCGCATCGCTGCTCGTGCAATTTTAATTATAATCGGGTTTTATGTTTTGCTACTTGTTGCGCTAAGCATTTATATTTCATCTTCAGAAAAAAAACTATTAAGCTTTGTTAATACGCAGCTTAAACACACTTTACTTGGTGAACTAAAAATTAATAAAGCTGAAATTACCGTATGGCAAACGTTTCCAAAAATTGGTATTAAGCTTGAAAATGTTAGTATAAGCGATTCCATTTATCATAAACCTTTTTTGCAGGCAAAATTAATTACAGCAAAAGCCGGTTTTTTTGATTTGATAGGAAGCAAGCTCACTATTAGTTCTATAAAAATTCAGGATGCATTGTTGTATACATTTACCGATGCAAAGGGATATTCAAACACCTACATTTTAAAACCGCAGAACAAAGCAAAAAGAAAAAGCAAGAAAGCCTGTTGTATTTGCCGATCTTGAACTGGAAAATGTTACCGTTGTTATTGAAGATGCAATTAAAAATAAACGATACCAACTAAGAGTTGATGATGCCGATATAACAACGCGGTTAACCGGTTTAAAATATTACATAACCATGAATGAAGATATTTTTGTTCGCGGTTTGGGTTTTAATTTTTCGCAGGGTTACTGGCTGGAAAATCAACGCATAGAAGCCAAGTGGAAATTTGAGTTTGATACCGCAAAAAATATTCTTTCTTTTAACGATACTAAAGTTAAAATACAAGGCCAGCCATTTATAATGAACGGAACTTTTTATTTTGGTGATTCGGCACATTTTAATATAAATGCCACCACAAAAAATATTATGTATGATGCTGCTTTGGCAATTGTAAAACCACACACACGTGAAAGATTAAGAAAAATAAAATTAAGTGCGCCGGTTGATGTTGCTTTAAAACTCCAGGGATCGTTGGTGCATAAAGGTGATCCTTCAGTTAAGGTTGATTTTAAAACAGAAGAAAATAATGTAAGCACGCCGGTTGTTAATTTAAACAACTGCAATTTTTCTGGTAATTATAACAATCAGTTTAATTTAAAAACGCCGCCTGATGATTCAAATTCCCGCATAACCATTAATTCTTTTGTAAGCAAGTGGGGCGAAATAAATTTACAGGCACGAAACATAGTTGTAACCAATTTAAGAACGCCGGTTCTTCAGTTTGAATTTTTTTCGCAATGCACTTTACCGCAGTTGAACGATCAGCTTGCTTCTTCAACTTTACAATTTATAAATGGCAATGCAAAATTGTATTTGTTGTACAACGGGCCATTAATTGCAGACCCATCACTGCTTAATAAGCTTGATGCAAAAATTCAAATACAGAATGGCCAGGTTATTTATGTGCCCCGCAACTTAACTTTTTCAGAATGTAACGGTGCAATAAGCTTATCTGGCAATAATTTTTTAATGAACAATTTTCAATGCAATCTTAATGCAAATCATTTTGTAGTAAATATTACAGGCGATAATTTAAACAGAATTTCAACCAGCGAAGCGGGCAAAGCAACCATTAACTGCAATGTGTATTCGCCGGCTGTTGATCTTTCAGACTTTGAAACATTATTTAAAAAAGAAAAAAATCCGGTTCAAAAAAAATCAAAAAAAGATTTCGGAACAATGGCCGATGCTATTGATAATGCAGTGGAAAATGGAGATTTATTTGTTAACCTTAAAGCGCAGAAATTATCGCTGCACAATTTTGTTGCAAGCAATGTAACTGCAAATATTGCTTTTACAAATACGGATTGGGAAGTTACGCAGGCATCACTTCAACATGCAGATGGAAATTTAAATTTAACCGCCAAAGTGCATGAAGTAAATGATGAATTACACCAGGCAATCATACAAACAAATCTTCAGCATATAAATATTAAAAAGCTGTTTTATGCTTTTGATAATTTTGGTCAAACCGGCATTACGTATAAAAATTTAAAAGGCGTTATCGATTCAAAAGCAAACATCAGCGTAGAAATAAATGATGCAGGCAAGCTGCTGTTTAAAACCATGAACGGGCAACTATTTTTTTCTTTAAAAAATGCAGCGCTTATTAATCTTCAGTTTCTTAAAAATATTCAGCAATACATATTTAAAAACCGCGATCTTAATAATGTTGAATTTGCAGAAATAAAAGATACGTTCGATATAAAAAACGGAGATATTTACATTCATCGTATGCCCATTCAATCTTCAGCCATTACCATGTATATTGAAGGTGTGTATAGCTTTGCAGACAAAACAGATATTTCAATACAAGTGCCGCTTTCAGCGCTTACAAAAAAACCTGAAGATTATAAAAAGATTGATAAGCACAAAGCCGAAAAGCCAGGCAGCAGCATTTATTTAAGGGCAAAAGATAAAAACGGTCAGGTTAAAATAGGGCTTGATCTCTTTAAAAAATTCAGAAGAAATAAAAAAATGAAAGATGATGAATGATCTGCAGTTTATAAATTAACCAGCTTTATAAATGTATTCTTTTATAATAATTAAATAATGTTGCTGAACGATGAATATTATATGCAACAGGCTTTACGCGAAGCAGAAAAAGCATTTGAAGCAGATGAAGTTCCGATAGGCGCTGTTATTGTTATCAATCAAAAAATTATTGCACGTGCATACAACATGACAGAACAATTAAATGATTCAACCGCACACGCAGAAATTTTAGCCCTTACATCAGCATATAATTTTTTAGGAAGTAAATATTTGCCCGGCGCAAGTTTATATGTAACGGTTGAACCTTGTTTAATGTGCGTTGGCGCAATGTATTGGAGCAAACTGGCACGTGTTGTTTGGGGCGCTGATGACGAAAAGAATGGTTATAGGCATATAACACAGTTTAATTTTCCTTTTCATCCTAAAACTAAAATTACAATGAATGTTTTAAAAGAGCAATGTGCCGCATTAATGCAAACTTTTTTTCAGCGTAAAAGATAATTTTCGATATAAGAAAGAATTAACCTCTGTTTGGCAGCCTCGCATTAAATTTGTAACCTTTTCTACATATAATTCATAACTTATAAATCATAATTACTATGGCTTTTACATTACCTCCGCTGCCTTATGCATACGATGCATTAGAGCCGCACATAGATGAACAAACAATGAAAATACACCACGACAAACATCACCAGGCTTATGTAGATAATTTAAATAAAGCGATCGCCGGCACTGAGCATGAAAACAAATCGCTCGAGGAACTTATTGCTAATGCAGGTAAAATATCTCCTGCTGTGCGCAATAATGGCGGCGGTCATTGGAATCATAGTTTTTTCTGGAAGATTTTATCAAAAGATGGCGGCCAGCCTTCCGGGCGTTTAAGCGAAGCCATCAACAGTACTTTTGGTTCGTTTGATGAATTTAAAACGAAATTTAATGCAGCCGGTGCAACCCGTTTTGGAAGCGGATGGGCATGGCTTATAAGCCGCGATGGAAAACTTGAAATTTCTTCAACGCCAAACCAGGACAATCCCTTAATGGATGTGGCTGAAGTAAAAGGCACGCCAATTTTGGGTGTTGATGTTTGGGAACATGCTTATTATTTAAAGTATCAAAATAAGCGGCCGGATTATTTGGCTGCAGTTTGGAATGTGATTAACTGGAAAAAAGTTGAGGAGAACTTTGAGAACGCAAAATAATATATAAGCACTTATATAATTTTAATCCCGCATTAAATGCGGGATTTTTTTATGCCAGTCAATATTTCTCCATCACACCCAAACCAAACAAAGCAAAATCATATTTCACCGGATCATTTGCGTCTAACGTTTTTAAATAACCAGTTAATTCTAAAGCAGCCTGCCAGTCAATTTGCTTTCTTTGCAATAAGTTAAGCCGCTTTGCAACTCTTGCTACGTGCACATCTATAGGGCAAATTAATTGCGAAGATTTTAAAGTTTTCCAAATACCAAAATCAACGCCTTTATTATCATTGCGCACCATCCATCTTAAAAACATATTTAATCTTTTACAGTTTGATTTTTTCTCCGGCGTAGCAATATGTTTTCTTGTTCGTGCAGGCACATCTTTCAAACTAAAAAAATAATGATGAAACCCGGTAAGCATTTGCTCAACATTATCGCCCCATTTTGTAAATGCAGTTTCTAAAGAATCGTTGTGCTGATAGTGAAATTTTAAAAACTCAACAAAATACAAAAGGTCTGTTGCGTTAAAAGTTCTATGCTTAAAACCCAATAATTTTTTTAATCTTTTCAAATCCTCGTTCAAACAAAATTCATGTGGCTGCATGTTCATCAACTGCATTAATTCTTTTGATTTGTTGATAATAGTTATTCTGTTTCCCCAGGCAAAAACAGCCGCAAAAAAACCTGCAATTTCTATATCCTGTTTCTTTGTAAATAAATGCGGAATGCAGATTGGATCATCTTTTATAAACAAAGGCTGATTGTATTGCTCAGCTTTGCTATTTAGAAAAGTTTTTAAGTTTAAAGGTGAATTCAATATCAATAATAATTAATTAAGTATAATTTTTACAAATCCAATTTTCGATTTCATTAAACACGGAGCGACTATTGTATCAGCGTTTACCTGCACGCTTTGCCCGGTAAAAATTCTATAATTTAAATGCATCAACATTAACTGATATTTCTTTTACTGAATCGCTGGCATTAATTTTAGTAAAATCAAATTGCCATTATCATCAAGAAAAAAATTGCTTTACAGAAATACATAAAAATACCAGTGCTGTTAAACTTGATTTTATAAAAGTAATTTTCAAAAAAGTATTTTAAGTTAAATGAATAATCAAAAATAAAATTTTAATGCTGTGTATAAATTAACTAAAATGGTACAACAAAACTGCCTTCACAATTATTAAATTGCATGTTGCTATGGATAAGTTTATTGTTTCTGCGCGAAAGTATCGTCCGCAAACTTTTGATACCGTTGTTGGCCAGCAGCACATTACAACCACTTTAAAAAATGCTATTAAAAATAATCAGCTGGCACATGCATTTTTATTTTGCGGTCCGCGTGGTGTTGGCAAAACAACCTGTGCACGCATTCTTGCCAAAACAATCAATTGTGAAAATTTGCAACCAGATGGTGAAGCATGCAACGAATGCAATTCGTGCAGAAGTTTTAATGAAGGCACATCATTAAATATTCATGAATTAGATGCGGCAAGTAACAATTCTGTTGACGATATAAGAACATTGGTTGAGCAGGTTCGTTTTATGCCGCAGGCCGGAAAATATAAAGTGTATATTGTTGATGAAGTGCACATGCTTAGTTCAGCAGCGTTTAATGCATTTTTAAAAACGCTGGAAGAACCGCCGCCTTATGCTATTTTTATTTTAGCAACAACTGAAAAACATAAAATCATTCCAACCATTTTATCACGCTGCCAAATCTTTGATTTTAAAAGAATAACTATAAACGATACTGTTGAGCATCTTGAAGAAATAGTTAGTAAAGAAGATATTAAAGCGGAAAAATCTGCGCTTGCAAATTATTGCACAAAAAAGCGAAGGCTGCATGCGTGATGCGCTGAGCATTTTAGATAAGATAGTAAGCTTTACCAACGGTGAAGTGAATTACCAGAATACGCTGGAACATTTAAATATTCTTGACGATGATTATTATTTTAAATTATTAGATGATCTGTTGAAAGAAGATATTGGCGCTGCCATGTTGTTGTACGATGAGATAAACAGCAAAGGTTTTGAAGGCGATATGGTGCTGAATGGCTTTGCAGCATTCATGCGTAATTTACTGGTAAGCAAAAATGCAAAAGCTGCATCGCTGCTTGAAGTGGTGGAAGGTATGCAGGAAAAATATATTCAGAAAGCTGAAGAAGTTAGCTTGTCTTATCTTGTAAGTGCACTCAATATTTTAAATGATGCAGATATTAATTATAAAATGGCACGCAATAAGAGATTGCATGTTGAGCTGGCACTTATAAAACTAAACTATTTGCAGCAAGCAATTGAGCTTGCAAATGATAATGGAAGTGTTGTTAAAAAAAAACGCATTGATGCGCCGGTGATTCAAAAAACAAAAATGATTGAAGTTTTGCCTGCTAAAAAACCTTCATCAGCATCAAAACTATTTATTAAAGAACCCGCTGCAAATAACATAGCAGAAAAAAAAATTTCTTCAACTGTAATTAATGAATCTTCTTCAACAAAATATATCGTTCCAAAAAACGCAAACGGCAGTAAAAAAAATCTGCTTGAAAACCTGCGTGAAAAAATAAGTTCAGAATATAACATTGAAGAAATTAAAGATGCTGAAGCACTTACTGCAATAAGACTTCATGAGGTTTGGAACAATTACGCGGCAATGCTGCAAAATCAGCCAAACAAACATTCTACTGTTCAAACATTTAAATCTGCACAATTAAATATAGAAGCCGATAATTTTTTTACCATAACCGTTCATGCCATTACCCAGCAAAAATTTATTGAACAGGAAAAAACAATGTTGTGCGATTTTATTCAGCAGGCATTTAATAACCGCAGCGTTAATTTCAGAATATTAATTGATGCAGGCAAACAAGAAAAAATACCCATTCATCTTACACTAAACAGCCGTCAGAAATTTGAACGTATTGCCGAAAAATACCCATTGGTGAGAGAATTAAAAAACCGGTTGAATTTAGATATTGATTATTAAACAGCTTTAAGCGTTCAGCTTTTATTCTTTTTAATTATCGTTTGGTAATACTTACACACCGGCTTTAAACCGCATTCATCACATTTTGGATTTCTTGCAACGCAAACATATCTTCCATGTAAAATAAGCCAGTGATGCGCTTTATGAATTAATGCTGTTGGAATAAATGCTGTTAGCTGCTTTTCCGCAGTTAAAACCGTTTTTGCATTTACGGTTAAACCAATTCTTGCTGCCACCCGAAACACATGCGTATCAACGGCCATATTTGGTTGTGCATCAATTACAGATGTTATAACGTTTGCCGTTTTTCTTCCAACGCCGGGCAACTGCATCAATTCATTAACGGTCATAGGAATTTTTCCGTCAAAATCTTTCATTATCATTTGAGCCATTCCAATTAAATGCTTTGTTTTATTGTTTGGATAAGAAATGCTTTTAATAAAAGGAAACAGTTCATCAAACGTTGCTTTAGATAATTCTTTTGGTGAAGGATATTTTTGAAATATGGCAGGCGTGGTTATGTTTACCCGCTTATCAGTGCATTGCGCAGAAAGAATTACTGCAACCAGCAGTTGATACGGATTATCATACACCAATTCCGTTTCTGCAACGGGAATATGCTCTTCAAAATAATGAATGCAGAATGCAAAACGTTCGGTACGCGTCATAAAAAAAAATTTCTGTTCAACGCAACTAAATTAGCTTTTGAACAGAAATTTTTTAAGATTATTATACAGCAGCCGGCTTGCGCATGGCATAGCGCATAATGTTTTGAATAGCCTGTTTGCGGGGCGATTGCAACTTCATTGCATTAAGCCTTGCAAAAGCTTGTTTTAACACATTAAATTTTTCGCGTAACATCCAGTTTACCGCAAGTTCTTCGGTAATAACAATGCTTCGTGCATCGTCTAACTCGCCAGCGTGGTACAATAATAAATCTTCCGGAGTAAAATTTGGCATAGCTCAGAATTTTTTAATAAACAAATTTTTACTCACAGAATATTGGAACGCCTTCAATGGAACAGATTAATTATTGAAACGGCAGCAAAAAAATATTATTGTTTAGGTATAGAAATTTTTTGGCTGTCGGGCAATGAAACTACAAAAATATCTTCATTATCTCTTTTTAAAAGAAACTTTTCCCGGGCATATTTTTCTAAAGCAGCGGAGTTATTTTGAAGGTCAGAAAGGTTTTTACGGGTTTGATCTATCTGTTGCTGGTAAAACTTTTTGCTTAAAAGCAATGTTTTTAGCTGTCGGCTGCGGTCAATCTGCACAAAAATATCGTTATGATCTATAAACAGCATTAAAACAATAAATGCAGTTAAAGCAATGATGTATTTATTGCGAAAAACCCGGATAATGTTGAGCATAAAAAAATCGTTGGCAGGTAAAATTACAATTTCTGCCAACGATTAATAATAACGTGTGGATATGTGTATAAATTATAAGTCCTCATCCCAACCCTTCTCCAAAGGAGAAGGGCAAGAACATAAATATTACTTCCCAAATTTTATTTTCCCTTTTGGATAAACGCCGCTCTTGCCCAATTCTTCTTCAATGCGCAAAAGCTGGTTATATTTTGCCATACGATCCGTTCTTGAAGCTGAACCGGTTTTTATTTGACCGCAATTTAAAGCAACAGCCAAATCTGCAATAGTTGTGTCTTCTGTTTCGCCGCTGCGATGGCTCATTATAGTTGTGTAACCATTTGTTTGCGCCAACTGAACTGCATTAATTGTTTCTGTAATTGTTCCTATCTGGTTTACTTTAATTAAAATGCTGTTCGCAATGCCGTTGGTAATGCCACGCTGTAAAATTTTTGTGTTGGTTACAAACAGATCATCGCCCACCAACTGCACTTTATGTCCCAATGCATCCGTTAATTTTTTCCACCCATCCCAATCTTCTTCTGCCATTCCATCTTCAATAGAAATGATAGGATATTTATTCACCCATTCCGTCCAGTAAGCAACCATTTCATCGCTGCTTATCATTTTGCCGCTGCTTTTATAAAATTTATACTGATCATTAAAATACATTTCGCTGCTTGCAGCATCCAACGCAATCGCAATTTGTTCACCCACTTTATAACCGGCTGCATCAATGGCCTGCAACACAGTTTCAATGGCTTCCTCGTTGCTTTGAATATCAGGTGCAAAACCGCCTTCGTCGCCAACATTTGTGCTGTAACCTTTTTTCTTTAAAACGCCTTTTAATTTATGAAAAACTTCAACGCCCCAGCGCAACGCTTCACTAAAACTATCTGCGCCAATGGGAACGATCATGTATTCCTGGTAATCAATTTTGTTATCTGCATGAACGCCGCCATTTAAAATATTCATCAATGGCATTGGCAAAACGGTTGCATTTACACCGCCAAGATAACGGTACAATGGAAGATCGCTTTCTATTGCCGCCGCTTTTGCAGCCGCCATAGAAACAGCAAGCGTTGCATTAGCGCCAAGTTTGCTTTTATTATCCGTTCCATCAACTTCAATCAGTTTTGCATCAATACCGGTTTGATCGCTTACATCAAAGCCGCTTAATTGTTCTGCAATAATTTTATTTACGTTTGATACTGCTTTTAAAACGCCCTTTCCTCCATACACTTTATCATCTGCATCACGCAGTTCAACCGCTTCATGTATGCCGGTTGATGCGCCGCTTGGCACTGCTGCCCTGCCCAAAACACCGGCTTCAGTTATAACATCTGCTTCAACCGTTGGGTTACCACGACTATCTAAAATTTGTCTTGCATGAATTTTAATAATGCTGCTCATAATATGTTGTTTTTAATAAAAGAATTTTTATGTTACCAGCTGCAGTATTTCAATTAAGCACGGTTGCGTCGCAACACTTGTACAGTTGTGCAGTTGGCAGCTTTAAGCGCTGCAAAGAAACAATGTTATTGCGAAATGAAAAATAGTTGAAGCATTACCGTTTTATCAGTTCTAAAAATTCATCTTCGCTGATAACTTTTATTGTATTTATTTTTTTTGCTTTTTCAAGTTTGCTGCCTGCATCATCACCAACAACCAAATAATTTAATTTGCTGCTAACGCCGCTTACAATTTTGCCTCCATTTTTTTCAACAAGCTCTTCTGCATCGCTGCGTTTAAGTTTATTTAATGTTCCGGTAAATAAAAATGTTTGATCATTTAAAGCATTGCTTTCAGATGATGTTTGCCTTTTCGTGTTCTTCATATTCAAACCAAATTCCTGCAAACGCTTAATAATTTTTATGTTATCATCATTCTGAAAAAAACCATAAATACTTGTGGCTACTTTAATACCGATGTCTTCAAGATGTTGCAAATCTTCAATGCTCATCTTTTCAAAATCAAAAATTTCTTTAACGCAATTAGCCAACGTTTTTGCAGTGGTTTCACCAACATAGCGAATGCCTAAAGCATAAATTAAACGATGCAATGGTTGCTGCTTGCTATCTTCAATTGCTGTTCTTAAATTATCAATAGATTTTTTGCCAAAACCTTCGAGTTCACCAATTTTTTCAAAATCTAAAGTGTAGATTGATGGAATATCTTTCAGCAATTTTAATTCATAAAACTTCAACACATTCGCGCCGCCGAAATGTTTTATATCCATCGCATCTTTACTAACAAAATGAATAATTTTTTCAACTACCTGCGCCGCACATTCTATGTTGATGCAACGCCAAACCGCTTCGCCTTCTTCTTTAAATAATTCGCTTTTACAAACCGGGCAATTTTTTGGATAATGAATAACTTTTTCATTGCCCGTTCTTAATTCCGGCATTGATTTTACAATCTGCGGAATTACATCTCCTGCACGTTCTACTAAAACGGTATCGCCAATTCTTAAATCTTTCTCTTTTATATAATCTTCGTTGTGCATCGAAATGCTTGTTACCGTTACGCCGCCAATATGCACAGGTTCAAGTTTTGCAACCGGCGTAACAGCGCCTGTTCTGCCAACATTAAATTCAACGCCTGTTAATTTTGTTGTGCCTTGCCTTGCTTTAAATTTAAATGCAATTGCCCACCGCGGATGATGCGAAGTCATACCCAATTTATCCTGCAATACCAGATCATTCACTTTAATTACCATGCCATCAATTTCATAAGGCAAATCATCGCGTTTTGCTTCATATTCTTTGCAATAAGCAATTACTTTATCAATTCCCTTTACAACTTTTTTTTCTTTTTCAGGACTGCGAAAACCTAAGCTCCATAACATTTTCAGCGATTCTGAATGAGAAGTAAACGGCGCTTCTTTTTTTGAAATATTTTCTTTTGAATGATCCTGTTCATCACTCACTTTTTTGCCTTCAAATGTTGTGTAATAACTCACGTGATATAAAAACGCTTCTAAATTTCTTTTTGCAACAAGCTTCGGATCTTTAATGCGCAAACTTCCGCTGGCCGCATTACGCGGATTGGCAAGCACAGGCAAACCTTCTTCTTCCATTAATTCATTATATTTTTTAAATGAATTTTTATTCATTAAAACTTCGCCGCGAATTTCTGCCAGCTGAATATTATAATCAGAAAACTTTGCAGATAAAGGAATAGAACGAACCTGTTTTATATTCGTTGTTATTTCTTCACCTTCAACACCGTTGCCCCGTGTTGCTGCACGAGCCAATTCATCATCTTCATAAATCAGCGAAATACTTGCACCATCAAACTTTGGTTCAACACAATATTCAATCACATCAAGCCCTGTATTTTCTCTTGCCTTTCTATCAAAATCAATTAAATCTTCTTCATTATAACTATTATCTAAACTTAACATTGGCACTAAATGCTGCACGGTGGCAAAACTTGTGTTCAGCAACAAACTGCTGCCAACACGTTGTGTGGGAGAATTTTTTGTAACCAGTTCCGGATGTTCTTTTTCCAAACTTTCAAGCTGCTTATACAATTGATCATATTCGGTATCAGAAATCAGCGGATCATTTAAAACATAATACCTGTATTCATGAAAACGCAACGCATTTCTTAGTTCATCAATATCTTTTACAGCAGCTTTTTTTGTAAGAAATTGTTTTGAAATTTTTTCAAAATGTTGTGCCTGCGCAGATGAATACATAACAATACTTTATAAGCAAATTAAAATGAATTTACTGCAATTAACACCGATGTTTTGAAGATAAATGATGATTATATTATTTTTACACTTACTGAAAATAATTACTTGCCATGATTGAAAATGAAACTTCTGCAGTTGCCGTGCAGCACGAAAATGAGCCGGCTTTAATTAAAGATGTTTATAAGCTTGTTGAATCTTACCCGCGGGTTCCGATAACGGTTGACTGTGTAATTTTTGGTTTTGATAATAATGAACTGAAAGTTTTGCTGATACGCAGTGATATTGAAATGTATAGCGGCAAATGGAGTTTGCTTGGTGATTTTGCGCACGATGATGAAGACCTTGATGATGCGGCTTACCGTGTGTTGCGTGAAAGAACCGGAATGGATGATGTGTATCTTGAGCAGGTAAAAACGTTCAGCAATCCGCATCGCCATCCGGGCGGCAGAGTGCTTACTGTTGCTTATTGTTCTTTGCTAAATACAGAACATCATGATCTTAAAATTTTAGCAAACGAGCTGCATTGGCATTCTGTAAAAAATATTTGTGATATGGCTTTTGATCACAAAGAAATTATGGATACGTGTTATGCCTGGCTGCAAAAAAGAATGCTTGAACATCCGCTGGGGTTAAATCTTTTGCCTGAAAAATTTTCTTTGCGGGAACTGCAGAATTTGTATGAAGTAATTTTAGATATAAAACTCGACCGCAGAAATTTTCGCAAGAAATTTTTCTCCATGGATTTTTTAATTGATACCGGCGAATATGAAGATGACGTACCGCACCGGCCGGGAAGATTATATCGTTTTGATTACGATAAATATGAGCAAAACAAAAGAAGATGGACAGGCATTGAGTTTTAATTTTATATTTTTTTACTGCTGCACATTTAACCATTTGGTTAAATTATAAACCGCATTAAAAATATCCGGTTTCATTATTTTAATTTATTTTCAAGTTATGATTAATTCTGCCTGCAAAATTTGCGGTAACGCATTAAACAATTTATTTTTTGAAGTAAGAGAAATGATGTTTGGCCTGCGCGAAAAGTTTTCTTACATGGAGTGTTCAAACTGCAAATGCATTCAATTGCTGCAAATTCCTGAAGACCTTGATAAATATTATCCTGAAGATTATTACAGTTATAATGGCCATTCTGAAAATGAAACCATCCGCAAATCATTTTTCAAAACCATAAAAAGAGATCTCAAAAAAAAGTTGCTTGATAATTATCTTGAAGGAGAAAATTTAATTGGCCGTTTAATGAAATCAAAGTTCAGCGGCTACTATCCATGGATCAAACAAAAAACAATAAAAAGCACCTCACGCATTTTAGATATCGGCTGCGGTTCTGGTGAACTGTTGCTGCGCATGTATAATGATGGCTTTAGAAATTTAACAGGTGCAGACCCGTTTATAGCGGCAGAAATTAAATACAACTGCGGCATTAAAATTTATAAAAAACAAATAGATGAGTTAACAGGTGCGTATGATGTAATTATGATGCATCATGCATTTGAGCACATGGCATCGCCATTAAAAGTTTTGCAAACTATACATCGGCTGCTGGCTGAAAACGGAATATTAATTATAAGAATTCCTGTTGCGGATTGTTTTGCATGGCGCAAGTATGGAATAAATTGGGTGCAGTTAGATGCGCCTCGGCATTTTTTTCTGCATACACGGCGCAGTATGCAAATCCTGAGCAAACAAGCCGGTTTTGTGCTGGAAGATGTGGTATATGATTCACATTATTTACAATTTGCAGGGAGTGAAAAATATGTGCGTGACGTTTCGTTAAGAGAAGAAAAAAATTTATTTTCTGATGCTGAAATAAAAAAATTTAATAGCGAAGCAGAGAAATTAAATGCTATGAACGATGGTGACCAGGCTTGCTTTTATTTAAAAAAGATGAGCTGATCTTTTTAATTATTCATTCTTTTTTTATTCCCATTTAAAAACGTTTACTGCAACAACAACTGTTATAATTGCCCATGCGCAAAGACCTGTAATTTGCAAAGGCATTTGCCAAATATGCGTATCTTCAAAAGCAATCTTTCTTAATCCATCAACAAAAAAAGTAAGCGGCAAAATGTTGCAAAAAAATTGCAGCCAGTGCGGGTAATTTTCAATTGGAAAAAACAATCCGCATAACAATATTTGCGGCAGCGTAACTGTATTTGCAACAGGCGCAATTGAACTTTCGTTTTGTACAACGCCGCTTATAATAAAACCAACACTCATAAAAATTATTAAACCAAAAACAGAAAATACAAGCATTTCAATAAAAGTAAAAAAGCCATTAACCAAAGTAAATTTAAAAGCAAAATACCCCAGTGCTATCATAAGGGTAAAGCTGATAATTTGAAAAAAAAGCCGGCTTATCATTTCACCCAAAATAAGATAATACCTGCTGATGGGTGTTGCCGACAATCGCTTTAATACAAGGCTTTTTCTTAAATTAAATAATATAAATGCAGAACCAAAAACACCGGCCATTAATAACGAAAAACCAAGCTGGCCGGGAAGAATAAAATCTATTTGCCTGTAAATTCTGCCAGGCAATTCTTTTGTTTGTATGGATGCAATTGAGGCATTGTTTGTAAAAATTTTTTGATTGATTATTTCAACATCATTGTTTAATAGCGTTTGCAATAAACCTGCTTCTGCTTTGGAAGAAGTGGCTGAAGTTATTAAAACAGAATAATGCGCAAAAGGTAATTGTATCGAATCTTTTTTTATGTTAACAATTGCAGCAAGTCTTCCTTTTTGTAATGCATTTATTGCCTGCGCTGCAGATAAACTGCTGTCGATTGTAATATTGTTTGCTTTTATTAATGCACGGTATATTATATTAGATGTATCGCAATTTTTTGATAAAGCAATTTTTAATTGCACAACATTGGTATCAACCATCGAACCAAATACCACAATAAATATTACAGGAAAAAGCAACGAGAACACAACAGATGTAGGACTGCGAAGCATTGCTGTTAAACTGGCTTTTGCTAAAGCAAATGCTGCATGCAACTGCTTATAAAAATGCGGCATAAACAAATGTATGTGATTTTTAAAGTTGCGTTTTACTTTAAAACATCTTTTATAAACGCAGGTGCTTTACGCATTTTTGAAGCCTGTTCGTAGTTATAAGCAATTGAAATTATTTCAGGTTCTTTATAAGCTGTTGAAAAAAAAGAAATACCGATTGGCAGGTTATGTACAAAACCCATGGGCACAGTTATATGCGGAAAACCGGCAATTGCAGCAGGTGTTGAAAAAGAAAAGCCTGTATCATAATCACCGTTGATGAGATCAATGCAGCAAGCCAAACCATTGGTAACGCCGCATATTGCGTTTAGGTTATTTTGCTGCATAATATTATTTATAACATTTCTTGATGATAAAGTTGTTGATAATGCATCCGTATATTCTTTACTGTTTAAATCTCCTTTTTCGTTTGCAGCAATTAATGTTTCCTGTTTAAAGTAAGGCATTGTTTCAGCTTCATGTTGTTTGTTATATGCAATTACATCTGCAAGTGTTTTCATATTGCAGTTTGCTGAAGAAAGATACTTGTTAACGCCATCTTTAAATTCATACAATAAAACGGTGAACTCTGCATCACCAACATTTTTTATGTCGTGAATTGCTTTCATTAAATCAATTTCTTTAATAACAGCGCCTTCATCTTTCATTTTTTGTATAGCATCTTTATACAAAGCAACAACGCCTTCATGCCCGCTTAAATGAGATTTTTCTATCCCGATAATTTTTCCTTTTAAGCCATCTTCTTTTAAAAACTGTGTATAATCTGAATAAAATTTGCCGGCGCTTTCAGTTGTTATATGATCGTTTGCGTCAGCTCCGGTTAATGCGCCTAACAAAACCACAGCATCTTTTACTGTTCTTGCAATTGGGCCAGCAGTATCTTGTGTTGCAGAAATGGGAATGATGCCATTTCTGCTCCATAAGCCAACGGTTGGTTTTATGCCAACCAAACCATTAACTGAAGATGGCGATACAATTGAACCATCGGTTTCTGTTCCTATGCTAACGGTGCATAAATTAGCGGCTGTTGCAGCAGCCGAACCTGCGCTTGAACCAGATGGATTTCTATCAAGAATATAAGGGCATTTAGTTTGGTTTCCGCGGCTGCTCCATCCGCTGGTTGATCTTGATGAACGAAAGTTTGCCCACTCGCTTAAATTGGTTTTTCCAAGTAATACAGCACCTGCTTCTCTTAACTTTTTAATTATGAAAGCATCTTTATTTGCAATGTTTCCGCTTAATGCCAGCGCACCTGCAGTTGTCATCATCTTATCACCTGTATTAATATTGTCTTTAATTAAAACAGGAATGCCATGCATAGATGAACGAACTTTATTTTGCTTTCTTTCTTCATCCATTTTTTTTGCAATGCTTACAGCATCAGCATTTAATTCAATTACTGCGTTTAACTCCTGGTTATTTTTATCAATTGCATAAATGCGCTGCAAATATTTATTGGTGATGGCCTCAGATGTTAATTCACCGGTTTGCATTTTTTGTTGCAGCGCATCAATAGTTATTTCATTCAAATCAAAATCATCTTCATTTAATTTATTTCCGTTATTTATTTTGAATGATGCATTTTTTTGCAACGATAAAATAAAACCTGCCATAGAACTGTTGCGTAAAAAATTTCTTCTCTTCATACATGCATAATATTTATAAGCAGTTTATTTTATTAAAACATTGCAGGTAAAATTGCCTTGCCACGATCCCTCAGCCATAAGGTCTTCACCAATAATAAATTTATAATTTCCTTTTACCGTAACCGGGTAACTTATGGTTCTTGAAAACGGGCCATCATATTTACCGTTTTTTCCTGCGGGAATATAAATTTGATTAAAGCGGATGTTTGCTGTATCATCATCCGGAATTATTTGCGCAATAATACTATCGCCATTTTTAACCGGAACAACAATCGTAACATGTTTACCAATGCCGCTAAGGTATGCACGCACACTTCCTTTATTATTTTTAAGATCAACAGTTAGCAACGTATCACGCTTAACCAACAATGTATTTACCTGCTTTGAAGTATCAATTTTATATTGATATGCCGGGCCTGCCTTGGTGGTATCATTGGTCTGCGATAAAGTATCTTTATAAACATTTTTATTTGAAGCGGAGTTGCATGAGGCAACAAAAATTAATAAAAAAAATGCGATAGTTGGTTTCATTAAAATTAATTTAAAACAAAAGAAATATTTTTTGGTTGAAAGAAGCCAGAAATAAATTAAGATTGAAAGGTATGAAGTAAGCATTTATTAAAAACAGTAACATCGTAGTTAGATCTGCGCTTAATTTTTGCAGACAATTTGTATATTTATTTATGGAAGTTAATGAACCTGCAATAGCATACAGTAAACAAAAAATTTCTATCGAAGCTTATCTTGAAATGGAAAACGCTTCTTTAGAAAAACATGAATATTATAAAGGCGAAGTGTTTGCAATGTCTGGCGCAAAAGTGCCGCATAATAAAATTGCCAGTAACTTATCAGGCATTTTATATAAAAAATTGCGAGGCAAAAAATGTCAGCCCTTTAACAGCGACCAGCGTATTCATATTCATTCAAACACTTTATTTACTTATCCGGATATTTCAATTGTTTGCGGAGAAATATTAACGCTTAATAATGATGAATACAATGTTTTAAATCCAACAGTAATTATTGAAGTGCTTTCAAAGTCAACAAAAAATTATGACCGTGGTGAAAAGTTTAAATTATACCGCGATATAGCTACTTTAAAAGAATACATTTTGGTTGATTCTGAAAGCATACATATTGAAGTTTTTCGTTTAAATAAAAACAATCACTGGGAACTTGAAGAATATAACGATATAAACAGCAACCTTGAAATAAAAGCAATCAGCGAAAGCTTATCCATTCGTGAAATTTATGAAGGCGTTAACCTGCCAATGTAAAAAAAATAACAAGGCTGAACTCATTTTATTTTTTCAAATATTCTTTGCTTATTTCATCATACAAATACAAATATTTATTTGCCTTTCCATCTTTATCAAAGAAACTTTCCCAGGTGCTTAATGGTTCCCAAATGCAGGTGCCTTTGCCTTTTCCGTTTGCAACATCAAATGCAATTTGATTTACTTCTTGCTTTTTTTGTGAATACTCAACCACAATAACATCTTTATTATAATGCCTTGAAATTTCATCAAGATTGTATTGTAAATCATCCAGCGTTCCGTGCCATCTTGGATAATAAGAAAAGCCGATAACATCAAAAGGAACGCCGCGTTCAATCATGTTATCCAAAAAAAATGTGCTTCATCATTTTGTCCGCCCAATGCAATATGCAGCATGATTGATGTTGAAGATGAAACAAATTTTACTGCGTTAATGCCGGCATAAATTAATTGCGATAAACTATCCAAATTGTTAATGTAACCATCAGGCCAAATCATTCCGTGATTAATTTCATTTCCAACCTGAACCATATCAGGCGTTGTATTTTGATCTTTCAATTGCTGCATCACATTCTTTGTATAATCATACACTGATTGTTTTAACTGCGTGAAATTTTCACCTTTCCATGCTTTTGGTTTTAGTTGATGACCAGGATCAGCCCAATAATCACTGTAATGAAAATCAAGTAAGAATTTCATGCCGGCAGCTTTGATTCTTTTTGCCATTGCTTTTGTATGCGCCAAATCACAAAAACCTTTTTCAGGTGAATAACCACTATCATTTTGCGGATCAACAAAAATTCTTAAACGCACATAATTAAAACCATGATCTTTTAAAATTTGTATCGCATCTTTTTCAACACCATTATCAGAAAATTTCATTCCTTTTGCTTCGAGTTCAGGTAAAAAAGAAATATCTGCACCGAGCATTTTATCAACTGTTGTTGAATTGAATTTTGTTATCGGAAATGTATTGTTTGATTTTGAAACAGAATGTGGCGTGCCCGGTTGAATAGCAGCAATATCAGTGCTTCCACTCCATTGAATGCTGTCTCCTTTTGCTTCAAAATGTATTAATGATCTTGTTGTACCTGATTGAACAATCACCTGGCATTTGCCATTAAATAAATGACGCTGCGCAATTGTATCATCAAATTTATCCTGTTCATGACTGCTTGGATCACCGTTGCCAACACCAATAATTTTTGCATCACCACTCACAGAAAAATGAATCAAATTATTTGCATCAGGAACTTCAATTCCATTCTTATCAACAACACTTATATTTAATACTGAAACATCTTTTCCATCAGCCAACATTGTTGTTTTATATGGTGTAACAACAACTGTATTTGGTTTATCACTTGTTTCAACTTCAGCAAATAATTTTCTTCCATTGCGATAACCGATTGCCGTTAATGTTCCTGGCTCATAATTTACTTGCCATTCTAAATGGCTGTTGCGCGGCATATCTTTTTTACCCAAACTTTTTCCATTCAAAAACAACTCAACATTGTCTGCATTGCTGTTTACCCAAACATCAATCGGTTGTCCTTCTTTCCAGCCCCAACCTGTCCCGCTTATTGCGGGATTCCAGTGCGGCGAAACCTGCAACACATCAAAATCACTCCACCAGCTTTTATAGTAATAAGAAATATTTTTTGGAAAGCCACACACATCTAACACACCAAAATGCGAATTAATGTTGGGCCATGCATACGGCGTTGGTTCACCGCGATAATCAAAACCCGTCCACACAAAACCACCCATGTACCAATTATAAGGCGCACACATTTTCCACCAACTTTCTGCAGTGCTGCTCCACCACGGATGCGTTGTATCTTCATCGGGTACGTAAGCATGAACCGTATCTTTTACATAAATGCCGCGTGTTGTAACCGTGCTGCCCATTTCAGTTCCCATCAGTGGTTGAAGCGGATGTTCTTTGTGATAAGCCTGCACAAATTGTTCACGATAATTAAAACCGCGAACAGGAATTACTTCATTCACACCGGTAAAAACATTGCCAACATCATTAGCGAATGTGCATGTTCTTGTGGGATCAAGTTCTTTTTCTTTTGCGATAAATGTTTCTGCAATGCGTTTACCATAACTTGTTGTTTCAATTGCAAATTCTTCATTGCCAATAGACCACATGAAAACGGACGGCCTGTTTCTGTCGCGTTTAATAAGGCGTTCAAACTGGCTCATGTATTCATCACTGCTGTTGAGCAAACGGTTTTCATCCAGCACCAACATTCCTAAACTATCACATGCATCTAACAACTCGGGTGCAGGCGGATTGTGACTTGTTCGATATGCATTTACGCCCATTTGTTTCAACATTCTCACACGATAATATTGAAGATAATCGGGTAAGGCAGAACCAACACCGGCAGCATCCTGGTGATTACACATGCCATGAATTTTAAAATATTTTCCATTTACAAACAAACCACTGTCTGTAGCATTGATTGTGCGAATGCCAAAGCGAATTTTTTCGCTGTCAATAATGTTGTTGTTATTTTTTATAAGAACAATGGCACGATACAAATAAGGATCATCAACACTCCACAATTTTGGATTTGTAACAATTATTTTTTGTGTGATAGTTTTTGTTTCATTGTTTGAAATAGAAATTGTTTGCGGAATTGATTTGCCCACAATATTTCCATCGCGATCTGTTATGTAAGATGAAATAATATTGTTGGATGAAACATTATTTTGATTTTGAATAGTTGATTGAATATTAATAGTTGCATTTTTTCCTTTCACATCACTGAAAACGAAAACACCATCTGTTGCAATGTGTGTGTTGTTATATTCATTCAACCAAACATGACGATAAATGCCTGCGCCTTCATAAAACCAGCCTTCATATTGAGTTGCATCAACACGAACAGTTATAATATTTTCTTTGTGAAAATTGATGAAGTCAGTTATATCATAGGCGCAACCCATATAACCGCTTTTATTGTTGCCAACAAAAAATCCATTCACCCAAATCATCGCATCGCGAAAAATTCCATCAAACTGAATTTGAAAACGATGACCACTATCGCTTAAAGGAATGGAAAAATGTTTGCGATACCAGCCAATGCTTGTTTGCGGAAACAAACCACCAACCGGTTTGTAGCCGTGGCTTTCAACATCATCGCTTGTTGAATTTGCAAATGGTAATTCAACCACCCAATCGTGTGGCAAGTTTAACTTGCGCCAACTACTGTCAATAAAAGTATTATCCATGGGTGTTCCCGGTGCATAACCGGATTTTGAAAATATAGTTGTTATGCTGTAATGAAAATCTTTTGCAGGATTGCTTGCATCACCAAAAGCAAAACGCCAACTGTTATCAAAGTTTGTTTTTCTTAAAAAAGATTGAGAGAATGTGTTTACTGAAAAAATGATTAATACTAATAACAAATAAAATTTTATGGCTTGCATGTAATCTTTATTTATAACAGTTGAATTTAAGTGAGAAAAAGATTAGTTTATGCTTTTAGGATTTAAGTAATTTAATCCGTCAACTTTTAAAAAATCTTTTATCGTTATCTGCAAGCAAAATAAAATCATTCGCCATTGCTGTAGCAGCAATTAAAGCATCGGCGTTTATCTTGTACTTCTTGCGAATTGAAATTGTTGAAGCAATAATTTCCGGGCTTATTCCGAAAATATTCGACGATTGTACAAATTGCAGATAAACGATAATATCATCACGATTCGAAGGATTCCAAGCCTGCAATTCTATTTCTGAGATAAATGAAATGTTGCTTTCGGTGTCAACAACATTACTTATATAAGTTATTGCCTTTTCGTTAAAAGTTTGATTAAGATATTTTATTACAGCACTTGTATCAATTAAATGTCCCTTTGCCATTCGTTGCGAATTGATTGCAATTGATTATCTATATGGGCTTCACTCATCTTAGAAATAATTTTTTCTTTTAATGAAGATAAATTTCCATTTTTTGGTTTTTTATTTTTATCAAGCAATTGAATTAAATTAAGGTCTTCAAGGTCTTTAAGCAACTTCATTGCTTTTTTATTTTTTAAACCAACTAATAACGTTTCCATTTTTCCTTTTTTGTAAAATTAAGCATCTAAGTTTAAAACATCATTTAAACGCATCCAGCGCTTCTGTTGGTTTGCCGCTGTTATCAAAAGCACCAAGCGAGTAACCTTGCCAGTTGTTATAACTTTCGGGCTCCCAGTAAAACACACCTAAGCCATTTCCGTTTGCAACAGATGTTGTTTTAGAAATGATGTCGCTTAAAAAAGATTTGCACGCAGCAGAATCCGTCCAGCTCATTCCAACTTCACAAATCATTACGGGTTTGTTGTAACGAGAAATCATATCGTTCATGTTGCTCAAACATTGAGCATCAAGTGTTGACCAATTGGTTGATGAAGGATATAACGACATGCCAATCACATCCCATTTTGCGCCGTTATTTTTTAAACCATCAAAAACATACCTGAACAAACTGTTATCAAACCCATTTGAAATATGCACAATAACTTTTGCTGTATCAAACACAGCTTTTATTGCATCATAACCCGCAGTAACCAACGCCGCAAAATTGGCCATGTTGGTTGATGCACGCCCATCTTCCCACAACATTCCATCGTTGGTTTCATTGCCTACCTGCACCCATTCAGGATAAATGCCGTTAGAATTTAAAGTATCCATCACATGTTTGGTATAGGATGATACACTATCTTTTAAATCATTAAAATTTAATGCGGCCCATGCAGCCGGCTTATTTTGTTTGCCCGGATCTGCCCATGAATCGCTGTAATGAAGATCAATCATAATACGCATGCCGGCTGCTTTTGCGCGTTTTGCTTTTGCAACAACATCAGCAGTGTTGCACCAGCCATCCGTTGGATTAACCCATGCACGCAAACGAATTGAGTTGATGCCTTCTTCTTTTAAAACCTGGAACAAATCTTCCTCCACACCATTTCGATTATAAAATGTATAACCGCTTGCTTCCATTTGCGTAAGCCAGCTTACATCGGCGCCTTTTGCAAATGTTGAATTAGTTGTAACTGTTGTATCGGGCGGGTTATTGCCTGTTGTATCACTGCCATTATTGGTTGAAGGGGCAGAGTTGCTTTTACCGCAACCGGTAATACATGCAGCAAGCAATATCAAAATAAATATTTTTTTCATACACTTAATAAATGCAAAGATAAACAGGTGTTCAGAAAATTTTTTTTTGTTTATATGCAACGAAAAGAAAAAAATTTTTGTTTATGAAGTGTAGAAATTACACATTTGTGTTATGCTTGTGTTTTCGTACTGTAAGCCCTATTGTTTAGATATGATTGCTGCCATGAATTGAAAAAATAACGTTGCCATAAAAGCGATGCTTTGAACGGATAAGAATTTTAGAACAAATTACAGGCTTGCTGTATAATCAACATCAAATCTCATTAATTCATTACATATTTATACATTCAAATGCAAACTATGAATTTTCGACGACTGTTTATGGGCGCCGTTTTGCTGCTGCTCGGCTCATTCTCTGTAAAAGCACAAAGAACCATTTCAGGTGTAGTTACTGATTCTGCAAGCCATACACCTTTATCATCTGTAACCATTTTGGTTAAAGGCACAAAAACCGGAACGCAAACTGCAACCGACGGCCGGTTTACACTTACCGTTCCTGCAAACGCAAACACGCTTGTTGTTTCATCTGTGGGTTATGGAAGTAAACAAATCGCCATCAGCTCCGATAACCTGAACATTTCTTTGGGCCAAAGCAGTACGGCATTAGCAGATGTTGTGGTAATTGGTTATGGCACTGTTAGAAGAAAAGATGTTGCAGGATCAGTTGCAACGGTGGGTACAAAAGATTTTCAAAAGGGATCAATAACATCTCCTGAACAATTAATTGCAGGTAAAGTTGCAGGTGTAACCATTACCTCAAACGGAGGGCAACCAGGCACCGGCAGTGTTATCAGAATACGGGGCGGCGCTTCTTTAAATGCCAGCAACGATCCTTTAATTGTTGTTGATAATGTGCCTTTGGATGGAGTAGATCTTCAGGGCATCAATCCAAACGATATTGAAAGTTTTACGGTATTAAAAGATGCAGCGGCAACGGCAATTTACGGTTCACGTGCATCAAACGGCGTTATTCTTATAACAACCAAACGGGGCAGAGCCGGCCGCAAACCTTTAATATCTTTTAATACACAACTTTCTGCATCAAAAATTCAAAAAGAATATCCTGTGCTTTCTGCAGCACAATTTAGAAAAGTGGTAGATTCTTTGGGTACGCCTACTCAAATTGCTTTAATGGGCAATGCCAATACAGACTGGCAAAAACAAATTTATCAAACCGCAATTACAACCGATAATAATTTAAGTATTGCAGGCAGCTTAAAAAATATGCCTTACCGCATTTCCGGCGAATATCTTAATCAGCAAGGCGTTTTAAAAACTGATGATTTTCAGCGAGAAGCTTTATCCGTTGTTCTTTCACCTGTTTTATTTGATAAACATTTAAAGATTGATATTAATCTTCATGGCTCAAATATAGATGCACGGGCTGCCAACAGAAGCGCAATCGGCAATGCAGTTTCTTTTGATCCAACGCAACCGGTTTACAGCGGCGATAAAAATGCTTTTGGCGGTTATTTTGAATGGAAGAATAATGATACAACGCCTAACTCACTTTCAACACGCAACCCGGTTGCTTTGTTGGAACAATATAATGAACAGGACCATTTGCTGAGAAGCTTTGGTAATATTCAGTTTGATTATTCATTTCATTTTATTTCGGGATTACATGCTAATTTGAATTTAGGATATGATGTATCAAAATTTAATGCAACTTTTAATACGCCAGCCAATGCAGCACAATCTTACAATGCAATACCATCATTAAGAGGTTCAAATAACAGGTCTCAGGACAATTCAGGAAATTATCCGTTTTATAATAATCACAGAAACGGAGTATTGGAATTTTATCTGAATTATAATAAAGACATCAAATCAATAAAAAGCAACATTAATGCAGTAGCAGGATATGGATATTATAATGAATATTATCACAACAATAATTATTATTCAATAAGCGCATCAGGCGATACAATTCCCGGCACTAAACCATCTTATCCATCTTCATTTAGTGAGGTTACGCTTATTTCTTATTACGGCCGGCTGATATATACTTACAATAACAAGTACATATTAATGGGTTCAATACGTACAGATGGTTCATCAAGATTTGCCCCTAATTACCGTTGGGGTGTGTTTCCTTCCGGCGCATTTACTTGGCGCATTAACCAGGAGAATTTTCTTAAAAATTCCAATCTTATATCAGATCTTAAACTGCGTTTAAGTTATGGCATTACCGGCCAGCAGGAAGGAATACCTTTTTATTCTTATCTTAATTATTATGCATTAAGCGGCAACACTTCGCAGGTAAATTTTGGCAACAATTATTATAACTTTTTTAATCCGCCACCTTATGCGGCAGATTTGCAGTGGGAAGAAACGGCTACTTCTGATGCAGGTTTTGATTTTGGTTTTTTACACAACAGAATTACAGGAAGTGTAGATTATTATTATAAAAAAACAAGTCATCTTTTGGCTTCTGTGTACGTGCCTGCACTTACCAATTTTGGCAACAGGCTAACGCGTAACGTGGGTAACATGACAGACGAGGGTGTTGATTTTAATATTAACGGAACGGTGATAAGCAATAAAAATTTTAGCTGGGATGTTGGATTCAACGTTGCCTATAATCAATTTAAAATAACTAATCTTTCCGTAACACAGGATTCTTTGGCAAAGGCTGCAAGTGATATTGCGGTAGGCGGCATTGCCGGCGGAACGGGTAATACAATTCAAATTTTATCTGTTGGTTACAGCCCTTATACTTTTTATGTGTTGCAGCAGATTTATGGTAAAAATGGAAAACCAATTGAAGGTTTGTATGTAGATCAGGATAGAAATGGAACGATCACACAACCAAATGATTTAATTAAATATAAATCGCCTTATGCGCCCTTCACTTTTGGTTTTACAACGTCTTTCAGTTATAAAAAATGGAGTTTAACCACGGTGCTTCGTGCAAGTGTTGGTAATTATGTTTACAATAATGTGGCATCAAACCTGGCAGTATTAAGAAATGTTTTAAACCCAACAAATTTCTTAGGCAATGCGCCATCATCAATTTTAAATACATACTTTCAAAACAGTCAATACTTCTCCTCTTATTTTGTTGAGAATGCATCTTTCTTAAAAATGGATAACCTTGGTTTAACTTACGATGTAGGTTATTTATCAAAACATTCTTATAATTTAAGAATTTCTGCAAACTGCCAGAACGTATTTACCGTTACAAAATACACAGGTTCAGATCCTGAAATTTATGGTGGTATTGATAATGTTATTTATCCGCGCCCAAGAATTTTTACGCTGGGTGCAAACCTCAATTTTTAATTGTGTAATGAGATCATTAAAATAAAAAGCATGAAAAATATTGTTTTTAAAAATTCTTTCTTTGTTGTGGCGGTTGCTTTAATTTTTTTATCGTCATGTACAAAAGATTTAAATCGTTTACCTGCAAACTCCGTTTTTTCAGATTCTGTTTACAGTAATCTTACAGGTTATACAAAAGCATTGGCTAATGTATATGGAGGTTATACCTTAACCGGTACAAGTGGCCCGTCAAGTTCTGATATTGCAGGTGTTGATGCCGGTACATCTGATTTTGTAAGATGTTTATGGAATGTGCAGGAACTTACAACAGATGAAGCAGTTTGTGCCTGGGGTGATCCGGGAGTGCCTGATTTTCACAACATGAGCTGGACATCTTCTGACCCAATTTTAATTGGTTTATATGCACGATGCCTTTATCAAATTACATTATGCAATAGCTTTATTTCACATTGCTCAGCCACTGAACTGGCAAGCCGTAATATTACAGGCGGAGATGCTGCAACCATACAGCAATATAAAGCAGAGGCCCGTTTTTTAAGAGCTTTTCAATATACTGTTTTGATGGATGCTTTTGCCAATCCGCCTTTTGCAACAGATTCAAATGCAATCGGCCCTTTATCTTTTCCCAGGCAAATAAAACGTGCCGATTTATTTAAGTATGTTGAATCAGAATTATTATCATGCGATAGTTCGTTAGTTGCACCTCGCCAAAATCAATACGGCCGTGCAGACCAGGCTGCAGCATGGGCTTTGCTTGCACGCATTTATTTAAATGCCAATGTATATACCGGAACTTCAAGATATACTGATGCAATTACCTATTCAGGCAAGGTTATAAATGCAGGTTATAGTTTAATGCCCTCTTATGCAAACCTGTTTAAAGGCGATAATAATTTAAATAACCCCGAAATTATTTTGGCAATTCCTTACGATGGTATTAACACACAAACTTATGGCGGCACCACTTTTCTTATAAATGGTTCCTGCGCAAATTCTACTTATACAGAAGGAAGCCCGGGTTATGCCATGAGTTCGGCTAATTATGGCGTGCCAAGTGGCGGATGGGCAGGCAACAGAAGCACTGCCAATCTTCCTGATCTTTTTCCAACACCTGATACAACTGTTGATAAGCGTGCTATTTTTTTAAATACAGCCGGCGTTACAAAAAATATAACAAGCATATCTCAATTTAACCAGGGCCTTCCGGTTGTTAAATTTACCAATATTACATCGCAGGGTGTAGAAGCAGAACCCAATGCCGGCGGCACTTTTTGTTCTACAGATTTTCCTTTGTTCCGGTTGGCAGAACAATATTTAATTTATGCTGAAGCAGTATTGCGTGGCGGAAGCGGCGGTGATGCCTCAACCGCTTTGTCTTATATAAATTTATTAAGACAAAGAGCTTATGGAAATTCTTCCGGAAACATAGCATCTTCAGACCTTACTTTACCGTTTATTTTAGATGAAAGAGGAAGAGAATTGTATTGGGAATGTTTCAGAAGAACTGACCTGATAAGATATAATGAATTTACAAGCAGCAGTTATTTATGGCCATGGAAGGGTGGTGTAGAAAACGGAACAGGTGTAGATAGTCATTATAACATCTTCCCTATTCCAATTACAGATTTACAGGCAAACAATAATCTTGTTCAAAACCCGGGTTATTAATCAATCATAATTATAGAAAAACATAATTATTATGAAAAGATATTTTAATACGCTTACAATAATGGCTGCACTCTGCATCATCTTTTCAGCGTCGTGCAAAAAGGAAGGTACTGATGTTGTGTACGATGGCAATGGAACTGCGCCAACCTTATCTGCAACTGCAAGCGATTCCATTCCTTTAAGTTCAGACACAAAAAATAATAATGCTGTTACGTTTAACTGGACGAATCCGAATTACAAGTTCAGCAATGGAATCAGCTCACTGAATGTTACGTATAATCTTGAATTTGATACTGCGGGGGCAAATTTTTCAAGTCCGCATAAACAAACAATACAAATTAATTCTGATCTCTCAACAACTTATACCGTTGGAGATTTAAATAGTGTAGTGGCTAACGGTTTGCAACTTGCTTTTGGTGTGCCGCATACAATACAGGTAAGAGTTGTTTCGCAAATAACACCATATACTTCAGGCACGGCAAGCGTAGCGCAGTTAGCTTCTAATGTTTTAAATTTTAAGGTAGTTCCTTATGCGCCGCCGCCAGTTGTTGAACCGCCTTCTTCAGGAACATTATTTTTAGTAGGCGGCGATCCAAAAATTGGTGCATGGAGTAATCCGGTTCCTGCAATACAACAATTTACGCAGGTAAGCGCAACAGATTACCAGTTAACGGTTACCTTATCTGGCGGCGACCCAACGAATGGAAATGATCAATATTTAATAATACCTGTAAACGGAAGCTGGAGCCATAAATATGCATGTAAATCAACCACAGATCAACCATTTTCCGGTGGTAGTTTTGGTTTGGATCTGAGTTCGAATTTTCCCGGCCCAACTGCACCGGGCACTTATAAGTTTGATGTGAATTTTCAAACAGGTGTTATTACTGTAACCAAACAATAATTTAATAAGACTAAATAATATTTAATGAAACATATTTTAAATCTTATTCTTATCGCAACCAGTATAAGTTTTATACTAAGTGCCTGTAATAAGTTAGCTGATTTGCCTACAACCACCTATAAAAGCGGTGCTGCGCCGGTGCTTTCGAGTGATGCTACCGCATTCACTTCCAAAGCTGCTGATTCAAATAAAATTGTTTTGCATTTAAGCTGGACAAGCCCTCATTATGCAACCGATTCTTCAATGGTAAAATATGTGGTGCAAATTGATTCTTCAGGCAAAAAATTTATTAACCCTGCAACATATACTGTAACAGGCACAGACAGCACTTCGTTCACTGCCAAAGATTTTAATAATATTTTGCTTAGTCTGGGCTTTGCATATAATACAAAATACAGCATAGAAATAAGAGTTGTTTCATCGTATGCAAACAACAACGATCAACAATTTTCTAACATCATTACCATGCAGGTAACACCGTATGTTACGCCGCCTAAAGTTATGCCGCCTTCATCAGGCATGTTATTTATTGTAGGCAGTGCAACAGCGGGCGCATGGGGAAATCCGGTTCCTGTTCCTGCACAGCAGTTTACCAAAATTGATTCGGTTACTTACCAGGGAAATTTTTATTTTAATGGAACAGGCGCATACGATCTATTGCCTATAAACGGAAGCTGGGATGCAAAATATAATGTAGCCGACGCAACGGTACCGAACATTAACCGCGGCGGCAGTTTTGAATATTCAACCGGGCCGGGCAGCGATATTCCGGCACCTTCTGCTCCCGGAATATATACAGTGACCGTAAACTTTCAAAGCGGCATATTCACAGTTACACCAGCATCACTTTTTTCTGAATTGTATGTGCCCGGCGATTACCAGGGCTGGGCTCCGGCAACTGCACCAATGCTTGCTTCGCCAAATAATGATGGTAAATATGAAGGTTATGTAAACGTTCCGGCTGGTGGCACTTACGAATTTAAGTTAACAAACGAACCAGACTGGAATGGTAAAACTTATGGCGATGCCGGTAATGGAACTTTAAGTACAAGCGGTGGTAATTTTAAATTTCCTGGTGCCGGTTACTATAAAATAAATGTTGATTTAACTGCAAATACATATTCGTTAACTGCTACTACGTGGAGTATAATTGGAAGTTTTGCAGCAAGTGGCTGGAGTAATGATGTGGATATGACGTATAATTCAGGTGATAATGACTGGACTGCAACAATTACCATTGCCGATGGTGATCAATTTAAATTCAGGGCAAATCATGACTGGGGTTTAAATTATGGTGCTGATGATAAAAACGGAATATTGTTTGAAAATGATGCTAACATCGGTGACGCCACTAAAAATTTTGCTTTATCAGCAGGAACATATACTGTAACACTTTACCTGGACAATGCTAATATTATACTTATAAAATAGTAAAGCAATAATATTCTTTTAATCAACTTTCATACTTTGTACAAGCTGATGTATGTTGCTTAAATTTTTTTCAGCCATTTCATTAATAACTTGTGAAAGATCGCTTTCAATAAAAATGCTATTGAAATAGCGTTCATAATTTTCACTTACTTCTTTTGCTTTGCTGATGATTGAATCGTAATTGCACCAAATAATAAATTTACTGTAAGCAATATATTCTTTTAAAGGAACATCCTCGCTTATAACAATGCAGCCGCATAACAATGCCGGCAAAACTCTTAATTCTTCAAACGTATGATGATGTTGTGTTTGATGAATGTTGATTAAAATTTTTGCATCGCTGTATAAATTAAATATTTCCTGGTGGCTGAAACAATTGGTAACATTTGCGTGTTCTAATTTTGCTTCACGAAGTGAATCAATCAATAACTTTCTTCTTGGTTCTTTTTCTTTAGTGAACGTTGTTATAATATGGTTTTTACGGCTTCTGTTTAAACTATCTCTTTTAAATGGATACAGCAGCGGAGCAACATAAAAACATTTTTGAACGTAACTTTTAAACTGCCCGCTTTGCTGTATGTTTATAATGTTGGGTAAGCTATAATCAATTATAAAATCTAACAAAAAATAATATTTATAATTGGTTATTCTTACCAAATACAGCGAGCCATCATCGGCTTCAATTTTTCCTGTAATTGATTTTTTTGAATCTCTGCCGCCGCCTTTTACCAATGTATGCTCATATTGAATATCTATTTTGTATGTTCTATGTTTATTTAAAAACTTTGCTTTATAATTTCCGAAAATTATATTAACAGGCAAATCAGTTTTAAGTAATTCATTCTTTAAAAGCATCAAACAGAATAAATAATATTGCCGTATATGTATTGCATGTGCTTCGTTATATGCAATGCTGGTTTTATTTACCACTTCTGTTCTTAAAATAATTTTTTTGTTTTTAAAAAATTTGATGAACATAAAGCAATATCCATTTTTTTCCGGCATTTGCCGCAGTTGTTTTGATAATGAACAATAGCCGGATTAATGTTATAAAGTGGCAAGAGTAAAACCAATTGTAGTGCCAACATCAGGCTTGCTGCGCACATGAATATTTTGGCCATGCGCCTCAATAATATGCTTGCAAATTGCAAGGCCCAAACCAGTGCCGCCGGCATTGCGGCTGCGGCCGATATCTGTTCTGTAAAAACGCTCAAATATGCGGGGTAAATGCTGTTCGGCTATGCCCATTCCATTATCTGAAATTTCAATAAGCACGTGCTTTTCATCTGTTTTGTAAATGCCTGCTGTTACATGCCCTTCCGGCTTGCCATATTTAATACCATTATCAACAAGATTTATTAAAACCCGAAAAATTTTTTCTTTATCTGCAAATACTTCAACAGGTTGTTCGCATCCTTTTTTTATGCTGCAATGAATATTTTTTTCAATTGATTTTTTTGATAAGGTTTCAAACACTTCGCGAATTACATCCTGAATAATAAATTTCTTTTTATGCAATAACTGCTCGCCGCTTTCAAGCCTTGTTATTTCATCAAGATCGTTTACAAGATCTACCATGCGGCTAACATTGCGGGATGTGTTTTCCAAAAAATTTTTTAATACAGCTTCATTTTCCAAAGCACCATTTAATAAGGTATCAACATACCCTTGAATTGCAAAGATTGGCGTTTTAATTTCATGCGATAAATTCTGCAAAAATTCGCGGCGGTAACGTTCATTGTTTTTTAAATCATCAATAACAGCTTTTTGCTGTTCAGCCCATTTCTCCACATCATCATGTACATCTTCAATACTTTTTGCAGGCAAAATATATTTATAATACATCTCTTCGCGCTTGCTTGCTTTTGTTTGATAAATGTATTTATAAATAACCTTTATTTTTCTGTAAATAAACTCGTTTAAAACAAAGCGAATAAGAAAAAAAGAAAGTACGAATACCAGAACAAAAATGATGAGCAAATCTTTCCAGCTAAAATTTATAAAATACAATGCAATGCTTACAGGAATGGATAAACATAAAGCGGTATAAAAAGAAAGTTTATCCGGCGAAAGATTTTTTGTTTTAAACATTCATCATCTTTATCAACGCAAATTTAATTGTATAAAGAGTTGCAGATCTTTTTACGCTTTTACAGGTTCAGGCACATAATCAAATTTATACCCCACACCTTTTATTGTGCTTATGCAGTTAACGCCAAGCTTCTGGCGAATTTTTCTAATATGCACATCAATGGTTCTATCGCCCACAATTACTTCGTTGCCCCAAACCTGTTCTAAAATTTCATTGCGTAAAAAAACGCGGCCCGGTTTTGCAGCCAGCAAATGCAACAACTCAAATTCTTTTTTGGCAAGTATTATTTGCCCGCCATTTACACTAACTGTATATTTTGAGGCATCAATAATAATATTGCCGGCGGTTATAACATTAATTTTTTCTTTTTCAGTGCGCCTGAATAAAGCGTTAACGCGGCTTATTAAAACTTTAGGACTTATAGGTTTTGTAATAAAATCATCAGCGCCAGAATCAAGCCCGCGAATATGCGAACCTTCATCACTTAAAGCGGTTAAAAAAATAATAAGCGCATCTTTAAATGCAGGTTGCGAACGTAAAATTTTGCAAACTTCAACGCCATTTTTATAAGGCATTAAAATATCAAGTATAAACAGGTTTGGATGTGCTAGCTTAGCTTTATCAAGTGCATCATTGCCATCTTTTGCAGTGTAAACTGTATATCCTTCTTTTAAAAGATTGTAAGAAATAATTTCAAGAATATCCGGCTCATCATCAGCAATTAATATTGTTTTTTCTTTGTCGTTCATTAACACACAATTTACACAAAAATAATACGGATGCTTACATTAGCTGCTTTACATATATTATGTTATTGTTAAGGGTGTGGCATAATATTAGTCTTAAATTTGCCATTGTTATTCTTCTTAAGATCAGCAACAATGCAGATCGCAGCTTATTAATAATTTAATCTTGCAGCACATTTAAAAATAAAAATATTTTAAGATGAAAAGAATTTTTCTCTTCATAATTTTTATTCAGGGTATAATAAATTTTGCTGATGCGCAATCTGTCAGCAAGCCGGATATTCCATTAGTGCGTGCTTATTTTCATGAGAAGATCGACAGTACGCAAAAACGCATCGAGAATGCTGATGGCGTGTATGATGATATGTTTAAACCTGCAGATAATGATGCATTAAACAATCGCATTAACGATGCACTTACCAACCAGGTTGATGATTTGCAAAATGAAATTGAAGCAAGTAAATTAACCGATAACAATGATAAAATCCGTTACCTGCGCGGGTTAAATGAATGCCTCGAAAAATTTTTGGTTGGTTATAAATATCAAACTTTAAAATCTCCTGTTTTAATAGAAATAATTTCAGGTTTTAAAAATTGCATGGCTTTAGATGAACAAAAACAATCTATTCTTCCTGAAATAAAAACACATTCTTTTGATGCAGGAGATATTTTGGTAAACTCTGTAAGCTTTAGTGAAAATGAAGGAATAGCGCAGTGCAAAGATTTTTTATTACTAAAAGTTTGCAGCGATCATCCTGAACGTACAATGCGTGTTTTAAGCCAGCATCCGGAGCTTTCTTATGCCGACAGCCTTATAATTGTTGCAGCGCATAAAAGGCCCGATGATGTTTATACTTATGCGGCCGCATCCAATAAATTGGCAGAGCGCATTCAAAACAATCCTGATAGTTTGGTGCAGCTTATTGTGCACGTTTCAAAAATGAGCGAAGGCCGCATGTTCTTTCCTTTTTTAGATAATTTATATTCAGGTAAAATAAGTTTTGATGATGTGGAAGCTGCACTGCGTGATGAAACAAAATATTATTCTTTATTGGTTAAAACAGAAATTGATTATGCTGATAGAGTGCGCCGCAGAGATACACCACTTTCATTAACGGCATTGCAAACAAAACTGGCAGATAAAGCCAAAGAAACTTATGTAAACGTAATTAATGGTTTGCATGAATCGCCGGATAATATTCGTTTCAAAAAAATCGAAAATCTTTCGCCCGAAGAATTATATTATTTAGCTGTAATGACCGAAGATGAAATTTATACCAGCAGTTATACGCATGGTGTTTATCCGTTCATCTGGAAACAAATGAAAACATCAAAAGGCGGCGATAGTTTACTGATGCGTGTGCGTTTTGATCATTTCAGAAAATGGATAAAAATGGCTGCTAATTATAATACGCTCGACGATTTTTTAAAACGTATGGATAAAGGCAATGCTGAAGTGCTGATGAAAGCTTTTGTAAACGGCCTTGAAAAATCAACCACGCTTGAAGATGCAGTTGATGTTGCCGATTCTTATGCAAGTATAAACGACAAAGCAATTCACAATCTTATATTAAACCAGGTTCAATATAATTTACAGCAAGCCCAACAAACAGGCAATAAAAAAGCAGCAGACATTTATAATATTTTAAACACGCTGTTTCTTTCAATGGATAGTTCTAATCATGTTGATGTTGCGGCAACTCTTGGTATTCCGCCGGTATATTTTATGCCCAATAAATTAATGCGTGATGATAGCGGCAGAATTATTATTCAGCAATTTTTTTATGGTGATAAAGATGGCAACAATATTTTTAATGCTTTCTTAAGCAATTTCAGAAATGCAAACTGGCGCATAACTTCAAACAACCAGTGGGTTACAGTTTCATCAACCAAAGGTGTTCCTGTAAAAATTTATTCAAACCGGCCATTAGACGATGAAACTTCAAAGGATGAAGATGCACAACTTGCGCTTGGCGATTATTTAATTGATAACGACATTCATCCATCGATGATTATTCATCGCGGCCATAGTTATTATCTTAACTCGACTTTAGATAAGCTCGATACATCAGGCAAGCTTGTTTTGTTGGGCAGTTGCGGTGCATACCAGTTTTTAGATCGTGTTTTAAAAGAATGCCCCACGGCACAAATAATTTCTTCGCGTCAAACAGGAAGTGGAACTATAAATGGGCCGATGATAAATATTATTGTTGAACAATTAAGGCAGGGCAAAGATCTTAACTGGCCTGCATTGTGGAAGGTGATTGGCAGAACGGTTTCCCACCAGGAATATTTTGACGATTATGTTCCGCCGTTTAAAAACCTTGGTGCTGTTTTTATAATGGCTTATAAAAAGGAGCAAATGAACCGCGAAGATTAAAAATTTATTGGTTTCAAGCAGTTGCACTTTGTGGCATCACGGTTGTGTCACTCCCTTGTACTGATGTTTTTCATGGCATCTTCGTTTTCAATTCAAACCAGTTTGTTATTTCCAACCGGTTTTGAAATATAGCTGTGATTCAATCTATTTATACTTCCATCATTCAACATTATTTATTTTTGTTTGATAAAGCGATTGCATGAGTAAAATATTAAACCGTCCCGTTCGTGTTTTGGTTGCAAAAGTTGGATTGGATGGTCATGATCGCGGAGCAAAAATTATTGCAACCGCATTACGTGATGCAGGCATGGAAGTAATTTATACAGGCTTGCGGCAAACACCTGAAATGGTTGTTAACGCTGCATTACAGGAAGATGTTGATGCAATAGGAATAAGCATTTTAAGCGGCGCACACATGACGGTTTTTCCAAAAATTATGCACTTGATGAAAGAAAAAGAAATGGATGATGTATTGGTTACAGGCGGCGGAATAATTCCTGAAGATGACGTGAAAGAATTGCATGCAATGGGCGTTGGAAAGTTATTTTCACCGGGTACAAACACAAAAGAAATTGCAGATTATATTTATGAATGGGTTAGAGAAAATAGAAGCTTTTAAATTTGTGTATGGGCGAAAGGACAATAAAAATATTTAAAACGTTTGAAGAGCAGGAATTATATCATCTTGAATTAATGAGAAATAGCACACCGCAAGAAAGATTTGCAGCATTATTAAAAATGCAACAGCTTACCAATAAATTACATAAACATCCTTCACAAAAAAGAAGTATAATGATTCACGATGGATCTTTTAAACAATGAGTTCTTGCTCTTTCTTACCTGTGCTTCAAAGAACAATTTAAAATATTTACTTGTTGGTGGCTATGCTGTAAACTATTACGGGTATAACAGAAACACAAGAGATATGGATGTATGGCTTGAACCAACAAATAAAAATCGTGATGTTTTTATTCAAACTTTGATATGCATGAATTATTCGGAACAGGAAGTCGCACCACTTTACGAAGAAGATTTCACCCAACTTTTCAAAGCAACAATTGGCCCTTATGATGCCTCGATTGATTTTCTAACTTTTTTTAGCAGCAATATGAGTTTTGAAAAAGCGTATGCTGAAAAAGAAACACTTCAAATTGAAAATGATATTTGGATGAACTTTGTTTCTTACAAAGTTTTAATAGAAATGAAATTAAGTGCACGACGTGATAAAGATTTTTTAGATATTTCCGAACTTGATAAAATTCGCAATCCAAAAAATAAAAAATGAATTATCAAACACTACTCACATCTTTAGAAGATAATATTTTTATCATCACTATTAATCGTCCTGAAAAATTAAATGCATTAAATAAAACTGTGATTGAAGAATTAAGCGCAGCAATTGATGAAGTATATAACAACAATGAAATAAAATCAGCCATCATAACAGGAACAGGAGAAAAAGCATTTGTTGCTGGCGCAGATATAAGTGAATTTTTAAAGTTAGATTCAACATCAGGAGAAGAGCTTGCAAGAAAAGGTCAGCAAACTGTTTTTGATAAAATCGAAAATTCACCAAAGCCAATTATTGCCGCAGTAAATGGCTTTGCTTTAGGTGGTGGTTGCGAGTTAGCGCTGGCTTGTCATTTTATTATTGCAAGTGATAATGCAAAATTTGGTCAGCCAGAAGTGAATTTAGGATTGATACCAGGTTATGGCGGCACACAACGTTTAACGCAATTGATTGGCAGAAACAGGGCAATGCAATTTATTATGACAGGCGAAATGATTAAAGCCGATGATGCAGAAACCTACGGCATGGTAAACAAAGTTGTTTCTCAAAAAAAGTTATTGGATGAAACAAAAGAAATCCTGCAAACCATTCATACCAAAGCACCGCTTGCAATTGCAAAAATTATTGAAGTGATAAACAATTTTGATCATACACAACAAGGTTATGATTTTGAAATAAAAAAATTTGGCGAATGTTTTTCAACTGAAGATGTAAAAGAAGGCGCAAGTGCTTTTTTAGAAAAACGAAAAGCAAATTTTAAAGGGAAATAGTTTTTAGTTCTCAAACTTTTTTGAATTCAGCAACAATAATCCTCTTATGCGTCATTTCCGCGAAGGCGGAAATCTACTTTAATAGTTTTGATTCTTTCTATCTAAACATCAATAAAATCTTGGTTCAGATGCCCAATCAAGTTGGGCATGACGTTTAAGCGATTGTATTTGCGGGAAACTTTTTAAATTCAAGGTTTATTTATTCATCGGTGCCTTTAACACAACAGTATCATCAGGAAATAAAGGCACATTATAACCGCCGGAATCAATCATCACTTTTGGAAAATCTTTTTGCAATTGAGCAAAATCTGCTTTATAAATTTTTGTTTGATAAACATAAATTGATTGCAGTAGATTCAAATTTTTTAAAGTCTTCAATCCTTCAACAGTAATATTTGTACCCACAATATTTAATGATTGCAATTGCTTTAATGGTGAAAGTTTCTGCAAACCTTTATCTGTTATTAAAGTATTATCTAATTGTAAAAAAGTAATGTTGCTGCATTGTGCAATAAACGATAATGCACTATCGCCGATTTTTGTATCACCGCATTTCAACCAAACCAATTGTTTTTTTAATGGAAGCAACAATGCAAAATCTTTGTCAGTAACATTTGTTGCAGTAACAAAGTTTGCGCTTAAATAATTACTGTTTTGAGCAACCGGTAAAACAATAACACCTTTGTCTTTTAATTTTTGAACAGCTTTATCATCTGCTTTTTCAACAGGCGCTAATGGAACATTTGCAGGTAATTTATGTTCTTCATGTCCCACCTGCAGCGCTAACAAATAACCTTTAATTGGATCCGGTTGCGGCATTTCTTTTACTTTTCTCAAAGTATCATCTGCCGTTTTCAATCCACCAGTGCAGCAATGCAATTTGCGAATCTGATAGCTGCGGTTTTTCTCGTGGTGGCATGTGTTTATCATCTTCATCAGGCAACAAAATTCTTTTTATCATATCACTGTTATCAGCGTTGCCAGGCATAATTATTTTTCCATCTTTTCCACCTTTCAACATCAAATCAAATCTATCTAAACGCAATCCTCCTTTTTGTCTTTTAGAACTGTGACACGAATAACATCTTGTTTGAAAAATTGGTTGAACAATACTGTCGTACACTTTTGCTTCTTCAACATTTATAAGCGGCTTTATTTTTATTGTATCATTTTTATCAGTATTAAAATTGAAAGAAATATAATCGCTGCCATGCGTTAATGAACCACCTAAATGCCCGGTAACAATTATTAAAATCAAAACACTAACAGTAAGAATTTTATAAAGAAAGTCAAATTCACTTCTTGCAACTTTCATGTATAAAAACATAGATGCAAGGGCAAGTGCAATGCCCATCCACATATGCCAAATAACAAGTGGCTTTTCATAATTATCTGTTGTTGATAAAACATAGCCTGTAATGCATGAAAGCAGTGCAGATAAAACGCCAATCAATAAAATGATTTTTATAACCGGATATGAAATATTGTATTTCTCATTTTTCTGCAGCCATAACAACAACAATGCAATTAATAAAATACCAATCGGCAAATGAATTAATGCAACATGAAAATGACCAATAAATTCTGACATAAAAAGCGGCGAGCTATGAGCTTTGAGCTGCGAGCAAGTTAATTAAGTTGAAAGTTTATTAGCAAAAGCCATGAGCATTTTTTGCTCTTCATCGATTTTTCCAAGCGTTTGATTGAGGACATTTTCATCACCAAATTTTACAGCTTTCGCAATTAATAATTGCGTTTCTAATTCAAATGAAGAGCCCAATGAAATTTCAATAAAACGATAATAGTCTTTTTCGCTTCTTCTGCTGCTGCCTTCAGCGATATTTGATGGAATTGATGCGGCTGCTCTCGTCACTTGTTGAGCCAATGAAAATTTTTCTGATTTTGGAAAGGCTTCAACAAGTTTATACGCATCAACAGCAATTTCAAAACCTTTCTGCCAGATTTTAAGCTCTTTGAAATTTCTCATATTATTTTGGTTTAAAGTTTTTTGCTCGTAGCTCACAGCTCAAACCTCGCAGCTCAACTATATCTCTTCCTCAACAAATCTTTCATATAAACATTAATTGCCCATTGATCTGCCAATGGTTGTTGTGTGTATGGCAATGTAGGCATGTATGTCGGCGGACCAAATTCAGTTAATATGGTTTGCACATCTCCTTTTTGTTTTTTTATTTCGATCACTTTATCCCACCAGGCAAAATGTGCATCAACTGCATTCTTCCATTCAGGTGCTCTTGGATCATTCACCTGCGGCCCTTCCTGGTGACCGATGCGTGCATGAATATGATCAACTCTTTGCAAAGTAAGGTCAACTGTTTCGGGCTGATCTTCCAATAAAGTTTCGCTCACATTGCACCAATGCGATACATCAAATGTTACACGCAGTTCAGGAATAGTTTCAATATAATGCCGTGCAACAGATGATGAATACAATAATCTTGAACGATGTGTTTCATGACAAATTTTTATACCCGTTGCTTTTGCAAGTTGGGTCGTATAATCAATAAAAGTTTTGCCTTGCTCATAAGAAAAATAATCTCTTCCTGAATGGCAATTTATATACAATGGTTTTTGCACGGTGTTGTTTGCAGCCGCATCAATCATGTTGGTAAAAGTTTTAAAATGATCATTAAAATTGCTTTCATGACCTGCGGTTAAAAAACCAACTTCAAGATCATATTTTTTTAAAGCGTTGAATAAATCATCCTGATCTTTTTTTTCTGTGGGCCACCAGTTTTCAATGCCATCATAACCATCCTTTTTTGCCTTTGCACAAAATTCATCCATGGTTCCTTCAAAGCCCCAATTCGTGGCAAGAATTTTTAATTGAAATCCTGATTTCATATTTTTTATTGATTGTGGTTTTGCAAAACTTTCTAAAGATGCAAGCATTAATGCGGTTGACGCAGATGCGGCAGTTTGAATAAAATGTCGTCGTTTCAATCGTTATTATTTTCGCGAAAGTTATTTAATGATTATTAAAAATCATAGATTATTTAAATCAAAAAACTTAATAGTTAAACTTATAAAATTGCTTTTTGGGGCTCTCATCGTTCATCTAAATATGATGCTGCGGTTCCGGCTTTTCGTTACAAGTCCTCGCTTCGCTGCGGGCTTTCCACTTCAATCCGGCAGCCCTTCAGCATTTAAATAATTATCAGCAATAAAAAATAATTTACAAAAATCATTAACGCTCAACTGCTGAAAAATCAATATTACAAAAGCTCAATCAAGGCGTGTGAACGAATGTGTTGAATATCATTTGTTCTTGAACTTTTTGGTTCTTTTTCTTTCAAGAGAAAAAGAACATTAAATCAATCCCAATCAAACTCAACAACCTTATTATCCAATTTCCATTTTGATGGAAACGGATTATTTAACCAATCCAATGGTTCACCAATTGGTTGTGGTTTTGATGCATCAGCAAAACATTGTTTGATGAATTGTTTTTGTTCTGCGCCAACTGCTTCAGGTTGTGCAGAAATAAATAGCGGCGCACTGCTTTGTGCAAGCAATTGCATCCATTGCTTATTTTTCTCCCATGAAATTGCAGTTGTTAATCCAACACAATCTCCATCTGCTTCATAAAAAGTTTTGTGTTGCACCATTCTGAAACCCATTGTATTTACGCCCATTTTTTTTGTGCGGCTCCAATCTTTTCCGCTTGTATCATCACCAATTCTGTTCAATTCAAACATGCCTGCCGATAAATGACTGATGGTATTGCAACCAATCAAATACATATCACCAGCCGCTTCACGAATGGAACGGTATAAATACAAAATAATTTCTGCATTGGTTTTTGATGTATCATTAAAATGCCAGCCTTCTTCAGTCATCTTATCATTCATTTCAAAACCCCATTTACTAAAAATATCAAACGTTGTATAATCATGCTTTACCATTTCAAAACCCCATTGTTTATACAAGCTGAAAAAGGTTTTTTACGCGTTGAATATTTTCTTCAATGGTTGGGTCGAGTGTTGCGCCATCATCTTTATTATCGTTTTGAAAATTCGGTGCTAATATTTTTTTACTTTCATCTGGCCTGGCTAATAAAGGCCTTGTCCATAAGCCTGGCCGCATACCTAAATTTTTTATTTGGCCAGCAAGCTTCGGCATGTCTGGAAATTTATCATTCGGCTTTGTATAATCAGTGCCCTGCGACCAGCCATCATCAATAACAGAAAAAGGTTTGTTTGATGTGTTGGTGATTAAAGGTGCAAGCAACGATGTATGTTGCAATATTAAATCAGCAGAATTATTCCCGTAAGCAAAATACCAATCATTGATGCCATAAACAGGTTGCGCAACTGTTCTTGGCTTATCACACATTTGTTTGCAAAAACGGCGAACAGTTGCAAACGCATTTTCATCAGCATCATTTTTTGTAGTAACAATTTCCGCTGCGTTCAACATTCTGCCGCCAAGCTGCACACCGCTGCCGCCGTTTCTTATATCAAAATTTAATTGCAGGTTATTATCTGCAACACGCCAGTAACAAATAGCACTGCAACCTGTTTTTACACCAAAACAAATTGTGTTATTATCATCATGTTCAACACAATACCAGGGTAATTTTTTTGTTGCAATTAATTTGTTGCCAGCTTATATTTCCATAAGTGCGTTCATACGCATCGCCTAAAACAACTGCATTTTTTGTTGCGGGAATTTTCCATGAAAGCTGCACTTCCTGCAATGCCAATGTTGGTGAATGCACAAACACAGCAACGGAATCTTTTGTATTTTTTAGTTTAACAATAACATCTCTGAAAGCCCATGTTTGTTTATCGGATGATTGTAAAGCATAATCAACATCGCCTGAACGAATTTTTACTTCATCAGGCATTTGCATTAAGCTTACTTTTTTGCCTTCTGCTTTTACATATTCTGAAATGATAAGCGATGCAAGTGATGCGCCGGTTAATTGAATAAAGTTTCGTCTGTTCAATTAAAATTGTTTTGCCAAATCTAAGCTCTTTTATTACTTGTTATAAAGCTCTTATAATGTTCTTCTTAAATCGATACCAAGTTAATATGGCGTATCATTTTATTATTAGTTCTGTGCTTTTTCAGCACTTGTATTTATGCAATCATTTTATCATCAAACGTAATTTTTATTCCATCTTTTACTTTTTCATAAAAGATAATTGGCGCCTCGATAATTTCGGCAAGTGATTTTTTTATTTCATAAGTTATTGGCTTAATGCTTACAGGTTTGTCGCCTATAAATCCATCAATGCCTGTTGATTCTTCTTCAGGCTTTGCCAAACGGTAGTCAGTTGTAAAAAAGTTTGCGACAGTTTTTAATATCGCTTCTTGAAATTTTAAACCTACAAACGTTTTAATCACCACAAGGTCTTTAACCCATCGTTCAACCATTGCTTTATCAATTTGCGTCATTACATCTTTAAAATTGTTTACCATTTCAAAGATTTTATTTGCCGCTATTGATATTGCTTTAGGGTGTTTGTTTAAATACCATTCTTCCCAATCTTTAATTTTATTGCCTTTAAATTCCTGAATCAATTCGCTCATTTGACCTACAACGGAAGGTCTTGTGCCTTGTGCATTTTGATTGGCAAGATTTAAAATTTGTGTTGCGTATTTTGGAAAAGATGAAGCTTCTGTTTCGAGCAGATTTAAAATATCATTGTTTGGTATTTTGATTGTTTTCATTTGCAAAAGCTTCGTTGAGTTTATTGAATTTTTCTTTGTACTTGAAATCTGTTTGATTATCCACTTGCGCTAAACCATTTTTGATTAAGTGTGCATTAATGAAAGTTTTATTTTCAAGATAGAAATAACAAAGCAAATTGTTTTCTTTATCGTACTTCACATTGTCATATTTGAGAAAGACACGCTTTGCCTTTTGTTTTTTCAATAAGAAATTTTGTTGCCTCGCCATTAATTATTGGATCTTCCTTTATTCCAAGAAGTTTTATTGTTAAACCATTGCTTAATCTGATTTTTTCAGGATTATAACTTCTTTTATAGTAAAAAATTCTTCACGTTGTGTTGAGCCATTTTTATCAATCTTACTTCCAAATTGTAATTTTTTTATGTCAACCTTATTATTAAGAGTATGAGGATCTTTAAATATATATGGGAGTTTTTCAATTTCTTTTTTAAAATCAATTGTGAAAGTTTTTTGTTTTAAAAATTCGTATCTCTCGTGAATTTTACTTTTATAAACTTCTAATTTTTGTTTAATCACAGGAATAAATTCTTCATTAATTTCATAACCGACTGAATTTCTTCCAAGATTTTTTGCAGCAAGATTTGTTGTTCCGCTTCCTGCAAACGGATCAAGAATGGTATCACCAACGAATGAAAACATTTTTATCAAACGCCTTGGTAATTCTTCAGGAAACATCGCAATATGATTGTCTTGTCTTACACCTGCAAAATTCCAATGACCTGCGAAAAATGTATTCCATTCTTCAGCCGTCATCTTTGAAAGTTCTTTTTCTTCTTTTGTTGGTTTTGGAGCTATTCCAAGTTTTTTAAAAATGAGAATGAACTCATAATCCAACTTTAAAATTCCATTTCTTGGATAAGGATATGAACCCATTTGAACGCCACCACCTGTTGTATTACTTGTTGTTACTTTTTGCCAAATGATGGCGCCCATATAATCGAAGCCAATGTTCTCGCAAAACTTAATAATTTCTTCACGAATTGGAATCACTTTATATCGCCCATAATAAACTGAACGCGCAAACTGATCGCCAATATTTATGCATAATCTGCAACCATCGTACAATTTGCGGTAACATTCTTTCCAAACTAAATTGAGGTTATTGATATAATTTTCATACGTATCGTGAAATCCAATTTGATTATCTGAGCCATAATCTTTGAGCTGCCAGTAAGGTGGTGAAGTAATAACAAGATGAACAGAGTTATCAGGCACTTCAATCATCTGCCTGCTGTCTCCATTTATTATTTTATGATGGGTTGCCAAATTTTTTTTTCAAAAGTAAGAAATGCATTTAATGGCTAACAGCTAATATCACCCCACAATTTCCTCAATCACTTTTCCTGAAACATCAGTTAATCTGAAAGGTCTTCCCTGAAACTCGTAAGTAAATTTTGCATGGTCGAATCCAAGTTGATTTAATATAGTTGCCTGTATATCGAACGCAGTTACTTTGCCGTTGATGGGATAATAACCAATCTCATCTGTTTCACCATACACAGCGCCTTTTTTAATGCCGCCGCCAGCCATCCAAATCGTAAATGCATCTACATGATGATCGCGGCCTTTGAAAGGATTTTGTTTGCCTTCACGATTTTCCATCATCGGTGTTCTTCCAAATTCTCCGCCCCAAATAACAAGCGTTTCTTCAAGCAAGCCGCGTTGTTTTAAATCAAGAATTAAAGCAGTAGCGCATCTGTCAACCTGCCGGCATTTATTAATAAAGCCAATATCAATTGCAAGACTCGCATCCGTGCCATGACTATCCCAACCCCAATCAAAAATTTGTACAAAACGAACACCTTTTTCAACTAATTTTCTTGCGAGCAAAATATTATTTGCCAAACAAGCTTCGCCGGGTTTTGTGCCATACATATCATGAATGTATTGCGGCTCATCCTTAATGTTCATCACTTCAGGCGCTTCAATTTGCATGCGATACGCCATTTCATATTGCGAAATGCGTGAAAGAATTTCAGGGTCGTTATATTCTTTATATTCTTCTTCGTTTACTTTATTAATAGCATCAATAGAAGCTTTGCGCAAATCACGATTCATACCCGCAGGATCATTTATAAACAACACTGGATCACCAACACTTCTGCATTGCACTCCCTGATAAACACTTGGTAAAAATCCGCTGCCCCAAACACTTTTACCGGCATCAGGAAATTTACCGCCACTCGTTAATACAACAAAGCCAGGCAGGTTTTGATTTTCTGTTCCCAAGTCCATACGTAACCCAACTTCCAATGCTTGGTCTGCCCAAACGCGGGCCACCTGTGTGCACCAACAATTGTGCAGGCGCATGATTAAACTGATCGGTTGTGCAGGCTTTTAAAAAACTTAATTCATCAACAATTGATGCAAGATGCGGCATGTGATCGCTTACCCATGCGCCGCTTTGTCCATACTGCGCAAACTTTGCCTGCGGCCCTAACATTTTTGGTATGCCGCGAATAAATGCAAAACGTTTGCCTTCAACCAAACTTGGCGGACATAATTGTCCATCCAATTTTGCAAGTTCAGGTTTGTAATCAAACAACTCCAACTGAGATGGTGCACCAGCCATGTGTAAGTAAATTATATTCTTTGCACGTGCAGGAAACATCGGCAATTTTGGTGCTAAGGGATGTGCAGGATCGTATGCAATCTGATAATTATTATTGGTTGATGAACCGCAAGCTTGTAATAAAGAACCCAACGCTAATCCGCCAAAACCCATTGCACATTCTTTTAAAAAATGGCGGCGTGTGTGTGCACGAATTTGTGCTTCGTTTGCTTCTTTAATTAATCGTTCGTTATGAAGTTCTTTTTGCGTCATTGCAAGCAAGGCTAAGGTAGGAATTATTTTGCCGAATGATTATCGCCAATATCAAACCTTGCAATCTTATCTATCTTTCAAAGTAAAATAATGATAAACAATATCGTCTGATAAAAGATTATCATTTACATCATAAACAACCTGGTGTACTTTAATTTTTGCAACATTATTTTCTTCATCAATTTCTAATGGCGTAACGTTTGAATTTACTAATGTGAATTGCCTTGTCCAATATGCACGAACACCATCATGACCATATACATAACCACCATCCATTCCGTTTGCCCATTGCACATCGTCAGTCATCGCATTAATTACCAAATCAATTTTTCTTTCATTGAAATTCAGATAAAGATTTTTAAAGAATTTTTCCGCATGAAAAGTGTTATTCATCTATCGAAAATAAATAAGATGCAGCAGGTATAATTCTAATAATTTATAAACTCAATAAAAATTCTTATGTACTTTTTCAACATGAAAAAATTATGCTTGTTGTTTGCGTTGTTATTTTTTATTATAACATTAAAAGCACAGGTTATTGCAAAAGATGCAAAGCTTATTTTGATAGACAGCAATTTTAAATTTACTGAAGGCGCTTCATGCGATAAAAATGGCAATGTATTTTTTACTGATCAGCCAAACAACAAAATATGGAAATATGATACATCAGGAAAACTCTCCGTTTTTCTTTATCCATCACGCAGAAGTAACGGAATGTATTTTGATGCAAACGGAAATTTAATTAGCTGCGCTGATGAACATGATGAATTGATTTCCATTTCACCCAACAAAAAAATCACTGTTCTTGTAAACAACTATAATGGTTATATTTTAAATGGGCCAAATGATGTTTGGGTAAATCGCTTAACCGGTGGCATTTATTTAACCGATCCATATTTTCAACGCGATTATTGGACAAGGCAACATGCTGATTTCAACTTGCATGGAGAAAAACTTTACTATTTGCCGCCCGGAAAAAAAGAATTGATATTGGTTGATAGCACCGTTAAAAAACCAAATGGTATTGTTGGAACACCTGATGGCAAACATTTGTATGTGGCAGATATGGGTGTTTGGAAAACGTTTCGTTACGATATACAACAAGATGGTTCTTTAAAAAATAAAACTTTGTTTATTAATGAAGCATCTGATGGAATGACGATTGACAATAAAGGCAATATTTATATTACTGGCAATGGTGTTACAGTGTATGATTCAGCAGGTAAAAAAATTGATCATATTAATGTGCCTGAGAAATGGACAGCCAACTTATGTTTTGGCGGCAAGCATAAAGATGTATTATTTATCACTGCATCAAAATCTTTATATAAAATTCAAACATTGGTAAAAGGTGTTGAGTGATGTAAACAACGTATTCTGAAAATTGTTACCGAACATGCAGCAACTGTAACGTTCTTTCATCTTTTTTCCCACTAAAAAATTTATCCAGCACTTTCTGAAAAATTATGTCCGCATTTTTAACTTCTGCAAACAACGTCATGCTCGATCTTAATTTTATATCATCAGGGCTGCCAAATATTTTGTGTGCATCATTTGTTTCAAGCGCAAGTAGTGCATTGCAAACTTCAATCAGTCGCTTACCTAAAATATCATCGTTTAAAAAAGCAGTTGCTTCATCTAAATTTTTTATTGCATAATATTTTGAAGTTGAACTAAAACCTAAACCTTTTATTTGCGGAAAGATGTACCACATCCAATGGCTTTGCTTCCTTCCTCGTTTTATTTCATTTAACGCAATTGTAAAATCTGTGCGTTGCGCATTAATAAATCTTTCAACATCATAATCGTCTTTATTTTTATCAATCATAATTTATAATGTTAATGCAGATTAATCGTTTACTAATCTTGTACTTCATGCTTTTACTGCCCGCACCGTAATAAGTGCTTCATAATCCCGATCAATAAAATCAAGTTCTTCAGCAGTGAGATCTTCTGCCGCCATACCATATAAAAAAGCTGTGGCAGAAAGCACATTTCCATACGCCTGAACATCAACATCACCAGGCGAAAAATTATCCTTAAAAAGACGTTGAACGGCAGCACTGGTAAAGCGCCAATAATCGCCCCAGCGATCCATATCATAACGGCAAATAGCACTGAGCGCAGGCACTGAGCAAAGCACAACACCGCCAGGCTTAAGAATGCGATGAAGCGTATGCACAGCAGCATGCACATCATAAATAAACTGTAATGTTTGAATGATAATGATGCAATCAAAATTGTTAGATGCAACATTATCTGCATTGGCAAGATCGGCAATAATGGTTGGATCAGAATCAGGATGATCCTGGTCAAGCACATCAGAACGGGTTATATTTTTATTATCAAACTCACGTGTATACCGGTCGTCTCCAATTTCCACAACATTGCCTTTAATATCTGCAGCATACTTTGTAAGAAATTTATGTATATAATAGCGGTCAACCGGCTGGCCGCGTTCATAACCAAATGATCTTGTAAGCGGCTCCGTTCTTCTTAAATCTCCAAATTGCACTTTGCCAGTAAGTGGTGGTGTTTGTTTTTGCGGCATAAGATTTCAGATAAGATTATTGTACACTTATAAGTGTAATCAAATCTCATGCTGCGCATGTTGAAGATGTTGAATTTTTTTTGATGACATTAAATCTGTTTAAAAAAATTTTCTATTCTTTCTTTTTGTTTAAGATGATGGCGCAAATGCATTTCAGCAAATTGCAGCCATTCATTTGCATTAAAATAATTTAAACCGGGATGTTTTGTTTTGCCTTTTGATGTGTTTATTTCAATTTGCCCTGCCGCTTCATTCATATTTTTTTTGAGATTTAAAAACAGCAGCAACAATTGTTTTTTGCTTTCAGGCTGAGGTATGTTGCTGTTTGCAGCATTGGCGAATCTTTCATCAGCAAAAGAATTATTTATAAACATAGTTTGTGCAACCGGCAGCATAGTTTCATTTGCATTGCTGTTGCTGGATGCGCAGATTTTAATTTGTTCAATAAACCAATTTGTATCGTTTATAAGATGCATGCATACCTGCCCTATCGACCAACTATTTGCGCCTGGTTTTGCGCACAGCAGTTTAAAATTATACTGCTGAACAATTTCGATCCAAACATTAATTGTGCTATTAAAATTTTCGATTAACATAACAATTATTTGCGAACGGTTACGCGTTCGCTTTTCTTATTGTTCAGGTTATAAAGAATAATAATTACTTATTTAATAGTTGCAGTACTTTCTCAACATCTTCGGGTGTATCTATGCAATGGCTTTCATACTTCGTAACAACACATTTTATGGTAAAACCGTTTTCAAGCCAGCGCAATTGTTCAAGCGATTCTGCTTTTTCTAAAGAAGATACCGGCAGCGCTGTTATTTTTTCAAGAATATCTTTTCTGTAAGCATACATGCCTACATGCCTGTAATAAGTATGATGTTTGTGCCATTCTTTTTCATCAATATTTTTTATAAACGGAATTACAGTGCGGCTAAAATATAAAGCTTCATTATTTTGGTTCAGTACAATTTTTACTTCGCCTGTATCAAACAATATTTCATTGCTGTTAACTGCAATCATTTGCGTTGCCAGTTCAACATCTTTATTATTCAAAACCGCGGCCAATTCATCAATTTGTTCGGGCGCAATAAATGGTTCATCGCCCTGAATATTTATTATATAATCAAAGTTGGCATTTAATTGCTTTGCGGCATCATAACAACGGTCAGTTCCGCTGGCATGATCCGCTGTTGTAAGCACAACTTCACCACCAAATTTTTTTACGTGATCAGCAATGCGTTCATCATCTGTTGCCACAACTACTTTTGCTAATGATTTGCTTTTTAAAGATTGTTCATACACCCGCTGCAACATTGATTTTCCATTTATGTTTATCAGCGGCTTGCCCGGAAATCTTGTGCTGGCATATCTTGCCGGAATTATTCCAATAATCATACTTTAATATCTTCAATTACGTGCTGTTCTTTAATGATAAAACTTTTAGTTGAAATGTTTTTTCTTCGTTCAATATATTTATGATAGGCTTCAGAATAATGCATGCGGTTTTCTATCGTAACATCAAAATTACCGGCAAGCGCCATCGTTAATTCTGCAACTTCGCGCAATGCATTATTGTGGCCATTGTGTTTGGTGATATAATCAACCAAATTATTTTCTATGGCAAATTTTTTAAGTAAATTATTGGCAGGATGCGCCACCATACACCTGATGCCTGCGAGTTGCGCAACAGAAAAATCAAGCACATCATCAAACACAAATAAAACTTCTGCAGCAGCAATTTTAAAGTTGTTGCATAAATGATCTAATGCTTTTTTTTTATCCGGCATTTTGTAATACACTGAATGAAAATTTTCTCTTTGTGCAAATGAAATAGCAAGCTGGTTATTTTCGCCGGTTAAAATTATTGATGCAGGCAGTTGCTGATGTTGCAGATAATAACTAAACCGCATCATGTTAATGCCCATTGAATCTGTTTCGCTAAAACTGCTGTGCCCTTCAATATTTTTTCGTCCATCATTAAAAACACCATCCCAATCAAAAACAAAAGCTTTTATGTGTGTAAGCTTTTCTTGCAATGCAGCAATTTCTGTTACAAAAATTCCTTCAAAATATTGTTTGAACGAAAAATCGTTGTTCATTAATTCTATTCTTTTTATTGATGATGCGCTTAGCAATTTACAATTGTTAAGCAAAAAAAAGCCATCAAAAAAATTGATGGCTTTTAAGATAAATTTTATGCTTGCCTGTACTTTAATTCAACAGCATGTAATTCTAATAATGGTTTTAAAAATTCTTCTAAATCATAAACAGATAACTGGCTGGCTGCATCGCATAAAGCACAAGCCGGATCAGGATGTGTTTCAATAAAAATTCCATCAACACCAGAAGCAACGCCTGCTCTGCTTAAAACAGGTAAAAATTCTCTTGCTCCGCCTTTTGCATCAGCACTTGGAATGCCATATTTGCGGATGGAATGCGTAATATCAAACACAACAGGATAACCCAATTTGCCCATGTGATAAAAAGCTCTCGGATCAACCACCAGATCATTATAACCCATTGTATAACCACGTTCAGTTAGTATTATTTGGTCGTTGCCTGCTTCGTTGCATTTGCCAACAGGATGCTTCATGTTTTCAGGTGCAAGAAATTGACCGTGTTTTATATTGATCACTTTTCCTGTTTTTGCAGCAGCCACCATTAAACCGGTTTGCATGCATAAATAAGCAGGAATTTGCAACACATCACAAACTGCTGCAACAGGTGCAGCCTGATCCGGATAATGAATATCGGTTAACAAACTAAACCCAAACTGCTCTTTTATTTTGGCAAGAATTTTCATGCCTTCATCCAAACCCGGGCCGTTATAATATTGCAAACTGCTTCTGTTATCTTTTGAAAAAGATGATTTATAAATGATTGGAATGTTCAATTTTGCACTTACTTCTTTTAATTTTTCTGCAGTGCGCATCATGATAGATTCTTCTTCAATAACACACGGGCCAGAAATTAAAAACAACTGATCAGCCCCGCATTCAATATTGCCAACTTTTATTTTTTTATTGCTCATGTTATAATCTTTTATACAAATCTTTAATTGTATCAATTGTAATTTTTTCTTTCCAATTGGGGCCAACAGCGTGGTTCCACATGTGTGTTAAATTATAAGCTATCTGTGCCATTGCAGTTATTGTTTCATCGTTCCATTGCTTACTTAAATTTTGCGGCAAAGAAACATTGTGTTGCTTCAACATTTGTTTTAATTCACTAACACCTTCAGCATAAAAATCTTCTAAATGCTGAAACGCCAAACAGTTTGCATAACAATGTTTTTCATGCAAAATTTTTGATAAGCCATAACTCAATGCATGGCAAACACCCACTTCAGAATACGTTAAACTTAATCCGCCCATCATACTTGCCACCATTAATTTATCATCGTTCTCCGGCGTTTGACCGGCTTTATCACCTAAAAAAATTTCCCTGCATAATTTTAAAGATTGCTCTGCATATGCATGACTGAAAGCATTATTTAAAATACCATTTTCGCTTTCAATGCAATGAATATAAGTATCCATGCCGGTGTATAACCATTTATCAGTTGGCACGGTTGCAATTAATTCCGGATCGAGAATTACCTGGTTGAAAACAGTCCAGTCGCATTTTAAACCTAACTTTTTTTCAGGGCCTGTAAGCACTGCTGTCATTGAAACCTCGGCGCCAGTTCCTGAAATTGTTGGCACACCCAAATGATAAATGCCTGGTTTTTTTATAAGATTTAAACCCTGGTATAAAGTGGATGAACCTTCATTTGTAAACATTAATGAAACCGCTTTTGCAATATCCATAATACTTCCGCCGCCAATGCCAATAACGCCTGCCGGCAAACCTTTTGAGTGCAGCACTTCATCTCTTAATGCATCTATTTGATCTGTTGTGGGTTCGTGCGGATCAACATCAATCAATTTTATAACATCATTCGCTTCTGCAGGAATTCTTTTTAAAAGATCTTTTTCTTTAAAATAATTATCAACAACAAACAAAAAGAATTTATCATTGTCATTTCTTTTTTCAGATAAAATACCGGCCATATTATCAAAGCTTCCGCGGCCGAAAACAATCTTTTCAATGTTTTTAAAATTCTTGTGAACCATTGGTAATAGTTAAACTGGTTTGATTAAACTTTAAGTTTAAAGCTGTTAAATTAAATTTTTAAATAACGAACATCATGTCGAAGAATGAAACATCTCATAAATCTAAAGCTGTGTTTAATATAAAAGATTTCCTCTTCGTTGAAATAACGTGCAAAATGTTTTATTTTAATTTAAACAGTTCTACACTTTTTCTGCAACAACAACTTTTTGAACACAAGAAATAATATTTTTTGCAAGCGATCTTATTTCATCTTCTTTCCACGTGCAGCGAATGCCGAATGAAATAAGGCGACCGATAATTTCCTGCGATTTTGGAAGATCAAGATTATTATAATTCTGCGGTGCTCCTAAAATTTCTATCAGAAGTTTTGATGCAGTTTTTAGTTCTTTGATATGATTCCACTGGTTAATAAAATGATACATGTTGATGAACCAATAATTAAAACCACCAACACCTGCTTTATTTAATTCATCAACCACAGCTTTTGCAGTTGTTGTATCGGGCAAAAACATATTTAAGAAGGTTGCAGAATCGCCATCTGCATCAGCAATGGTTGCAAAAGAAATGCCTTCTGTTTTTGAAAGCAGATCAGTCAATAACTTTTTATTTTTATTATTTCGTTTGATGATTTCAGGCACACGTGCCGTTTGCGCTTTGCCAATAGCAGCATGCAGCTCGCTGATGCGGTAATTAAAACCAATTATCGGATGTTGCTCCATGCCGCGGTTAGTTCCAACATGATCGTGCCCATGATCGCAAAACGAATCGGCTAATTTGTAGGTAGCTTCATCATTGGTTACCAGCACGCCGCCTTCACCTGCAGTTGCTATTTTAAAAAAATCAAAAGAGTAACAGCCGGCCTTTCCAAACAAGCCAACAGCAGTGCCTTTATACGATGAGCCAAAAGCCTGGCCTGCATCTTCAACCAATATTAAATTGTACTGTTTAACCAGCGGCATAATTTCATCCATATTTGCCATACCGCCGCACATGTGCACCAAACAAATACCTTTTGTTTTTGGTGTGATAACTTTTTTTATTCCTTCAGCGCTTAAACAAAGCGTTTCATCAATTTCTGCAAACACAGGCAATGCGCCAACCATTAATACCGCTTCAATTGTTGCAACGTATGTAAACGGCGGAACAATTACTTCATCACCTGCGCCAATGCCAGCACTAACCAATGCCGCAACAACCGCTGCTGAACCGCTTGAAACAGCATGTGCATATTTTGCTTTTGTAATTTTTTTTACTTCATCTTCAAATTCTTTTGCTTTCCAAATGTTGTTGCGCAGGTTTTCATGATTGTACCTGAAAAAAATTCCAGTTTGCATTACATCTTTTATTGCTTTTTTTTCTTCATCACCATATAATTCTGTACCGGGCATAATGTAAAATTTAGGCTGCAAAATTACATTTTATAATAAAGGAATATGTCAGTAATTGTATAAGTTTCTCAATGGATTGTTATTATTTGATTAATAATGTTGCTTAATTAAGAAAGATGAAAGCAATTATCCGCACATTTTATCAACAACAATCAATCATTATAAATTATGGAAATTGAATTGATATAATTTTATATTACCATGCGCACAACATCATACACAACAATTGTTTTAATGCCGGATAACAGCCAGCTTGAAGTAAATTATTATTGTAAAAATTCAAAGCTGAATGCAAAAGAAAAGGAAAAACTTACTGAACTTTTTATACAGTTACACGATTGCATCTGCACGTTGAAAATTGAAAAAACAATTTGCGATGAACCCGAGCAATTAGAAAAAATAGTGCATAATAAAGTGGTGAATACAAAAGGCCATTTATGCTGATGTGCTATATTTTATTCTGTAATTTCTTGATCCGTTGTTTGATATAGTATTCTTCTTTTTTTTCCGCGTACAGAATAATAAATGCTGAACACAGGCCCAATTAAAAAAAATACAAAACCTGCAAGACCTGCATTTTCAGGTGGCAGCATAAACACGGCAAATACAGATAAAATGCCGATGCACACAAGTATAAGCTTTGCCCACATTCTTGTTTTAGTGTCAAATAATTCTATTGAGGTTAATTCAAGTTCTTCTTTTTTGTTATATGCATGTATATACATTAAAAAGAAAAGAAGATAAATAACAATATAGCCGGTACAATAAATATACATGAGCGTTGGCATCTGGCTCGATTCTATTTGCACGCTCGCAGCACCGGAATTAAAGATTAAGCTAAATAAAAATTTTAGCGGGTACACATAAAACAATACAATAAATATAAGACAGCCGTTTAAAAAAATGATCCATAAATCATCGAGTGCAAAGCGGCGAAAAAAAATATTTTGTTCGTACCAAATAAGCATCAGGAAAAAAAAGCTTATGCCGAAAGCAAAAAATCCTTTTATAGCAGTGAGCAATTCCTCAAAATTTTTAGGAACTTCTAAAGAAACAATAAGCAACGTAACTGCAAATGCAAACACCGCGTCGCTAAAAGCTTCTATGCGCTTAACTTCATGGCCCCTGAAGCGGAAATCTTTATTATTATGCTGTAATTTTTTTGCAATAAGTTTTCTCATAGCAGGAGATGTAATTTCATCAAAAAGCAATTTATATATTAATCGTTAAACAAGCGCTTTGCGTTGTAAACATGCTGCTTAACTTAGCGCAATCATACATGCTTTCACCTGTAACCATACTTCAGCAATACTGGAATTATTCGTCTTTCAGGCAACAGCAGGAAGCCATTATTCAATCTGTTATAAACAAAAAAAATACTATTGTTTTAATGCCAACAGGTGCAGGAAAATCAATATGCTATCAAATTCCTGCATTAATGAAAGATGGCTTGTGCCTTGTTATAAGTCCGTTGATTGCATTGATGAAAGACCAGGTTGCAAGCCTTGAAAAAAAGGTATTCCGGCACTGGCATTGCATAGCGGGCAAACATTTTTTGAAGTAAAACAAACGCTGCAAAATGCGCTTGATGGCAACTGTAAATTTTTATACGTTTCTCCCGAACGTTTGCAAAGCAGGTTATTTAAAGAATATTTACCTGCGCTTAAAATAAATTTAATTGCGGTTGATGAAGCGCATTGTATTTCGCAATGGGGTTATAATTTCAGGCCGCCTTATTTAAAGATCGCTGAAATAAAAAATAGTGTTGATGCGCCACTGATTGCACTTACCGCATCTGCAACACCCGTTGTTTTAAATGATATAAAAGATAAACTGCAATTAAAAGATGCAGCTATTTTCAGGCAATCTTTTCAACGAAAAAATTTATCGTATTCCGTTTTTAAAGTTGATAGTAAAATAAATAAAGTAATTGAAATTTTAAACAATGTGGCCGGCAGCGGAATTGTGTATTGCAAAAGCAGGAAAGTTGTGCAAAGAAATTACAGCGCTGCTGCATCTTCAACATATAAATGCTGATTTTTATCATGCAGGATTAACGCATGATTTGCGCAGTAAAAAACAACTATCATGGCTTAACAATGAAATAAGAATCATGGTTTGCACCAATGCATTTGGAATGGGTATTGACAAACCTGATGTGCGTACGGTGGTTCATTATGATGCGCCTGATTGCCTGGAAAATTATTACCAGGAAGCAGGCCGTGCAGGCAGAGATGAAAAAAAATCTTATGCGGTTTTGCTATATAATTCTGAAGATGAAAAAGATTTGAAAATTTTACCTGAACTGCGCTTTCCGCCCATAAAAGATATAAAAAAAATTTATCAGTGTTTGGCTGATTACCTGCAGATACCTGTTGGCATTGGCGAAGGCAATTATTATAATTTTAATTTGAATGACTTCATCAAAAATTTTAATCTTGATGCGTTTGCTGCAATTAACACATTAAAAGTTTTAGAACAGCAAGATTATATCAGTTTTAATGAAACCGTTTTTTTATCATCAAAAATATGCTTTACTGCGCCCAAAGAAGTATTGCCGCAGTTTGAACAATCACATCCGCAACTTGAGCCGCTTATAAAATGTTTGCTGCGCACTTATGCCGGAATTTATGATAATAAAATTTCCATCAACGAAAAGTTTATAAGTAAGCTTATTAAAATTTCTGTTGATGAAGTAAAACAAAAACTGCTGGCACTGCAATCATTAAATATTATTGAATACGATGCACAGAAAGAAACACCGCAAATTTATTTTGTTACCAACAGGGCGCCGGCGCAACATCTTACCATAAATTATGAAACATATAAACAAAGAAAAAATGAATGCGCACAACGCATTAAAACAATGCTTGAATATATGCAAACTGCATTGTTTTGCCGCAGCCGTTTTATAGCTAATTATTTTGGTGATGATGAAATAAATGATTGCGGCATTTGCGATAATTGCTTAAACAAAAAATCGGGCGTACTTACTCAAAAAGAATTTATGAGCATTAAAGAACGCATTTTAAATATGCTTACTGATGATAGTGTTGTTGTGCAGCATGTATTGCAATCATGTAAAAACATTAAAAAAGAAAAACTCTGGAAAGTAATTGAACATTTACAAAGCGAAAAAATCATTCATATAAAAACAAACGGAACAATACAACTGCTTATACAATAATTTTATAAAAGCTAAATTATGTAGCAAAAATTTCCTGCTTTACCTTTATAATATAAAACGAAGAAATGATGACGACTATGATCACCTGTCCATCGTGCGGCAACGATTTTGAGCCAACAGATGCTATTCGTAACGAAATGAATAAAAAGGCAAAAGAATGGCAAGTAAAAAAAGAAGAAGAGTTCAGGCAAAAAGAATTAATGCTTCAAAAACAATTGCTTTCAAAAGAAGATGAAGTGATAAAACGCATTGCAGAAGAAAAGAAAAAAATGCAAAGCGATCTTGAACAATCTATCCGAAAATCTTTAAGCGCCGATTTTGAAAATCAATTAAAAATATTGCAGCAATCTGTTTCAAATAATGAAGAAAAATTAAAAGAAGCAAGAAAAAAAGAATTTGATTTTTTGCAAAAAGCACAGGAGTTTAAGCGCAAAGAAGAAGAGTTTGAATTAAACATTCAGAAAAAAGTTTCAGAAGAACGCGAAAGGCTTTCAATTGAAATAAGAAAAATTGAAGATCAAAAATTGCAGCAGCTTGAACATGATTTTAAACTGCGGCTTGCAGAAAAAGAAAAGCAGCTTGAAGATCAAAAAAAACTTGCGGAAGAAATGAAACGCAAGGCAGAACAGGGCAGCATGCAACTGCAGGGCGAAGTGCAGGAATTATTGCTTGAAAATATTTTACACAGCACTTTTCCGCATGATAAAATTGTGCCTGTTGGCAAAGGTGTACGCGGCGCAGATTGCATTCAAACTATATGCAACCCGTTTGGACAATGAATGCGGAAAAATAATTTATGAAAGCAAACGCACTGCAAATTTTTCTGCCGATTGGATTGATAAATTAAAAAGCGACATGCGCAGACCAGGGTGCTGATATTGCGGTAATTGTTACACAAACATTGCCAAAAGATATGGAACGTTTTGGGGAAAAAGAAGGGGTTTATGTATGCACTTTTGCAGAAGTTAGAAGCCTGGCTTCGGTGTTGCGCACCAGCATTTTAAAAATTTTTGCACTCACAAAAAGCCAGGAAGGCAAAGGAGATAAAATGCACATGCTGTACGATTATTTAACCAGTCATGAATTTAACGATCAGTGGAATGCAATTCGTGAAGGATTCTTAAGCATGAAATTAAGTATTCAAAGAGAACGCGATGCAATGGAAAAATTGTGGAAAGCCAGGGAAAAGCAATTGGAAAAAGTTTTATTAAATGCTGCACATATTAAAGGTTCTGTTGAAGGAATTGCCGGTACCAACGCAGTAAATTTAAATTTATTGGAAGATGAAACTGCAGATATGATTGATTAAACTGATGATAGTTTTTGCATATTAATATTTAAAATTGGCATAATATTTAACAGTTGAATAAGCAACATAAACACAAAAAAACTAATCTTAAACACAAAACTTAATTTATGAAAAAAGCATTATGCGTTTTAGCAGTACTTTCTTTGCTGATAACTCAAAAAACAAATGCACAGCTTCAGCGAGGAAATGTTTTAGTAGGTGGTGATTTGGCAAATCTTGATTTAGGATTAAATAAAGATAGTCATACTTATATTACAATTGATCCTAAGGCTGCATGGTTTATAAAAGATAATTTTGCATTGGGTGGATATGTTGATTTAAGCCTTGATATTGTTAAAGGCAGTACAAATACCAGCTATGGCGTAGGACCTTTAGCACGTTATTATTTCGGTGCAAATGAAATTAATACAGAATCTGTTTTGCGGCACACCCGCGGATTTGTTGAAGCTAATGCTGGCATTGAAGGTTCCAACACAACAGGCGGTTCTACTACAAACGGTTTAGGTTTAGGAATAGGCCCCGGTATTGCTTATTTTATTACACCAAACATTGGTTTGGAAACCTTATTAAAATATAATGCTATTGTAGGTTTTGGTAATGATCCTTTAAGCAGCAGACTTAAATTGAACTTTGGTTTCCAGATTTATTTGCCTGGAAAAGCAACGATGAATAAAGTAAAAAGTGATGTAAATAAATAAAAATAATTAACGTAATGAAAAAAGCCGCTTAAATAAAGCGGCTTTTTTATTTTATAAATTCAACCAATTAATAAAATAATTTGCTCTTTTATGTTATAAAACTTTTAGTTATAATTAATGTTCTTTTCGTAAACAAACAGCTTAATTGCTTTCAATATAACTTTGCTATCATCAAAAAATTAAAATAAAGTAACAGTTTAAATTCCATCTTTTTTATTTGAATAGAAATAAATTAAAAGTTGTTTAATATTAATCTTATGCGTTATTGTTTATGTTTTATTTTTTTCTGCACTTCAGTATTGCTGCAGGCACAGAATGTAACAAGGCATAACATTGATTCTTTAAAACATGCAGATTCATTAAAACATTCCAATCATTTCGACAGCAGTATTTTTTCAGATGCAAATACACTCACTGCAAGCGATTATTTACTTGCCATAGAAAAAATGCAGGAAACACTTAACCAGGTTCCGTTGGTTACTTCTTCGTTTGACAAAATCCCGAACATTCAAAAAAATTTAATCCAGGCAGATTCTGCTATCAATGTAATTAAACAAGGTTTATCGTTTGATACACGGGTTTTGAGCTTGCGCAATATTCAAATGTTTCAAACGCTGATAGATAATTTGCAACAGAGCAACGATAAATATCTTGTAACCATAAACGCCTATGATGATCGCCTTGACGCGCTGAAAAAAAATATTCTTAATATAAGAAGAGATACAGTGCTGCGGCATTTGTTCAGAGATTCAGCTTTACGAAAAAGCTTTGCGGGCCAATTAAAACCAATTCATTTAAAATGGGAAGCAACAGACACGCTCGTTAAAAAAGCAACATTTCTTATTAATAAAGTAAAAACGCAGGCTTCTGAAAATGATATTGTTTTAAAAGAGCTGGATTACCAAACCGATATGCGGCTTCAGCAACTTGGCCCTCGTGTTTTTACTAAAGAAGTTCCGTTTATCTGGCAACCAATTCAAGGGCAAAACAGCAATATCTTATTAAGCGATTATAAAAAATCTTCAGATAATCTTAGTGCCGCAGCCCGTTATTATTTTATAAATACAAGAAGCCAGCGCATGTGGCTGCTTATTGGCGGCATAATTTTTTTTTACTGGATTTACTTTAATTTTTTAAGCATAAAAAAAAGAAACAAGCGTGAAGCGGTTGCTGTTTTTCATTTCATTTTTGTAAACCCTTTGCCCATTGCCACATCGTTTATTGTAATGCTTACACTTGCGCCGCTGATGGATTTAAATGCGCCGGCAATTTATCTGGAATCCGTTCAGTTTGTTTTAATGATAATACTTACAGGCGTTTTTTGGAGGCGATGGCCAAGAACATTATTTTATGGATGGTGCATTGTTATTGGCTTATTTCTTCTGGTGCCGCTTGGCAATTTATTCAACCTTCCGTTTACAGCACAACGCTGGTTAATGCTGGTTGATGATGGCGGTGCCTGTTTATTCGGTTTATATTTTTTCAGGCATATTAAAGGTTCAGATTTGCGCATTCGCCCAAACCTTTTAACCGCAGCAGGCTTTTATTTGGTTTTTAATTTTGCAGCGGTTGTTACAAACATTTTTGGAAGATTAACGCTCACAAAAATTTTAGGTTCAACTGCAGTATATGGTTTTGCGCAAATGATAAGTCTTAACAGTTTTTGTAAGAATAATTACCGAAGCTTTTTTGTTGCAGATATTTGCCAGCCGCATTCGTAAAAATTATCCTGGAAACTTTTAATTTCAAAAAAATTCAAAACAAACTCGACCGCATAGTTACTGCACTTGCCGTGTTGTTATGGCTTATTGTATTCACCACCAATTTAAATTTATATGATACTATTATAAATGCGCTGCAAACTTTTTTTACAGCACAAAGGCAAATAGGAAATTTCTATTTTACTTTTTGGGGAATAATTTTATTTCTTGGCATAATATGGCTTGCCAATTCGCTTCAAAAATATATTTCTTATTTTTTTGGTGATACAGGAGAAGATACCGGATTACATAACCAGCGTGCAAGATCAAGATTGCTTATTACAAGACTCATTTTATTAACCGGCGGTTTTTTGCTTGCCGTTGCGGCTTCTGGTTTACCGATTGATAAAATAACCGTGATCTTAGGTGCATTAAGCGTTGGAATTGGCTTGGGTTTGCAAAATATTGTAAACAATTTTGTTTCGGGTGTTATATTAATTTTTGATCGCCCGCTGCGCATTGGCGATGTTGTTGAACTCGGAGATAAAAAAGGCAGGGTTAAAGAAATTGGTATAAGAGCCAGCACTTTGCTTACACCAGATGGCGCAGAAGTTATTATTCCGAACGGAGATATTCTTTCGCATAATATTGTTAACTGGACGCTGACGAACAACCAGATCAGAGCGGTAATAAGTTTTTCGGTGGAAGATTTGCCGAATGAAGATGAAATTAAAAATGATGTTATTGATATTATTAAGAAAAATGAAGACGTGGTAAAAACACGTGAACCTGAAATGCTGGTAAATAATATTGCAGCAAAAAGTATTCAGCTCTCATTTATTTTTTGGTGTGTTGATGTTACCAGAATAGATATTGCAAAGAGTAATATTTCAAAAGAAATTTTTGATTACCTCAGAAAAAAAGAAGTGCATATAATTTAGATTTTTATAAGACGTGCATCTCATTTATTATTCGTTTGTATGCCTCAATCCTTCAGCAACGCGAAAAACATGAATAACATAAGGAAACAATGCATCCATCGTTTCTTCAGCGCCTTTTGTTGAACCAGGCAATGTTAGCACCAGCGTATTGTTTATAAAACCTGCAACACCGCGGGAAAGCATAGCATAAGGCGTACGCTGCTGCCCGTAATTTCTTGCGGCTTCCATAATGCCCGGAATATTTCTTTCAAGCAATGGCTCAATGGCTTCGGGTGTTACATCGCGTTTATATAAACCTGTGCCTCCTGTAAAAATAACAAGATGATAATTTTGATCGCTTAATTCTTTTGCGCTTTGCTGAATCTGCTCAAACTCATCCGGAATAATTTTATACAGATCGGTGCTTAAGCCGCTTTGCTGTAATTTTTGCATAACAGCTTTGCCCGCAACATCATGCTTTGTTCCGGCAGCAACACTATCTGAACAAACAATAACAGCACAACGTAAATGCTCGCCGGCATTATCTTTAAAATCAGATTTACCGCCCTTCTTTTTCTCAAGTTTTATGTTCGTTATTTCAACATGTTTATCAATTGGCTTCAACATATCATACATCGTTAATGCAGTAATTGCTGCACCATGCATGGCTTCTACTTCAACACCTGTTTTATAAATAGTGTGCACTTCAACATGAATAAAAATCTGCAAACCATTTATGGTGTGTTGTATGGCAGCAAACTCAACAGGCAGCGGATGACAATCAGGAATTATATCACTCGTTTTTTTTATTGCAAGCAATCCTGCTGCACGCGAAAATTCAAACACATCACCTTTGGCAACAGTTTTATTTTTTATCGCATCAATTGTTTGCTGCATTGAAACAGTTACCGTTGCGCTGGCAATGGCTATGCGCAGACTGCTTATTTTATGTGTAATGTTGTTCATGCTGTTTAAACAAATTTAAAACGGCAAAATATGCACTTCAACCGAATCTCCTTCATTAAAAAAAGTTTTTACTTCATCTAAAACAATAAGGCAATCGGCAACAGCAAAAGAAGAAAGCCTGTATGATTCCTGTGCATGTAAAGGCATCACTGCATTATTAAAAATTTTTGCTTTCAAAAAATGTGTTAGTCCTTCTTTTTTTTCCAACGCTTTTGCCAAAGGCAAATATTTTACCTGAATTATTTTTGATGAAGAAGAAAGCAGCCGCAGCACTTCAATTACATACTCATAAAAACATGTTAGCACAGATGAAGGATTGCCCGGCAAACCCATTACTATTTTATTATCTTTTAAACCGGCATACAATGGCTTGCCCGGCTTTTGTTTAATTTTATGAAACAGTTGCATAACGCCGCAAAGCTCAGTTGCACGCACAACAAAATCATAATCACCAACACTTACGCCGCCCGTAAGTAAAACTATATCAGCTTCGTTTAAACTTTGTTGCAATAACTTTTGCAATGCAGTAAGATCATCATCTGCCCAAAAAATTTTTACATTATTAATATGCAATTGTTGTAAAGCCGCCATCAGCATATACGAATTAGATTCATACACCTGGCCATGTTGCAAAGGCTTATTTAATTGCTGTAATTCTTTGCCGGTAACAATTATATGCACCGCAGGTTTTGGATAAACAAAAACATGGCTAATGCCAATGCCTGCAACAAAACCAATTGAAGCAGCAGACAGATAAGTATTTTTTTCAAGCGCAAGTTCGCCCTGTTTTATTTCCGCACCTTTAAGGCGCACATTGCTGCCGGCAATAAGCGCATCATCCTGTATAATTAATTTGTTTTGATGCACTGCAACTTTTTCCTGCATTACAACGGTATCTGCGTTTGCAGGAATGGGAGCGCCTGTAAAAATTCGCATAGCTTCACCAGCATTTATTTCAGCAGGCAATGCAGCGCCGGCCTGAATTACACCTTTTATTTGCAATGAATTATTTGAAAGATGATCTTTAAATTTAAAAGCATAACCATCCATGTTTGATTGGGCAAAAGCAGGAATATCATAGCTGGCAAAAACATCGTGCGCCAACATGCAGCCTGCGGCCTGAGGTAAAGGCATAATAACGGCATTAAGCGGCCGCACATTTTGCTGAATAATATTTTTTGCTTCGCTAACAGAAATCAATTAACGGTAATTTTTTTTAAAGATAGGGTTGTTTGTTTGCTTAATTAATTATGCCAGTGCTGCGGTTATAAAGGTTTTTTGTTGGCTTATATTTGCCGCATTAATGATTAGCGGTTAATCATAATTAAATCAGCAATTACAATGAGTGCACATTTATCTGAACAGGAAATCATTCGCAGAAATAAACTTGAAAAATTAGAATCGCTGCATATCAATCCATATCCTGCGGCGTTGTATCCTGTTTCGCATTATTCAGCTGATATAAAACAATATTTTTCCGAAGAAAACAAAAGAGCAGTTCAGCAATGTTTGCGTTGCCGGCAGAATAATGAGTTTGAATGATAAAGGCAAAGTTTTTTTTATCAAGATACAAGATAGCAAAGGCATTATACAATTGTATGTGCGGAAAGGATGATGTTTGCCCCGGCGAAGACAAAACTTTATTTGATGAAGTGATAAAACATTTAATTGATTTGGGCGATATTATTGGCGTAACCGGTTTTGTTTTTATTACACGAACCGGTGAAATTTCTATACATGCAAAAAGCTGTTACGTTGCTTGCAAAATCGCTTAAACCGTTGCCCATTGTTAAACGTGATGAACAGGGAAATGTATATGATGAAGTAACTGATCCTGAATTTCGTTACCGCCAGCGTTATGCCGATCTCATCATTAATCCTGAAGTAAAAAATGTGTTTTTAAAACGCACACAACTTATAAATACTATGCGTGATTTTTTAAATGAACGCGGTGCTTTGGAAGTTGATACGCCGGTGCTGCAACCTATTCCCGGCGGTGCTGCGGCAAGGCCTTTTGTTACGCATCATAACGCTTTGGATATTCCTTTGTATTTGCGTATTGCAAACGAATTGTATTTAAAACGATTGATTGTTGGCGGCTTTGATTGGGTGTATGAATTTAGTCGCGATTTTAGAAATGAAGGCATGGATAGAACACACAATCCTGAATTTACTATTCTTGAATGGTACACGGCGTATAAAGATTATTTCTGGATGATGGAAACAACAGAGCAGTTGTTTGAACAAATTGCTTTGGCGCTTGCATGGAACAACAGATGTAAAAGTTGGCGATAAAATCATCAGCTTTAAAACACCATTTAAACGCATAACCATTTTTGATGCGATAAAAGAATACACAGGTTTTGATGTAAGTGAAATGGATGAAGAGAAACTGTTTGAAATATGCAAGCACTTACATATTGAAGCTGATGCAAGCATGGGAAAAGGAAAATTGATTGATACAATTTTCAGCGAAAAAGCAGAAGATAATTTTATTCAGCCAACATTTATAATTGATTATCCCGTTGAGATGAGCCCGCTTACAAAAAAACACAGAAGCAAAAAAGGATTGGTTGAAAGATTTGAGTTGATGATAAATGGTAAAGAATTAGCCAATGCATACAGTGAGTTGAATGACCCGATTGATCAGCGTGAAAGATTTGAAGAGCAAGGCAGATTAATGGAACGCGGCGATGACGAAGCTATGTTTATTGATGAAGATTTTTTGCGTGCACTTGAATATGGAATGCCGCCAACCAGCGGAATAGGAATTGGTATCGACAGGCTTTGCATGCTTATGACCAATCAGCCATCATACAGGATGTTTTATTGTTTCCGCAAATGAGGCCTGAGCGAAGGATTGAAGAAGTATAGCAGGCTTGATGCAGCTCTACAAATCTTGAAGGTTTTAAAAACCTTCATGGTTTAAAACCAAAGATTTATTTATTTTTTTTGCGATAGAAGGGCCTTCATAAATAAAACCCGTCCACACCTGAATTAATGAAGCGCCTGCTTTAAATTTTTCTTTTGCATCTTCACCCGAAAAAATTCCGCCGCTTGCAATAACCGGAATTTTATTATCCGAATTTTTAATTATGTATCTTAAAATTTCGGTTGATTTTTCTTTCAACGGTTTTCCGCTTAAACCACCTGCTTCAAAAACTTTGCTTTGAGTTTTCAACTGCAAGCCCTTCTCTTGAAATAGTTGTGTTAGTCGCAACAATGCCATCAAGCCTTACTTCAAAAGCAAGATTAATAATATCATCAAGCTGCGATTCATTTAAATCAGGCGCAATTTTTAACAACAATGGCTTCTGCTTTAAGTAACCAATATTTATTGATTGAAGATTAGATAATATCTTTTTTTAAAGAATCTTTTTCCTGCAATTCGCGTAAACCCGGTGTATTGGGCGAACTTACATTTACAACAAAATAATCAACGCAATCAAACAATTTTTTAAAACAAATTTCATAATCTTTCCACGCATCTTCGTTTGGTGTAATTTTATTTTTTCCAATATTGCCGCCAATTATGAGTTGACCGCTGACAGTTGACTGTTGATGGTTATTCCATTTTTCTAATCTTGCTTTAATTGCATCAACACCATGATTATTAAAACCCATGCGATTGATAAGTGCTTTATCTTTTGGTAAACGAAATAACCGCGGTTTAGTGTTTCCGCTTTGCGGTTTTGGTGTTACCGTTCCAATTTCAACAAAGCCAAAACCAAGCGTTTCAAGTTCATTTAAATACAAAGCATTTTTATCAAAACCGGCTCCTAAACCAACAGGATTTTTAAACTGTAATCCAAAAATATTTTTTTTTAATGATGAATGATTGTATTGAAATTGTTGCTTTATTATTTTTTTTATGATTGAAAAATTAAACGCTGCTTTCAAACTATTCATGGCTGCATAATGCACATCTTCGGGCGGAAAAGCAAAAAGTAAATTGCGCAAAGAACGATACAGCATGTTGCGAAGATAATGTTTAGAAGAGAGTTAATGGTTCATAGATCATAGCAAGAAAATCCATTAACTATGAACTATCAGCCATGAATTATCTCACAACTTTCTTCGCACTCACATACATATTGTCTTTTATAAAAAACCGGTAAGGCAGCAAGGCATCTTCAGCTGCATAATCAACACCAATACGCGGCGTAGCAATAATTTTATTTTTGGATAAATGAAATCCATCATCAGCAATAAAAAAATCAGCGCTCTTTAAATCAATACCTGTATGATGCTTGAAAATGCCCAAGGCTTTCGACACGTTTCCAGGGCCGCTTGTTAATGTATTATCAAGCTTTTTTTTATGAGTTCTTTGCAGCATAACATCAACGCCAGTTATTGGCTCTGCTGCACGAATTAAAACCGCATGCGGCGTATCTTTTACATTGGTAACAATATTAAAAAGATGGTGTATGCCGTAACACAAATACACGTAAGCAGCGCCGCCATTCGCGTACATAATTTCTGTGCGTTTTGTGCGCCGGTTATTATAGGCGTGAGATGCTTTATCAACAGCACCATTGTACGCTTCGGTTTCGGTAATGCGTGCCGCAGTAAGCTGTTCATTAAAATAAGTAACTATAATTTTTCCAAGCAGTTCTCTGGCAATTTTTACAACATCATTTCTTGTATAAAAATTTTCATTTAAAATTTTAAGCGATGCTAAAAATTGTTGTTCTTGCGTTGTAAGCTGTGATGGAAACATCAATTGAATTACATTTAAAGATTAAAATTAATTACTGTTGCTTAAAGAAATTATTATTGCCATCCAGAGTTATTACAAAGCGCATTATTTTATCCGTAAACATAAATTATGGAAATGGATAATTATTCCAGGAATTATTTACACCCTTCTCTTTATTATTTCCATGTATTTTTTTGGTATAACAGCAAACAGGTTTATAGAATGGCTTGGTTTAAAAACAGGTTTAAAATTATGGCTCGATAAAAACGGAACGGGTTTTCTTGGTTTCCTGTTTGCATTTGGCGGCGTAATGTTATGGATTATTCAAATGCTGTTTTACTTCTCATTATTTAAATATATATGGCTAATAGTTGGTTCACCAATATTTGCTTTTTTAAGCGAAAGAACTGCGTCCATCATTGAAGAAAAAGAATTTTATTTTAATTCAAAACAGTTTATAAAAGATATTTTTCGTGCAATAAAAATTGCTTTACGCAACTGCCTCTGGCAATCAGTTTATATGATCTCCATTTTATTATTATCACTTATACCTATTGCCGGATGGCTAACACCCTTGCTTGCATTGCTGGTTGAATGTTATTATTATGGTTTTTCTATGCTTGATTATAGTTTTGAAAGAAAGAAACTTACTGCAACTGAAAGTATTTTTTTTATCGGCAATCACAAAGGGCTGGCAATTGGCAACGGCTTGCTGTTTTATATTATGCAAATAATTCCGGTTGTTGGCTGGGTGCTGGCACCAGCATATGCGGTTATAGCCGCCACTTTAAGTTTGCATGAAGCTAAAGAACTGCTTCCAACAAAACAATAATTATGCAGGCAAAAGTTTATCTTATACCAATTGCTTTATATGATGATGAAATTGCTTTACAGTGCATGCCTTCTTACATAATTAATGCAGTAAAAAACTGTTCTGTTTTTTATGTTGAAAATGAAAGAACAGCAAGGCGTTTCTTAAAAAAAATATGGAAAGAAATAAATATTGATGCTTATGAATGGCACACTATTCATAAAGCTGAAACTGAATTGCTGAACAATTTTAAAACAGATATAACGCAGCAAAAAACAATTGGAATAATGAGTGAAGCTGGCTGCCCCGGTATTGCTGATCCGGGTCAAAAATTAATAAATGTTGCTCAGCAAAACAATGCGAAAATTATTCCGTTGGTTGGGCCAAACTCAATTATTCTTGCATTAATGGCCAGTGGCATGAACGGGCAATGTTTTCAGTTTGTTGGATATTTACCGGTTAATGCCCTTGAAAGAAAAAACAAAATAACAGAGTTAGAAAATGAATCAGCCAAAAAAAACTGTACACAAATTTTTATTGAAACACCTTATCGTAACAATCAGTTATTAAATGATATTTTAATTACTGCAAAAAAAGAAACGATGCTGTGCATTGGTGTTGACATTACTGCTTCAACGGAATTTATTCAAACAAAAAAAATAAAAGACTGGAAAAAAGAATTTCCTGATTTGAATAAACGGCCTGCAATTTTTTTGTTGCATGCAGGCAATTAGCTACTAATTGTGTTTATATTTTTGCAATACTTTTTTTGTTTCTTCAGGATAAACAGCAATAAAATGAGATCGTATAATTACCGGAGTTTGCCTGCTGCTTTGATTTAGATTAACGGTAAGAATTTTCGATTGCTTTGCAGGCATGTGGCAATCAATACAATTGGTTTTTAGTTGCGAAGCAGGCAGTGAAGTAAGCTTGCAGAAATTATTGTGCACCTGATTATGGCAGTTCATGCAACGCTGGGAAAACAACGCTAAGTTTCCTCTCTCCTGCTCATGCGTGTTGTGGCAATTGGTACATTCAAGATTGCTCATTTTAAAACATTTACTTAAAGCAAGCAAGCCGGTTTGATTGCCATGCACATCAATGTGGCTTGTATCAACCAACGTATCTGCCTGCAAAAAATTATTTAATGGATCGCCTGGTTTAAATGTAAAAGGTTTTGCGCTTTTTAATCTTTGTCCGTTTGAATGGCAGTAAGCGCACATTTCTATTTTTTGTTGCCGTGTAAAACCCGAAGGATTAATAATAAATTTTGCCTGATGAAAATTTGGATGTTGCTCCTGGAATTGAACATGTTTTTCTGCAGCACCATGACAACTTTCGCATTCAACTCCAAAGATCATGTTTTGAGGATTACCATTTTTATCTGTTGCGCTTATTGAAGCCATGTTAGCAAAAGTTGAATGGCATTCCAAACATCTTGAAGTTATAAGCCTTGAATAAGAAGGTTCATAAAAAGGAAAGCCGGGGCTGTTTGCCCAGCTATCAGAATTTGTGAAATAAGATATTGGTAGTTGATACAGTTGCGAATTAGATTTGTATAAATAAGATTGGCCTCTTGTTCCTGAACCTATTACAATATAAAATTGATTGGATCGAAATTTTTTGCCATTATAATATTCTGTTTGAAAAAATTTTCCATTCAAATTTTCCATCAATATAAACGTTGAATAATCATACGCAAAAATATTTTTGCCATCTAAAAAATCACCTTTTATATTTTGTTCTGTTGGTACAGATGAAGTATGAAAGTGTGCGGTGCTTAAAAAATCTTTATAAATTGTACTATGGCATTTTGCGCAAACAACAGAACCTGCATACACATTACCATCAGCATTTTTTAAACCTTTTTCTTTATTAATATCATTTGTGCCGCAACTTATATAAACAAAAAAAATAATTATAAGTGAAAAAATTACAATTATACTTTTCCTGAATGTTTTAAAAAGCTTCATACAAAAGTTACTTATTTTGCGGCAAGAATTTCACCCTTTAAAACAAGAATGCTATTCATACTTTTTTTAGTATTCGTTTTTACAAGAATGGTTTTATTCATCTTTCCGGTATGAAAATTCCCTTTAATTGTTACCGATATAAATCCTGAATTGCCTGGCATAATTGGATCTTTAGAAAAACTGGTAACAGTGCATCCGCAAGAAGTGAATGCCTGTATAATAAACAACGGTGTTTTGCCAACATTTGTAAATTTATATTTTACGCTGGCAGAATCGGTTGATTTTATGGTTCCAAAATCTAAAATAGAATCCTGCCACTTGATCTGCGTGTAATGCGCTGTGTCTATTTGTGCAATTTCAGAAGGTTCTATGCCCTGGTTATTTGCATAAGGGTTTTTATTGTTACTGCAGCCAATCAATATCAAACAAAAAAAATATAAATAGTGTTTATTAATTTCCATCAAAACTAAAAATTAATTGTTCTTTGCTCGCCAATGTTATTAAAAATATGAATTGCTTTTATGCTGTCATCAATTTTTAAAAATCTTGACGATTGGGAAAGATAAGATGCGCCATAATAAAATTCCTGCCTTCTTTTTCTTTCCATTTTTTAAATCAATAATTGCATATTCATCGTTTGGTTTTACAGAAACACAATGTGCATTTTTCTTGAGTTTGAAAACGCGCAACGGGCCGCGGTTTTCTGTTGCCGCAAGCATACATTCATTTTTATTGTTGCGCATTTGCACCAACGATTTTCCGTTACCCGGAATAAAAATGCCGGTTTGCAAAATGCTTTGCGGTGCAAAGTTGCCCCTGCCATCTCCTTTTAACATTAAGCCATTTAATGCATCATAACGGCCGGTGCCCACCTCAGTTCCATAATCATTGCCATTAATTACAACATCTAAATTTCCATCTTCATCAAAATCTGAAACCGCCATACCGCATAACATTGAAAGTTGTGCCTGCGCCGGTAATTTTTGCATCGTAAATTTTCCGTTGCCATCATTTCTTAAATAACAGGATGCAAGATTGTTTGCATGATAAATGATAGCATCTTTTCGATCATCTGCAGATAACAAAGAATCCATTGTTGCAGTAGCATACGATTTATAATCTTCATATTTTCTGCGCATGGTTATCATTTGCTTAATCATTTCATCTCTCAATGCTACAGGATATTCTTTCATTTTTCCATCAGCATTATTATCGGGCAGATACACAGAAGTTATGGCGTCGTAACTTCCATCATTATTAAAATCTTTTGCATACACGGAAACGGGATATTTATCGCTTGCCTTATAAAATGTATTTAACCCGGCATTGCCAACAATATAATCTATATCACCATCGTTATCAAAATCGCCGGCTGCAATGCTATTCCACCAGCCATTTTGCATTGCCAATGCCGGTTTGCGAGGTTACATTCTTAAACAGTTTCCGCCTGATCATTTTTTAAAAAGGTTACCGGCATCCATTCGCCTGCCACAATCAAATCGGTTTTGCCATCATCTATCAAAATCAGTAAAAACGGCATCGCAAACCATGCCAATATTTTTAAGCTTATGGCGCATACTGTTATCTGTAACATCAGTAAATTTTATGACTCCGTTTTTACTATCGTTGCGCAGTATAATGAACTTGAAACCGGTTTTGGATAATTCCACCGGTCAACTCTTCCGGCTACAAACAAATCAAGATCGCCATCATCATCTATAATCTGCTGCTCTCATACAAAATTTGCTTGTAAAATTTTTGGGTAAAGCAGTCGTATCTAAAGTAAAGTTTCCCTTACCATCATTTACATAAAATCTGTCCTGGTAATTTGGCGCGTCATGATCCATTTCATAACCACCACTTGCAATATACAAATCCAGATCGCCATCGCCATCGGCATCAAATAATAATATGCCTTCATCTTCTGCATTCTTACTCAATGAATCTTTAAGTGCCTGCAAATTGCTTTGCGTAAATGTGCCATTTTTTTGTTGAAAAAATATTTTGACCGCTATAATTAATGAGCCGCCTATAATAATATCATCAAGACCATCATTATTTACATCGCCGGCAGCCAAGCCCGGGCCAAATTCTGAAAATTTATGCGGCAATAATTTTTGAATATTAAAGTCAATAAAATCTTTTTCTTTTTGTGTATAATGAATATTTACTGAATCGGTGATGTTGCGAAACAAAGCTTCCTTATCAATAATTCCTGTATTAAAATTATAAGGCATCATAGGCATTTTTAATGTTGACGTTTAGTGTTTGATCTGCCTTTACATTTTTTAAGATTTGCTTTTTAAAGTTTGGCCAGCGGATGATGATTGAATCAATATTTGTTGTTGTACCAACACCAAAATGTGCAATATCCTGCACTGTTGAAAAATAACCGCCTGTAAGGTGTGTTTTCCTAAACCTGGTGTTTGCCATGATTGTAATAAATATCAGCCAATGCACCAATGCCATTTACATTTTTTGCATCGCCGGTAAATTTAATGTTGAGAATAATGTGTTGTGTTTTTATTTTTTTCCCGTGAAGTATTTTTATAGATCGATGCTTCATCATTAATATTGTTGATAACAACATCAAGATCGCCATCATTATCTAAATCAACATATACAGCGCCGTTTGAAAATGTAGGCGTTGCATTAAACCCCAATTATTTGTAACATCATCAAATGAAGATCGCCATTATTATGAAAGCAAAATTATGCAGTTTAACCTGGGAATTGCTGCAGTAATTGTTTTGCTTGCAATATATTGAGATTGATTTCTGAAAGAAATAAAATCATGATCGGTAACATCTTTGGGGTAACCATTTGTGACGATGATATCTTTAAAGCCATCATTGTCAAAATCTGTAACAAGGGCGTCCAGCTCCAGTCTGTTTGCGAAATGCCTGCATAAAAACCAATCTCACTAAAAGCCGGATGGCCTATTGAATCGTTTTCTGCTAACCGTATTTCCCTTGTTAAGCTGTAAAAAATTTCGTACATATTGATACGTATAACCATAAATATCAGGTTTAAATAACGCTGGTAACTATTGGCATTCATCATCATTTTTTTCCGGTAATTATCGGGCGGGTTCATATCAAGCGATACAAGTCTGGCAACCCATCGTTATTTATATCCTTAATATCGTGCCCATTGCATTGGCAGAAGTGTGTTTAAAATATTTATTTAATTTTTCGGTAAATGTTCCATCGTGATTGTTGATCATAAAAGATCATTGGTTAAAAAATCGTTGGAAACATAAATATCTTTCCAGCCATCATTATTAATATCCAAATATTTACAGCGTGCCCATAACCTTCTATTTGAATGCCTGCCTGCTTTGAAACATCAGTAAATACCGGATGATGCAATGAATCGCGTCCCAATCATTCCTGTATAACCTTCCTGTGCTTGGGTTTCTCCATGTTTTAAAACGGGCCGAAACTGATCTATAAACTGTCTTCATTAATACGTTAACAGTAATGTACATATCCAGATCACCATCATTATCATAGTCAAAAAAAGCGGCTTGTGTTGAATGGCTTGTATCTGCAAGGCCATATTCCTTTGCCATTTCTTTAAAATGCGGTATGCCATTTTTATCAAGGCCCTGGTTAATGTATAAAAGATTTCGTCTTTGTGAGGATCATTTTATAAAGTTTCAGACACATAAATATCAGGCCAGCCATCATTATTAATATCGACAACAGCCACACCCCGTGACCATTTATTTTCAGAAGCCAAACCGGCTTCTTCAGTAACATCATTCAAACTTAAAATCGCCTTTATTAAGATATAATTTGTTTGATACTTCGTTGCCGATAAAATATAGATCCTGCAAGCCATCGTTATTAAAATCACCAACACCAACGCCGCCGCCGTTGTACATATTTTCTACATCAAGCGGATTAACGGAATCGTTTTCTTTTATTTGATTATTAAAATGAATACCGGATTCAGAAGATGTAACTTCTATAAATAAAGTACTTTGCTTGCTCTTACAACCCGCAATGGAAAGCAGAAATACAGCAATTAAAGAGTGAAACAGAGATTTCATTACTTATATACCTCTAATAAAAAAGAGGCTGCGAATTTCAGCCTCTTTTTTTATTTTAAATAAAATTAGTATCCCGGATTCTGTGTAAGGGATGATTTACCATTTGCTACACTGGCATCAATTTCCAACTCAGGAATTGGATAATACTCATTCTTACCCTTTGTAAAAGAAGCTCCCTTAACAGGTATAAAATAATTAGGTCAAGATTATCGCTATTTAAATTTCCGCCGCCGTTAGGATTAGGATAAACAATCCCTGGCGAGATATGATTTACTGTTGACTCATGTGCAATATATGCATCTAATTCAGTATCCGCAATTCCCCATCGAACCAATAAAGAAGCGATGTCCTTCAGAAGAAAGCTCAATTTTACTTTCAAATTGAATTGCTTTCATGGCATAGGCCTGATTAGGAAATGTCGAATAATTTTTTATGAAATAATTTGCCGCAGGTCCTCCGCTATTATAATTTTTCTGAAGAAAGCCTGCTGGGTTCGCAGCTCTTGTGCGAACTTGATTTACATAATTAGTTGCAGTTGGCATGTCATTAGCCTGTGCTGCACATTCGGCAGCCCATAAGAGAACCTGTGCAAAACGAATATATACATAATTATCAGCGGTCGCCTGGTTGGTCGCCCACCCACCATATTGAGTAGATAATACTCCGGGTTCACTATTTCTAACGATATACTTAATTGGTAAATATGGCCCGGCGCTTGCCTGGTTACGAACCCATGAAGCACCTGGATCATTTCCCCAGTCTAAATATGGTATGCCTCTTCTGCCTACTGACCAGTCTAAGCGTGGATCCACTGTGCCGGCGTAAGGAACAAACTCAGTCAGTCCGGTTGTGGGTGCTGGTGGTAAACCTTCATCACTTTTCATGTCAACATTATTATAACTTCCATCTAATAAAGGCAGCCCTGTAGTTGGGTCAGTCTTAAAAGAATTTACCAGACTATAAGAAGGCTGATAAAATCCGCAACAGGTGGACGGTACCTCCATATGGAAAATTCAATACATCTCCAGCATTACCATTTGAGCCTTGGGAATTTGAATCAACTCAATTTTTGTGCAGAAAAAATATCTTCGGAATTATCTTCTAAAGCTGCATCAAAGTTATCGCCATATTTAGGCAAAAAGAGCAGACTTAGCACCACCAGCAGTTTCACCGTTGTTAATTAAATCTGTTAAAAGAGTTTGGGCATCAGTATATTTATGCTCAAACATATATGCCTTTGCAAGAAATGCTTCACAGCATATTTATTTGCTCTGGCAATTTCATTCTGTTTAACTGGCAGGTTTGCCATAGCATATTTAAAATCGGCCTCAATATCAGGCCATATATCTGTAGTGTTAGAAACCAAATAATTACCATTGCTAAAATCAATGCTTTCATCTATAAAAGGTACATTATTCCACATTTTTTTTGCTTCAAAGTGAAATAACCCACGCAGAAAAAGTGCTTCTGCCCTTACTTCAGTGGTATCAGCACTGCTCATACTGCCATCAGTTACCAAACGCATGGTACGGATAACATCATTACAACGCTGGATAGCGGCGTATAAATCTGCCCATTTATCGGCAAAAAAACCATTGGATGCATTTTCAGTATAATTTTGAATAGGAACTATATCAGGTTGGTCACCAGGATCAGAGCCTTTATCGAACGATCTCCACCGGCAACACTACCATATATCCAATTATCTGCCGAAACTTCCCAAATGCCACCGGATGCATCTTTCAAAGCGGGTGTTCCCGATGGAGTACCAATAGCACCCGTACCATCCAGCATAGAATATGCGCCAATAAAGCAACCCCTGCACTCCGGCATTCGTAGCAAGAGTAGTTTGAGAAAGTGTACCGTAAGAGGGCACATTCAGGAATGATTTGTTACATGCAAAAATCAAAAATCCACACGCAATAAGTAAGGAAATAAATATTTTAAATTTCAAATTTTTCATAACTGTATAATTAAATTAGTTTATAACATTATTTAGAATCCTAAGCTTACCCCCAGTGTATAGCTTTTTTGGTTGTTTGGATAATTACCGTAATCAATTCCAAAAGAAGAACTGTACGCATATCCGGGATTATTGCCAGAAGCGGTGCTACTTACGCCGGAAGTAATTAATTCCGGATCTAAACCTGAATATTTAGTTATTGTAAATAAGTTTGCGACCTGTGCGCGTAAATTCTAAGCCTGTCAACACCTATTCTCTTTAATACATTCGGAGTAATTGTATAGCCTAATATTACAGTTTTGCATTTCAGGAAAGAAGCTTTTTCAACAAAAAAAGAGGTGGGCACTCCATCGGTACTAAAATTATTGGTAGTTAATGCTTCTGGAATGGTTCCTTTGGTATTGGTAGGAGACCAGGAATTGTACAATAAATCTTTACTTTTATTTCCTGCAAAAGCATCATAAAAATCTGTCCAGTATTTAACATAGTTTACATCATCATTACCATACGAGCCGTAAAATATTGCGGTCAGGTCAAAATTCTTATAATTAAGATTTAAATTAATTCCATAAGTAAACTTAGGGTTGGGGTTTCCAATAAAAGTTCTGTCATCAGGTGTAATTTGTCCGTCTTTATTAACATCCTTATAAATAAATGTTCCGGCTGCTGCTCCCTGCTGTGTAGGAGATTTTGATACTTGGGTTGAATCTTGGAAAATTCCAATAACTTGGTATCCAAAGAACGCACCTACCGGATGACCGGCCTCATTCCTGGAAAAAGAACCTATACGTGATCCACCGGCATCAAAATAACCGGTTCCGGGAATATTAACAACCATTGCTTTATAGGCTGTAATAGAAGCCCCGACATTAAAAGAAAAATCCTTGCCAATTTTACCGTTATAAGATGCAGAAATATCAACGCCATTGTTCCTGATATTTGCTATATTAACATAAGGCGGTGCCCCTGAACCAAGCCCAACACCTGCTGTTGGCAACGCTGGGCAGGAAATAATAAACCATTTGCTTTCTTAACATAGTATTCTGCAGTTAAGGTTAGCTTGTTATTAAATAAAACAGCATCTAACCCCACGTTTGAAATTATATCCTGCTCCCATTTCGCATTGGGATTGCCTATTTGTGTTTGATAATAACCCGTAACTACATTATTGCTTGTTCCGTTTATATCATAAAATGAATTTGCATAGGCCTGTCCATACAAATTAAATTGATTATTGGCAGTTACATTATTTACAGACCCTAACTTACCCCAGCTGCCTCTAAGTTTAAGTTCATTTATCCAACTACATCTTTAAGAAAATTTTCCTGGCTGATTCTCCATCCAATGGAAGCAGAAGGAAAATTACCATATCGAACTGCCGGAGCCAACACAGAGGCGCCATCACGGCGGATTGTACCGGATATTAAGTATTTATCTTTAAAAGCATAATCCACACGGCCAAATACGGAAAATAGTTTGCTTTTATATGCATAGCTATAGGCACTTAAATTATTACTTCCGCTACCTAAAACCCAGTAAGCAGGATCATCGGAAAAGAAGTTTTTGCTACTACCGTCAAGCCCACGTCCTGCAATTATTCTTGCCTCTTCAGCAACGAGTACTTTTAAGCTATGATCTTGTGCAAAAATATTTGAGTACGTTAATGAATTAGTCCATACCATGTTGGTATTGTACTGTGATTGCTCCTCTAAGCCGTTTAATTCTGTGTGGTTCTCGTTAACTTCGTACCGGGTATAAGAAAATCTATAAAAATTCTGGTTATCCAACGTTCCCCCAAATTGAGAGCGTGCTGTAAAATGTTTTAAAATATCAACCTCTGCATAAACATTTCCTATTACATCATACTGGTTATACTTGTTATTTTTGGTTCTGTCAAGATCAGCTACTGGATTTTAGAGTTCCCTAATTCAGGACCATCATAAGTTCCTGCATAATTCCCCTTTATATCATATACCGGTATAATGGGCTGTGCTCTGTAAGCTTCGGAAATTGCATTGCCTTCATTCTGATTACCGGATGGCAGGGTAGGATTTTGTTTATAGAAAAAATATAGATCTTCGCCAACGCGAATGTTCTTTTTTTATACTAAATGCAGTATTCGCACGTGCTGCATACCTTTTTTGAAAAATATCCCTCATAGTACCTTGCTGGTCGAAGATAATTCATAGAAAAGAAATATTCATTTTTATCAGATCCGCCACTTGCAGATACAGTATGGCTTTGCTGAAAAGCAGGACTGAAAATTTCATGAAACCAGTCTGTACCGGTTTTGTTAGCTTTAGCAATCAAATAGTCATTAGCAGGATTATTTTTGTCAAAAACATATTTAGAAGGATCTATTGCGGGATCTCCTGCCTGTGCAATATGAGCACCCTGGCTCACTGCCATAAAAATAATCAGGGAAGTGTGTAAGAGGTACCATACAATTGGCTGGTTGCGCCAGATCTGTCATTTACTTCTTTGGTCAACTGTAACAGTTCGCTGCTGTTTAATAAATTAAATACATTACCACTTAAAGGTTCCTGAACCCCCACATAACCGTCATAAGAAATCATAGGTCTTCCTGAACGTAATCTTTTTTTGTAGTAACTACTATTACACCGTTTGCTCCCTGTACACCATATATCGCTGCAGAACCCGCATCTTTCAAAACCTGTACTGATTCGATATCATTGGGATTCAGGTCATGCAAGCTCTCCCTGTACCCCATCTACTATTACTAACGGATCATTATTACCAAAAGAGGTAATACCCCTGATATTTATTTGGCTGTTTGACCCGGGAGCACCTGAATTAATTACGGTAACACCGGCTGCCTGGCCTTGCAGTAATTGCTCAGAACTTGTAGCAGGAATTTTCTTCGCTTCGCCAACATCAACAATAGCTACAGCTCCGGATATATCTTTCTTCTTTTGAGTGGTATAACCCGTTACAACTATTTCATCAAGGGATGATGTGTTTTCTCTAAGCGCAACACTTACATTGTTAGATGTTGCATCAGTTTCAGCTACTACATAGCCAACAGACGATACTACCAATGTATTAGCGCCAGAAGGAACGTTAATTGTAAAATTACCGTTAGCATCTGTAACCGTTGCTACTTTGGTATTTTTTACAGTAACGGTTGCATACCCTACAGGCGTACCATCTTTGGCATTGGTAACCTTACCTGTTACGGTATGTTGGGCTGATGCAGAAAAACTTAAGAACAAAAAGAAAATAAAACACGCGCAGAGACGCGCAAAAACGCAATCGATTTTTTGTCTCATAAGAATTGTTAAATGTGATGAATGAAATAAAGACAGCAAAAATTAACAATCCAATGCATAAAAACAAAAAAAAGTACAAAAATTTTTAATGTGTTATTGATACACATTTTATATGCAAGATCAACAAGCTCAACAAATTAACGTTTGTTCGTTTAGCTAAAACCCTGATTATGATAAAAAATATCACACCAAGTTGAAAAATCTTTCTCTTCAATTTTTCCTGAACCAGGTAATTTGCCGCTTGGCGTATTTTTTTGTGTTTGATTTAATTAGCTCAATGGCTTGCAATAAACCGATCTTCTTATCTAAAAAATCAAAAATTTCTTTATAACCAACTGTTTGCAATGCATTGATGTTTTTAAAAGGATATAATGCTTTCACTTCTTCAACCAAACCTTTTTCTATCATTTCATCAACGCGTTTTTCAATGTTTGAATGCAATTGTTCTTTTGATAAATTAACCTGAATTTTTTTAATGTTAAACGGCCGCTCTGCTTGTTTGTATCTTTTAAATTCTGTTATTGATTTTCCGCTTATTAACTTAACTTCCAATGCACGCATTAAACGCTGCGGATTATTTTTTTCTGCAGTTTCCCAAAAAACAGTGTCTTCATTTTGCACCTGCCCTTGCAGCCAGCTTAAACCTTTTTCTTTATATTGCTTTATAATATTGTTTCTTATATTTTCATCCTGTTCAGGCATTTCATCAAGCCCTTCACAAAACGCTTTTATATACATGCCGGTGCCGCCAACCATAATGGCAATATCATTTTCCTTAAAAATTTCTTCAACAGATTGCAAAGCATATTTTTCAAAAACATGCGCATTTACATTATCATGAATAGAATGTGAATTAATAAAATAATGTTTGATGGAACGTAACGCTTCATCAGAAGGTTTTGCAACGCCAATGTTTAGCTCTTTATAACATTGCCTTGAATCGGCAGAAATAATATCGGTTTTATAATGCGTTGCAAGCACTAAAGAAATATCTGTTTTACCTGATGCAGTTGGGCCAACAATTACAATAACTGTTTTCTGCTTGTTCATTTATATTAATACATGGTTTGTAACATCGCTTTCTGTAATTATTTTTCCGGAAAGAATTACAAGCCTTTCTACCACATTTCTTAATTCACGTATGTTGCCCGTCCAGCTATGACGCTGTAACGCTTCGATGGCTCTTTTTTCAATTTCTTTTTTTGCCTGGCCATAATCTTCGGCAATATCTTCTAAAAATTTGTTTATCAATAAAGGCACATCTTCTTTACGTTCGTTAAGCGAAGGAACATGAATTAAAATAACATTTAAACGATGATACAGATCTATCCTGAAATTTTTTTCTTCAACTTCTTTTAAAAGATTTTTATTGGTGGCAGCAATTACACGCACATCAACATTAATTTCTTTATCGCCGCCAACTCTTGTAATTTTTCCTTCCTGCAAAGCACGCAAAACTTTTGCCTGTGCATTTAAACTCATATCGCCCACTTCATCTAAAAATAAAGTGCCGCCGTTGGCCAATTCAAATTTGCCGATGCGTTGTTTTATAGCTGATGTAAACGAACCTTTTTCATGACCAAACAATTCGCTTTCTATTAATTCAGATGGTATGGCAGCGCAGTTTACTTCAACCAAACTTTGCTCTGCGCGTTTACTTTTTGTATGCAGCCATCGTGCAACCAATTCTTTTCCCACTCCATTTTCTCCTGTAATTAAAACACGTGCATCTGTTGTGGCAACCTTTTCAATGGTTTCTTTAATTTTTTTCATCGCGTCGCTTTCACCAATCATTTCTTCAACGCGGTTAATTTTTTTGCGCAGCGTTTTTGTTTCGTTGCTAAGCGAATTTTTGTCGAGCGCATTGCGAATAGTTATTAATAACCGATTAAGATCTGGCGGCTTTGCCACATAATCATACGCACCTTTTTTTACAGCATCAACTGCGGTTTCAATGGTGCCATGGCCGCTTATCATTATTATAGGAATATCTGCATTTAATTCAGTGGCTTTAACAAGAAATTCTATGCCATCTGTTTTGGGCATTTTTATATCGCACAAAACAACATCATAGGTTTTATCTGAAAACATTTTAAATCCTTCTTCGCCATCTGTTGCTTCATCAACTTTAAATCCTTCGTAAGAAAGAATTTCGTTTAATGTTTTTCTTATCGAACGCTCATCATCAACAATTAAAATATTTCCTGAAAGCTTGGGCATATATATTCTTTAAAAAGCAAATTTAGCAAACATCGGCTCAAACGTGTTTGCAGTAATGTTTGTAAGATGATATTTTATTTTTTGATATTAAATTCTTAACCGCAAATGTTTTGTTTCTAAAAACCTTGTTATAAAAATTACGATAAATGCAATGGCGAAAGAACGCAAAATACCGCTGATGCCTTCGCTTAAAAATGAAGGATAACGTATGTTTAAAAGCATCATGAAAGAATATAAAAAATACGGAATTAAATAACAGGTTAAGGTGCTGGTGCCTGCAGGTTTTATAATCTTAAACCAATTAGCTTTTGCTTTTACATCAACAATAAAAATTAAAATTATAAATACAATTATGCTGATGCCTGCGCAAATGCCCACCCATGAAGGCGTTCCGAATATTTTAGAAATGCCGCCAAATGGTCTTATGATAAAACCAAAAGCAAACATAACCGCTGCGGCAAAAATCATGATACTAAAAAATATTAGTTTATTGATAGTAAAATATCGCCTGTATATTATTGAAATAATTACGCCGCACATTACTAACGAACATTCTGAACCACCATTAAGCAGCCAAAAATATTTTAGTATAAAAGATACGTTATGTAAAATGTGTGTTTGATTTATTGTTGTGTATGCAAGAAAAAAAATAAATACAGGTATTAAAATTTTTAACTGCCCTTTGCTGAAAAGATAAACCAAAGCGCAGGTTAAATAACCCCAGCCGATTAAACCCAAAATGCCCCACCAGTAAACACGCAGACCAACAACATTATCATGATCGCCGCCTTTGTATAAAAATGCAAGAACGATTAAAATTAAAATTCCCGAACCTTGTAAAATGTATTTTTTCGTTTTATTAAAGCTTGGTTTATAATCAAGCCAGATAAGAAAAAATGCAAGCGTTAGCAATATCTCCCAAACTGATTTTGGCAATGCCGCACTGCTGTTATAGTTCTCAAGATTTACATGATAAAAGCCCATTATAATTAAAGCAAACGAACGTACAATTATGCGCCAGGCAATTTTTGATGTGCTGTTATTTGATTGCATCCTGTTGCTTAATGCAAACGGAACAGAAAGCCCAACGATAAATAAAAATGCAGGAAAAATAGTATCGGCAAAGCCTAATCCATCTGTGTATTCATCAACGTGTTTTATCCATTCAGGAATATTTCTTACGCCATCCACATCATTCACAAAAATCATAAAGAACATAGTAACGGCTCTAAAAACATCAATTGATTGTAAACGTTGCGGCGGTTGAAGCATTGATTTTTGTTTGATGTTAAAGCATCTTACACTTTAATAAAAATTTTCTTTTTATATAAGATGATCATTGGAACCATTAAAATTAAAACATACGTAATGGCGCCTGCAAGTGATGCGTTGATGGAAGAAAAGTTTGGAACAAATATGCGTTTGATACAAATAATTCTGAAGGTTTGTTTTGTGCCCGCGCAGGTTTACATGAATTAATGCAAGTATAATTAAAACCGCATCGGCTGCAACATAAGCCGTAATTGCGTTTGAGCCGTATGCCACAAAAGGCGTAATATATTTTTTATGATGATGCACATCAATAAGCCAGTAGCAAACAGCTAAACCCGCTGTTGCAAGACCGCCGGTGTATAAAACAAAAGAGCTTGTCCATAATGATTTATTGATAGGAAAAAACATATTCCATATTAATGCAACTGCAACCGAAATGCAGGCATAAGTTAACAGCCACGCAACTTTTTCTGCTTCTTTTTTATCGGTACGTTTTAGCGTTGCGCCAACCATCATTCCAAACAAACAGGTTGCAACAGCAGGCAGCGTACTTAATACGCCTTCAGGATCCCAGGTTTTGGTGCCACGCCACATGTGATCTGGTGTTAGTATGATGTTATCTAACCAGGCAGCTAAATTTTTGCCGGGTTCAAGCATAGCATAACCATATCCCGGCACGGGAACCACCGTCATTAAAAAACAATAAAGAATAAGTATGATGGAAAATATCCATGAACCATTGTTTGAAATTTGTTTTGATATAAATAATAACGCAGATAAAAAATACAATGGCAATACGCGGCAAAACGCCTAAAATTCTAAAATGTGCAAAATCAAAGTTTGGAATTAAGGCAAGTAAGGCAAAGATGATATACAACGTAAGCGAACGTTTAAATGCTTTTGTTACAATTTGCTTATGCAAAGTTTTATCATCTTTTTTTGTACCGATTGCATATACAATTGAAACACCAACCATATATAAAAAGAAAGGAAAAATTAAGTCAGTTGGTGTGCAGCCATTCCATTTTGAATGTTCAAGCGGTGCATAAATATGCGCCCAATCGCCGGGATTATTTACCAAAACCATTGCAGCCATGGTTAAGCCGCGAAAAAAATCAAGGGATAATAACCGCTTTTTTTCCTGTGCTACCGGTGTTGCCGTCATTTAATTTTTATTAGATCGAAATAATATTCAACAATCAATCTCCATTTATAAATATTAGCGAACATACTTTAATGAGAATTGATTGTTGAATATTGATTATTGAATGTTTATTGTTATTGCACGTCCCACCACATTCTGCTTGTTAATTGATCGCCGCCTTTTAAACGTGCCACAGCCGCATTGTAATTGACGCCGTTGTTAACTTTTTGGCTTGGCGGATATTCTAATCTTCGCGGAATAGTTCCTCCCGTAACATTACCCGGATAATTTGTAGGGGTTAATACAGGATAACCTGTTCTGCGCCAGTTGTTCCATGCTTCATATTCATTCATAATTGTTGATGCCCAGAATTGTGTATTAATTTGATTGAGGCCGTCTGCATCGTTGTAAGGATGTGCATCAAGATAGGCTTGTGCATCATCATCACTAATGGTTGCATCATCACCATAAGCAGCTAATTGTGTTATTGCCGCCAGAACGCCATTATTATAATGTGTTTCTGCATCACCACCAATGCCCCAGCGTTTTGCAGCATCAGCCAACAAAAATTCAGATTCTGCATACGTTAGTATTAAATCAGGCGCATCATTATTTAAAATAATATCACTTAATCTTGAATAACCTTCCATGCCAAGTGCAGGATAGCCGGGCTGTTTGGTAATATCGAACTGAGGTCTTGTGCCGCCTACAATAAAACCGGGCGGCAAACCAACCTGGTCTGCAGGATCGCGATCTTCTGTTGCAAAAATCCATGATACAACAGGCAAGCGCGGATCGTTATTATCTTTAAGAAAATTAATGTAGGTGCTGCATAGTTTTAAATCGGCACTGTCTTGCCCGTAAATGCTCCAGGCATCACGATTTTGAGTTACGTTATTGCCATCCTGGTGCTGAACAATTGCATTATCATCATTGCTTTGCATGGTTTGTCCGGCCACTTTTTTAACCCAGGCCTGCGCTGTTGCCGGATCTACTTTGGTTAACCGCATTGCCATGCGCAACAATAAGGTGTTGCCAAATTTTTTCCATTGGCCAATTTGCATTGTGGTATCTACTGAATAAAATACATCGCCGGATGGTTTATCAGCGGTTTCATCCAGACTATCAACCGACTTGTGATACTTCTTTTAATAAATCAGTATAAATATCCTGTTGTTTATCATAAACAGGAGTGTAAATGCGCTGATAATAACCAAGACCCGCCTGGAAATATGGAACATCACCATATAAATCAGTAATTCTTTCAAAAACCAATGCTTTCATAATCCGCGCCATTTGATGCAGGTTTCTGTATTGCGGCTTATTAAGCGTTAACTGATACAATTCAACCGCAGGCTGCACCTGGTAGATGTAGGAATGATCGAAATAAACACCAAAGCCGCCCACATTATTCAGGTATTTATCGCCGGAATAAAAAGATGTATTGGTTGATGAAACATGCTGTATAAAACCGCCGATCTCTCCCCATTTTACATACCAGTTTTCAGCGCCGAAATCGGTGCTGCCTGTGTACATTAACTGTAATTCGGTTAATAAAAGATTGGGATCATATTGATCGGCAGTAATAGCAGTGGGGTTTGTGTTTGTGTTTAAAAGATCTTTTTTGCAGGAGTTGCAAAACCTGCAATTACAAAAACTAATGCTAATAAATAAGCTTGTTTAAATTTCATATAAATAAATTTTAGCACTGCTGATATTAGAATTTAATGTTGAGATTAAAGCCCATTGTGCGGGAATATGGAACTTCTGCAGATTCTAAACCCTGCGAATAAATTGAAGCCGAATAACTGGCTTCAGGATCAATGTTTGGCGTATGTTTCATAATGGTAAACACATTTCTTGTAACAAAACTTAATCTTATTCCCTGTATTTTATTATGAAACATTTTGCCTGAAAAATCATATCCCAAAATTATTTGCCTGAATTTAATAAAGCTGGCATCGTACACAAACATTCCCTGGTTGGCATTAGCCCAGTTGCCATAATATTGAGACGGCGCATCGGCATCGGTGCCATAAGTTTTATCGCGGCCGGGCAGCGTTTCTTTTGAAAGCCCTTGTACGTAAGCCACAAAATTTGTATTGGAAAATAATTTGCCACCAAATTTTCCATCAATTAAAAAAGACAAAGTAAACTGCCGATATCTAAAGCTGTTGGTAATACCGCCCGTCCACGGGCTTATTGCAGCACCAAAATCTTTGGGCACCGCAGTTGCCGGATCAGGTGCACCATAAGCAGGGTTTATAATAACTTTACCTTTATCATCAGTTGCAGGTGTTAGCGCTATTATTTGTTCAGGCACTTTGCCTACTATTTGCTGGATATAGGCAATTGAACCCCAGTCTGGCGTTGCAGAGCCAAGAGTTATATAAGATAAGTCGCCTAAAGAGAGCACTTTGCCGCCGGTATAACTGCCGTTAAAATCTATATCCCAGCTAAAATTTTTGTTTTTGAAAGCAGTGCCTCCCAAAGCAAGTTCAACACCATTATAACGCAGGTTACCTACATTAAGTACTGCCGAATTATAGCCTGATGTATAATCAATGCTTACAGGTACAATATCATTCGTAACGTTCTTTTGATACACTGCCAGATCAAGCCTTAATTTGTTTTTAAAGAAATCCATTTCTGTTCCAATTTCAAATTCTTTTCTGGATGAAGGTTTTAAATTACTGTTAGGCACCTGTGTGCTGCCTGCAGTTCCAACCGGAAACGTTCCGTTGGGCACCTGCAGCGTTCCCTGAATGCCATAAGTTTGTAAGGTTTCGTAAGGCTGGTCTGCTTCGCCGCCAACATCTGCATAACTCAACCTCAGCTTGCCTAAATCCATATTAGGAATGTGCAACAATTCAGAAAAAACAAACGACCCGCTAACAGATGGATACAGGTAATTGGTTTTGCCCGGCGCCAGGGTTGAATACCAGTCGTTACGGCCGGTTATTGTAAGGTATAAAAATTCTTTGTATGCAAGATCTGCGCTTCCATAAATTGATTGATACTCGGAATGATAAAGCCCGTAACTTAATACCTTATCTTCAAGGTTGCCTATGTTATACAAAAAAGGTATGGCAAAGTTTTGGCCGGAAGCAGTAACATATTCCTGCTGCGATTTTCTGTAATTACCACCTACCAAAACGTTAAGTGAAAAGCTTTTGCTGAAATCAAATTTTTTGCCTGCAGTAACATCAATATTTAATTCTGTTTGCTTTACATTTTGTTCGCTCATATCGCCGTTAATTCCCTGGTCAACCAAATACCCTGTGCCAATCGGATCAACATTGGTATTGCGATCGTTAACATAATCATCTGCCACCTGCGCTCCTATAAAAAATCCATCATTAAAAGTATATTTTAAATTGGCAGAACCAATGAAACCGATTGCGATGAATGGCTCCCTGAAATTTATAGGCAGCAAAATAGGGGTTGGTAGTATAAACATCACCAAAAGGGTTTAATTCGTTGCCGTTTGCCATGGTGCCGTTTCCGTTAGGGCCTGCCAGTGTTTTTATATTGATGTTTGGCGGAACGAACATAGGCCCCCAGTTTAAATTACCAACTGCATCTGCCACATTAGGAGCGTTTTTGGTGTACTCGGTAATGTACTGAGATGAAATATCCAACGATAAATGTTTGGCAAAATTCAGTTGCGTGGTTTGCGCAAACGTCATGCGTTGCAAACCGGCATTGGGAACATAACTGTTATCATTTAAATCGCTGAAAGAAATACGTGTAGAACCATCATCACCAAATCCTTTACTGAACGATACCGTATTGGTAGCAGCCTGACCCATTTTATAAAAACGGCGTAGGTTGCCTTTTGACACTTCAGAATATGGCCTTGAAACCCCATCAAACTGCGGCGTAAGCGAGCCATCAAGTTTTGCGCCCCAGCTCGATTCCATTGAGCCTAAAGCATCGTTGGCATTTATAGGTTTAGCGCCGTTATAACCCTGGCCATAAACAGTTTGAAAATCTGTTTCATCAATCACATTTTCGAGTACATAATTAGAATTTATTTCAACGCCTGTTCCCTGGCCGCTTTTCCCTTTTTTGTGGTGATCAATACAACGCCGTTGGCGCCGCGATAACCATACAATGCCGTTGCTGCTGCGCCTTTTAAAATTGAGATGGTTTCTATATCATCGGGATTTATATCACCAATGCCATCGCCGCCATCTTTTCCGCCATAACCCGTGCTTACATCTGTTGTGGCATAATTATTATTTACCAAAGGAATGCCGTTTAAAACATACAGCGGCTGGTTATTACCCGTCATAGAAGTAATGCCGCGTATCACCACATTTGATGCGCTGTTTGGGCCTGCGCCAACACCACTAACATTAACGCCAGCAACCCTGCCTTCAAGGCTGTTTACAAAACTATTATCGCGGGCTTCGGTAATGGAGCCGCCTTTTACTTCGCTTACAGAATAGCCTAAAGCACGCCTTTGCCTGGTAATTCCCAATGCTGTTACCACCACATCGTGCAAAGCGCCGGATGTTGCTGAAAGCACAACATCAATAGTTGTTTGCCCATCAACTTTTATTGATTGCGCATTGTATCCAATATAAGAAAAAACCAGCACATCATTATCATCGGCACTTATTAAATATATGCCCTGCTGGTTTGTTGTAGTTGCCCTTTTTTTTCCTTTAACACTAACACTTACCAATGAAAGCGGTTGCCCGCTTGCAGAATCTGTTACTTTGCCCGAAATTATTCTTTCAGCAAAATGATTACTGCCGGCATTTGCATGAAAAAGAAATAAAAAAAATAAACCACTTAATAAAATTGATAGTTTGGTTTTGCTTTTGGCTGCAAAACTTTTTGTTTGCACGTTCATAAATAATTAGCTTAAGTTTAAAAGATGTGTTTCTTAAAAAAAGCGAATGCGATATTATTGATTTATACAACCAGTTGAATTTTTGTTTTCAACAAGTTGTTTATATATAAACATTAATTAAACATACTTAGCTGCACCACATCATGCACATAAAAAAAATTTTTTGTAACAGGTGCCGGTGTTTGCTGTATATGAAATACCTGCGTTTCAGCATAACGGCCTGCTATAATAATTTTTGTTTCACCGCAATACTGCATGAAAATTTTTTCAACAAGTTCTGGCTTGTTATTGTTTTTTGAAAGATGAGAAAGAATTAAATGCGTTAACCTGCTTGATTTGTGTTTGCAAAAAAGTTCAAGCGCATCGGTGTTTGAAAGATGGCCGTTGCCCCCGCTTATTCTTCGCTTTAAAAAATACGGATAGCTGCCTGCAGCCAGCATTTCCTCATCATAATTTGTTTCAAGAAAAACTGCATTGCATTGTTTAAAATGATAAATAACCTGTTCGCACACTTTGCCAATATCTGTAAATATGCCAATGCAAACATCATCATCATACACAATAAAACTATGCGGATCGCAGGCATCATGAAACTTGGGAAAAGCTTTAATAACAAGGTTGCCAATTTTAATCTTGTCATGCGAAGCAAAAAACTGAACAAGATTTTTATTGATTGAAAGGCCGCCGCTTTGCAACATGGTTTTTGTTACATACACCGGCAAATTATATTTGTTTGATAAAGATTCAAGCCCGCAAATATGATCGTCGTGTTCATGCGAAATAAATATTGCCTTTACCTTTTTTATGGAAAGCCCGAGCCGCAGCATTCTTTTCTCTGTTTCTCTGCGGGATATGCCTGCATCAATTAACACAGCTTCCGTATCATTTCCTACATAATAACAATTTCCGTTGCTGCCAGAATTTAATGCCGCTATAAACAAACACATACTGCAAAATATTTAAAACCTTTTATAAAACGGGTTTTAAATAAAGAATATTATATTTTAAGCAGTTGCCTGAACTTTTTCAGCTCATCAACTTCCATTGCACTCAGCGGCTGGTTGTTATTATATTTTGATTGCAGAAATAAAACTCTTTTATGCTGCGGATATTTTAAAAGTATGGCTTCAATAATTTCACCTGCCGCTTTATCTTTTTCATACAAAGGTTTTATTTCGGGCAATTCAGATTTAAAACGGTTAGGCATTTTTTTAATTACCGCTTCTAATGTTGCCAGCTTCGACGGCGAAAAATTTTCAATAGCAGAAGCTTTGCCAAATAAACCCTGCAGTTGCTTTTTACTAAGGCTGCCCCTTTTTTGATACTGCTGGTAAATGCTGATTATAAAAGATGAAACAGGATAAGCCATAATGCACGCTTCAAGCACCTCGTTAATTATATCAACATCAGAATTTTTTTTATTCACCTGTTTCATTGCAATAAATTTTAATAAATAACATTTATAATGCCTGCGAATGTATTTTGCATAAATCTAATATTGCAATATGAAGAAAATAATTTATTGTCTGCTTGCCTGCTTAATTTTTGTTACAACTGCTTACAGCGCTGAAACATACAAGGCTTATTGTTGAAAATAGTCCGAAAGCTATTTTGTGGGTGTTGCCAAAATCAGACCATGCAACATTAATAGAACATAAAGATGAGTTCAATAAAAAAACTGACGCTTTCTTTTCCGGAAAATAAATATCTCTTTTCTTACAGATAAAGTTTATACACATTTTTTGAAAAAAATTTTTATTGGTTATGATTGATATTTAGAAAACAGTTATACCTTAACAACTCATTTCTATAAACAGAAAAATTCTTATTATGGCAAAAGCAAATAAAAAAGCTGCAGCGAAAAAAGCTGCAAAAAAAACAGCACCAAAAAAAGCTGCCGGTAAAAAGGCTGCAGTAAAAAAAGCTGCAAAAAAATCAACGCCAAAAAAAGCAGTTAAAAAAGTTGCTGCAAAAAAAACTGCGCCTAAAAAATCGGCTAAAAAGGCATCTCCAAAAAAATCAGTTGCAAAAAAAGTAGCACCAAAAAAAACAGCTAAAAAAGTAGCACCAAAAAAAGTAGCTCCTAAAAAATCAGCACCAAAAAAAGCGGCGCCTAAAAAAGCGGCTGCAAAAAAATCAAGTCCTAAAAAAACGGCATCTAAAAAACCTGCATCTAAAAACGATACAACTGCTAAAGATGAAACAATGCAGTCTTCAAATAATCAAACAGAACAAACGGCAGATACTTCAACAACAGATAATACCACAGAAAATAATTCTTAATTTTTTAAGCCCTTTAACCGGGGCTTTTTTATGCTATATATTTTACGGCTTCAGGTATGGAATTTTTTAATTGAATATTTGCCGGAATATTTTTGTGCGGCAACAATGCACTTGTAACAATAATATTAAACTCTTTAAACCACTGCGAAAGTTTTTCGAAATAATTACTTTTATAAAAATGCTTTGATGCATTGCTGATGTGCGTATAAATAAAATCCGGCTTTTTATATTTAGCAATTCCAATTACATCTTTTACCGGCACATTGGCACCAAGATAAATAACGTTTAACCCATGCTGCTTCATTAAAAATTGTGCGTATAATAATTCAATTTCATAATAATCATCTTCGGGCAAAAAACTTAATATTGTTTTACCGCAATTATTTAAAAAACATTTTGCTTCGATGCCCGAAATTATTTTTTGCCTGATGCTGTTTAACAGCAAATGCCTGCTTGCATTCAACATATTTTTTTTATGCAACAAAGCATCTGCTTTTTTTAAAAAAGGGGATACTATGTTTGATATGCACGCATCAATATCATTGGCTTTAATGTAGGTATTTAAAATGTTTTCAAAACCATCAATATCAAAATCGATCATTTTTAAAATAAGCTGGTGAATGGTATGCTGCTGCCTGGCTTCTTCATTATTTAAACTTTCTATTAACTGCTCTGCGTGCTGAGCAGTTATGCGGCTGATATGAGAAATTTTAAACCCTTGTTTATTTAACAGGCTTACATTAAAAAAGTATTTTAAATCTTCACTGGAGTATAAGCGGATATTTGTTTTTGTGCGTTGAGGATTCGAAAATGAAAAACGCTTTTCCCAAATGCGAATGGTATGCGCTTTAATACCAATTAAATTTTCAATATCTTTTATTGTAAAGTGCATGTAATAAAAACAGTAAATTTTAAAAAAAGTTAAACCAACAGTAAATAAAAATAAAAAGCCGGCATAAAACCGGCAATTTAAAAATATATGTAAAGAAGGTTAGGGCTTTATCTTTTTAAGATATTCACCATAACCACTTTTTGAATAGTATTCTGCAAGTTTTATTAATTGTGCATGATCAATAAAACCCATGCGGTAAGCAACTTCTTCAATACAACCAATTTTTTGCGATTGCCTTTTTTCAATAACACGCACAAATTCACTGGCATCGCTTAACGAATCGAACGTTCCTGTATCAAGCCAGGCAACACCGCGGTTCATTACACCAACATGTAATTTTTTATTTTGAAGATATACTTTGTTTACATCGGTAATTTCATATTCACCTCTTGGCGAAGGCGCAATATTTTTTGCAATATTGATCACTTCATTATCATAAAAATATAATCCCGGCACTGCATAATTTGATTTGGGTGCTTTGGGTTTTTCTTCGATGGACAAAGCTTTAAAATTTTCATCAAATTCAACCACACCATAACGTTCAGGATCGCTTACTTCATAGGCAAAAATGGCAGCGCCATCAACATTATTAAACGATTGAACAAGCTTACTAAACCCTGAACCATAAAAAATATTATCGCCTAAAATTAAAGCTGCTTTATCGCTGCCAATAAACTTTTCGCCAATAACAAAAGCCTGCGCAAGACCATTTGGTTTTTCCTGAACAGCGTAAGAAAAACTGCAACCCAATTCATTGCCATTGCCAAGCAGGCGTTGAAATTGTGCAGCATCATCCGGTGTTGTAATGATGAGTATTTCTTGTATGCCCGCAAGCATTAAAACAGATAGCGGGTAATAGATCATCGGCTTATCGTACACCGGCATAATTTGTTTACTGATGCCTTTTGTAATTGGATATAACCGTGTGCCTGAACCGCCTGCGAGAATTATTCCTTTCATGTAATAATTAGTTGCTTTTATAAACGATGTAAAACATCTGCGAGGTAAAAATTTTGTTTGTCTTTATCTGAAAGTATTAAATTTTGTTTTGGCAATTGCCATTCAATTTTTAAATCAGGATCATCATACATAATTCCAAGTTCTGATTCTTTGTTATAAAAATTATCGCATTTATAAAAGAAAACCGCTTTATCGCTCAGCACAACAAAACCATGTGCAAACCCCCGCGGAATATATAGTTGTTTATGATTATCTGCAGTTAGCTCAATCGCAAAACTTTTACCGAAAGACGAAGAATATTTTCTAAGATCAACGGCAACATCTAACACACTTCCTTCTAAAACACGCACTAATTTTGCCTGCGCATTTTGGCCGGTTTGCATATGCAGGCCACGCAGTACGCCGTATGTTGAAGACGATTGATTATCCTGAACAAAAGGCGTATGCTATGCCCGTAAGCGATTCAAATTTTTTTGTGTTAAAGCTTTCAAAGAAATAGCCGCGGCTATCTGCAAAAACTGTATCATGAATTATGAAACAATCTTGCAAAGGGGTTTTTTCAATCTTCATTAATAAGAAAAAAAATTAGTGTGGTATAAATTTAAGGAAGGCAAAAATAGCTCCTAATTGTGTTACCCAAAATACAAATGCCCATAAAATAAGGCTGGCTTTTGTTTGAGCAACTTCTACTCTTACCTTAGATATTTCCTGGGTAAGTTTTAATTCAAGTGCATGCAAATCTTCTTTTGTTGCAAGCAAATCTTTTTTTGCTTCAAAGTTGCTATGCACTTCATCTTTAATAAGAGAAACAGATCCTTCAGCATCTTTTTCACCATACTTGCTTTTAAGCAAATTGTATAAACGTATATCTGATATGTTTAAAGATTCTGCCATTATTACAAATATAAAGTTTTTACCTGTTGCTGTATTGTTCAGTATAATAGTTTTGATATTCGCCGCTGGTTACATGTTTCAGCCATTCTGTGTTTTGCAAATACCAGTCAATAGTTGCGCTTAAACCTTCTTCAAACGTTACAGATGGCTTCCAGCCAAGTTCTTTATTAATTTTTGATGCATCAATTGCATAACGCAAATCGTGGCCCGGCCTGTCTTTCACATAAGTTATCAGCTGCTCGCTTTCGCCAGGTTTGCGATTTAATTTTTCATCCATCAGCTTGCAAAGCAATTTTACAAGATCAAGATTTTTCCATTCATTAAAACCGCCAACATTATAATGTTCACCATTTTTTCCTTCATGAAAAACCAGATCAATTGCACGGGCATGATCAATTACATACAACCAGTCTCTTGTGTTTTCTCCTTTACCATAAACAGGCAAAGGTTTTTTATGGATGATATTATTGATGAAAAGCGGAATTAATTTTTCAGGAAAATGATTTGGGCCATAATTGTTAGAGCAGTTTGTAATTACGTACGGAATATGAAATGTTTCGCCGTAAGCCCGCACAAAATGATCGGATGAAGCCTTGCTTGCAGAATAAGGCGAGTTCGGCGCATACGCAGTTTCTTCAGTAAAAAAACCTTCAGCGCCCAATGTGCCGTACACTTCATCTGTTGACACATGATAAAAGCGATGTGCATTTAAATTTTCTTTCCAGTAATTTTTTGCAGCAGTTAAAAGATTTACTGTGCCGATGATATTGGTATAAATAAAATCCATCGGAGAAAGTATAGAGCGATCTACATGGCTTTCTGCTGCAAGATGAATTACATCTGTTATATCATGTTGCTCAAAAATATTTTGCAAAGCATCTGCTTCTAAAATATTCGCATTTTCAAAAAAATAGTTTGATGACTGTTCAACATCTTTCAAGTTTTCAAGATTGCCTGCATAAGTAAGCGCATCAAGATTTACAATTTTATAATCAGGATATTTATTTACAAATAGCCTTATAACATGCGAACCGATAAAACCTGCGCCGCCTGTGATGAGTATTCGTTTATTCATTTTAAAATCTTAAAGCAGTTACAAAAATAAATGCTGTGAAAAAATTATTTTATTTAATAGTGTTTAAGGTTTTTGATAAACCTTCTTCCAATGTACAAACCGGTTTATAACCTGTGCTCAACATTTTATCTGAAGAAAATTGTGTGGTAGCACAAAACTTTTTTATTCGCACACTGCTGATAGAAAATTTTTTTGTTGTTATAAATGACAACGCATCAAAACATAATCCGCCTAAATAACCAACCGGATAGGGAATTTTTACAGGAGGTAATTTTTTATTTAATGATTTTTCTACTACTTCAATTAGTTCATTCATTGAATAATCTGGTTTATCAGCGTAGTTATATAAATTACAACCCTGAAAATTATTATCAATACAATATTTTATAAACCCTACTACATTTTCTACATATGCCATTGATTTTTTATTATCACCTTTTCCTATCATTAAAAATTTTCCGGAAGTTATTTGCTTTAAAAGATTATAAACATTGCCTCTGTTATCCGGACCAAAAACAACAGTTGGCCTTATAATAATTAAAGTTCTGTTTAGCGGGTCTTCGTTATACCAATTTCTCAATATTTCTTCTGCCTGCCATTTACTTTTTCCGTAATCATTAAAAGGATCTTCTTTAAAATCTTCGTCAGGGTTTGTTTTATTTAATCCATATACTGCAACGGTACTTGTAAAAATTATTTTGCGAATATTTTTTTCGTTCATCGCATTCAATATATTTTTAGTTCCCTGCACATTTACATCATAATAAAGATTAGCGGGAGATACATCATCCCTATGTTCTGCTGCCAGTAATATAAGCCATTCGGATGGCCTTAATACATTCATCAATATTTCTTTATTACGCACATCAGCAATAGTTGTAACAGATGCATAATTTTTGGAATTTGCTTTATCAATGTTACTTATTGAATAATTATTTTTAAGCTGGGTAATTAAATACGTTCCTATAAATCCTGAACCTCCTACAATCTGAATTTCTTTCATTTTTGTTTTACCTCGAATTGTTGAAGTATTTGTTTATTTACTCTTTTTCTTTCGCTGTCAAAAATCCATCCCCATTTATTAAAATACCTGATCATGTTTGCAATGTGCACTTTAAATAATTTTAAATTTTTAAAAGAAGATTTTGCATGTTCGTGCGTTATGTGTACGTGAGGATAAAATATCGTTTTAAATTGTTTATGCATTCTGCGGGTTAGATCAATATCTTCAGGATACATAAAAAAACGTTCATCAAATAAGCCAACTTCTTTTAAAGCAGCGCATCTTAAAAACATAAAGCAGCCAGAAAGATAAGGCACTTCCATGATTACATTATAATTTGAAAAATGCAGTTCAAACTTTTCATTATATTTTTTAAATAAAGAAGCGGGCAATAATCTTGAAATAAGATTAAAAGGCGTTGGCAATAGCTTACAGGTATATTGAACAGTGCCGTCAGTATTTAACACTTTTGGCATTATGTGCCCAACTTCTTTATTATTTTCTGCATAATTATAAATGCTTTCAAGTACACCCGCCTCAAATTCCACATCCGGGTTAAGCACCAAATGATAAAAAGAATTGTTTATTGCTTTTAGCAAAGCAACATTATGCCCGGCACCATAACCTAAATTTCGATTATTAAAAATGTATTCAATACCAGAGTTATAAGCTAAAGATTTAAGGGCATCTGTTTCAGAATTATCTACTAAAAATAATTTGGTTTTAAGATTTGTTTTTAAAACACTGTCAATTGCCTTTTTTACGGCAGCATATTTATTGTTGTATAAAACAATTGAACAGGTTAGCTGGTACATTGAAATTATTATGATTGCGTTTTTAGTTGCTGAACCTGCTTCTTCCGTAAGGTTTTTAAAATCACATCCAAAATTCCATCAGCCATATTGCCCCAGCTATATTTTTTTATTAACCGCGGAAATTTATTTTTATACATTTCGGCATTGAATTGCGGAGAGGCAACTGAAAGAAGCGCTTTTTTTATTTCTTCAATGCTTTCAGGATTTACATAAAGCACTGCATCGCCGTAAATTTCGGGTAACACACTTGCATTTGAAACAATAGAAATCTTATCATTCATCGCCGCTTCTAAAGGCGGGGCGCCGAAGCCTTCATAAGAACTTATATAAACATTTGCCACACATTTTTTGTAAAGAAGTTTAAGAAAACTATCAGAAACATAGTTTAAAAAAATAATGTTGTTGTATTTCTTTTCTCCGGTTGTTTTTTTTAATTGATTGTAATATGAATTGTTTGGCCCTGTTACAAGCAAAAGGTAACCAGGCAGCGCCTGCATGGCTTCTACAAGCCTGTTAATATTTTTATGCGGATAAGAAGCCTGTACAGTTAAAAAAAATGGTTTGCCGCCGGTTAATTTTTCCAACTCATTTAAATCATTTGTTTCAGAAATAACTTTTGAATCAGTTAAATGGTCATGACCGCAATAAATTACTTCCAGCTTATCGGCAGGTACTTTAAAATGTTTGATTACATCTTGTTTTGTAAATTCTGAAATAACCACAATTTTTTTAGAAGCTCTTATGATGGAGGGCAAAATGAATTTAAAATAAATATATTGAGATTTACTTTGCTTCGGGTATTGAAAACAAATTAAATCGTGTATGGTAATAATTTGATTTCTTATAAAAGGGCTTCCATAACTTGTAAACGCATAAACCAAATCATATTTTTTTGCGATAAAAGGCAGATAAAATATATTCCAGATTAAACGATGCACAGAAAGAAAACGCCTGAATAAAAACTCTAACACCGCAGGCAATTTTATTAAAGAAACAGCTTGCGGAGCTTTTAAGCTTTTTTTTGAATACGCATAGCATTTAAAGTCTATATTATTTTCGTTCAGCCTTTGTGTAAGTGCATTGTACGCTTCTCTTGTGTTTATGCCAACGCCCGGCGGAGGTTCGTAATACATACATGCATTTAATAAAACTTTTGGTGTTTTCATACTATTTCAACATCTGTTAATCTGCAAGTTGTTTTTTAATAAAAATCAAGGTGAAATAAAACAAAAAGGTTTGATTGAATGTTTGCCTTCGAATTCCGTTTTTTATGTTGCAAAACATTAGTGAGATAGTTCTTTTATTAAAAAGAGCGATAAAATCATCAATCACTTTTTTATTATGTGCAGATAAATATTCATAATATCTCCTTTTATAAACAAGCGCCATTTTCATTTTCCATTCAACATCCTTGAAATTTTTTTTATCTACAATTATTCGTTTAAAGCGTTTTGAAAAAGAATTAAAATCGTGTTGCGTTGAAGCGTTTTGCTGGTGCTGCCTGTATAAAATTGTTCTTTTGCTTAAATAAAATATTTTTCCAAACGCACTTGCCGTAAGGGCATACCAGTAATCATGATTTTCAGCTTCAACAGGTATTGAACCTGTAACATCAACAAGTTTTTTATTAATCATCATTGTGCAGCCATACACTGAATTTTGACAAAGAACATTTGAAAAAACCGGGCTTTTTATTTTAGTGGCTTCATAATTTTTTTTTGATTCAATTGGTTTCAACGCTTCATCCACATACAAAAAATTGGTGTGAACAAGCAAGGGCATATTTTGGGAATATACTTTTTCAAAACTTATCATTTCGTTTAAAGTATATTCAATTTTAAAAGGCAGCCACACATCATCCTGGTCACAAAACATTAAGTAATCAGCATTTTTTGTATGCTGAACAAGCACATTAAAATTTTGCACGCTGCCAACATTTCCTAAGGCATCAGTTATTAAATGTATGCGTGCATCTTTTTGCTGATATTGTTTTATTATGTTTAAAGTTTTGTCTGAAGATCCATCATCTCTAATATAAAGCCGCCAGTTTGTATATGTTTGATTTAAGATACTGTCAAGCTGTTCAGCAATAAATTTTTCGCCATTATAACTTGCCAGTAATATGATAATAAATCGATCTATTGTACACTATTTTTATGCGAACAAACAAGTATATATTGAAATGTATATAGCTTTTTAAATAACTTTTTAAGTATTAATCCATGTACAGGAAATCTGGAATTAAGTTTATCGCGGAACCTAAAGTTCCTGTTAACCTTGATAATTTTTAAATCTGCATCATCAATCAGGTTTTTCATATCTGAAAAAGTAAAAAAGCGTTTGTGCGTTTTATCAAAAATGCCTCTTGTATTAAGAGGCCATGTATTCTTCATAAAAAGATGTATGAAAACATCTATGTGCTGTGCATTTGGTAATGAAATAATAATAATTCCATTAACATTTAGCATTTCAGAAAATTTTTTTAAAACATTCCATGGATTATTTAAATGTTCTAAAATATCACCGCAGATTATTACATCGAACTGTATACCCTTTAATTCATCAAATATTTTATCATCATCCAAACTTTCTATAAATACTTTTTCATAATTTGTTTTCGCCTCTTCGGCCATTGCAGAATCAATTTCAATTCCATAAACTTTTTTTGCTATGCCTTTATTTAATAAATATGTTCCGTTAACACCTGTAGCACAACCAGCATCTAAAACAATTTTATTTGTTCCTGTTATTTGTGACACCAGGTCGTTTCTTAAACCGATATATGAATTATTAAATTTCATATTAATTAAAAATTAAACCGGAAAACCGATAACTTTTCGTTTTACAAATTGAAATAAATAATAAATTTTTGCAAGTAATACGTAAGATTTCCCGAAATTTTTATTTACTATCCTTGTCATTTCTTTTCTATTCTCAACTGAACTTACACCGCCTTCTGCGGCATGCGACAAAAAGTAAGGATCTTTAACAAATTTATACCCTGCTTTATACAAACGTTGATTAAAATCAAAATCTGCATAAACAGGGTATTGCAATTTAAAAGGCGGCTGCGGATGTATATTTTTTTTTATAAGCACGGCCTGGTGGTGTACAGCATTAGCCAGTTTAAGTCTGAAGTCTACGATTGTATTAAAGAGATATTTGTTTTGCATTTCAACCTTACCATAAATTATGTTTTCATCTTTATATGTGGACATATCCGGCAGCTGAATTATATAATCTCCGGCTCCTAAAAAAATTATATAACTTTCATTATCTGCTTTCAGCCATCCTTTATTCATGGCATCATAAATACCCTTATCCGGCTCGCTTATCCAATATGAGACTTTATGGTAATTCTTTTTTAAAATATCAACAGTTCCGTCGGTTGAGCCGCCATCAATAACTATATATTTTAAATTATTGTATTGAAGATCTGAGATTTTATCAATTGTTTTTTGTAAGCCAGCAGCATTATTAAAAACAACTGTTATTATAGTTATTGCAGGTTCAATATTCAAGTGCTACTACTTTCTTGATTTAATACCAGCACCAACCTGCTTTAAAAATTCATATTGGTTGGGTGCCATTGAACCGTTTCTGAACAACGCAGCCTCTATAGTAACTACACCATGCAAATTATTTACTTTGTTTATATAATTTGTAAGTGAATCTTTATTAAACCTAATATCTGTGCGCTGCCAGCGGCTTCCTAAATAAGATACTTCATGCCATTGCGCTCCGTTTATTCTGCCATCTTGTGGCGGATAATCAGTTAAAACATCCATTTCACCGGCTGTATAATCATCCCATTTTGAATAATAAATAACTTTCTTTTGAGGAGAAGCGTTAAAAGCTACAATGCTGTTTGGATTACCAGCCTTTAAGGCATCATGTAAAACACCCAATAAAGTGTCATTAAACCCATGAAAGCGGTAAGTTCCATCAACCCACCAACCAGAAACTTTATTGCCATACCGCATGCTAATGTCTTTTAAAACAGTTGCCCAGTTATTAACCCATGTTTGTGTAGCAATAAACTGGTTTCCATTTTGTTTATATTGCAACATAGGGTTTTTAAAAACATTCATTGCTTTACTATCTCTTAATATTCCGTCTCCTGTTACATAAAGTATAAGGCGAATATTATATCTTGAAAGCGCATTGTACAAATCGTTCACCAGATCTCTGTTGCTTGTAGCCAGCCCTCTTGCATAGCCGGTGCTTTTTTCCAAAGTTACATTTGGTATACACATATATTTTGTGCCCTGATAAACTGTAAATATTACATATCCGGCTCCAATATCATTCATTTGCTTTGCAAAAAGATCTACATCAAAGCTGTTTACACAAGAATCCCAGCTTGTTTTAAATCCCTGGTTCCATGGTTGCTGTTCGTTCTGTAACTGCTCAAGGTAATGAACGAGTACGCCATATTTTGTGTGACGCATCCAGTCTGCCTTATTTGATTGAACTTTGTGCGGATGGGCGTTAATAAAAACAAATGAAGAAAGCAGCATAACAAAAAACAGCAGGGAAACCAGAGGAAGTTTTTTAATCATTTTTAAAATTTTAAAGTTTTAATATTAACAGTTCGTATCATATCTGCTTTTGAAGATAAATAATGCAGCAACAGAGAAACCAAGAAAACCGGCAGCGATAAGAAAAAAGTATCGGAAAGCTGGTTAATGTATAATTGAGAATCCTGCGCATAAGTTGTTATATTAATATTCATATGAATAATAATAAGCGCAAAAATTATAGATGCTGAACCTGATCTTACCAAACCATAAAACAACCTGCGCACAAACCCAACTATAATGCCAACAAATAATGAATAAACAAATGCGCCATAATATCCAAAATAAATATTGCCTTTTATGTAATAAGGTATATTAGGGCCAAAAGTATCCTGATTCATATTGTAATAAAAATTTATCAGTTTAAACCCTAATGGCTGTGTATAAGTTACCAGCCTGAAAAGGCCAAGAATGCTGTTTGTTTCATCAACAAAAAAATCTTTGATGTTATAGTGTGAAAAATACAGAATTGTTGAATCGTGATAATAATAAATTATTGAATCGCCAAAAAACAAAAATCGTGTTACTATTTTAAACAGTTTATCCTGTAAACTATCGCCAGTGCTGCCACTCGAAATTAAAACACCTATAAGAACCACTGCTAATATCAATATAAAAAACGAAGCAATTTTTAATTTATTGAATGCGTGGTTTTTTCTAACATCATAAAAACAACTTAAAAGGCCGGTTAAAATAATAAAGTAAAACAAAGCGCCTTTAGACCCGCTTGATGCAATAATCAGCATAAGAGCCAACAGAAGCATTAAATATCTTATCTGCTTTTTTAACAGAAATAATATGGCAAAAGTTACACCTGTAAAATACAGTAAGCCAAAGTTCAAACGCTTTACAATGCCAAGCCCGTTTCCGGCCGTATAACTGTTAACCTTAGCTGCTGAAGGATCATCAGCCAAAATGATTAAACCATTAACTTTTATAAAAATTATGTTTGCAACAAGTAAAATGATCAACCCAAAAATTGCATACCATTTTAATGCAGAAATTTCAAATTCGTCAGGCCTTTTTAATAAAGCCGATTTATTAAAGTCTGCCTTTTGTAAAGGCTTGCCGGCTGCAAATAAAAAACCGGTAATAAAACAAGCTTCACATCCAAGAAAATTAATAAGATATTTTGTAGTATCAATGGCAAGAAATGCCATTTCAATTGTAAAAGATTGCGTGATTACATACAGCAACAACGGATCGAATAAATGAAATACATGCTTTCTGTAAATAGAAATCATTACCAGAAAAATAATGGATGTTTCACCCAAAATTCTCCATAGATCCGCAAAATTGTTTAATAGTACCAAAGGGCTTAAAAGTTAAGCAATTTTTTTTATTTGTTTTGAAGCATATAAAAAAAGAAGCCTGGAAACAAAACGTTTTGCCGGTTTAAATTTTAATACCTGCTTTTTATGCAAAAGAATTATCGCTTTAAATATTGAAAATATTTTTGCTGATAAAAAATTTTTAACTGATGTATTATCTATAGCTTTTAATAAAACTTCAGCTTTCTCGTGCTGCGCTCTTATTGAATAAACAACAGCAAAACTAATTAGTGTTTTAATTGAAGCTTTGTATAAATACATATTCATGTATTGCGCGTAAGCTGCAATTACTTCATTAAGATACAACACATTATTTTCAACAACCACGTTCCAGAAAGACGCTGGTCTTTTAAGATAAGTTAGCCTGTAATAACAATCCGGTTTTAATTTATAAAATGCCTTATAACAATTTCCCTTAACCTGCAGTGCCCTGAAATGAAATTCTGTATCCTGAAATCTTTGATAATTTTCATTAAAACCTCCAAGCTTTATTACATAATTTTTTTTCCAGATGGGGCAGCTTGTTTGCCAAATATTATGCCCTGCAATAAAATGATATAAATGATTTTTAGAAGCAAGAAAAACGGTATGCAGTTTACCATCGCCAGGTGTTTTTGTAAAAGTTTCTGCGTGAAAAATACCAAAGTCAAGCTCCGGAAATTCCAAAATTGCATTTACTCTTTGTTCAAGACACCAACTGGCTAAAACATCATCCGAATCAAGAAAAATTATAAAATCGCCATTAGATTTTTCTATGCCTATGTTTCTGCAAACAGAACCACCTTTTTTAACTGTTGTTCGATTAAAAAATTTTATTTGCTTAGGATATTGCTCAATAAAATTTAAAATCTTATTATAAGTTTTATCTGTTGAGCCATCATCAACAATAATTATTTCCCAATTATTATAAGTTTGATTTATTACAGATTGTAATGTTTCAGCTATAACATCTTCGCGGTTAAACGTTGGGATAATAATTGATACTAACGGCTTAGTATTTAAAGGCATTTAATTTTATCATGGTGTTATGCTTTTATAATTAAGATTCTTATAATTTTTTCTAACGGCTTTAAGTTTATTTATATGGGTAAGAAAAAAAAATATTTGATTTAAGGATAACGGATCATTGTCAATTTCTTTTCAAATAAATAACTTGCTGTTAAACGTATTTGTTTTTTAAAAAATAACAGAATACTTCTTTTGAAAGTAAGATTTATGTTCAACAGTATTATTAACGATTCTGATAATTGCCACTTCTTATAATTATCTATATTCAGTTTACCCTGTCGTGCTTCTCTGTCGTGGCAAATGGTGCAAACTGTGGTAATGCCGGTTTTAAACCCGTGATATTGAACCCGTTGTAAATAATTGTTGTCTTCTCCGTAAAAAAAGAAAAGCGGATCAAAGAAACCTACTTTTTTTAAACAGTTTACGGGTATAAGCCACGCCGCTGCATTTACAAAATTGGCTTCATATATTTTATGCAATTTATTCAGATATAAATCCGAAATAAAATGTTTACAATTTTCAGGAATTAAATAATTGGCAAATTTTATATCTAAAGCTGTATAATTTCCATTTAAATGCATTGGGCTTATTACACCGTATTAGTATAATTTTTAGATATATTTATTAATTGCTCTAATGTATTAGTTTCAACCCAAGCGTCCTGGTTTAAAAGAAAAATGAAATCGGGATTGTGTTTTAATACCAATTCGATTGCTATATTATTTGCTACACCAAAGCCCTTATTTTCGCTGGCTTGTATAAACTCAACGTTATATTTTTTAATTAAATGCTGGGTGCCGTCGGTTGAACAATTGTCAACAATAAATACGTCTATCTTTTGAGTTGAATTTAATAAGCTGTTAATACATTTATCAATCCATTTACTGCCATTATATGTTACAATTACTGCAGCTACTTTCATAAAAGATTGATGTTAAATAAGTCTTTAATTAATTGCCGTATTGAACAGTTTTATAATTGGCTGCCATAAGCTAAAGAAAGCGATTATTATCCAAATAATTAAAGCTGGAATAAGCAAATTGGTTAGATGATTATATATACCTATCCAAAGAATTAAGCAAAGAAAAATTTTTGGGATCCAAAATTTTAAAACACCTGTAAATCCAAGCACTTTTTTAATACCATAGAATACGTTTAGCGGTAAAACTAAAACAATGAATGAAAGTGAATAAAAAGCAGCTATTGAATTTAAAGATATGGTTGCACCATAAATAATCCCTATTATTAACAGCATAGCACCTGTGCCACCAATAATCATTAAGCTTTTTTCCTTCTTTTCTAAAACCAGTATATTTCCTAAGGGAGAAAGAAGTGTTTGAATCATTACAAGCAAACCAAAATAAGGTAAGAGATCTGCCACGGCAAGCCAGTTTTTCCCCCACAAAATATTTACAAACTGTTTCGGAAAAATTATCAATATTAAAGCTACTGGCAAATTAACTATCGATATAATTCTTAAAATAAAATAAAATTCAGATTGAACATCGCCGCCTTCTTTTTTATGTTTTGAAAGACTTGGAAATAATACAGATGTAAACAATCCTGAAATTAAGCTTAATGGCAATTGCAACATTAAATATGCCCTGTTATAAATGCCAAGATCGGTTGTTCCATAAAATTTGCCAACAATAAGATTGTCGCTGTTTCGTGCCCAATAATTAATAATATTAAAACCGGTTAAGCTGCCTATTAAAGTGCGTGCCAAACGAAAAGATTTAATAAACACCGGCTTTCTTACTTTAAGCTTTATTTTATCAGTTAATAATATAAATGTTATAACTGTATTTACAAACTGAGAAATTATTAAAGACCAGTATTTAAACCCTGCATAAGCAAAAAAAATAGTGCTGAGCGTTGCTGCAATAGTGCTGAATAAAACAATTTTACCAAGCTTGGTGAATTGTAATTTTTTTTGAAGAATTGCTGTTGGAACAATATTTAAAGAACGAAAAAGAAACAGGAAAGATATGGCTATACCCGGCCATATTAATAAAGGATTTTTGTAAAATAATGAGATGGGATACACTAATAAAATGCTTACAAAACATAATGCTACACCAATTACCACTGACACTGCATTTAAACCTCTGTAATACGTTTGCTGATAGCCTGAACGTATTACTGCCATTGTAATTCCGCTGTCTGAAAATACAGTTATAAACCCTGAAAACACTGTTATCAAACCTATCAATCCAAAATCTGAAGGAAGCAGTAAACGTGAGGTAATAAAACTTGCAAAAAGATTAATTATCTGGCTTAAATAAGTATAACCTCCTGATATGAGTAAATTTTTAAAAAAGCTTCTTTTAAACGACATGTTTTAATTTGCCAAATAATTTATAACAGCTTTATGAGCTGAATTTGTTTTTGGCAATTCTTCTAAAAACAAGAAAACCCGAAACAAAACAAACACCAAGAAAACCTCCTACAACAAGGTATATTAATTTGCTTTTTTTCTTTTTTTCAAGCGGCAATACAGGCTCATCTATAACCTGGTACAGAGGTGTTTGCTTTTGCAGATCTACTTTAGCAAGCTCCAGATTTTTTACTATTTCGCCATACGCAGTGCCAACTACTGTAATCTGCGCCTGGCTTTGCTCTGAGCCGGATCTTTTAATAGAATATGCCGGGTTAAGATTATATGTTTGATCAGTTTGCGAAGCCGCAGTTGTTATGGCACTGCCCAACAATCTTTTTAAACTGTCTGCCTCATGCTGCAGCATATTAAGATTGCTGAGTGATACTTTTGTTTGCGTTGCTATATAAAAAGATGAGGTAACATCTACAATGTATTTTGAAAGATAGAATGAAAATATTTCGTTGTGAGATTTTACAGTTACATTATAAATACTTAAATTTTTATCGGGTTTTGTAACGGATAAATATTTATCCTGGATGGTATTGTACACAGCCCTGAACAAGCTGTCTTGTATCAATGTCATTTTAGATGTATCGTTTGGAAAGGGAAAGGCATTTTTAGTTCTTTCTTTTTTTATCCAGCCTTTATAAAATTTATCATCCTTACAAATTGTATTAAGAAGTGTTGTTTTTTGGCCGGGCGGAATCTTCATTAACGCAGATTGCACCATAGGTCTTGAAGTCATTAAGCTTATTATATTATCACCTGAAAAAAAGTTACTGTTACCAACATTAACATTAAAGCCAAGCTGGCTTGCCAAACCAGAAAAACTGCTTTCATCTGAATTGTTTGATAATATAAAATCAACAGATGCTTCATACTTTGGCTTTGAATTATACGCATATATAAACCCCAATGCGCCTCCTGCAATTCCGGCTATCAATAAAAAGATCCATCTTTTACGTAAAAAAACAATTAACCGAAAAAAATTATGGATTACATCTTTTAGCATTAACTCTTTATTATTTTCCGCCATTTTTGCACCTTTTTATTTACGCAATATCGCAATTGCAACACCTGCCATTGAAGCCAGTGCACTGGCAATGCCAATAAATTCTGTTGTTGATAGCTTTCGCCTTTCTTCTTTCATGGGCACAATTATTTCTGCGCCAGGTTTTACTTCAGGCTTGCTTTTCAAGAATAAAAATCCGCGGGTAGCTGCCGCCTTTCCGTTTGCATAAACAACATACGTTTTGCTTCTTTTACCGTTTTCAGCAATTCCGCCGGCTGCTGAAATATAATCTCTTAAACTATAATTTTCGTTGTAAGGAATTTCTGTTGGAAACAATACACTGCCGCTTATTTTAACCTCGCCATTATATTTTGGAACTATTAATTCGTCTCCTGAAATCATTACCACATCTTCGGGAGAACCTGGTTGAGAAAGAATTTTTTTTATGTTTAAAGGAATCTGGTCGTATTGTTTGTTAATAGCTGGCTGCGTTAGATTTTGCGTTGAATCATAGAGTTGATTCTGTATATTTTCGATTACCTGTTGTTTTGCCTGGTCTGTTTTATCGTTAACATCATACCGTTTAATGTAGGCGCCTTCAAGATAAGCCTCTGGCGAAAAACCTCCGGCACGTTTTATAATATCACTTACACGCTCTTCCCGTTTTTCCAGCACGTACGGACCCGGATATTGAAACTGCCCTGTAACTGTTACAGACTGAAAAGCAAGATAGCCCGGCTTTCGCTTTATGGTTATTATATCTGATGGTTGTAAAACCACATTTTTTTGTGCTGATGAAAGATCGCTCAAATCGTTTACCTGTATAATCTGGCTTGCTCTTACATCCTGTGCAGTTAAAGTATCTCGTCTTATTAATCTTGCCACTTCAATTCTTTGCGGAAAAGCTGCATCTGTAAAGCCGCCGGCCTGCAGGATAATATCTTTAAGTGTTAAGCTGTCTCTGTAATTATAATATCCCGGGTTTCTTATTTCACCTAAAATAGAAACATAATACTGGTCTCTTAAATCGAGCACAGACGTTATTACCACAGAATCTTCGCGTTTTAATAAAATGCTTTTTTCTGCCATCGTATCTGCCGGCGAAAATGATAAAACTTCTTTAGTGAGATCATCTTTCAGCCTGAATATCTGGGCACGTTGCATAAAAGCATCTTCACGCAAACCATCTGCTCTGTTAATAAGATCTCTTAATGTCATTCCATCCGTCATTTCATAAATACCTTCTCTGTAAACCGCACCGGTTAAAGTAATCCTGTTTGTAAACCGGTTTAATATTCTGCTTACAATAACGCTGTCGCCAGGTTGCATTTTATAGTTGCCGTAATCTGCAGCGCTTACATCTTTCACGCTTAAATCTTTACCGGTAAACTGAATAATTTTTACAGATGATTTATACGCGCTGTCGGTAAAACCAGATGAATAAGTAAGTAAATCGTTAAGCGTTTCGCCGGGCAGCATTTCAAAAATTCCGGGGCGCTTTACATAACCATCAATAATAACTCTTGTTTTATATGCCGGTATTCTTAAAACATCATTATTTTTTAAACCCACATTATCGCTTTCATCTCCGTTTACAAGAAATTTATACAGATCGATGGTTTTAAAAAGTTTATTATCTCTTATCAATTCAATTTGCCTGAAGCTGCCAAACTGCGATGGGCCGCCGGCTGTAAACAATGCATTGAATGCTGTTGCCAGCGATGGCACTGTATAATTGCCGGGTTTATTGCTGCCGATGATAGTTACACTTATACTTTTTATCTGGCCTACTGTTATGGTTATTTTAGATGTGCCCGAACGCAGTGTTGGATAAGCAGTACGGCTCATTAATGCCGTAATTTTTTGCGTGGCATTTTCTATGGTTAAGCCAGATACCTGCATCTGCCCAACATTGGGTATAATAATATTGCCTTCTGGCGTAACCGTAACCGGTATAGTAGTTTCCTGTACGCCGTAAATTTCTATATTTAAAAGATCGCCGGGCCCAATTACATAATTTAAAGGCGTAGCTACGGGTATGTTTGGCTGAAAATTAAGAGATGAATTATTGAAGAGTTCAGAACCAAAAATGCGCGGATTTATTAACGGCTTTCTTGGCGTTGTATCTATATTATTGTATTGATTGATGGAAGTATCTGACCGGTTATTTTGCAACCCATTTAATTGGTTACTTAACTGGCCATAACCTTGCTGATTAACCGGATTTTGATTATTGGCCGAAGATGCGGGAACATTTACGTTTTGCAAACGCACACGCAGTTTCTGCACTTCCGTTAAAGGCATTCCTTTTGAAAGCGCAATTTGCTCAGCCTGTTCTTCTGTAAGGCCTGATGCATCTAACTGCTGCTTAAGTTTTATTATGTCTGCATCTGAAAGCTTATCTACTTTAATTGAACTTAAATCGTAGTTACGAAGTAAATCCTGCGCTTTTAAAGGATGCGCAAAACATACAAACAATAACAGCATACAAAAAACACGCAGCATTATATTTCTTATCAGCATAAATCTATAAATGTAAATATATGGCTTCGCCCCCTGAGTTACATGCCTAAATAAAAAAGCCTTCAATTATGAAGAAGGCGTTATTATAAAAATGATGCACTCATTAATCGAAGGAAAATCGGCGGCAAATATAGTAATTTTAAGATGCGTTGCAACTGGTTAAAAATGTTTAACTTATTTAAAAATTATTGAAAAAGAAAGGCCGCCTGTTGCAGGCTTTCCGGTTTTCCAACATCAATAAATTTTGTGCCGGAATGATTGAATGATAAAATTGTATGTGCAGCGCATAATGAAAGATACACATCAACCATAGAAAATTTTATTTCAGTTTGCTGCATCAGCGAAAATATTTTTGTGTTGATGAGGTGAATGCCGCTGAACGCTTTCCGCATTAAAGGTTTTTGCTGGCGCATAATTTTTTCTTCGCCGGTTTTTACATTTTCCCATCCGCATAAAATATTGTTTTCATCAAACAAAAAATAGCGGGATGTTTCGCGATTGGCAGTTGCCAGTGTTGCCAGCGGTTTATTTTTTTCATGAAATAAAATCATTTCATTTAAAGGCATATTTGTAAGCACATCGCAATTCATCAACACAAAATTTTCTTCTTCTTTAAAAAACCACGCAGCCCGTTTTAAACCGCCGCCGGTTTCTAATATGGCATCTGTTTCATCAGAAATAATTATGTTGCTTTTCCAGCCGTTATTTTTTTTTGTTGATTGAATGATCTGATCTGCAAAATGATGCACGTTTATAATTACATCATAAATACCAAACTGCTGCAGGTATTCAACATTGCGCTGCAATAAAGTTTTGCCGTTTATTGCTGCCAATGCTTTTGGATGATGATCTGTAAACGGTTTTAAACGTGTGCCAAAACCTGCAGCCAGCAGCATTGCTTTCATGTGAATGTTTTTATTTTTTTGCCACATGCAATTTCATAATGCAGTTTCTTGTTTATTGCTTCCGGTTTCTTTTATCCAGTTACTTGCATTTAAATGCTGCACCTGCACTTTTACTTTGTATTTATTTTTAAGATGTTTCGCCGTTTGTTCGGCCGCATACACGCTGCGGTGCTGGCCGCCGGTGCAACCAAAATTTATCATTAAATTAGTGAAGCCGCGTTTAATATAATCTTCAACCGAAATATCAATAACTTCATACACGCCACTTAAAAATTCGTTCATACGCGTACGCAGTTCTAAAAAATTCATCACTTTTTTATCGTTGCCGGTAAGCGTTTTAAACTCTTCAAACCTTCCGGGATTTAATAAACCTCTGCAATCAAAAACAAAACCGCCGCCATTGCCGCTTTCATCTTCCGGTATATTTTTTTTGTACGAAAAACTGTTGATGTTTACAATTAATGGTGTTTGCTCATCTGCCTGAAAAGGTTCAAAATTGGCAATAATTTCTGCGCCTGTAATAATATCGAGCATGCGGCTTAATTCAGCCGTTATAATGCCAACACGATTTTTTTGCAGAAAATTTTTGAGATTTTTTAAAGCAATGGGAATGCCTGTAAGAAAATATGCTTTTCTTTCAAACAATCCGCGAAAACCATAAGCACCCAGCACCTGCAACATGCGTATCAAAACATAACCATCGTACTGGCCAACAAAAACATTGCGGTCAATTGGTTTTGCAAGCAGCTCATCAACCACATCCAAATAATAATGCAGCAGATCATCTTTCCACTCATCAGTTAACTGCGCTTTTGCCTGCCATAATAAACTTGCAACATCGTATTGCAAAGCGCCTTTCATGCCGCCCTGAAAATCTATAAAAAAAACTTCAGCCTCCCCCTTACCCCCTCCTTCAGAGGGGGAAACAATTATGTTGCGACTTTGAAAATCGCGAAACATAAAATATTTATATTCTGTTTGGGTAAGATAAGAAGCCAGCGCTTCAAATTCATCCAGCATTTGCTGTTTATCGTATGGCAGTTGCAGCGTATCTAAAAAATAATATTTAAAATATAACAGATCGCTTAAAATGGCTTGCCTGCCAAATTCTTTTGCAGTTAAACATACATCATAATCCAGGCCTTTATCACCCAAAATTTGCAGATGCGCTAACTGTTTCAAACTTTTTTTATACAAATTAAAAGTGCCATCGCTGTAACCGTTTTGCTCTAAAATATCAAGCAAGCAAACCGTTCCCAAATCTTGTTGTATGTAAGCAGTTGCTTCATTATTTACATAAAAAATTTCAGGAACAGGTAAATTTTTTTGTTTGAAATGATTGCTGAACGTGATGAAGGTTTTGTTTTCTTTTATATTAAGATTGTAAGTTGCGATATAGGTTTTATCCTCATAAAAAACGCGGAAATAAATTCTGTCGCTGCCGCTGCGGGGCAATTGTTCAATGCGTGTTGGCGGCTTATTTAAAAATGATAAAAAAAGTTCGTGAATATGATCAACAATTATTTTCATGAGGTTATTTCAAAAAATTTAAGGGCGGTAAATGTACTTTGAAAATTGGTTTAATTTTGCTTTATGAATTTCTCTTACAAACATTTATTGCCTGCAGATTTTAGTGATGATTCAAAAGTTTGGATCTATCAAAGCAGCCGCTTATTTACAATCAGCGAAGCGTTGCAAACAAAAGAAATATTAAATGAACTTGCAAACAATTGGAAAGCACATGGCACACCGGTAAAAGGTTATGCAAATTTATTTTTTGGGCAGTTTATAATTTTAATGGCCGATGAAAGTGCGGCCGGTGTTAGCGGTTGCAGCATTGATAGTGTTGTGCGCATTATTCAGCAAATAGAAAAACAGTTTGATGTGGAATTATTCAACTGGCAAAATCTTGCTTTTATTGTAAAAGATACAGTGCAGGTTATTCCGCGGCAGCAATTTAATTATGCGCTTGAAACTAATTTCATAACGCCACAAACTTTATTTTTTAATAATGTTGTTTCAACAAAAAAAGAATTAGAAAATAACTGGATAATTCCGGTTAATGAAAGCTGGCTTAAAACAAAACTTAAAACTGCAGTTTAATAAAAGCGGAAGTAGCTCATCTGGCAGAGCATCAGTTTCCCAAACTGAAGGCGGCGGGTTCAAGTCCCGTCTTCCGCTCTAACCATAAACCTTTAACCTTTCATCGCTGCCAATCTGTCTCAATTCAATATCTTTGCAAATCAATTTTTAAAGATGCTGGATTTAGTTGAAGATAAAGTGCATGATGAAACACGGCAGGGCCAGGCATTTGCGCCCTTTGTGCATGACGTTAATCAATACAATAAAAAATTTTACATAGAAAGTTATGGCTGCCAGATGAACTTCAGCGACAGTGAAATTGTTGCTTCCATATTACAGAATGAAGGTTTTGGCGCCACCAAAAATTTTGAAGAAGCAGACCTGGTTTTATTAAACACTTGTTCCATTCGCGAAAAGGCGGAGCAAACGGTTCGCAAACGTTTAACCGAATTTAAAAAAATAAAACAGGTTAAACCTTCCATGTTAGTTGGTGTGCTGGGTTGCATGGCAGAACGTTTAAAATCAAAACTTTTAGAAGAAGAAAAATTAGTTGATTTAGTTGTTGGCCCTGATGCATACAGAACGCTGCCTTTATTAATTGAAGAAGCAGAAACCGGGCAAAAATCAGTAAACGTTTTGCTGAGCCGTGAAGAAACCTATGCAGATATTTCTCCGGTGCGTTTAGACAGTAATGGCGTTACAGCTTTTATTTCTATCATGCGTGGTTGTAATAATATGTGCAGTTTTTGTGTGGTGCCTTTCACGCGTGGCAGAGAACGCAGCCGCGATGTGCATTCTATCATCAATGAAGCGCAACATTTATTTGAACAAGGTTTTAAAGAAGTTACATTGCTCGGCCAAAATGTGGATAGTTATTATTGGACCTCACCCCTAAATCCCCTCTCCGAAGGAGAGGGGAAAGAAGCAATAACCTTTGCAAGGTTATTAGAAAAAGTTGCATTGATTTCGCCTGAATTGCGGGTTCGTTTCAGCACATCGCATCCAAAAGATATAACAGATGAGGTATTGTTTATAATGGCGAAATATGAAAACATCTGCAATTATATTCATTTGCCTTTGCAAAGCGGGAGCACAAGAATTTTGCAATTAATGAATCGCACTTATACACGTGAATGGTATAAAGCAAAGGTAAACCGCATAAAAGAAATTATTCCTGATTGCGGCATTAGCTCCGATATTATTGCGGGCTTTTGCACAGAAACAGATGAAGATCATGCAGACACATTAGATATGATGCACAGCAGTGCTTACGACATGAGTTATATGTTTTTTTACAGTGAACGGCCGGGAACATTAGCTGCAAGAAGATATAAAGATGATGTGCCGGAAGAAGTGAAGAAAAAAAGATTAAAAGAAATTGTGGAATTGCAGAACACACTTTCTTATGAAAGCAATAAAAAAGATGTAGGCAAAATATTTAAAGTACTGATTGAAGGTGATAGCAAAAAAAGTAACTCAGAATGGAAAGGCAGAAATTCTCAAAATAAAATGATCGTTTTTCCAAAAGAAAATTATGATTATAAAAAAGGAGATTATGTTTTTGTGAAAGTGAACGATTTTACACAGGCAACGCTGATTGGTGAAGTGGTAAAATAATGATTGATTTAATTCAAAATAATATAAGCGCAATCGCTGATGCTTGTAAAAAACATCACGTAAAAGAATTGTTTTTATTTGGAAGTGCTGCCAGAAAAAATGACTTTACAAATAATAGCGATATTGATATTCTTGTAAATTTTGAACCTCTTCCTTTTGATACAAATGAACAGATCTTTTACATTGTTGAAAATAGAGATAAGTTGCACGAACAACTGAAAAAAATTTTTAAAAGAGAAATTGATTTAGTTGAAGAGAATAAAATTTCTAATAAATATTTAAGATACTTTATTAATAAAGATAAAAAGTTATTGTATGAAGTATCGTAATATATCTGTTTGGTTAGAAGATATATTAAAGGCAATTGAAGAAATAGAAAGTTTCACATCCGATCTTAAATCTTATCATCAATTTCTTGAAAAAAGAATTGTAGTTCTTGCCACAGAACGGGATTTTGAAATAATTGCTGAAGCTTTAAAAAATGCACTTCAACTGCAACCTCAGTTGTCAATTAGTAATTCAAAAAAAATCATTGGCTTAAGAAATCTTATAAATCATGTTTATTATGAAGTAGAGTATGATCGTATATGGCTGATTGTTACAAAAGATTTGCCTGTACTAAAAGAAGAAGTAAAAAAAATACTCGAAGATTATGAAAGAAAGTTAGATCTAAACGAATTATAATGGCAGACATACAATCAATAAAAAACAGGTTTGGAATAATAGGAAATTCACCGGCGCTTAATTACGCCATCCAGGTTGCTATGCAGGTTTCTGCTACCGATCTCAGCGTATTAATTGTTGGCGAAAGCGGCGTGGGTAAAGAATCATTCTCACAAATCATTCATGCATTATCCTCAAGAAAACATAATGCATTTATTGCCGTAAACTGCGGCGCTATACCCGAAGGCACCATAGATTCAGAATTATTCGGGCATGAAAAAGGCTCATTCACGGGCGCCGTTGACTTTCGCAAAGGTTATTTTGAAACCGTTAGCGGCGGCACTATTTTTTTAGATGAAATTGGTGAAATGCCGCTTGGCACACAAGCGCGTTTATTGCGGGTTTTAGAAACAGGTGAATTCATCCGCGTTGGCTCATCCAAAGTTCAAAAAACAGATGTGCGTGTAATTGCAGCCACCAACAGAGATCTGTATGAATCAACACAAAACGGAAAATTTCGCCAGGATCTTTATTATCGTTTAAGCACCGTTCCTATTCGGGTTCCATCTTTAAGAGATAGAAAAGAAGATATTAATTTATTGTTCAGAAAATTTGTGGTTGATTTTGCAGAACGATATAAAACAACGCCTGTACAATTAGATGATGAGGCGAAAAACATGTTAATTAACTATTCCTGGCCGGGCAATGTGCGGGAACTGAAGAATATTGCAGAACAATTATCGGTGTTAAGCACCAATCAATTAATAACAGCGGCAGACCTGCAAAAATTTTTACCGGAAAAAAGCATCAATCGTTTGCCAGTGCTTGCACACACACAACAGCCAAATGGCGAATTTAATAATGAGCGTGAAATTTTATACAAGCTGTTCTTTGATATGAAGAAGGATGTAACAGAATTAAAAAAAATGTTTTTGGAAATTTTAAAAAATCCTTCGCTTGCAAATAACGCCGCAGATTTTACAGCAGAATCACTGCAAAGAGAATATTCGGTTAACGGAAATGAATATGCGCCTCCTGTTTTGGCAACTGCACAAACCGCAGCATTGCCTGCAAACATGCAGCAGGCAAACCAGCCTGTTATACTGTCGTCGGGTAAAGATGAAATTCATGAGCATGAAGAGGTGGAAGAATCGCTGAACATTATGGATAAAGAAAAAGAATTAATTATTAAAGCGCTTAAAAAACATCGCGGTAAAAGAAAAGATGCTGCGCTTGATTTAGGAATAAGCGAAAGAACTTTATACAGAAAGCTGAAAGAATATGATATTAATGAATAAAAACCGGTCAACAGTAAACAGTCAACGGTCAACAGTAAATCAATGTTTAAAATTCTATGGTTTGTTGTCTGTAGCCTGTGGTCTTTTATTGCTCATTTCCTGCCACGTTTATACGTTTCGTGATGTTTCTGTTGATTATTCAAAAATTAAAACATGTAAGGTTGGATTTATTGATAATAAAGCCCGTTATGTTAATCCGCAGTTAAGCCCGAGGCTTACTGATAACATCAAACAAAAAATAAATAATTATACAAAACTTACGCTTGTGAACGGCGATGAAGCCAGTTACATTATTACAGGTTATATCAACCGCTACGATGTTTCGCTGGCTGCAATCAGTAATAATCAAAGTGCGGCAAACAGGTTAACAGTTGGCGCATCCATCACCTTTGTAAATACGGTTGATAATAAAACAGACAATTTTACTGTAAGTAAAGATTTTGATTTTTCTGCAAACTTATCGTTGCAGCAGGCAGAAAATCAGTTGTTAACTGATATAATAAATCAACTCACAGACCAGATATTCAACCATATTTTTTCAAACTGGTAGAGAATAGTATTTTCACCTGCCTAAATTTTTGTTTGAATGCATTTACCTGAAGAAAATATTTTGCAAAACCTTACCGGCGCTTCAACACTTGCAGATGTTTCAGCAGAACAGCTTCAGCAAATAATAAACGAATTTCCATATTACGGCGCTGCGTATGTTTTACTGGCAAAAAAATTATATGCAACTAAAGAAAATGGCCATGAAAAAGCGTTGCAAAAAGCAGCGTTGCATTGTTCAAACAGCTTATGGCTTCAATTTAATTTAGAGGAAGAAAAAAGCACCGAAACCTTTAACGAGATAAATAATACTGAAATAAATTCTGCCGAAAATGAAGCTTTAAAACCGGATGAAGTAATAGATACTGGGGAAAATAATTTTATTGAAGATGAAATTTTAGCTGATGCTGCAAACGAAAAATTAAGCAATCTGCTTCAGCAACAGGCCGCAGAATTTGAGAAACCGGTTGAAGCTGGTGCTGAAATTATTGTTGAAAGCACACCCTATCACCGCGTTGATTATTTTGATTCGCAGGGCATAAAACTGGAAGAAGAAAAAGCAAATGATAAATTAGGAATGCAGTTAAAGCGGTTTACAGATTGGCTTAAACAAATGAAACGCGTAAATACAAATACAATTGAACTGGAAAATGATGAAGCAGGCGAAACACAGGTGCAGCATATTGCCGAGCATTCAAATGAAAGCAAAGAAATTATTACTGAAGCCATGGCTGAGGTTTTAATAAAACAAGGCAAGCCAAAACAGGCCATACAGATTTATGAAAAATTAAGTTTTAATAATCCCTCCAAATCCGCTTACTTTGCGGCAAAAATTGAAGAATTAAAAGGTTAAGCAATGACATTGGTTTTATTCATACTCATCGTAATTGTTTGTATAATTTTAGGTTTAATTATACTGGTACAAAACCCTAAAGGCGGCGGTTTAAGCGGCACAATTGCCGGTTTTAATAACCAGTTTATGGGCGTAAAACAAACCACAGATGTACTTGAAAAAGGCACCTGGGTATTTGTATCTGCACTGGCTGTGCTTTGCATAGTTTCTGTTTTATTTATTTCCAATGCGGCATCAAATAACAACAATGTGCTTAAAAGCATAAATACATCGCAGCAAGCCGCCCCGGCAAATACTCAACAGCAAGCGCCGGCTACAGGCACTTTTAAATTACCGGCAGACAGCAATAAAAAATAATAATTGCCCGATAGTATAAGGGTAGTACATCAGATTTTGGTTCTGAGAGTCTTGGTTCGAATCCAGGTCGGGCAACAAAGCTGCGCATTAAACGCAGCTTTTTATTTTATTTGTTCGCTTTTAGCATGAAACCGAAGCTGAAATTTTTTACTTCAGTTGAAGTGTGCGACGCAACCGTGATGCCACGAAGAACCTTTGCTGGTAACAAAATAATTATCTTACACTTTTAATTGCATTAATGAAATATACTGTTTGCTTTTTGATTATTTTATGCTTAAGCTGCGCAAAAAAACCTTACGCTTCATCCAACAAAATTTACAAACAACAGGCTAAACAATTTGCAGCCATTATAAAAAAATATCCGCTGCAGGATTCTTTAAATAACCAACCATTTATAGGCACTACCAATTTTAATTTGCGCAAACCAAATTTTGTTATCATACATCACACCGCTCAAAACAGTTGCGCACAAACGCTTACAACTTTTACCACGCAACGCACGCAGGTAAGTGCGCATTATGTTATTTGCAAAGATGGAACGGTGCATCACATGCTGAACGATTACATGCGTGCATGGCATGCAGGCATTGGCCGCTGGGGAAATGATGCAGATATAAACAGCAGCAGCATTGGCATTGAGCTGGATAATAACGGGCTTGAACCTTTTACCGATGCGCAGATAAAAAGCCTGCTAACATTGCTTGCTGCATTAAAAAAACAATATAATATTCCAACAGCAAATTTTATTGGTCATGCTGATATTGCGCCAACGCGAAAGAATGATCCAAACATTTTTTTTCCGTGGAAAATGCTGGCAGAAAACGGGTTTGGATATTGGTATGGCGATACAACAAATGTTGCGCTGCCGCAATCGTTTAACGATGTGCAGGCTTTACGCATTATTGGTTATGATGTGCGGGATTCATCTGCAGCCATTATTGCATTCAAACGCCACTGGCTGCAGGATACTTTGCCCGGTTTCGATTCTGCACAATACAAAATTTTATTCAGCGTAATGAAAAAGTATGAATAAGATTTTATTGATCGAAATTATCAACTGGCTGTTTTAACTATAATCTTAAAAGGCAATATTTATTTTTATGCAATGAAGCTGTATATAAAAAATATGGTTTGTTATCGCTGCAAACTTGCAGTTGAAAATGAATTGAAAAAACAAGGGTTGCACCCGCTTTCAATTGAACTGGGTGAAGTTGTTATAAAAGAAGATGCAATAAGCAAAGAACAGCAATTGCAGCTTGCAAAAAATTTTCAGCAATTGGGTTTTGAGTTGTTAGATGATAAAAGAAAAAAAATTATTGAGCAGATAAAAACCTTCATCATACAAAATATTCATTACAGCAACCAGCTTCCTCAAAAAAATTACAGTGAATTAATTGCAGAAAATCTTCATCACGATTATTCGTTTTTAAGCAAATTATTTTCTGAAACCGAAGGCATAACCATTGAGCAATATATCATCAACCAAAAAATTGAAAAGGTTAAAGAATTATTGGTGTATGATGAAAAAAGTTTAAGCGAAATTGCTTTTGAAACCGGTTACAGCAGCGTTGCGCATCTTTCTTCTCAATTTAAAAAAATAACCGGAATTACGCCAACAACATTTAAGCAAAGCGGAATACATCATCGCAAAACATTAGATGCAGTGAAGGGCGAATAATTAAAAGCAATCTGAATTTTATAAATAGAATCCATAATTGTGTAACTGCATTTTTTGCAACTTAAATAATTTTGTATTGAAATAAATTTATGACACATACTTACACAGTTGAAGGAATGACCTGCAATGGTTGTGCTGCAAAAGTGCAGAAGCTTTTATTAAATGTTGAAGGTGTTGAAAATGTAAACATCAACCTTGAAAAAAATGAAGCTGATGTTACAATGCATCATCACATTCAAACGGCAACATTGCAAAATGCTTTAAAAGATTATCCGAAATACAAGTTAAGTGAACAGGCGCATCATCACACACAAATAAATACTGAAAAAGAAGCAAGAACATGGCTTGAAATATATAAACCCATTTTGCTGATATTTTCTTATATCACTTGCATTACATTGTTAGCTGAATTTAAAACCGGTTTTAATGCAATGCATTGGATGAATAATTTTATGGGCGCATTTTTTATTACGTTTTCTTTTTTTAAAATGCTTGATTTAAAAGGCTTTGCTGAAAGCTATTTTTCTTATGATATTATTGCCAAACACTGGATGGGTTATGGATATTTATATGCTTTTATTGAACTGGTTTTAGGCGTTGCATTTATTACTGCATTCCATTCTTTAATAACAAATATTGCAACATTTATTGTGATGAGCATAAGCATAATTGGTGTGCTGCAAACTGTATTTAATAAAAGAAAAATTAAATGCGCATGTTTGGGCGCTGTGTTTAATTTGCCTATGAGCACTGTAACAATTATTGAAGATTTATTAATGATTGTAATGAGTGCTGTAAATATTATTATGTTGATGCGTTGATTTGATAAGCGCTCAAATTTGCATTGAACGCTTAATGCTTTTGAATTAGCTGAAACTTACCATCAACAATTTCAGCTTGATTACCGAAATTAAATACATGAAATTTTTTTTAAGCATAGTTCTATTTATTTTTTTACTTGATGGCTTTTGCCATGCGCAAAATAATTCTATGAATATGCCAGGCATGAATATGAGCGATACAATGCCTCATGACATGCATAACATGAACATGGATACAATGCATAATATGAATGAGATGAATATGCCAATGGGCAACATGAGCCATTCATTTTCACTTAACCTGCCAATGAGTCGCAATGGTTCAGGCACAAGCTGGAACGCTGATGCAACGCCGATGTTCGGACAAATGTATCATTCAAAAAAATGGATGTACATGCTGCACTATAATTTATTCATCCGTTATAACAAACAAGATCTTAGTAACAAAGGTTCACGGGGTGATGAAATGGTTGATGCGCCAAACTGGTTAATGTTTATGGGTCAAAAGCAAGTTGGTGAAAAAGGTTTGTTTTGGTTTGGAACAATGTTTTCGTTAGATGCAGTTGTTACAGGGCAAAGAGGTTATCCTTTGTTATTTCAAAGCGGCGAATCTGCACATGGTGTTCCGTTGGTTGATCGCCAGCATCCGCATGATCTTTTTTCAGAATTATCTGTTGCTTATTCTTATGCGCTTTCAAAAAAAGCGGATGTGTTTGCGTACGTTGGTTATCCCGGCGAACCAGCTTTAGGCCCTGTTGCTTTTATGCATCGTGCATCTGCAATGGATGATCCTGATGCACCAATATCGCATCACTGGATTGATGCAACGCACATTACGTTTGGAGTGGCAACAGTGGGTTTGCGTGTTGGCCAGTTCAAATTAGAAGGTTCATCCTTCACGGGAAGAGAACCAGATGAAAATCGTTATGATTTTGATAAGCCGCGTTTTGATTCTTGGAGTGGCAGACTTTCATTCAACCCATCACAAAACTGGGCGTTGCAAATTTCTCATGCATATATAAAAAGTCCTGAAGCATTTCACCCGGATGAAAATGTAAACAGAACAACGGCATCTGCGGCGTATTCGTTTCAATTTAAAAATAATCGTTCATTTAATGCAACAGCAGTTTGGGGAATGAATAAACAAAAAGATGAAAACGGCGAAAACGCTGCACTGCTTGAAGTATCTTATCATCTTAAAAAATTTGCTTTTTATGGCAAATACGAATATGTGCAAAAATCAACGGAAGAGTTAGATCTTGATGAAGGAATTTATGGCAACAGTTTATTTAATGTAAACGCTTTTACCGTTGGTGCAAATTATGATTTGCTTCAAGTGCATAAAACAAAAATTGCTGTTGGCAGTCATTTTACTTTTTATAATGAGGCGCAGAAATTATACAGTTTGTATGGAAAAAATCCAACGGCTTTTGAAGTGTATGTAAGAATTTATCCTGCAATAATGAAAATGTAATTTTTATAAATAACCTATTATCAAAGATTTTTAATACCTAAATGTAATGCTGTTATTATTCATTTAATTGTTTGCAGCACATCTCGCTTTTATTATGCAGTTGTTTTGATTGTAATAACCAACTATATATTAGTTTAGCGAAAACAGCATCAATTAAAAATGAAAATTTCCGGATCGTCTTATAAAAAAAAAGTTTTAGTTCTTATTGCAGTAATTGGAATTTTCAGATTAATTCTTGCCTTTACAATTCAGTTAGGTAATGATGAATCTTATTATTGGTTATACAGCCAGCATCTTAAATCAAATTATTTTGATCATCCGCCAATGGTTGCTTTATGGATACGGGCAACTACACTGAATTTGTGGCTGCAAAATTATCCTGGTTTTATAAGATTAGGCAGCGTAATAAGTTGTGGCATTGCAACATGGCTTATGTATAAATGTGTTGCACAATTAAGTAACCAAAGAGCTGGTTTTATTGCTGCCTGTTTATACAATGCTTCTTTTTATGCCGGCGTTACTGCTGGCATTTTTATTTTGCCCGACTCTCCGCAAATGGCTTTTTGGTTATGGAGTTTATACTTAATTGTTTTAATAACACAACAGCAAAATAACTGGAAATACTGGTTGCTGTTTGGCATTGCAAGCGGCCTTTGCATTATGAGCAAAGTGCATGGTTTATTTATATGGATCGGTTTAGGATGTTACATATTATTGTATAACCGCAAACTGTTATTAAACCCGCGTTTATACGCTGCGCTTTTAATAAGCATAGTAATTTGTTTGCCGATATTATTCTGGAACATCAAACACAATTTTATTACGTACAAGTTTGATGGCGCCAGAATTAATATTGAAGGTGCAACACATAACTGGCAATATTTATTAAGTGAAATCAGCGCACAAATAGGCATAAATAATCCTGTAAATGTTGTGCTGATAGTGCTTGCCTTATTCGCTTTAAAAAATTATTACCTGCAACGTTTGCCTGCGTTTACCATATTTAATTTTACCGGTATTTTACACGCTTTAACCTTACTTATTATTTCAGCATATAAACCAACGCTGCCGCACTGGAGCGGCCCTGCATACATTACGCTGCTGCCTTTAGCTTCAATTTATATTGATAAAAAAACAAAAAACAATTTGCCTTTATCTGTGCGTTTTAGTTTGGCGTTGCATGTTTTTGTTTTGTGTGCATGTGTATGGATCATTTATTTCTTTCCTGAAAATCTTGGTGTTCGATCAGGCAGGTATGTTGGAATGAATGATATAAGTCTCGACATGTTTGCATGGAAACAAGCCGGTGAAAAATTTGATAGCGTTTATGCGGGTTATCAGCAAAAAAAAATAATACCGCAGCATACGCCGGTTGTTTGTTGCAGATGGTGGGGCGCACATATTGAATATTATTTCTGCAGGCCATTAAATATAAAAATGATTGGATTGGGTAATATGATGGATTTGCATGAATACATCTGGATGAATGATCGTAGAAAAGATTCGGTGAACATGCAACAGGCTTTTTGTATTATTCCTTCAGATGAATTTTACAACATAAAAAAAATATACAAAGATTATTACCGGTATGTTGACAGTGTTACAACCATCAAAACGTTTCGTGCAAATAAACCAGCGCATAATTTTTATGTATATCATTTATCTGGCTGGAAAGGAAAATTGCCTTTACAATAAGCATGAGTAAAATTTCTGTTCATGCAATTAAAAAAAATTAAATAACGTTGATGAATAACATCAAGCGTAAAAAAACACTGCAACAACATACTTTAAATACCTGTACCAAATAATTTTTTATACATTGTTTTTTGCGAAAGTTCAATCATAGTTGCAGGTTTCATATCATGCAATTCAATTTGTTCAATGCGATAACGAATCAGCCGCAACGTTGCAAAACCAACATGTGCTGTCATTTTTCTTACCTGCCTGTTCTTGCCTTCTTTCAAAATTATTTTTATCCATGAAGTTGGAATATTTGCACGATAACGCACAGGAGGATTGCGTTCTTCTACAGCAGGCGCATCATTAAAAATTTGCACAACACTTTGTTTTGTTTGATGTATCGTTCCTTTTATGCTAAGCTGCAATCCTTGCTGCATCTGCATTACAGCTTCATCAGTTATTTTTCCTTCTACCTGAACCCAATATTCTCTTTCATGTTCAAACTGCGGATTTAATAAACGATGATTCAATTTTTTGTCATTCGTTAATATCAATAAACCTTCACTGTCTTCATCCAGTCTTCCAACAGGGTAAACATTTTTAGGCACTGAAAAAAAATCAGCAAGTGTTTTTTTATTATGTGCTGAAGTAAACTGAGATAAAGTTTGATATGGTTTGTATGCAATGAAATATCTAAACATAACTCAATAAAAAATCCCCCGATAAATCGAGGGACTTGTATATATATGGGTTAGTAAGTAAGTGGGAAAATAAATTTCCCGACACAATATTAGATATAGTTTTTTCTTACACAAAAAAAAATCGAAACAATTTTATTCACAATTTTTTTTATTGATGTGAATTGCATTATATAAAAAACAAAATTAAAAATTCAAAACACAAATTATACTGCTTAAAAACAATTCATAAAACTTGTATGCATGCTTCATCGCACAAACAACAGCTTAACTTTGATGCTATAAAAAATTAAAGCATGAAATTTCCGCAACCTGTTTCTATACAATGGATCGCAGAATTAATAAACGCTGAAACCATTGGTAACACTGCATCGCAGGCTTATGGCATCAACGAAATTCATAAAGTGGAAGAAGGCGATGTTTGCTTTGTTGATCATCCAAAATATTATGATGCATGTTTAAACAGCGCGGCAACACACATCATCATCAACACAAAAAATGTTTCAATACCAAAAGAAAAAAATTTATTGGTTACAGAAAAACCTTTTGAAGCCTATTTAAAAATTGTAAATCACTTCAGGCCATTTCATGCAACAAAAAATTTGCAAAACGAAAATGCAGTTGTTGGCGAACGCACCGTTATAATGCCAAATGTTTTTATTGGTGTTGATGTAAAAATTGGCAGCGATTGCATCATTCATCCAAATGTTATGCTGATGGATTATACTGAAATCGGCAACAACGTTATTATTCAATCAGGCACTGTAATTGGCAGCGATGCATTTTATTACAACACAAAAAAAGACCGTGAAGTATGGTATAAAAAAATGCAGAGCTGCGGCAATGTAATTATTGAAGATGATGTTGAAATTGGCGCCAACTGCACTATTGATCGCGGCGTTACTGCATCAACACGCATTGGCAAAGGAACAAAGATGGATAACCTTGTGCATATTGGTCATGATACAAATGTTGGCTGCAATTGTTTGTTTGCAGCGCAGGTTGGTATTGCCGGCGCTTGTGTTATTGAAGATGGCGTTACGTTGTGGGGGCAGGTTGGTGTAAGCAAAACTTTAACCATTGGCAAAAATGCTGTTATACTTGCACAAAGCGGCGTGCCTTCATCGCTTGATGGCAATAAAACTTATTTTGGTTATCCTGCTGTTGATGCGCAGCAAAAACGAAAAGAATTTGTTTGGATAAAACGCATTCCTGAAATGTGGGAAAAACTAAAACAGCTTACAGATAAAAAATAATTCAATATTTTTTCAACCATAAGTTTAGTGCTGAAATTATTTTGCCAAACTATAATCGTGCTTAGGATGCCAGTTTGTTCCGCGTCCTTCAGGAATTAGATCAAATAAATTCCAAAGCGGCCAAATAGTATCTACATGTCTTTCATTTTCACCTTTATCAGCAGGTGCAAACATGAGTTCTGTAGCCCAAAAATGAAATATTCCTTCGGGTGTTTTATGAAATACATTTAATATAGGACGCTGATTTAATTTTTCGTCCTCAGCAAAATAATCTTTGTTATAAGTGTTATTAAAAGATGAAAGTAAGTGAACATTTTTCCATGCTTTCTTATTAGCCCATTGCATTAATTTTTCAATTGGCGCTTTTGCAACAACAGCAAAATTTACTCTCTGTTCTGCATGATATATCATGCCGTTAATACCTTCAATAATCGAATTACAGCTTGGGCAAGGTTTTTCATCTTGCGGCGCAAACATGAAACTGTAAATAATAAGTGAATCTTTTCCTTCTTTAAATAAATCAGTGAACTTTACCTGTTTAATATTTTCATCAGTATCCATTTCATCAAACACATAATTTTCTTTCAGCTTACCGCCGTTTGGTAATTTTCTTCTTAATGCAGCTACTGCTTCAGTTTGCCTGCGTAAATTAATTTCTGCTTCCAAAAGTTTGTTGCGTGCATCTCTGTAAGATTCACCTTCGTTTGGAAATCTTTTATCATGGTAATTCATAATGCTGATTTAAGCTTTCAAATTTAAACAATCATATTCTTATAAAAGACTATCAGGATATGTTATAAAGATGAATGAAACTTTAACCATTCCTGTTTTTACAACGCGGTTGCAGATTTAAAATTAATTTAGTTTTGCACCAATGAATTTTCTGCGCAATAAAAAAATACAAAAGCTCAGCGCTTGTTTTTTATTGACTGTGTTTGTTCTAATAAATGCAGTAAAAACTTTTCATACGCATGAATTTTCATATACCACCCAACAACAGAGTTCAAACAAAAACGCTGCAACAATTAAAGCAAATTTCTTTTGCGCCATCTGCGATTTTCAATTTTTTAAAGATGGTGATTTGCAGGTTGCAGAAATACAAATTGCAACACCGGTACATTTAGTTACAGTATTTTATCACCATGCATTTTCTTTATTAACTTCTGCTGCAATTACATCTTCTGTAAGAGGTCCGCCGGTTTTATTTTCCTGATCATCCATAACTTATTTACCAACATTTTTATTAAGGTTGATTGCAATAATCATTCTTTAAACATTTATACAATGACTTGCTTACAGAAAAACATTCTTAAGAAAATACTTTATATAACCGCCTTATTTTTTTTAGCTGTTTATGGCAATGCGCAAACAGACAGTGCATCAATTAAAAACATAACGCATAAAATAAACTATTCTCTTTCAGGAAAAATTACAGATTCAAAAACCAATGTTGCTTTACCCGGTGCAACCATTTTAATTCATGATTTAAACAGAGGTGCTGTTTCAAACACTAACGGCAGCTACCAGGTTAATAATATTCCTGCCGGAAAATATTTAATTGAAGTATCGTATGTTGGTTATGCATCAAATGCGCAAACTGTTGATATAAGAAAATCTGAACAACAAAATTTTCAGTTAGATCAAACTGCAGTTGAGCAGGAAGCCGTAACAGTTACCGGCGTTTCATCAGCAACAAGAATAAAACAAAATCCGCAGCCAATAAGTGTTATTAAACGCCAGGATTTTGTAAACACATCTGCAACAAATACCATTGATGCACTAACTAAATTAGTTCCTGGAGTAAATGAAGTAAGCACCGGCCCTGCCATTTCAAAACCATTTATTCGTGGCCTTGGGTATAACCGTGTTTTAACTATAAATGATGGAATACCTCAAGAAGGCCAGCAGTGGGGCGATGAGCATGGAATTGAAATTGATGATTACAGCGTGCAGCGTGTTGAAGTGCTGAAAGGCCCTGCATCGTTAATGTATGGCAGCGATGCAATTGCGGGCGTTATAAATATTCAATCGCAAATACCTGCACCGGAAGGAACCATTAAAGCAAACTTTTTAACAGAGTACCAAACCAATAATGCGTTGCGTGGCTTTTACGCAAATATTGGCGGAACAAAACATGGTTTTAGCTGGAATGCTTACGGCACGTATAAAGGCGCAGAAGATTATAAAAATAAATATGATGGTTATGTGTTTAACTCAAAATTTTATAATAAAAATTTTGGCGGAATGATTGGTTATGGCGGCAACTGGGGTTACAGCCACTTGCTTGTAACCAATTTTGATCAGCATCTTGGAATTGTTGAAGGCAATCGGGACAGCGCAACGGGTGCGTTTTTAAAAGATTTACCAAACGGTGAACAGGCTATTGCAACCAGCGATGATTTTAAATCAATATCAAATGAAATTCCTTATCAGCATGTGCGTCATTTTAAAGTTACATCTGATAACAATTTTAAAATAGGTAGCAGCAGCGCAGATATTGTTGTTGGATATCAGCGCAACCAGCGACAGGAATTTGGTAATGCGGATTCGGCTTCAACACCAAACGCATGGTTTGATCTGCAAACGTTGGATTATGCATTGCGATGGCATTTTCCTTACGTGCATAACTGGAAAACAACCGTTGGCATTTCAGGCATGTATCAAACCAATGCAAATAAGGCAGAAGAAGTTTTAATTCCTGCGTATAATTTATTTGAAATTGGCGGTTTTGTTTTCACACAATATTCAAAAAATAAATTAACCATAAGCGGCGGCATACGATATGATACAAGACATGATATTGCTGATGCATTAAATATTGATGGTGTTGAAAAATTTACTGCATTTACAAAAAACTTTTCAAACATTTCGGGCAGTGCAGGTTTAAGTTATGAAGTAACAAAAGCCCTTGCATTAAAAGCAAATATTGCACGAGGTTTTCGGGCGCCAAATTTTGCAGAGCTTGCAAGCAACGGTGCACATGAAGGCACAAACCGTTACGAGATCGGCAATAATAATTTAAAGAGCGAAGTGAGTTTGCAGGGCGATGCAGGCATTGAATTAACAACAGAACATGTTTCGCTTGATGCAAGTTTATTTTACAATCATATAAATAATTTTATTTTTTATGAACGTGTGCAAAATGCAGCCGGTTTAGATTCAATCAGAATTGATCCTGAAACCGGCGCACCATTAGAAGTATATAAATTCGATCAGCAAAATGCAAATTTGTATGGAGCTGAATTAAGTTTAGATGTTCATCCGCATCCTTTAGACTGGCTGCATTTTAAAAATGCATTTTCTTACACACGCGGAAAATTTGCGCAATCAATTGATGGTTCCAACAATATTCCTTTTATTCCTGCAGCACGTTTGGTTACAACGCTTGGCGCAGATATGTTTCGCAAAGGAAATTTTATTCGTAATGTTTATGCAGGCCTTGAAAGCGATTACAATTTTGCGCAGCATAATCCATTCACAGGTTACAACACAGAAACAGCAACGCCCGATTACTGGCTGGTTGGCGCAAACATTTCGGCAGATTTTACAAGCAAAGGCAAAACCATTTGTACGCTTAGTTTAACCGGCGAAAATTTGGGTAACATTGCTTATCAAAGCAGCTTAAGCCGTTTTAAATATTTAGCTGTAAACAATGTAACCGGCAGGCAGGGCGTATTTAATATGGGCAGAAATTTTGGAATTAAACTAAATGTGCCATTAAGTTTTTAAATATTTTTTGGGTAACGGGCATTTGTACTTCGTGGCATCGTTCCTTGCGTCGCAACACTTGTACTGTTGATTCATTTATCAGCAATAAAAAAGCCACCGCAATTGCAAGTGGCTTTTTTCTTTACGCCTTTCTTCCTTTATCTTTTTTGTCTTCTTTTTGGAAAGAAGTTACCGGTTTTAATTTTTGTTGATTCACCTTCAGGCGCACCATAATGCGTCATCGCGCAACGGAAACCAATGGTAGAACTGCTTTGATATTCTTCCATAAAACGGCGGGCACCCGGGCTTAACCAATAAGGCATATCAAGCCAGCTTCCGCCTTTTACAACCCTGCTTTGATCGCTGATTAAAGTGGTAACACCATAACCATAATAAGCACGGCTTGAAGAATCGCCATCAAGATAATTTATGGCATAAGCACGCTGGTAATTGCGACGATCAGTTAATGTTGAATCATTTTCAGGAACCATTTTAATTCTTCCAAGACTATCTCTTAAATTTCCTTCACCGCCGCTTTTATCAACCTGCATAAAAACGTTACCGCGATAAGGATTTAAATCATCTTCATCTAAATCTGTTGTTGGCCTGTACACATCTGAAACCCATTCGCTCACATTTCCGCTCATATTATATAATCCAAACCCGTTTGGAAAAAATGAAGTTACAGAAGCAGGAATGGCAGAACGGTCATTCAAACCGCCGGCTGTGCCCATGTAATCGCCATTGCCGCGTTTAAAGTTGGCGAGCATTGCGCCTTGCATTGCACCTTTTTTTGTAGCACGCAGGTTATCATATCCATCATTTTTCCAGGCATAAACCTGCTTGTTTGCAATAAGTTCTTCTCCCCTTTTCTTTTCACTTTTACGCGGTGCGGGGTTTTCGCTTACAAGGCCAAGCGCCGCATATTCCCATTCTGCCTCCGTGGGTAAGCGATAATCGGGAAACAAAATTCCATCTTCAAATGAAACCGTTGTTCTCGGCCTTCCCTGTGCATCTTTTAACGGGTTCTTTTTAGGTTTGCCAGGCACGCCTTCATACTCACCCATTAAATAAGATTTTGTATTGAAATTATCCTGGCCGCCGCCATTCATTTCCTGTTTTATAAGATTTTTATTTTGATAACCGCCATTAATTAAGGCTATTTCATTCACCCTGTCTGTACGCCAGATACAAAAATCATGTGCCTGCCGCCAGGTAACGCCAACCACCGGGTAATAATTATAAGAAGGGTGGCGGAAATAGTATTCAACATATGGTTCGTTGTACGCTAACTGGCTGCGCCAAACAAGCGTATCGGGTTTTGCACCATCAACCACCGCCTGGTATTGAGGATCAGAAAAAACATTTTCTATCCAATGGATGTATTCACGGTAATGAACGTTGGCAACTTCAGTTTTATCAATAAAAAAGGAGTTAACCGTAACACGCCGTGGGATATTATTCCAATCGCCCATTACATCTTCTTCGGTAGCACCCATAGTAAATGTGCCGCCCTGCACAAAAACAAGCCCCGGGCCTGTTTTTATATCTTTGGGTTTGGCAACATAATAACCACCCTGGTTTTTATCATTATAATGCCATCCGGTTACGCTACTGGTTCCGTCTTTTTTATTCCATGAGCTTTTACTGCCACCTTTATGGCATGATGCCAAAACACCTGCAAAGCCAAAACAAAATATAGAAATTTTAAGCAGCCTCATCATTTAAAAATTAAACTTTAGATTTTAAAGAACGAACATAACATATAAATATTGCTTTGAAATATAATTAATAATTAAAGAGCAGATTTTACTGCGTGCTATGACAATTTTGCACTCTTTTTCCCATGGCATAATGATTGATTAATTGCCATATAACTTAATCTTAAAGAAATAAATATGGCAAAAATAATAGGAATTGACTTAGGTACAACCAACAGTTGCGTGGCTGTAATGGAAGGTAACGAGCCTGTTGTTATTGCCAACGATGAAGGCCGACGCACTACGCCTTCAGTAGTTGCTTTTTTAAAAAATGGCGAACGTAAAGTAGGTGACCCTGCAAAACGTCAGGCAATTACAAACCCGCAAAACACCATTATGAGTGTGAAGCGTTTTATGGGTCGCCGGTTTGATGAGGTAACTGAAGAAATCAGCCACTGGAGCTACAAAGTAGTGAAAGGCGATAACAACACCGTTACGTATTGATATTGACGGCCGTTTATATACACCGCAGGAAATTTCTGCCATGATTCTTGCAGAAAATGAAGAAAACTGCTGAAGATTATTTGGGACAGGAAGTAACAGAAGCGGTAATTACCGTTCCTGCTTACTTTAACGATGCACAACGCCAGGCTACAAAAGAAGCCGGTGAAATTGCCGGTTTAAATGTTCGCCGTATTGTGAACGAACCTACTGCTGCTGCATTGGCTTATGGCTTGGATAAAAAACATGCTGATCAAAAAATTGCCGTGTTTGACCTTGGTGGTGGTACGTTTGATATTTCAGTGCTTGAATTGGGTGATGGCGTGTTTGAAGTAAAATCAACCAATGGTGATACGCACTTAGGTGGTGATGACTTTGATAAAGTGATTATGGACTGGCTGGCAGAAGAATTTAAAAAAGAGGAAGCATTGATCTGCGTAAAGACCCGATGGCTTTGCAGCGTTTGAAAGAAGCTGCTGAAAAAGCAAAGGTTGAATTGTCATCTTCTTCAGAAACAGAAATCAATTTGCCTTACATAACCGCTGTTGACGGCGTGCCTAAACACTTGGTAAAAAAATTAACCCGTGCAAAATTTGAACAATTAGCCGATAATCTTTTTGCAACGTTGTTTAAAGCCTTGCGAAGCTGCATTGAAAGATGCAGGTTATAGCAACCTCAGAAATTGATGAAGTGATATTGGTAGGTGGTTCAACCCGTATTCCAAAAGTACAGGAAATGGTTGAAAAATTCTTTGGCAAAAAACCGCACAAAGGCGTAAACCCTGATGAAGTGGTTGCCGTTGGTGCTGCTATTCAGGGTGCGGTATTAACCGGCGAAGTAAAAGATGTGTTGTTGCTCGACGTTACTCCGCTTACTTTAGGTATTGAAACTATGGGTGGTGTAATGACAGCCAATGATTCAGTCAAACACAACTATTCCTACTAAGAAAACAGAAATATTTTCAACAGCGAGCGATAACCAGCCAGGCGTACAAATTCATATATTGCAGGGTGAACGCCCGATGGCAAATCAAAATAAGAGTCTCGGTATCTTTAACCTTGATGGTATTCCGCCGGCACCGCGTGGCGTTCCTCAAATTGAAGTAACCTTTGATATAGATGCCAACGGTATTTTGCATGTAAGTGCAAAAGATAAAGGCACCGGTAAAGAACAAAAGATTCGTATTGAAGCAGGCAGCGGTTTAAGCAAGGAAGAAATTGAAAAGATGAAGAATGAAGCAAAAGCTACATGAAGCAGACAGATAAAGCTGCACGAGAAAAAGTTGAAAAACTGAACCAGGCCGACAGCTTGATCTTTCCAAACTGAAAAACAATTGAAAGAATTTGGTGATAAAATTCCGGCTGATAAAAAAGCTCCTATTGAAACTGCATTAAACAAATTGAAAGATGCACATAAAAGCCAGGATGTAAGTGCTGTTGATAGAGCTATGACTGAAATAAACCAGGCATGGACGGCAGCAAGCGAAGAACTATACAAAGCACAACAGGCAGGTGCTTCAGCAGATGGCGGTGCACAGCAACAATCAAATGATGGCGCTTCGTCAAATGCAAACGGAAATGCACAGCAAGGCAGTGAAAATGTAACCGATGCTGAGTTTGAAGAAGTGAAATAGTCTGAACCTGGATTTATCGGATTAGAAGATTACAGGATTTTATTTAAGCCTTTGCAATTGCAAAGGCTTTTTATTTACTATCCCTTGCTTCTTTGCAAACTTTGCGGCTCTGCGTGAGATAATTAATTATCTGCATCTTTTATAGCAGGTCTTGTATCATTTGGATCACGATGTTCATAGTTGATTTTGAAATCACTTAAATCAGGTTTGTATTTTCTTTCTCTGTGCAATTCATAATTATAAATAGTTTGCCCAAGTTTATTCATAAATGGCCAGCCAACAGTATCATAATCATACTTATCATCGTTCAAAATTTCATCGCTGTTTACATACACTGTTGCAGCAAGCATAAACTCCACATTATTTTTAAAATCTGCTACGTAAGAAATATCAGTTAAAAAGCCATAAGCCCATCCTACTTTATTAGACACTCTTACGTATGGCGGCATTTTATGCGTGCTGTCGCGAAAGAAAAATTTTACATAGCTGTCGTAATATTTTGTTGTGTCGTATTTAGGATAATTTGTCTCCGATGGAAATTGAGAAAGAAATTGTTTTAAAAAAGCATAATCTTCTTTTGTAAGATTAAATCTTTTATTTGAAGGAACAGATTGCGGAAATAAAACTGACTGCAGTATTTGCTGATAATCTTTAAGTGAAACATTATTTACTTTTGTAAAATCTATCGGTTCATTTATTAAACTATCACGACTATCCAAATGTCCTTTACCCATTTTAACTTCATGCGAAAAGTCAAACGAATCTGTGTTATACTGTATGGGTTGATGATAAATAACCTTTCCGTTTTTAACTAAAAAATTTATGGGATTTGTATGGCGGTTTTCGTCTTCATCAAAACTCATGAATTGTCTTGTAATGCGCACATCGTTATAACCTTTGTTATGTAAATCTTCATTAATTGTTTTCCCACCAACAAATTCATACATGCGATTATAAGCATCATTATCACTAATTAAAAATGCTTTTTTTATAAAGTTGGCAATTGAAGGCAAACCTGTTTGCGAAGTACTATCATACAATTCTTTTTCCTGGTGCGGATAAGCGCTGTCGAATTGCATGGAAGTATATTTATTCACGCCATTAATATGCAGTTCATTAAACTTTTGCAATGAAAGAATTGCTAAAGGAAGTTTTACTGTTGATGCAGGATTAAAATAAAAAAGCGAATCAACATTAAAATAATAGTTTTTAAAAGAAGGCTTGTTGTTTTTATCGCGATTGATTTGCGTGTAAATAATTTGTAAGCGATAATAATTTGGATCAGATAAAACTTTTTGAAACAGCGTGTCTTTATTGGTTTCTAAAATATTTTTTAAGAATGCATCTGTTTTTGGTTGCGCATTTAAAACAATTAAAAATATTAAAAACAAAAAACAAAATAGTAATCGCATGTCAACTAAAAAAATTTACTAATGTGAATTGAAGTTTAAAGCTAAAAGATAAAAACTAATTTTCTTACTGAAGAAGCATTCATTGCCGTCTGCTTTAGCTGACGAATAAAAGGGTTGGGAAATAATTGGCTTTAGTCACATGCTTAAAAACGAGAATTTAATAATGATAAAATTATTTGCTCAATAAATAAGATGATATATTAAAGTTGTTTCGAAATTAATTTGAAATTATGCTGCTGCGCCTTCAACGTAATCCAAATCTTTATGATACGTTTCATCAGATAATACAACAGCAATCAAACCAATAACAATTACAATAATGCCAGTTATCCAACCCGCCTGCAAATAATTTCCGGTAGAGTTTTGCAACCAGTTAAATATTGGTGTAACGATAACAGCAAGTGAACCACGAACCATGTTGGGTGCAGTAGTAGCAACTGTTGCCCGAATGTTTGTACCAAATTGTTCTGCCGCAACGGTTACAAAAATCGTCCAAAAACCACCGCCAATACCTACTGCAATTGTAACTAAATAAAATGCAGACAAGCTTGCACCATGCAAACTAAAAAACCACCACACACTTACAGACATTATAATATAATACAGGTACAAAACTTTTTTACGGCTTTGCAACCAAAAGCTTAAAACGCCTGCAAACAAGCTGCTTACAGAAATTGCAGCATAAGAATACATAACTGCTTTACCCGGATCTATTGTGCCTTGCACACCCATTTTTTGCCCAAACTCTTTGGAAAAAGTAATCAATATTCCTATAAGATACCATGTGGGCAAACCAATAAGAATGGAAATCAAATATTTTTTTAATCGCTTTGCATTTGTAAACAGCATAAGAAAATTTCCTTTAGAAATATTCTTGTTTTGTATTGTTTTAAACATTCCCGATTCTAATACGCTTGTGCGAAGCAATAACAATATAATGCCCAGGCCGCCACCAATAAAGTAACAAGTACGCCACGCAAATTCTTTGTTTACAAAAAATGCCACCACTGCGCCCGCAATACCCAACCCGGAAATAATGGAAGTGCCCAACCCTCTTTTTTCTTTGGGTAATAATTCGGTAACTAAAGTAATACCCGCTCCAAGCTCGCCTGCCAACCCGAGGCCTGTAATAAATCTTATTAAAGCATATTGATTTACGGTTTGCACAAACCCGTTTGCAATGTTGCCCAGTGAATATAAAATGATGGACGCAAATAAAACCTTTAACCTTCCCTTTTTATCGCCTAACACGCCCCATAAAATTCCGCCGATCAATAAACCGAGCATTTGTATGTTGATAATAAACAATCCATCTTTGGCGATCTGATCATCATTCAACCCAAAAGATTTTAAAGACGGAATGCGGATGATGCTGAAAAGCAGCAAATCATATATATCAACAAAATAACCTAATGCTGCAACCAGCACAGCCAGGCTGAATACAGATTGTTGCCTGTTAGCCATTATACACTTTTTTTAGAGTTGGTTTTATTTTTGGCAAAAAAGAATTTATAAATAATAGGTGCTGTTGTAACAACAACAATAGTAATTACAATTATTTCAAGATGCATTTTTAAATCAAGCCCAAACTTGCTTAATATCCATTTATATAAAAAATGCCCGGCAAGCAACATGCTGGCAACCCATGCAGCACAGCCAATAATATTAAAGTAAATAAATTTCTTTTTATCCATTTTTACAATGCCTGCAACAATGGGCGCAAATGTGCGGATGATGGGCACAAAGCGTGCTGCAATTATTGCCCATCCGCCATAGCGATTATAAAAATCATGCGCCTGTAAAAGGTATTTTTTCTTGAACAGCAAGGTATCTTGCCGGTGATAAATATAAGGACCGCTTTTTCTGCCAAACCAATATCCTGCAAAATTGCCAAGAATGCCTGCTATTGTTATTACGATCCATAGAAGAAATATATTTATAAAATCGTTGTTGTTTGAAGGAATGATTTGCGCAGCAAGATCGCGGCTGTAAATGCCCGAAAGAAACAATAAGCTATCGCCCGGCAAAAAAAATCCGGCTAATAAACCTGTTTCTGCAAATATGATAAATACCAGCAGCCACAGGCCTCCATACTGAATATAAAATTGCGGGTTGATGAGATTGTGCCACTGAAAATGGAGCAGGTGTATCATTTAATTTTTTTATGATGGAAGAAATCTTATTCGTGTAAGTCTTTCGTTAATTACAATAAATTTTCCAAAACTATTTTCAAGGTGTGCTGCAAGATAATTAAGCAATTTAGTTTCGATAATGTTATAATCAGATGCCGAATATCGAAGCAATATAACACCCGCAACTTTTAAATTTTGATGATAGACTATTTCACCAAAATCTTTGTCTTCTGTTATAATAATACGTGCAGGGTTTAATGAAAATTCTGCTATTTTAATGTCATCTTCTGAACGCATTTCTTCTCTTACTGAAAAAACATTATATTCATTATTACGCATGGCGATGATAAGATTTTTATTTACACTTTCATCAGCCAGCAACATTTTCAAGTACCTCCTCAATATCTTCATTTTTTAATACCGCATTAGCATAATTAATTGCTTCCAAAATATCTTCTTTCGTTATGTGAGGATATGCATCCAGTAAATATTCAATTGTTCCGCCGCTGCCTAATTTTTCCAGAATTAGTTCAACTGTAATTCTTGTGCCTCTAATGCAAGGTTTACCCATCATCACTTTCGGGTTAATTGATATTCTTTCAAACTTCATAAAAACTTTTTTCAAATTTACTCAATCTAAAGCTTTCTCCCATTTACTTACGGCGCTTGTTGCCAAAGCATTTCCCAACACATTTGTTGTGGTGCGAAACATATCGCAAAAATGATCAATCGGCAAAATTAAGGCAACGCCTTCGGGCGGAATTTTAAACATGGCACAAGTTGCTGTTACCACAACTAATGATGCTCGTGGCACGCCTGCAATGCCTTTACTGGTTAACATTAAAACAAGCAACATGGTTAATTGTGTTCCATAATCAAGATGAATGCATAAGCCTGTGCAATGGCCATGCTGGCAAACGTCATATACATCATGCTGCCATCAAGATTAAAAGAATAACCGAGCGGCAAAACAAACGAAACAATTTTTTCATCGCAGCCAAATCTTTCTAATTCTTCTGTCAGTTTTGGAAAAACAGCTTCGCTGCTGGTAGTGCTAAATGCAATAATTATGGGTTGAATAATATGCTTTAAAAGATTAGGCAATTGCTTATTTAAAATAATAAATCCAACAATTAATAAAACAATCCAAAGCAATAAAATGCCAATTATAAAATACAAAAAGTAATGTGCCATAAAACAGAAATATTTTCGGTCCTTCGACAGCCATAACTCCGGCGATGGCACCAAACACACCCAGCGGTGCCGTCATCATTACATAACCAACCATTTTTAAAATAACATGCGAAACCGCATCGAAACCTTTAATAATTATTTTTCCTTTTTCTCCAATGGCGGCAACTGCAACCCCAAATAAAACAGAGAACACAACAATTTGCAGGATCTGATTTTGTGCCATTGCATCAACAACACTTACGGGAAAAACATGCTCCACAAAATTTTGTAAAACTGAATGCTTGCGTTTTGCCAATTAAATCTTTTGCGCCGCTAACATCGGCACTGCTTAAATTAATTCCGCTGCCAGGCTTAAAAATATTTACAAGCAGCATTCCCAACAATAAACTCATCAGCGAAGCAGAAATAAACCACAACATGGCTTTGCCGCCAACACGGCCAACTGTTTTTATGTTGCCCAGTTTTGCAATACCAACAACTAAGGTTGAAAAAACAAGCGGCGCAATTATCATTTGCACCAACCGTAAAAAAATGGTTGAAAGTAATTTTATGTTTGATGAAAAATGATTTCTTGTTTCAACTGAAAATGCTGCATAAACATAATAGCCGGCAACAGCACCAACAATCATTGCAATAAAAATATACAGCGTAAGATTATTGCGTTTCCTCATAAGCAAAATGTGTTGCAATATAATATTAATCGTTTCAACCAATTGCTGCGCATCGTTATAAAAGATTTATGTGCTGAAAAAAATAAATCCTTATTTTTCCGTTGTAATAAAAAGTATATGAGTTTATTCCGCACAAAATCCCTCGATGTTTTATTAGCGCAGGCCGCAGATTCTGAGAAAGGCTTAAAACGCACATTAAGCGCAGGCAATCTTGTTGCATTAGGCATTGGTGCCATCATAGGCGCAGGCTTATTTGTAAGAACGGCTGCAGCAGCAGGCGAACATGCAGGGCCTGCGGTTACCATTTCATTTATTATTGCCGCTATTGGTTGCGCTTTTGCAGGATTGTGTTATGCAGAATTTGCCTCTATGATTCCTATTGCGGGCAGCGCATACACTTATGCTTATGCCACCATGGGCGAATTAATTGCATGGATAATTGGATGGGCATTAATTCTGGAATATGCGTTGGGCGCTGCTACTGTTTCTATTTCGTGGAGTGAATATTTGAATATTCTTGTAGGAACAAACAATTCCGTATGAATGGTGCCATTCGCCGTTTGAACATTTAAAAGATGCGAGCTGGTGTAATGCATCATGGCATTCATGAATGTACCCGCATTATTTATTTTATTGCTTTTATCTTTTTTGTTGATAAAAGGCACGCAGGAATCGGCACAGTGTAAACATGATCATCGTTATTATAAAAGTGGCTATCGTACTTGTTTTTATTGCAATTGGATGGCACTTTATTAATCCGGCAAACCATACACCTTATTTTATTCCTGCCAACGCACCGCCTGCAATCCAGCTGGATGGTTCGTCTATATTCGTATGCAGATTTTTTCAGACATGGATGGGGCGGCGTATTAACGGGCGCAGGCATTGTGTTCTTTGCTTTTATTGGGTTTGATGCCGTTTCAACAACAGCGCAGGAAGCCAAAAATCCGAAAGCGAGATATGCCGACTGGGCATTCTTGGCTCGCTGGCTATTTGCACTATTCTTTATATATTTTGTTCTCGTATGTTTTAACCGGCGTTGCTCCTTACACCGATTTTGTAAAAGCCGGTAAAGAAGCATCGGTTGCTTATGCCATTCAAACATATATGACGGGTTATGGATGGCTTGCAAAATTGGTATCGTTTGCCATTTTGCTTAGGTTTTTCTTCGGTGATTTTGGTAATGCTGATGGGGCAGTCGAGAGTTTTTTATACAATGGCTCTGATGGATTGTTGCCGAAAATATTCTCCGATCTTCATCCAAAATTCCGCACACCTTATAAAAGCAATATTGTATTGTTTATGTTTGTAGGATTGTTTGCTGCATTTGTTCCGGTTAGTGTTGCAGGAGACCTTACTTCTATCGGAACTTTATTTGCATTTGTGTTGGTTTGCCTTGGCGTAATGATAATGCGAAAAAAAGAGCCTGCATTTAAAACGCCCTTTTAAAACACCATTGGTGCCGCTGGTGCCCAATTCTTGGAATGATTGTTTGCACTGCAATGATCGTTGGGTTTCCAGAACGAAACTTTGCTCAGTGCTTTTTGTTGGATGATTATTGGATTGGTCATTTATTTTACGTACAGTAAAAATCACAGCAGGTTAAAAGTTGGCGGAGATATTTTGCCCGCCGCATCTGATTTTGAAAGCAAATAATTTCATTTATTTAATATCCTTATTTATTAATGTTTGTTAGCATTGGTTATTTTTTTTCACTGTTTTAAGTTTTAAACTCAAATAAAAAAACTGGTATAAGATTTGCTAACTTGCGCACCAGTATTTAATCCATACTTATCAGCAAGCCTAAGAATTTCACCGGCTCGTTTAAAACTTAAATCAAAAAATCAAATGAAAAAATTGTTATCAATCACATTGATTGTTGTGTCATTTCTGTGCGGTATATCCTGCACCAAAGAATCTGCAGATGTTTCATCAGCATTAAACAGTAATTCTGTTAGCAACGCGAAAAAAGCAGCTCTAACACTTGTTGGAAGGCAACAACAAATTACAGCGCCAACCGGCGATTACACCTATCCAACATCACAGGCTTTATTGTGGTTACCCACAAATTACAGCACTTCTAAAACTGCCTATCCTTTAATTATTGACCTGGTAGGAACAGGTGAAAACGGAACCAACATTAATTCATTACTTGGCACACAAAATTTACCATGGCGTATTTCGCAGGGATGGAATGCAACGGCTGTAAACCCTGTAAACAAAACCAATTATAACTTTATAGTGTTTACGCCGCAGTGCCCTGTACAATGGGGTTGGAGTGCTCCGCATGTTAAAACCATGCTTGCATATTTAAAAGCAAACTACAGAATAGATGCTACCAGAGTTTATATTACAGGTTACAGCGCCGGCGGCTGGGGTTTATGGAGCTGTATTACAGATGATACAACTCTTTGCAAACAATTTGCAGCTATTGCACCGGTTAGCACTGCAAGCGCAGATCATCCTAATAACATCCCTAACGTTGATAAATACAAAATTGCATGCTGGGATATTTGCGGCACAGCAGATGCATTTTATTCCAATGCCGTAAATTATACCAACATCATAAACTCAAATAAGCCAACAATTCCGGCAATATTAACCGGCATTCAGGGCGAAGGCCATAGCGCATGGGTTCAGGCTTACGATTCTACCTGGCGCATAAATGGCAAAAATCTTTTTGAATGGTTTCTTCAATATCACAAATAATTTAAACATAATTTAATTTATAAATTCAATTATGTTTAAATAATGAAATTTGCCTTTAAAAGCAAATTTTAATGAAACAGCATTCTTTTGAAAAATTCATACATAAAGAAAAAGCATCAGATAAAAAAGAAGCTATAAAGCAAGAGAAGCGACAACTTAAAAACGAAAAAAATAAGAATTACGAACCCCGGGGCAAAAGCTTTGAGGTTCGTAATTCTTTTAAAGGGCCTGAAAGAAAACAAATTAATCCTGCACATTCTTCTCAAAAAAAACAGCAACCGCAATGGAACAATAAACCTTCATCAGCAGAAATGCCGCTGAACAAATTTATTGCACACGCAGGCATTTGTTCAAGACGAGAAGCCGCAGCGCTGGTTAAAGAAGGCAAAATAAAAGTGAACAATATTGTTGTATTTGAACCTGGTTTTAAAGTTACTTCGTCAGATAAAATTTTGCTGAACAACAAACAGGTTCATCTTCAAAAAAATCTTGTTTATATTTTATTGAACAAGCCAAAAGATTATATAACCACCGCAAAAGATACGCATGGAAGAAAGACTATTTTTGATTTACTGCACCAAGCAACTGATGAAAGAATTTATCCTGTAGGCAGGTTAGACCGCAATACCACCGGCGTTTTATTGCTTACCAATGATGGTGAACTCACGCAAAAACTTACACATCCTTCTTATGAAATAAAAAAAATTTATGAAGCAAAGCTTGATAAACCTTTGCTTAAAAAAGATATGGAAGCCATTGCAAACGGCATTGAATTGGAAGATGGTTTTATTGCTGCAGATAATGTTGGTTATGCAGATGTGAAAGATAAATCTGTTATTGGCATTGAAATTCACAGCGGCCGCAACCGTATTGTGCGGCGCATGTTTGAACATTTGGGTTATGATGTAAAAAACCTCGATCGTGTGTTGTTTGCCAATCTTACCAAAAAAAATGTTGACCGCGGCAAGTGGAGATTTCTGAATGAAAAAGAAGTGCGTTTGCTAAAATACATGAATCAAAGTTTTGTAAAAAAATCGTCTGAACATGGTTTTAGAAAGATCAATGATTAACAAAATTTGAAGATGAAATTTGATGTAATTTTTGAAGACGAATTTTTAATTGCCATAAACAAACCTTCGGGCTTATTAAGCATTCCAGACAGGGAAGGAAAAGAAATTTCATTAAAACAAATCTTACAAAATAAGTACGATAAAATTTTAACCGTTCATCGTTTAGATAAACCAACCAGTGGCGTAATTGTTTTTGCAAAAGATGAAAACACACATAAACAGCTTTCGCAGCTTTTTGAAAATCATGCAACAGAAAAAATTTATATTGGTTTAGTGCAGGGCAGCATTGCTTTGCAACAGGGAAAAATAGATGAGCCTGTTATGCAGCATCCTTCGGGCAACGGAAAAATGTTGTTGCATGCAAAAGGAAAACCATCATTAACTGAATATGAAGTTTTAGAAGATTTTAAACGTTTTAGCTGGGTGAAATTTAAAATTTATACCGGCAGAACGCATCAGATCCGCGTTCATGCGCAATTTATTGGTCACAGCATTGTTTGCGATGAATTGTATGGCGATGGCAACCCTGTATTTTTATCTTCTTTAAAAAGAAAATATAATTTAAGCAAGCATGAAGAAACAGAAAAACCAATTCTTTCAAGGCTTGCATTACACAGCGCCTCGCTTAAATTTACTTTAAACAATAAAGAATATTTTTTTGAAGCGCCGCTGCCAAAAGATTTAAAAGCGCTGTTGCAGCAATTAAGAAAATTGTTTGCATAAGTTTGAATACAGATTTCGTTTATCTTTAAATTAGCTTTCATAATAAACTGGCATGAAATTCTATTTATAAAAACAATAAAACTTTTTTTATGCTTAAATGGGCCGCCATATTTTTTATCATAGCAATTGTTGCCGCAATTTTCGGCTTCACAGGTATTGCAGCAGGTGCTGCATCTATTGCTAAAATTTTATTCTATATTTTTTTAGTACTGTTTATTTTGGTATTGATATTAGGTTCAAAAATTTTCGGGAAATAACTGCATAACATTTTCCTATTTAAATGCATCAATGGTTGCAAAAATTTTTATGCAACTGTTGATGCATTGTTATTGATGTATTAAGCCATAAAAGCTTCTTTATTATATTTACTTCTATATTCAACCGGTGATAAACCTGTAATTTTTTTAAACGTAGTTCTAAATGCTTTGGGATCGTTATAACCAACATCGTACATTACTTCGTTTACATTTTTTCTGCCCGTTTCAAAATTCTTTTTTGCAGCTTCAATTTTTACACGCTGAATATATTCAACCACAGTGTTTGACGTTGCTTTTTTAAACCTGCGTTCCATATTGCGCCTGCCAAGTGCCAGCATTGACGCAAGCTGATCTACCGTTATCTTTTCTTCAAAATTATTTTCAATAAATTCCTGCGCTTTTTTTATTGGCTCATCATCATGCAATTTTTGCCCCTGAAAAATTATAAACGGAGATTGGCTTATCTTATCAATATCAATCATAAATTGTTTTGCAATTATTATTGCAATATCACGCCCGGCATATTTTTCAATAATGTATAAAAGAAGATTTAAAAAAGCATAAGCTCCGCCGCTGGTATAAATGCCATCATCTTCAGTAATTATTTTATCATCAACCAAATTCACTTCAGGAAACATTGCCTTAAAATCGTTTGCTGCAGTCCAGTGTGTTGAACATTGCTTTCCATTTAACAAGCCGGTTGCTGCTAAAAAAAATGAAGCAATGCATAAGGTTGCTATTTCAGCGCCTTTTTTATGTTGTTTTATTATCCACGGCACAAAGGCTGCGTTGGCTTTCATCATGGCATCAGGCCTGGCATGAATAGCAGGAATTATAATAAGATCTGTTTTTTTTACATCATCAATTAATACATCCGGACTAATAGAAAACAAACCGTTTCGCTGGCTTGTTTTCTTTGAAATACCTACCAGTTGCACTTTAAATAAAGGCGGTTTGTTTGTGCTGGCAAGCACTGTATTTACTTCATTTAAAATTTGATGTGTGCCTTCAATATTTACAACGCTGGTGTGCCCTTGCGGAATAAGAATTGATACATGTTTCATAACCAGAATTTTTTGCGATTTAACTAATGAACTCATTAACATTTATTCTTCTAAACTCAAATTCATCTTATTTGGATAAAAACCTTTTAGAGATTTAGTATTTACAGGTGAATAGAAAAATCAGTTTAATGGTATTGCAAACATAAAAAAGTTTTTTGTCGCAATCAACCCTTTAGATTGCCGTAATTGCACCGCCTTATTTTTATGTGTGTTTAATAAGTTTGTGCTATGAAATTAAACAAATGAATGAAAGATGAAAAAGGAGCGATTAAAAAAACGAAATGATGTATTGAAACGAAGATGAAATATTGTGCATGGTTAAAGCAATTTGATTAATAATTTAAAAAATAAATTTTATGTTTAAAAACGCAAAAGTATTTAGCAGTTTTTCTGTAAGCGATATTCAAAAGGCAAAAGAATTTTACAGCAAAACACTTGGTTTAAATGTTGAAGATAACCCAATGGGTATAATTGAACTGCACACTGCCGGCAATAACAACATTATGATTTATCCAAAACAAGATCATGAAGCGGCAACTTTTACTGTGCTTAATTTTAATGTTGATGATATTGAAAAAACCGTTGATGAATTAACTGCAAAAGGAGTTGTGTTTGAACAATACGAAGGAGAAATAAAAACTGATGCAAAAGGGAATCTGCAATAATCCGCAGGGGCCAAAAATTGCATGGTTTAAAGATCCTGCAGGAAATATTTTATCCGTAATACAACAATGACCAACGTTAACCCTGCAACCCTGAAATAAATAAACCATTAATTATGATAACAGATAAAGTAAACACAAAAGAAATATTTGCGCAACTTGATGATGTAACCGCTCAATTTTTGGCGCTGTTGCATTCTGCAGATGAAAAAATTTTTGATAAAATTCCGTTTACAGATAGCTGGACGGTTGCACAATTAACATCGCATATTACAAAATCAAACAACGCCATTGCGCAGGCGCTTGAAATGGAAGGCAAGCCTGCAGAAAGAAAGATTGACGAACACGTGCCGCAGTTAAATAAAATGTTTTTGGATTACGAAGCAAAATATAAATCGCCCGAATTTATTTTACCTTCTAAAAATATTTATTCTAAAAAAGAAGTAATAAACAAGCTTGAAAATTCTATTCAAAAGCTAAAAGAAAATGCCGTTAAAGCAAATTTATCAGAAGTTATAAACCTTCCTGAATTTGGCGAAGTAACAAAATTTGAATTACTGCATTTTGTAGTGGTGCATACAACGAGGCATGTTCGCCAGCTCAAAAATATTGTACACGTCATCAATAATAAAAATTAATCTGTTTAAAGAAAATAAAAATCAAATTATGGAAGTAATAAAAAATAAATCTGCAGCAAAGCCAACAAAAATTATTTATTGGATAACCACTGTTATAATTTTTTTAGCTGAAGCATTAATGCCTGCATTAACTTTTAATACAGACCTGGCAAAGCAAGGCGTTGCACATTTAGGTTATCCTCATTATTTCCTGATTGAATTAACTGTGTTCAAGGTTCTTGGCGGAATAGTTTTAATTTTTCCGCGTATTGCTGCACGTATAAAAGAGTGGGCCTATTTTGGTTTTGCACTTGATTTTATATCCGCATTTATTGGTCATTTTGTAGTGGATGGCTTTAATGGCGAAACAGCTTTTCCTTTAGTGCTGCTGTTAATTTTAATTATTTCATACATCAGCTTTCATAAGCTGTATAAAGTTTATCAATAACTTCATTAAAAAATTCTATGCGAAAAATTATTGTTTCAAATCTTATAAGTATTGATGGATATTTTGAAGGCTTAAACCAGGATTTAAGCTGGTTTAATGTTAATGAAGAATTTTTTGATTATGCAAGAAACTTAATGAATGAAACAGATACCATTTTATTTGGCCGCATTACGTATGAACACATGGCTGCATACTGGCCAAATACAAAAGATAATGATGCTGTGATAACAGAAAAAATGAACAGCCTGCAAAAAATTGTTTTTTCAAAAACGCTTGAAAATGCTGACTGGAATAATTCAATTGTAATAAAAGAAAACGTTGAAGATGAAATAAAAAAATTAAAACAGCAACCCGGAAAAAATATTGTTATTTTAGGAAGCGGCACGTTGGTTTCAGAACTTACGCAACTAAAATTAATTGATGAATACAGGCTTATTATAAACCCTGTTATTTTAGGAACCGGCAACCCGCTTTTTAAAAGTTTGAATGAAAGATTAAAACTTGAATTGATTGATGTAAAAAAATTGTCTCCCGATTTGGTTATTCTTTATTATAAACCTAAAACTGAATAATAATTCATTTAAAATATTATCTAACAACTAAAATTTAAACTATGCCATCAATTAATCCTTATTTAAATTTTCCTGGTAATACCGAAGAAGCTTTTAATTTTTATAAATCAATTTTTGGAGGTGAATTTATAATGCTGCAACGCCTTGGCGAAACATCAGACGGAAATATTCCGCCGCATTTGAAAGATAAGATTATGCATGTTAGTTTGCCTGTTGGCAATAATATTTTAATGGGTACAGATGCCTGTGAAGAAATGGGTTTTAAGCTTAGTGAAGGCAATAACTTTTACATCTGCATTAATCCTGACAGCAGGGAACAGGCTGATAACTTTTTTAATGGCCTGGCAGAAGGTGGTAAAATTAATACGCCGATACAAGATATGTTTTGGGGCGCCTATTGGGGCGATTTAACAGATAAGTTTGGAATTAAATGGATGGTAAATTATCAGAAACAATAGCCATTTAGTTGAGATGAAAAATGGCAGATGTGAATTCCTTCATTAAGCAACCTTAAGTTTATTGAGTTTGCTCTTATCAAATTTCTTGGTTGCATATTCAAGTGTAACATGCAATTCTTTTTTATTGCTGCCGGGAAGCTCAAACATAGCATCTGTAAGAATGTGTTCGCAAATACTTCTTAAACCCCTTGCACCCAATTTAAATTCCAGTGCTTTATTTACCATAAAATTAAACACTTCTTCATCAACAATTAATTTAACGCCTTCCATTTCAAACAGCCTTGTATATTGTTTTATAAGGCTGTTTTTTGGTTCAGTTAAAATGTCTCTTAAAACAGTAGCGTCTAAAGGATTTAAATATGTAATAACGGGTAAGCGGCCAAGTAATTCAGGTATCAACCCAAATGAACGCATGTCTTGCGCATTTACAAACTGCAGCAAATTTTTGCGCTGCTGTTCCTGGTCTTCTTTATTTACATTAAAGCCGATAGCATTAGTATTAATACGCCGGGCTATTATTTTATCAACGCCATCAAAAGCACCGCCGCAAATGAAAAGAATGTTGGTTGTATTTATTCTTATCATTTTTTGTTCAGGATGTTTTCTGCCACCTTGCGGCGGAACAAGTACTTCAGTTCCTTCCAGCATTTTTAATAATCCCTGCTGCACACCTTCACCACTAACATCGCGGGTGATGGAAGGGTTATCGCCTTTGCGTGCAATTTTATCAATTTCATCTATAAAAACAATTCCTTTTTCTGCAGCAGCCACATCATAATTACATGCCTGCAATAAACGCGTAAGCATGCTTTCCACATCTTCACCAACGTAACCTGCTTCGGTAAAAACAGTGGCATCTACAATTGCAAACGGAACATTTAATAATTTGGCGATGGTTTTGGCAAGCAATGTTTTGCCGGTTCCTGTTTCGCCCACCATAATAATGTTGCTTTTTTCAATTTCAACATCATCAGCCTGCTGTTTGCGTGTAATTCTTTTATAGTGATTGTACACAGCAACAGATAAAATCTTTTTTGCATCATCCTGGCCAATAACATACTGATCAAGATAATTTTTTATTTCAACAGGTTTGCGAATGTTGAATTTATATTGCGTGGTGCGTGTTTCATCTCTAACCTGCAGTTCCTGCATAATTATTTCCTGTGCATGTTCTACACAGTTTTCACAAATATGCCCTTCCTGGCCGGCAATGAGAATTTTTACCTCATCACGGCTGCGGCCACAAAAAGAACAATGCAGGTTTGATTGTTTTGCCATTTTTTAAACTTCAAAATCTAATGCAAATGCGAAGATAACAATTTGTAAATCTTTGCGTTCAATTAATTTATATCGTTAGCAGTTACAGTTTATCTGCAATGCTATCTGCAATACCATATTCTACTGCCTCTTTGGCATCCATCCAATAATCGCGATCAAAATCTTTTAATATACGTTCGTAGGATTTACCTGTATTATTTGCAAGAATTTGTGCGCTTATTTCTTTAGTGCGCTGCATTTGTTTTGCATGAATTTCAATATCGGCGCTGGTTGCCTGAAAATATCCGCCAATGCTTGGCTGATGTATCATTACTTCGCCATGCGGATAAATTACACGTTTGCCTTTTACACCGCCGCTTAATAAAATTGAGCCCATGCTTGCGGCGAGGCCCATGCAAATTGTTGAAACAGGCGATTGTATCATTTGCATAGTATCGTAAATAACCATGCCGCTTGTAACAACGCCGCCGGGGCTGTTTATATAAAACTTAATTTCTTTACCAGGTTTATCTGCATCAAGCAATAATAATTTACTTACAACATCGCGGGCAGATTTATCTTCTACCGGCCCCCATAAATACACAGCCCTGTTCTTTAAAAAGAGCTGTTCCATTTTTTTCATCAGGTAGGGCGATTGTTCGGGCTTTTCTTCTTTTGGCGATTCTTCTTCATCATCGTTAATTCTAAGCGGATATTTTAAATCAATCATATATTCTTGTGTTTATTCTCGTTTTCAAAATGTTTCAATGTTTCAAAATTGTTACTTGTTTCCTGCCTTTGTTTCTTTTCTTGGATTTGTTACCAGCACTTCATCCACCACACCATAAGCTTTGCTTTCATCTGCATTCATCCAAAAATCACGATCGCAATCTGCCTCAACTCTTGCTACTTCTTTTTCTGTATGATGCGCAATAATTGCATACAGTTCATGCTTTATTTTTCTTATTTCTTTTGCGGTAATTTCAATATCTGTTGCCTGGCCGCCGATAGAGCCAAACGGCTGATGCAACATGATGCGGCTATGTTTTAATGCACTGCGTTTGCCTTTTACACCGGCGCACATTAAAATGGCGCCCATGCTTGCAGCAATACCGGTGCAAATGGTAGAAACATCAGGGCTTACAAACTGCATAGTATCGTAAATGCCAAGGCCGGCATATACGCTGCCGCCGGGGCTGTTTATATACATTTGAATGTCGCGGGTTCTATCGGTGCTGTCTAAAAATAAAAGTTGTGCAGTTACAATGTTGGCAACATAATCATCAATAGGTTCTCCCAAAAATATAATACGATCCATCATAAGCCGGCTAAAAACATCCATGCTGGCTACATTAAGCGGGCGTTCTTCAATTATATAAGGTGTAAGATTTGTAATAGTATGCTGCTTAAAACCATGAATAGTATTTGAGCTTATTCCTCTGTGTTTTACTGCGTATTTTTCAAATTCCTTTCCAAAATCCATAATTAATTATTTAAGCGTTGAAGATAAATAGAAACGATGTTTGACCAAATTTTGTGCAAAATAAAAATTAAGACAAAAGGGCAGCAGCGCAAATGCATCGGGTATTTTAAACCGCAATAATTTAAGCAGAGATGTATTTACATTAAACGCAATAAAAAAATTTATTAAAGTTTAAAACAATTCAACAGATGAATACTTAAACATCATTATTATTTTCTTTTATGATTGTTTTTGTTTTTTTCTGCGAAATCTTTTTTACTTTTTTTTCTTCTTTTTCATGCCCTAATAAAATAGCCCATGGTTTTAATGCTTCTATCCTGTCGCAGATAATTTTCAGCATGGCAATTACAGGCACCGAAAGAAACATGCCGGGTATGCCCCATAACTTCTCCCCTGCAACCACGCCAATTACGGTTACCATTGCATTTATGCTAACTTTTGAGCCAACAATAAATGGCAACAAAAAATTACTATCAATTAAATGAACACAAATAATTGTAATGATCACTAAAAGTAAATGCGTAGAAGCACCGGTTGTTGCAAATGTTATTAATGCACTTAACAGCAGCGCAGTAAAAATGCCCACATAAGGCACTATGTTAAACAGGGCAGTTATGAGCCCTAATAAAATAAAATATTTTATGCCAAGAATGCCGAATGATAACCAGCATAAGCTTGCCACGATAAGCATTTCGAGTAATAACCCCAAAATATATTTACGAATAACAAGCTGAATATTGCTAACAACATCGTACACTACCACATTACTTTCATCGTTAACAAGTGCAATTAAAAATTTAAGCAGCACACGCCTGTACAATAAAAGAAAAAAAGCGTAAATAAGCGTTAACACAATAAATAATAAGATAGAAGAAACTGAAAGTAATGTTGAGCCAACAATTGATGAACCGGATGAAAGTGCTTTTGATGTGGCATTATTAATATATGCCTGTTGTTTTTGAAGATCGAGATGAAAGGTAAGTGCTATCCAGTTTTGCAGATCAGTAAGCGAAGCATGCAACTGGTTTTGAAATAAAGGCCAATCGTTGCTGAGGCTGCTTATTTGCGAGCCGATGAGATAAAGCACCAATGCAAAACCGGCAACAAAAAGTATTAAGGCAAAAAAAGAAGCCGTGCCGCGGCCAAATTTAAGTTTACGTTCAAACCGTTGAGCAACAGGCAGCAACAATATAGAAATAAGCAAAGCAAATAGTAAAGAGATAATAATTTCACTTGCTATAACAGCAATATAACCAATAGCCAAACAACATATTAAAATATATGCAAGCTTTTGCGGAAAGGGCGTTGTATCTTTTTTTATTAGCGGCATTACAAATATTTTAAGTGAATATAGTATATCAAAACAAAGCATTAAAAAATCAGTTCAAAATCCGTTTCAATTTATTTTTAAGTGAAGCAATTATTTTTTTTATGTTGAAAATTTCATAAAAAACAATAAAAAAAATTTGCGCTGCACACGTTAAAAAAAACTTATTCGTTAATAAGGAAAAAATAAGGGAACGATGAAGTTGAAGTTATCTGCTGCTGCAATATTTCTATATTTTTTTTGCACTTCTTTTCATTCAGCACAATTATATGATTCGCCTTATTATATTGTAATTAATAAAGCAAAATATGAGCTGAGTGTGTTTGACAGCAAGGGCTGGATGGTAACCTATCCCGTTGTGTTTGGCAACAGCGATTTAAGAGATAAATTATATGCGGGCGATAAAAAAACGCCCGAAGGAACGTTTACCATTATTGAAAAAAAAGTGCATCCAAAGTGGGACAGGTTTATGATGCTCGATTACCCAAACAAAGAAAGCTATGATAAGTTTAATGAGCGAAAAAGCGAAGGCATAATTCCTGCTGATGCAAAAATTGGCGGCGGCATTGGCATACACGGCACATGGCCGCATGAAGATTTTCAGATAGATCGTTTTCGCAACTGGACCGATGGCTGCATCAGCATGCGCAATAAAGATGTGGAGGAATTATACAGCATTATTCCCGTGGGCACAAAAGTGATGATAAAACTGAATTAATGAACGGGAAACTAAAACGTGAGACGTGAAAAAATTTCCCTTTGCTATCTCACTTCTCAGTATAATTAATTTCTCTTTCTCCAAAATATTTATGCAGCACTTCCGGCAATAAAATATTTTTTTCTGTTTGATTATTTTCAAGCAGGCAAGCCATAATTCTTGGCAATGCCAGCGAACTTCCGTTTAAGCTATGCGCTAATTGCATTTTATTATTTTCATCTTTATAACGGCATTTTAATCTGTTGGTTTGATAGCTTTCAAAATTACTTACACTGCTTACTTCAAGCCAGCGTTTTTGCGCTGCACTAAACACTTCAAAATCGTAAGTTAAGGCACTGGCAAAACTCATATCACCGCCGCACAATCTTAAAATGCGATAAGGCAGTTCAAGCGATTGAAGAAGCCGCTCAACATGACCAACCATTTCATCAAGCGTTGCATAACTTTTTTCAGCTTCAACAATCTGAACAATTTCAACTTTTTCAAATTGATGCAAACGGTTTAATCCGCGAACATCTTTTCCATAACTGCCTGCTTCTCTTCTAAAACACGGCGAATAAGCGGTCATTTTTATAGGAAGCTCTTCTTGTTTTACAATCACATCACGATAAATATTTGTAACCGGAACTTCAGAAGTTGGTATCAAATAAAATGCATCTTCATTTACAAAATACATTTGCCCTTCTTTATCGGGCAACTGGCCGGTGGCAAACGCACTGCTTGCATTTACCATAAACGGAGGAATAATTTCAGTATAACCTGCATTGGTATTGTAATCTAAAAAATACTGAATTAATGCTCGCTGCAGCTTTGCGCCTTTGCCGGTATAAACCGGAAAACCGCTGCCGGTAATTTTTGTGCCGAGTTCAAAATCTATCAGTTTGTATTTTTTTGCAAGTTCCCAATGCGGCAAAGCGTTTTCAGCAAGTGATGGTTTGTTGCCGCCTTCTTTCACAGTTAAATTATCATCAGCATTAAAACCTTTTGGTACTAATTCGGAAGGAAGATTGGGCAATAAAACCAAAGCTTCTTCCAATTTTTTTTCAGTTTCTGCGGCATTTTTTTTTATGGGTTCAAGCGATGCTTTCCATTCAGCAACAGCCGTTTTTAATTTTGCTGCTTCTTCTTTATTATTAGCAGCCATCAGTTTGCCGATGTCTTTGCTGGATGAATTTATTTTAGATTGAAGTGAATCGAATTCAGCCTGCATTTTTTTGCGCTCATCATCCAAAGCAATTATTTCATCAACCAAATTTAATTGCCTGAAATTTTTTACAGAAAGTCTATCCTTTACAAACTGCGGATTGTTGCGCAACACATTTACCTGTAGCATAATTATAGCATAGTTTGCGCAAAGATATTTTTGCAGGTGAACAGTGCAAGAGAAATTATTTTCGTCTTTAAAACTAATAATTAGAAATATTTTATGATCTGATTAAACAGAAGTGCTTGCATACAGCGCCGGGTAAAGATTTGAAAAGACGAGTTAAATAATTTCAACAATTCCTGTTTTATTTCATCAACTATATTTGCAACCCATGTTTGGAGATTCTGATTTGCAGCAACGATGGTGGAACCTGGAAGCAAAGCTTGCCGAACGCTTTGGCAAAAAGCCTGATATGGAAGCTATTTTATTTTTGATTGGAATGCAGGAAACAGGTTTTATAAAAAATAAAATTACAAAAGAGCAAAAGCAGGATCTGATGCATGTAGCCATTTGCACGGTGCTTGGCGCCAGCGGATATTATGAACTTGAAGGAAAAGATAAAGATGGCTGGCCTCATTTTAAACAGTTAAAAGAACACAATGCCATGTCGTTGCAGGAACAGGAAAATCTTTTAAAAGATCATATTTTATTTTATTTTGAACAACAAGGTTTTTAAAATTTACGTATGCGGAAATTTAGTTTAGTTGTATGCAGTTTTTTATTGATCATTTCAATATCAGCCCAAAAAAAAATTACAAAACCTGCGATGCAAAAAAAAGCAACTGCAACAACCGGAAGATTGGTTGAAATAAAAACTGATTTAGGAACGATAGTAGTAAAGCTGTACGATTCAACACCTTTGCACCGCGATAATTTTATTAAGCTTGTAAAGCAGGGATTTTATGACAGTCTTTTATTTCATCGCGTTATACAGGGTTTTATGATACAGGGTGGCGACCCTTCGAGTAAAAATGCAGACAGCGCCGCAATGCTTGGCAACGGCGAAGCGCCGGGTGGTATGATACCTGCTGAATTTCGTTTAAACTTATATCATAAAAAGGGAGCGCTTGCTATGGCAAGAACAGATAATCCTGAAAAAGCAAGCAGCAATTGCCAGTTTTATATTGTGCAGGGCCAGGTGTATTCTAATGCGCAATTAAACGATATGGAATGTAAAATAAGACAAACCAATCCTGATTTTTATTTTACTGACGAAGAACGTAAAACATACAACACCATTGGCGGCGCACCGTTTCTTGATCAGAATTATACTGTGTTTGGTGAAGTGGTTAAAGGTCTTGATGTAGTTGATAAAATTGCGGCTGTGCAAAAAGATGCAAACAACAGGCCTTTGCAAAACATTCGCATGAAAATGCGTATGCTTAATTAAGATTGTTTGCTAAAAAAATTTCAGCAATATTTGTACTTATAAAACACGATTATGAATTTTCCACCTGATGTAAAATATACCAAAGATCATGAATGGATTAAAATGATTGATGATAAAACTGCATTAATTGGCATAACAGATTTTGCGCAGCGTGAGTTGGGCGATATTGTTTTTGTTGATATAAATACGGTTGGTAAAACGCTTGAAGCAGAAGAAGTTTTTGGAACGGTTGAAGCCGTAAAAACGGTAAGCGATTTGTTTTTGCCCGTGCAGGGAAAAATAATTGAAGTGAATAATTTACTGTCTGATAATCCTGAACTTGTAAATAACGATCCGTATGGCGAAGGCTGGATGGCAAAAATTGAACTGGATGATCCTGCCGGTATAAACAACTTATTGAGTGCAGAAGCGTATGAGCAACTGGTTGGTTAAAACAGAATTTTAAAAACAAAAATGCCCGAAACAATATCATATTCTGAAAACGAATTAGTAGCGCTTTTAAAGCAGCGTTCGCCTAATTCATTCAGTTATTTATATGATCATTATTCCGGCGCGTTATATAATGTAGTTTTTTCCATTTTGCAGGATAAAGAATTAGCGAATGATGTTTTGCAGGAAGTGTTTATAAAAATATGGCGGCAGATAGATCAATACAATGCTGAAAAAGGAAGATTGTTTACATGGATGGTTAATATTAGCCGCAATGCAAGCATTGATACTTTGCGCAGCAAAGGTTATCATACTCAAAAACAAAACCGTGAGTTAACAGAAAGCGTATATGTTGCAGCCGGCGCTACCAACATTGAAACAGATAAAATAGGCTTGCGTAAAATAGTTGGTAATTTAAAAGATGAGTATAAAGTGCTTATACAACTGGCATATTTTGAAGGGTACACACAGGATGAAATTTCGAAATTTTTGAATATACCATTGGGTACAGTGAAAACAAGATTGCGCAGTGCACTTATTCAACTAAGAGAATTTTTAAAAAATTAATGGATATTAAAGCATACATACAAAGCGGAATAATTGAACAATATGTTCTTGGCCTGGCAAGCGCTGAAGAGATTGCTGAGGTTGAACAATTGCGCAAAGAATATTCTGAATTGAATGAAGCGATTGCAGATTTTGAAAATAACTTAGAAGAATATTTACTTGCCAATGCTGTTCAGCCGCCATCATTTATAAAATCATCTTTAGAAAAACAGTTGTTTGGCGAACCTGCAACAAAAGAAATTGCTGTTGAGCATGCAGCGCCGGTATATAATTTAGGTTTATGGAAATACCTTGCAGCAGCCTGTATTATTTTATTGGTTTTAAGCACTGCGCTTAACTTTTATTTTTATACAGGATATAAAAATTCAAAGCAACAATACCAGGCATTGCTTATTGAAAGAAATACTTTGCAGGCAAACAACGCATCGTACAAACAAAGCCTGCAAATGTTTGAAGACACTTCAATGGTGCGTGTTATAATGAAAGGAATGCCGGGTAAAGAACAAAATACAGCTACTGTTTTATGGAATAAAAATTCAAAAGATGTATATATAAATACAAACAGTATGCAGCAAACACCAACAGGCAAACAATACCAGTTATGGGCAATTGTTGATGGCAAACCTGTTGATGCCGGTATGATAAATAATTGCACCGGTTTATGCAAAATGAAAAAGATCGATCATGCCGAAGCATTTGCAATTACATTAGAAAAAGAAGGCGGAAGTGCAGCACCAACTATGAGTGCGCTGTATGTTATGGGTAAAGTATAACTGCAAAAATTTATATGGATAATTCCTGCATTGAATAAAAATGCAGGAATTTTTTTTGCTAAAAATTTTTCTGATAAATCTATTGTGCTTGTGTAATCGTACTTGAATAAAATAATAATATGAAAAAAATAATCAGGTTAAGTACTTTATTAATTGCGTTAATTATAACAAGCGCAACAATTGTAAATGCGCAGGAAAAAACAGTTATGGTTGGTGGCGCAGCAATGTATCCTTCAAAAAATATTATTGAAAATGCAATCAATTCTAAAGATCATACAACATTAGTTGCCGCAGTAAAAGCAGCAGGCCTTGTTGAAACGCTTGAAGGTGCAGGCCCGTTTACTGTATTCGCTCCAACCAACGAAGCTTTTAATAAATTACCAGCCGGCACAGTAACCAATTTATTAAAACCAGAAAATAAAGCAAAGCTTGCAGCAATTCTAACCTATCATGTTATTGCAGGTAAAGTTGACAGCAAAACTTTAATGGATTGGATTAAAAAGAACGGAGGCACTTATACTGCCACAACAGTGCAAGGTGGCAAACTTATGTTTAGCATGAAAGGAAATAATTTGATGGTGATGGATGAAAACGGTGATAAAGCTAAAGTAACTATTAAAGATGTTTATCAAAGCAATGGAGTTATTCATGTAATAGATACTGTATTGCTTCCTAAAAGTTAGTGATGAAAGGTTTTTTATAGTAAACAGCAGGAGCCGCTTTTAGCGGCTCTTTTATTTTTACATTTGCGCCAATGAAATTAAAACTTATTTATTTTTTGCCTTTAGTTGTATGGTTTACAATCGCAAATATTTTGTTTTTAATGCCAGGAAACGATGTGCCTCACATAAGCGTTTTAGATAAATTATATTTTGATAAATGGGTGCATTGCGGCTTGTGTTGCGGGCTAACTTTTCTTACAGCTTATCCTTTTATACAGTCAGGGCGATGCACAAAAAAAATGTTGATTAAAATCAGCATTGCATTTACAATTTATGGGATACTTATAGAATTTATGCAAAAGTATTTTGCCTACCAGCGCGACTTTGATGTTAAAGATATGGTTGCAGATGCCATTGGCTGTTTAATAGGTTTTATTTTAGCAAACAAGCTTATGCAGCATAAAACACAAAAAAATAAGCCCCTGTAGAAACAGGGGCCGCAACCAAAACTAACTGCTTATGAGAAAATTGACTACTTGCTTTTAGTAGTTTAATATCTTCAAACTAAATGCCAGAATTTTTATTCCCAGTGTTAAAGAATTTTGTTGCCGGCATTTGTGTTTAATGTTTTAATTACAGAATGCAAATATCGTTATTCGTTTAAAAACCAAGTGTTAAGTTATAGTTAGAGATTATGGTTTTAAAGTAAACGTTATGCAAAAAAATATCTCTTTAAAATTATTACCGCACGAAGCTAACGATAACAACATAGTAAAAGAATATTTTGAAAAAGCGCTTGCAATTAAACCTGCTTCTTTAACCGGTTTTAATATTATAAGGCAAAGCATTGATGCAAGAAGTAAACAACCTTTCATAAATATTACCGCACAGGTTTTTATTAATGAACCTTATTTACATCAGCGGTTTAATAAAATAGTTTTTAAAGATGTGCACTACGCAAAAAAATCTGTTTTAATTGTTGGTGCAGGCCCGGCTGGTTTATTTGCAGCACTTACATTTTTACAACAAGGCATTAAACCCATTATAATCGAACGGGGAAAAGATGTTAGAGCGCGCAGAAGAGATCTTGCTGTTTTAAATAAAGAAGGTATTATAAATGCTGAAAGCAATTATTGTTTTGGCGAAGGCGGCGCCGGCACTTACAGCGATGGAAAATTATTTACACGCAGCAATAAACGCGGCAACATTCAGCATATATTAAACCTGTTTGTGCAATTTGGTGCCGATGAAAATATATTGTATCAATCCCACCCGCACATTGGCACCAACAAACTTCCGCAGATCATTACCGCCATGCGAAATGAAATAGAAAATTGCGGCGGAAAAATTTTATTTAATAAGAAGCTGGTTGATTTTACAATTGAAAATAATTCTGTAACATCAATAATTACTGCAGATGGAAATGTGTTTAAAGCTGATGCGGTTATTTTGGCAACAGGCCATTCAGCGAGAGATATTTTTCTTTTGCTGGATAAAAAAAATATATTGATCGAACAAAAACCTTTTGCGCTTGGCGTGCGTGTTGAGCATCCGCAATCAATTATTGATTCTATTCAATATCACTGCAACGTTCGCAATAAATTTTTGCCGCCTGCATCTTATAGTTTGGTTGAACAGGTTAACAATAAAGGCGTGTTTAGTTTTTGCATGTGTCCCGGGGGAATAATTGCGCCGGCATCAACCGCTGATGAAGAATTGGTTGTTAATGGATGGAGCCCAAGCAAAAGAAATAATCCGTTTGCAAACAGCGGTATTGTTACAGAAATTCAAAATAAGGATTTATTGGATTATAAAGATTACGAGAAAAATAAAAATCAAATTTCTGAACCACTTTTAGGCATGTTTTTTCAGCAATCTGTTGAGCGAAAAGCTTATAAAGAAGGAGGCGGAAATTTTGTTGCGCCGGCACAACGCATGAGTGATTTTGTAAACAATAAAATATCTTCATCATTACCCGACTGCAGTTATTTGCCCGGAATAAACAGTGTTGATTTAAAAACGGTGCTTCCATCTTTTATTCATAAAATTTTGCAACAGGCATTTAAAGATTTTGGTAAAAAAATGAAAGGCTATTTTACCAACGATGCGGTTATTGTGGCAACAGAAAGCCGCACTTCATCGCCGTTGCGTATTCCAAGAAATGAAAAAACATTGCATCATCCGCAACTTAAAAATTTATATCCATGCGGCGAAGGTGCAGGTTATGCAGGCGGCATTGTAAGTGCAGCAATGGATGGCGAAAAAGTGGCACTTGTAATTGCTGAAAAATTAATGGCTTTTAAAGCATGATAAAACTGCCCGGAATTATGCTGCCATAAAAATATGCAGTACAAGGGAGTGACACAAGGAACGATGCCACAACGTATCAACTGCCGGTAACATAAAAAATTATTTTATGCTTTTACAACAACATTATTTTTTAAATAATATGCTTCGCCTGTTGCTGTACAAACAGCAATGCCCTGGTTATTAAAAAAAAGTTTTTCTCCATGCTCGCTCATCCATCCAATTTGCTTTGCAGGATTACCTGCAACCAATGCATAAGCAGAAATGTTTTTAGTAACAACTGCACCTGCGCCAACAAACGCATATTGATGAATAATTACGCCGCAAATAATTGTTGCGTTGGCGCCAATGGTTGCACCTTTTTTAATAAGCGTTTTTTTAAATTCTTTTTTTCTGGAAACAGCGCTTCGCGGATTAATAACATTTGTAAAAACGCATGAAGGACCAAGAAACACATCATCTTCACACACCACTCCATCATACAACGAAACACTATTCTGCACTTTTACATTGTTGCCAATTACAACATTGGAAGCAATAAAAACATTTTGACCAATAACACAATTATTACCAATGCTGCAGCCCTTCATTACATGAGAAAAATGCCAGATAGAAGAACCTTCGCCGATTGTTGCGCCATCATCAATTACAGCAGTTGGATGAACAAAAAAATTTTTTTGCATGACTGAAATATCATTGCAAACTAAATTATTTTTTATGATTGATGTATGGAATTAAGGATTTCTGAATTCCTGCGAAATCATAATTCCATAAACGCCGCCATCAAGAATGCCAATGCCTAATCTTCCAAAACCAGGTCTTAAAATATTGGCACGATGGCCGGGCGAATTCATTAAACTTTCATGCGCAATTGAAAGTGTTTGTGCCAATGCAAGATTTTCTCCGGCAAGATAAAAACGCACATGCGCTTCTCTCATGCGCTCAAACGGGTCTTTGCCTTCAGGTGTTATATGCGCAAAATAACCGCGTTCAAACATATCGGCAGAATGTGCCAGTGCAACTTTTTGCAAAGCCGTATCATTAGCCAGCGGTTGCAATCCAACTTTTTTTCGTTCATTGTTTACAAGCACCAGCATCTTTGCTTCAAGGTCTTTTCTTTCTGTAAAATGATGAACTTTAAATGGCAGCGTTACAATTTCATTGCTTTCGGGTTCAACAGTTAATTTATTCATGCTTTTATTAACTGCTTTATCAAACACCGGCGAAATTTTTTCGTTAAGCCACTCAACCTGCAAGGCAAATTTATTTGCAACAATGCTGTTGCGTGCTGTGTTTGATATATTGTTTGATATTGGAAAAGCAAACAAAAGCGAAGCAACAAGAATGGCAAAAATTAACCCGTTTATAAAACCCGGAATTATGCCTAAGGCATGATTAAAGAACTGCGGTGCATGTGCGCAGTTGTTGTGCTTAAGATGAAATTAATAATGACTGATAAAATTATTCTTGCAATAATAATAACCGTAACAAAAGCAAGCGGCAGCGACCATACGCCAATTGATGGAAAATACTTATCGAAAAATTTTGCTGCATACGGATAAAATACAAATCCAATATAAACACTTCCAAGCCAGCCGATCAATTCGAGGCTGCCAAGTAAAAAACCGCGTTTCCATCCAGCAAAAACTGAAATAAAAATAATTGCGATTAATAAGAAGTCGATCCAGTTCATTGCGCAACAAAAGCAAAAATTATGCTATTGAAAGCGCATTAATCATCTTTCGTGATCGTTTAACTCAATTGATTCTAACTTTTCAGAGAATAAAACTGATCGGCTGCTTTTTTTGCAGGTATCCACGAAGCAATAACGGCAATAATGCCAACGGTTATCATCACCAAAATAAAATCTCCCGCAACCATTTTTACAGGATAATAATCAATAATAAAAGTGCCGCCTTCTAATTTAATAAGCTTATATTTTATTTGAATGAAACAAATTATAAAAGCGATCAGCATACCTAAAATACCGCCAACACCGGCCAGCAAAAATCCTTCGTTTAAAAAAATATTTTGCACACGCTTGTCTGATGCGCCCATTGCCTTTAAAACAGCAATATCTTTTTCTTTTTCTAATACAAGCATGGTAAGTGCACCAATCATATTAAACGCAGCTATTAAAAGATATTAATGAAAGAATGCCGTAAATAACCCATTTTTCAATTTGCATTACGGTAAACAAGCTTTGATTTTGTTCATAATTTGTTTGCACTATAAAATTTCCATCCAGCTTATTTTGTAATTGTTGCTGCACCTTTTTTATATCATTTTTTTTAACAGCAGCAATTTCAATTGCAGTGTATTGATCTGCATTTAAATCCAGCATATACTGCACAAAAGCAAGATTGGTAAATGCATATTTATCATCAAACTCCTGCTGCACAGAAAAAATTCCTGAAGGCTTTACTTGAAACGAATGCATGGCATCAAGGCTATTAAAATTTTTTGCCTTGCGGTTTGGAAGATATACAACAAGATCAGATAAAGCCGACTGCGGATCTGCACCAACTGCATTTGCTATGCCCGAACCTGCAACAATTGCCGGCGCATCAGTTGTACCCAAATCATATTTGCCTGCAGTGATGTAATGCGATAATTTATTTACGCTGTTATAATTTTTATCAACGCCTTTTAAATATACAATGGTTTGATAATCGCCATTCAGCAACACTGCCTTTTCTTCAACCGTAAAACTTAAAGCCTGTATGCCCGAAACTGTTTGTATTTTTTTTATAAATGCATCATCTGCCGTAAAAAATTTACCCTGCTTTGGAACAATTTTAAGATCTGCATAAAAATCTCCGTATAAATTTTTTACAAGATTTTCAAAGCCATTAAAAACACTTAATACAATAATTAAAGCAGCGGTGCTTACCATTATTGCAATCATACTTATCCATGCAATAATGTTAATAGCATTGGTAGATTTTTTTGATTTAAAATAGCGCCAGGCAAATAAAAAGTTCAAATGTTTATGAGTTTCAAAGTTTCAGAAGTAACGTTTAAATATTCTTACTCTTCTTCAGCGTTAGGAGGTTTTATCTGCTTAAATAATTCTTCCATTTTAAAAACATGGTCAAGCGTATCATCTAAATAAAATTTTAAAACAGGCATTCGTCTTAACTGGTGTTTAACTCTTGCTGTTAATTCTTTTTTTATTTCCCATGCCTGATGTTCAATTTTTTTTAATGCGGCATTTTCATCAGGCACTTTAAACATGCTTATATAAATTCTTGCTTCCAGTAAATCAGGCGTAATTTTTACTGATGATAAAGAAACCATCCCGCCATCAATCATGTTTAAATTCAGCCTTCTGAAAATATCATTTAATTCTTCTGATAAAACCGCAGCTACCTGTTTTTGTCTTTTACCTTCTTCCATACTATTACCTTTGCTGTAAAATTAGCACGATTTAAATTTATTTACCGTGCTTTAATAATTTGTTTAGATGAAAGAATATTCAAGAGTTTTTTCTTATTTAAAAAATTACGTTCCGCAAATTGTACTTTATTTTTTATTTACTGTTTTATCCATCATTTTTTCAATTGCATCTATTGGCATGTTGATGCCTTTTTTAGAATTGATTTTTAATACAGGTTCATCATCGCTTGCAGGTTTAACACAGCAATCAGCAAATCCAGTTGTAAGTTTTATAAGAAACACGTTAACGCATTCTATTCAGCAAAGCGGAAAATTAAATACGCTTGGTTTGATCTGCGTTTTTATCATCACTTCCATCTTTCTAAAAAATCTTTTTTTATACCTGGCATCTTACATTCTTAACCCGATGAAAAATGCTATCGTTAATGAATTAAGGGCTGAATTGTACGATAAAATTTTGCAACTGCCCATTGGTTATTTTACCGAGAAAAGAAAAGGTGATATTATCAGCCGCATTACCAACGATGTTGCTGAAGTAGAAAACTCTGTTGTGGGTACTTTAGAAGGATGGATCCGCGATCCGCTCACCATAATTTTTAACATCGGGTTTTTATTTTATTTAAGTCCGCAGCTTACCGTATTTCTTATTATTTTAATTCCGGTGATGGGTTTTGTTATCGGAAGAATTTCACGTTCATTAAAAAAACAATCATCAAAAGCAGCCATAAAATACGGCGAATCCGTTTCTATTTTAGACGAAACTTTAAGCGGTCTGCGTGTGATAAAAGCATTTAACGCAGAAATATTATTGCGTTCAAGATTTTTTAAAGTAAACAGCGATTTGCTGCATGCAAAAAATCATATTGGTTATAGAAGAGACCTTGCTTCGCCAATGAGCGAACTGTTGGGTGTAATTATGTTTGCAATTATTTTATGGTATGGCGGCAGCGGCATTTTAAGCGGCAAAATTCCGCTGGAAGGTTCTGTATTTATTGGTTACCTCGCTTTGTTTTATAATATTATTACGCCGGCAAAATCTGTATCTACTTCATTCAGCAATATGCAAAAAGGCAGTGCGGCCATTATGCGTATTGAAGAAATTTTAAAAGCAAATATTACGGTTGATGATAACCCCAACGGCAAAAAACTTGATCATTTTACAAACAGCATTGAATTTAAAAATGTAAGTTTTAAATATGAAGATGCAACCATCTTAAACAACATAAATTTAAAAATTGAAAAAGGAAAAACAATTGCATTGGTGGGTGCATCAGGAGCAGGAAAAAGTACGCTGGCCGATCTTGTTCCGCGTTTTCATGATGTAACTGAAGGTGAAATTTTAATTGATGGCATTAACATAAAAAATTATTCTTTAAAAAGTTTACGCGAACAAATAAGTATTGTAACGCAGGAACCGATTTTATTTAATGATACCATTGCAAATAATATTGCTTTGGGTAAACAGGATGCACCGAAAGAAGCTATTGAAACAGCGGCAAAAGTTGCCAACGCCTATTATTTTATTCAGCAAAAAGAAGAAAAGTTTAATACAAATATTGGTGATCGTGGAAGCAAATTAAGCGGCGGTGAAAAGCAACGTTTAACCATTGCAAGAGCTATTTTAAAAAATCCGCCGATATTAATTTTGGATGAAGCCACCTCTTCTCTTGATACAGAAAGTGAAAAATTAGTGCAGGATGCAATTAATAATATGATGCAAAGCAGAACTTCATTGGTTATTGCACATCGTTTATCAACCATTCGCCATGCAGATGAAATTATTGTGTTGCAGAAAGGTGAAATTGCTGAACGCGGAACGCATGAATTTTTAATGCTGAAGGAAGGCATATATCATCGCCTTGTACACATGAACCAGTTAATTTCTGTTAGTGATTATGCTGCTCAATGATATGCTGCACAAGTGTTGCGACGCAACCGTGACGCCATGAAATACTGCTGCTTGTAACCTAAACAAAAATATATTAATCGAGATGACCGTAATATTGTTCGGGCGGCATTTTAAATAAAACATTCTTTTGATATTGCGTGAAGTTTTGCATTTCTTCATCGTGCGTATATACCCAGTTATCAAATTTATTTTTGTTGATGGTTGTTCCGAATAGCCATTGATTGTATGCATCAAACATACCTTCCCGCAGCAACTGCAAATGAAAATCGAACAAATGATAAGGATAGGCAGTTGCACTTGTATTGCTCCAGTTTAATAAAAATCTTGTGCGAAAGGCGGTGATCATTTCGGGCGAAATATCACCTGTTTCTGTTTCCATTGCAGCAGACATTGAAGTTGCTACAGCCTTTTCAAAATCAGTACCGCTGCTTTTTAAAACTTCAAGATTTGATTTGTTGCTCAGCAGCATTTTATAATCATTCAGCAACAAATTTTTTATTTCCTGTGTGCGTTTTGTAAGGCTTTCCATGTTCACAAAAATTTCTCCGTAAATGCAACTCCAGAAAACATTGTTATTATCTGCATAATATTTTGCAGCATAATAATAATTGCTGCTGTAATTAGGATCTGTTTCTATACCTTTTTCCCATTGTGCAATGGCGCCGCGTTTGTTATCGTACTGCGTAAGCATGTCGCCGTATTCAGCATAAAGAACGCCGCTTTTCGGAAATTTTTTTATACCTGTTTTGTATAATTTATCTGCATCTTTATAATCAGCAATTGCTTTATAAGTAAGCCCGAGAATTTGATAACTCTGCACATCAGCATCATCTCTTCCAACAATGGTTTTTCCTATTTGCATAGAACGCTGGTAATCTCTGCCGAGATAAGAGATATACGCTTCATCTTTTAAAATATCTATATTGTTTGGATATTGCTGCAAGCCCTGTTCTAAAATTTGAATGGCATTTGTAAAATCTTCCTGCTGCGCAGATGCCATTGCCTGTTTGCGAATATCTTCAACAGTTTGCTGCGCATATATTAACTGCGCGGTGTATAATGAAATGAGTAAAAGAAAAATCTTTTTCATTCTTTACTTTATTTGTTCATGAAAAATTATTTTGAACGATTTGATGATCGAAAATATCATGCCGTTAATATAAACCATGCGTTAAATTTTATTCATAGATAAGATGCGTAACCAATCCATCTCTCAGCTTCGGTTCAAACCACGTACTTTTTGGAGGCATAATTTTATTGCTGTCTGCAATAGCAAACAACTGTTCCATTGTTACAGGATATAAACTAAAAGCCAGTACATATTCGCCGCTGTTAACTCTTTTTTCCAGTTCATTTAAACCGCGGATGCCGCCAATAAAATCAATGTTTTTATCTGTGCGCTGATCCTGGATATTTAAATACTTTGAAAGAATATTATTTTGAAGAATGGTTACATCCAGCACGCCGATCGGATCATTTGAATATGTTCCATCTTTTGAAGTAAGCTTAAACCATTTATTATTTATGTACATGCCAAATGTATGCGGCTGATTTGGTTTATATGCTGATGGTTGCTCTTCAATAATAAAATCTTGTTGCAAAGCATTTAAAAAATCTGCTTTGGTTAAACCATTTAATGTTTTAATTACCCGATTATAATCTAATATCTGTAATTGATTTGCGGGAAATAAAGTGGTGAGAAAAAAATCAGCGGATTGCGTTTTGTTAGTTAATGATTGCCGCACTTTAGCCGCAGAGGCAGCACGATGATGGCCATCTGCAATATAAGTGCAGCTAATTTGCGATTGAAAAATATCCGTTATTTCTTTTATGATCTTATCATCGTTAATAATCCATAATGTGTGCGCTACTTTATCATCAGCAATAAAATCGTACACCATGTTTTTTTGGCTTGTCCATTTTTCAATTATGGCATCAAGTTTATTATTATCGCGGTAAGCAAGAAACACGTTACCGGTTTGTGCGCCGGTTGTTTTTATATGATTGATGCGATCCTGCTCTTTATCCGGCCTTGTTAATTCATGTTTTTTAATGATGTTATTTTCATAATCATCAATACTGCTTAACGCAACCAAACCCGTTTGACTTTTATCATTCATTATTAAACGATAGATATAAAAACATTCTTTGTTTTCAGAAAACAACACGTTGCGTTTAATAAAAGCATTCAGATTTTCCTTTGCTTTTTGATATACTGCATCGCTGTGCACGTCTGTATTTTCAGCAAGATCAATTTCACTTTTTGTTACATGCAAAAATGAGTTCGGGTTTCCCTGCGCTTCAAGTTTAGCTTCGTAGCTGGTTAATACATCGTAGGGTTTGCTCGCCACCTGTTTTGCAAACTGCGCCTGCGGTCTTAATGCTTTAAATGGTTTTATTGATGCCATTGAAAAATTTAAAATTGATTGCTCACGAATATCTTTTATCAAAATCTTGCATCAGATCACACAACGCCTGTACACTGCTTAAAGGCAAAGCATTATACATCGAAACACGCAATCCGCCAACACTTCGGTGGCCTTTTACACCAACCATTCCGTTTTGCTTGCATTCATCTAAAAATAATTTTTCATGCTCCGCATTTTTTGTAATGAAGGTTGCGTTCATCAAACTTCTGTCCTGCCTATCCACTTTACCCTCAAAAACATTTAATGAATCTAATGTTTCATAAAAAAGATCGGCGCGTTCATTTGTTCTTTTTTCCATTTCCATTAAACCACCTTCTTTTTTTATCCAGCGCAACGTAAGCATGCTTGCATAAATGGCAAAAACCGGCGGTGTATTTAATAAAGATTTTGCTTCAATATGATTTTGATAATTTAATATTGATGGAATTGTTCTGTTTACTTTTCCTAAAATATCTTTTTTAATTACAACAATTGTAACGCCTGCAGCGCCTGCATTTTTTTGAGCGCCGGCATAAATCAAAGAAAATTTTGAGAAAGGAAATTGCCGGCTGAAAATATCGCTGCTCATATCTGCAATTAATGGCACGTTGGCTTCAGGAATAAAATGCCATTGCGTTCCTTCAACCGTATTATTTGTTGTATAATGCAAATATTTTGAATGCTGCGGCACCGAAAGTTCTTTTGGAATATAGGTATGATTTCTATCTTTTGAAGAGCACGCAATATGCACATTACCAAACAGCTTTGCTTCTTTAATTGCCTTGCTGCCCCAAATACCGTTATCGCAATAAGCAGCCGTTTCATTTTCGTCAAGCAAATTTATTGGCACCTGCATAAACTGAGTGGTGGCGCCGCCGTGCAGGTATAAAACTTCATACGAATCATCTAACTGCATTAATTCTTTTATCAGCGATTTTGCTTCTTCCAAAACATTTACAAACCAATCTGTACGATGACCAATTTCAAGAATGGATAAACCAATATCATTAAAATTAAGTATGGCTTCAGAAGCCTGCTGCAAAACTTCTGCAGGCATAACTGCGGGGCCTGAATTAAAATTATACATCTTCATAAAACTGAAAGCGTGCAAAGTAAATGCTTTGCCGCTTATTTAATTAATTGAGGCAACAGAATTAAAAGTTAATGAATAAAAGAGAAGAAATAATTATAAGGTTTGATGTTCTTCCAAATGCGTAACGCCGCCCGAAATAACAAACTTCATGGCTTCGGCGCTGTTCATATCGGTAATAGGTTTTACTTTTTCTTTAGGCACAAAATATACAACGCCTGTAAGCGAATAAGATAGCGGCACATACACTGCCACATGTTCTGTTAAACCAAAATTTGTTACATCGTTCTGTGTTATAAAACCAACGCGCCATGTATTTGCAGCATCAACGCTAACTAAAACCGGTTTATCAAATTTTTTTCTGTTGCCGCCAAATGCTTCTAAAAAATCTTTTATTGATGAATAAATATATTTTATGCCGGGTGTTTGTTCAAGCAGCTTATCAAACACAGATAAAATTCTGGAAACAACAAACGAAGAAGAAACCCAGCCAAGCAGCGTAACGGTTACTACAACCAGCAAAAAACCAACGCCGGGTGTGCGGCGCAAACTGCCGTCTGGTGCTGTCATCATTGTAGGAAAAAAATGATGCAGTATATCGGGTAAAAAATTATCAACCAGGTTAAACAGCCATATTACAATGTAAAGCGTAATGGCGATGGGAGCAATAATAATAATACCCTGGAAAAAATACTGAAAAATATTTTTGAGCTTAAAATTTTCAGAATAGGAGAAATTTTTCATAACACAAATTTGGCTTCAAAACCTATACACTTAACCGTTCTTAAAAATAATCTGAAAATAATTATCGGAAACTTTTGTTACATAAAAAGTTTCTATAGTTTTGCCGCGCTTTTAAAGAAGGTGAGTTATGAAGGAAAGAATTCAGCAAAAAGCCGGTGAGTTATTCAGGCGTTATGGCATTCGCAGTGTAACTATGGATGAAATTGCAAGCCAGCTTGGGATTTCAAAAAAAACAATTTACCAGTTTTATTCTGATAAAGATTCGCTGGTGCAGGATATATTTAAAAGCATCACTGATCAAAATAAAAAAAAGTGTACCTACTTTAAAGGCATTGCAGAAAACGCTATACATGAACAATATCTTGCAGCGGCTTCTGCCCAGGAAATTTTTAATAACATGAATACATCTGTTTTGTTTGATTTAAACCGCTTTCATCCAAATGTGTTTGCAGAATTTGAAAAATTTAAAAAGCATTTTCTTTTTAATTCAATAAAAGAAAATATTGTTCGCGGAATAAAAGAAGGTTTGTTCAGAAAAGATATAGATGTAAATATTATTACCTGGCTGCGGCTTGAAATGATATCAGGCGTTTTTCATAATGAAGAAGTAATAAACGGCAAAACCAAACCTCACCAGTTTGAAAATGAAATGAAAGATTTTTTTCTTCACGGCATTTGCACCGAAAAAGGGTTAAGCTTTCTTTCAAAATATAAACAGCAACGACAAAAAAAATCAGCATGAGTTTAATAAAATGCTACTGGCTTTCTGCATTGCTATTAATTTGTTTACCGGCAATATCTCAACAAACAACAATTCATGCATTTTCTGTAAAAGATTGTGTTGATTATGCTTTGAAAAACAATGCAAGGGTTAAAAATGCGCTTTTAGATATTGAAATTCAGAGGCAGGATAACCGCGTTACCACGGCAAGGGCTTTGCCTTCACTTAATGGCGCCGGCAGTTATACAGATAATGTTTTGCTTCAAACACAACTTTTACCAGGGCAATTTTTTGGGCAGCCTGCGGGTACTTATGTTCCTGTAAAATTTGGTACGCAATATTATACATCGGGCTCGGTAACCTTACAGCAAACTTTATTTGACGGGGAGGTTTTTGTTGGATTGAAGGCAAGAAAAACGTCTATCGATTACAGGCAGCAGGCAGCCGCTTTAACACAGGATATTATAAGAGCCAACATTTATAAAATTTACTACCAGTTAGTGGTAAGCAAAACGCAAATTGACCAACTGGATGCTAATATTGTGCGTGCACAAAATTTATTACATGTTAATGCAGAACTTAATAAAAATGGTTTTGCCGAAAAGCTGGATGTAAACAGAAGCGAAGTACAACTCGCCAATTTGCAAACAGAAAAATTAAATGCTTTAACCAATATTGTAAACGGATATTATGGCTTAAAGTTTTTAATGGGCATGCCGCAAAAAGATTCACTTGTGCTTACTGATACGGTAACTGAAGACCAGCTTAAGCAAGGTTTATTAAACGAGGGCGTGTACGATTATAATAACAGGAACGATTACCAGTTATATAAATCTCTAAACCAGTTAAATGAGTATAATGTAAAAAGATATAAAGCCAATTATTATCCAACACTTAACCTTACAGGCAACTATGCACGTGTTGGCCAGGGAAATGAGTTTAATGTTTTTGGCAAAGGACAATGGTTTAATTCAGCTTATATTGGTTTAAATTTATCAATACCTATTTTTAACGGCTTTCAAAAAAATGCAAGTTTGCAGGAAGCGAAATTGCAGTTTCAGCAATCGCAAAACACACTTAGCAATTTAAAAGATTCAATTGATAATTCAGTTTTGCAAGCCATCAACAATTATCATTCAGCAATAACAACATTCGATTATCAAAAAAAGAATGTTACACTGGCAGAAGATGTATACAATCAATCACAAAAAAAATATGAATCTGGTTTAGGTTCAACGCTGGATATAACAAATGCAGAAGCAGATTTACGCGTAGCGCAAAGCAATTATATAAGCGCTATGTACGATGCTGTTATTGCACAAATTGATTACCTCTATGCAACAGGCCAGCTTAAATAAATTAATTCAGTTAATCATGAATAAAACAAAACATATACTACTTGCGGTTTCGTTAATAGTTCTGGCATCATGCGGCGCAAAAAAAACCAGTGATGGCAATACTGCGCTTGCAGAAAAAAGAGCAAAACTTGAGCAACTTAAAAAGCAGCAGGATGATTTAAACAAACAGATCACAAACCTTCAGGCAGAAATTATAAAACTCGATCCTTCGGCCAATCCTGAAAAAGCAAAACTGGTGGCAGTGCAGCCATTATCACCAAATAATTTCAGCCATTATATAAACCTGCAGGGAAAAGTATATACTGATAATATTGCGTATGTTACTTCACGCAGCCCGCAGCCTGCACAGGTAAAAGCGCTGTATGTTAAACAAGGTGATAATGTAAAAAAAGGGCAGTTATTGCTTACGCTGGATAATTCTCTTGCGCAAAAAGCGGTTGACCAGGCAAAAACGCAACTGAAATTTGCACAGGATATTTATAACAGGCGTAATAATTTATGGAAAGAAAATATAGGAACGCAGGTTGATTTAACCACTGCAAAAAATAATGTTGACCAGGCGCAGCACCAGCTTGACCAGGCCGAAGAACAATTAAGTTTTTCTAATGTTTATGCTGATATAAGCGGCGTTGCAGATGAAGTAACCATTCATGTTGGCGAAACATTTCCATCTGCAACAGGATATATAAAAATTGTGAATACAGGAGATTTAAAAGTAACAGCGCAGGTTCCTGAAAATTATTTAGACAGGGTTAAAGTGGGCAGCACTGTAAAAATTATTTTTCCGGATTTGAATGATTCTATCATGTCTAAAATAAATGTGGCAAGCAAAGTAATTGATCCTAACAGCCGCACCTTTCAGATTGAAGCAAAGCTGCCGGCAAATGCTTTGTACAAACCCAATCAATTGGCTTTTGTAAGAATTATGGATTATGCAGCATCTAACACGCTTACCATTCCTGTAAATACTTTACAAACTGATGAGCAGGGAAAATATGTATTGGTTGGAGTTACTCAAAACGGAAAAATGTATGCACGCAAAAAGCATGTTGAAATTGGTGAGATGTACAACGATATGCTTGAAATAAAAAGCGGTCTTTCAGCAGGCGATATGCTTATTACCGATGGCTTTCAAAATTTATATGACGGGCAGCTGATTACAACAAATGCTGGTTAATAGATGAACATTAAATGAATATCCGTTCATCTGAAAAAAATTAAACGTATGAGCTTAGTAAATAACGGAAAAAAAATTAAGGAATTTTCTATCACTTCATGGGCAGTAACCAATAAAACGGCTGTTTATCTCATCATTATTTTTGTTACCATTTGGGGTGCATCAAAATTTGTTACCACACCAAAAGAACAGTTTCCTGATATTGTAATTCCCACCATTTATATTCAAACAATTTATGTAGGCAATTCACCAAAAGATATTGAGAACCTTGTTACAAAACCTATAGAAAAACAAATAAAAAGTATAACCGGTGCCAAAATCAATAAAATAACCAGCACATCGCAGCAAGATTATTCTGCCATTGTAATTGAGTTTGATACAGAAGTAAAAACAGATGTGGCACTGCAAAAGGTAAAAGATGCGGTTGATAAATCAAAGCAGGATCTGCCAACTGATCTTACACAACAGCCAACAGCGCTTGAAGTAAGTTTTTCTGATCAGCCCATTATGTATGTAAACATAAGCGGCAATTACGATTTGCAGCGTCTGAAAAAATATGCTGAAGATATGCAGGATGATCTTGAAAATCTTTCGCAATTAAACAGGGTTGATATTGTGGGAGCGCCTGAAAGAGAATTTCAGATAAATGCAGATCGCCAGCGCATGGAAGCAGCAGGCGTAACCTTTGACCAGATAAATAATGCTGTGGCTGCAGAAAATCATGATATAACCGGCGGCCTTTTGCAGGTGGGTGATATGAAACGCACATTGCAGGTTCGCGGACAGTTTAAAACAGCTTTCGATATTCAGCAGGTTGTTGTAACAAACACTTATGGCGACCCGGTTTATCTAAGAGATATTGCCACCGTTAAAGATACTCTAAAAACAAGCGAAAGCTATGCACGGCTTGACGGAAAAAATGTAATCACGCTTAATATAATAAAACGTTCAGGTGAAAATTTAATTGAAACTTCAGATGCAGTAAAAGCAGAAGTTGCCAACATGCAGCAAACAGAATTTCCAAAAGATCTGAATGTTGTTATCACCGGCGATCAAAGCAAAGCCACCAGAAATTCTTTCAACGATCTGGTTAACTCAATTGTTATCGGCTTTGTGCTGGTATTAATTATTTTAATGTTTTTTATGGGCGTGGTAAATGCATTCTTTGTTGCATTGTCTGTGCCTTTAAGCATGTTTGTTGCGTTTGTTTTTTTACCTGTGGCTGATATTATTATCGGCACGCCGGTAACCCTAAATTTTATTGTGCTGTTTGCATTGTTATTTGGCCTTGGAATTATTGTGGATGATGCCATTGTGGTTATAGAAAACACGCACAGAATATTTACGCAAAGCAAGGGCAGGCTTTCATCCACCATGTCAGCAAAAATGGCTGCAGGCGAAGTGTTTGTGCCCGTGCTTGCAGGAACGTTAACCACATTAGCGCCGTTCTTTCCCTTATTATTCTGGCCCGGCATCATCGGCAAGTTTATGATCTATTTGCCGGCAATGCTCATCTTCACCTTAACTGCTTCATTAATTGTTGCCTTTTTAATGAATCCTGTTTTTGCAGTTGATTTTATGAACCATGAAGAAGGCACAAACAAGCCAAAAAAATCAGCCATCTTCAGAAAGCCATCATTCTGGATTTTTGTTTTACTGGCAATTTTGCTTGACGCATCAGGCGCAACCTTTGCCGGTAATCTTTTATTGCTGATAATGATTTTGATTGTATTGAATAAATACATTTTTGAAGGATGGATTCATAGTTTTCAAAATCGTGCACTGCCATGGATAATGAGCCATTATGAAAATTTATTGCGATGGGCTTTAAAAGGCAGAAGACCTGTTGGTTTATTGATCGGCACATTTTGTTTGCTGATATTTTCTGTAATATTTTTTGCAATGCGGCAGGTACCGGTTGTATTTTTTCCGCAGGGCGATCCAAACCAGATTTACGTTTATTTAAAACTGCCTGTTGGAACAAGCGTAGATTATACCGATTCAGTAACACGCCAGCTTGAAACAAAAGTGTATCATGTTTTACACATGGATAACGGCAAAAAAAATCCGGTGGTTGAAAGCGTTATAACCAATGTTGCTATTGGTGCAAACGACCCAACAAGCGGCGATCAAAGCACGCATCCTGAACGCGGAAGAATACAGGTTTCTTTTGTTGAATATTCTGAGCGTAACGGTGTTGCCACACAGCCATATCTTGATTCGATCCGTAAAGAATTAACAGGCATTCCCGGCGCACAAATAAGTGTTGATAAAGAAAATAACGGGCCGCCAACAGACCCGCCGGTGAACATAGAAATTGCAAGCGATGATTTTGATGATTTGGTTAAAACAGCAACCGCACTAAAAAATTATCTTGATTCTATACAGGTGCCCGGCGTTGAAGAATTAAAAATGGATGTTGACCTTACCAACCCGGAAATAAGTTTTACCATCGATCGCGAAAAAGCTAATTCACAAGGTGTTTCAACCTATCAGATAGGAAATGAAATAAGAACAGCAGTTTTTGGGCGTGAAGTTTCTAAAATAAAAGAAGGCAAAGATGAATATAAAATTCAGTTGCGTGATGCACAGATGGATAAAGTAAGCCTCACCGATCTTCTCAACATGAAAATTACTTTTAGAGATAACACTGGTCATGTAAAATCTGTTCCGGTTGGCTCGTTGGTTAATGTAGATTTCACAAGCACTTTGGGCAGCGTAAAACGTAAACATTATAAACGCGTAATTACGCTTACATCAAACATTCTTTCAGGCTACACAACAACAACCGTTAACCAGCAGCTTGGTACCTACATGCAGCACTTTAAACAAAAACCTGATGATGTTACCATTGCGCAGGCTGGCGGCGAAAGTGAGCAACAGGCAGAAACAGGTGCATTTTTAGGTAAAGCTTTATTAATTGCATTAATGCTTATTTTATTGATACTTGTGTTGCAATTTAATTCTGTTAGCAAACCGGTAATTATTCTTACCGAAATTGTATTCAGTGTAATTGGCGTATTGCTTGGCTTTGCCATAACAGGCATGGAAGTAAGCATTGTAATGACGGGCATTGGCATTGTGGGTCTTGCAGGCATTGTGGTAAAGAATGGTATTCTTGTTATTGAATTTGCAGATGAGTTGCGTGCCCGCGGCTTAAAAACACGTGAAGCCGTTATACAAGCCGGCAAAACGCGCATCATTCCGGTGCTGCTTACTGCATTGGCAGCTATACTTGCATTAATACCGCTTGCTGTTGGTTTTAATATAAATTTTGTAACGCTGTTCTCCGATCTTAATCCGCACATTTATTTTGGCGGTGATAATACCGTGTTCTGGAAACCGCTTGCATGGACGATAATTTTTGGGTTGGCATTTGCATTTTTTATGACGCTGATAATTGTGCCGAGCATGTATTTAATTGCTGAAAGGTTGCGCAGGCCAATGCGCAGCATGTATGGCGGAAAATGGATAAGCATTATGGGCATTCCGCCGCTAACATTTTTATTTATTCCGCTGATGATTGTTACAGCTGCAAAACACAGATATAAAGTTGCAAGAAGAAGAAGAAAAGTTGATAGCAAAACAACCAACGAAGCTTTTGTAGGAAGCTGGTTTTAAACCATATTATTATTATTTGATTTTACCACTTTAAAAAATCCGGCCGCTTCAATTATTTGAAGCGGCTTTTGTTTTAATGCTTTAGAGTTATACTTGCGTATGCATACTGCTTTATCATCTAAAGCAACCATTTGCCTCGTCATGCCCAATCTTATTGGGCATCTGATCTTCAATGTTTTAGATTGCTTGCTACTTATAAAACCTTTCATTCGAAAAAGCAGATTCCCATTTTCACGGGAATGACGGACAAGAGATTAATTGATAGCACAGATTTAAATAAAGCAAGTATAAAACCAATCATTTATAAACTTCATTAAAAACAGTTCACTTGTTGCCGCATTTTGATGTTTTCCACTTGTGTTTATAATCAAATAACAGGAAATATAATTTTCTGTTTGTATCTTGGAAAAAACTTAATGTATGCGTTGGAGGAAATTTAACGGCGAAACCATTCACATGCCAATTAAAGATGCGGTTGAAGAAACTATCAAACGCGAACACGAAAAAGCGAGTGCGTCTTAAAGTTTGCATCGGTACAGACAGCCAGGTTAAAGGTGATGAAACTGAATTTGCAACAGTAATTGTTTTTTTGCGCGAACATGCAGCGGCGGCTTTATGTTCATTCATAACGAAAAAACACGGCAGCGTTTTAATATTAAAGAACGAATGCTGGTTGAAGTGGCAAAAAGCATTGAAATGGCTTACGAGCTTTGCAATCTTGTTTATTCAGTATAATGTTGATATGGAAGTTCATGCAGACATTAATACCAATCCTCATTTTAAAAGCAACGATGCTTTGCATGAAGCGATGGGTTATATTATAGGAATGGGTTTTGCCTTTAAAGCCAAACCGGAAGCCTTTGCCAGCAGTTGCTGCGCTGATAAAGTTTGCAATTAATAATTATTGCAGATCATTCATCTGTAACAACTCAGTACAGATTCTTTCAACAGAATTTTTTAAAGGCGTATAATTAAATGCAGGAAGTGCTGTTAATAACTTGCTGTTATCAAAATACACTTTTGCCAAAGCAGTGTTTGCAGTTTCTTTTGTTATAAAAGGCGCTTTGCCGGTAACTAAACTTCTGATTTTTTCCAATCGCCAGATTAAACCGGCCATAAATGGTGTTACTTTTTTTTGCGGAGCTTTTTTATTAAATGCCGCAGCAATCATATCAAACAATTTTTTGTAAGAAATATTATCCGCGTTTACAATAAAACGTTCTGAGCAAATATTGCTGTTCATTAAAACAATCATTATTCTTACAACATCATACACATCAACAAAACCGGTTATGCCATCTGAGTAATAAGGAAATTGTTTATAAACCGTTTTAAAAATTTCTGACGAGCCATTATTCCAGTTGCCTGCGCCAAGAATAATAGACGGGTTAATTATCACTGCATTCAAACCTTCGGCAACACCGCGCCACACTTCCATTTCAGCAAGATTTTTGCTTTCGCCATACACGCTGTTACTGGTTTCTTCGCTCCACTGCATGTCTTCATTTACAATTATATTTTTTCTTATGCGGCCAAGCGCAGCAACAGAACTAACATGCAGCAATTTTTTTACGCCGCCATTTAAACATGCATTTACAACATTTGCAGTTCCTTCAACATTGGTTTTAAAAAGTTCTTTTTTATTTTTTGGATTAAATGAAACTTTAGCTGCGCAATGATACACTTCATCCACATTGCTTAATACTTCTTCCAATAAAACAATATCAAGAATATCGCCCTTTATCCAATCAATATTTTCATGTTCAAAAGAAATCGCTGTTCTGTATAATGCTTTAATTTTTACAGGCTGTTTAATTAATTCTTTCAACAGGTTAGAACCAACCAAACCAGTGGCGCCTGTAATAAAAATTGTTTTGTATGATGATTGATTTGCCTGTTCGTAAATCATGCAGTTTTTATTAAATCCGTTTTGGGATCAGGTTTAGTATTTATAAAAACCTCTCCCGGTTTTTCTGCCAAGTTCATTAACATCAACTTTATTTTTTTGTATGGATGAAGGTTGCAGCCGTTCCGGTTTTTTCAACGCTTGCCACACAATATTACTTACCGAATAGTTTATATCTATTCCAATCATATCCATTAATTTAAAAGGGCCCATTTTAAAACCTGATGCTTCCATTATTGCATCAATGGTTTCAATATCTGCAATATTTTTTTCAACCAATTGCAATGCTTCAAGATAATACGGCCTTGCAACACGGTTTACAATAAAACCTGGCGCATCGTTGCAAACAACAGCAGTTTTGTTCAGCGCATTTGTTAATGCAACCAGCGTTTCAATAGTTTCTTTTGAAGTATTTTCTGCACGAATTATTTCAACCAGTTTCATTATTTGTGCAGGATTAAAAAAATGCATGCCTGCAAATTTTTCAGAATATTTTTTATTCTTACTTAAATCAGAAACAGAAATAGAAGAAGTATTTGTAGCAAAAATTGTTTCGCTTTTATTTATTAAAAAAAGTTCATCAAATAAATGCTGTTTTACTTTTTTGTTTTCAATCACTGCTTCAATTATAACATCAGCCGTGCAGTTTTTTATTTCAGCCGTAAAAAAAATGCGGTTTAAAATTTCCTGTTTTTGTTGCGCATTTATTTTTTGTTTGTCTGCAAGCTTTTGCAGGTTATTTTCAATAGACATTTTACTTTTCAACAGCATCTCTTCATTTACATCAAATTCAATTACATTAAAACCGTTTTGTGCACAAACCTGTGCAATACCGCTGCCCATGGTTCCGGCGCCGCAAACACATATTGATTTTATTTTCTTCAAAAAATTATTTTTACAAACATAAGCGTAATGCAGTTATGAGTTTTAACTTGAGGCTGTTTACAACATTTTAAAATTTGTAGCTTTACAATATGCAGCAGTTAGATCTATTTAATCATGAATCGGGCAATAAAGTGGCGGTGATACGGCCGAAACAAAAACAACCCAAAACCCAAAAAGAAGAAGTTGCTGTTGTTGTTGAAAAACCTGAGGTAAAACATCAGCCTCAATTAATAAAGCCGCTTTCAAAAAATGCTGAACAGCCTGCAAAACGCGGAAGAAAATCTTTAAAAGAAATTAATCTTGATGTTGCGTTGCTTGAAATTCCGGAAGATGAAATTTTATTTCAAAAACAATATTATTCAATAAGCGAAGTGGCTGAATGGTTTAATATGAAACCATCTTTATTAAGATTTTGGGAAAATGAATTTGATATTTTAAAGCCGCGTAAAAACAAAAAGGGCGACAGGCTTTTCAGGCCAGAAGATGTAAAAAACCTGCGCATGATTTATTATTTATTACGCCAGCAAAAATATTCTGTAGAAGGTGCTAAACAGTTTTTAAAAGATAACCGCAAAAAAGCAGAGATGCAGGTACAGTTGGTAGAAAGCTTAACAAAATTTCGTTCTTTTCTTTTAGAATTGAAATCTAATTTAGGCGCATAAAAAATTATACATGAGAAAATATTTTTGCATTGCAATAATTTTTATATGCTTTATTTCCTGTAAAACACAAAACGCTGTTACTAAAAATTCAATACCTTTTCATGCATATCAAATTAGTTATGATGATGAACAAAGAAAAGTGCTGCGTGGTTTAATTACGCGTGCAGATATTGAAGATGATACTGCTTTTAGCTGGTTTAAAAAAAATTATAATCTTGGCAAACCTGATGCAGCCGCTGTTGCTGCATTTAAACAACATGCAACCGATTTTCACGTGTTGATTTTTGGCGGAACATGGTGCCCCGATACACAAAATTTATTACCGCAGTTTTATCGTTTGGCTGATGCAGCCGGTTATGCAGACAGCAGCATTACGCTTGTTGGCGTTGATCATTCAAAAACAACGCTGGATAATTTAAACAAAACATTTCACCTTATAAATGTGCCCACATTTATTGTGCTGAAAAATGGTAAAGAAGTTGGCCGTGTGATTGAGTATGGTGAAAGCGGTGATGCGATGAAAGAACTTGGAAAAATTGTGGAAGATTTATGATCAACTTAAAATTTTTATTGCTTCAGCCGGTGTTATAACTTTCAAATGCTTATCTGCATGTTTATAATCTTTTATATTTCGAGTTATAAAAAAATCAATTGAATTATCTGCAGTTGCCGAATAATATTGAACAGCATCTTCAACATTTGCAAGCTGAATTGCATGCATTGATAAGTATGTTTTTATCTGACAGGCATATTTTTACAAATAAAAGCATTTCTTTCACAGCAGCTTTAGCGCCTGCTTTTCCAAGTAATTTATTACCAATGTATTGAACATTCAAAATAATGGAAGCTGTTGTATAAAGCTTAGCCAGCTTATTGTATTGCGCATTGAATAACTCGAAGCTTTCTTCAACAAAAGGTTTTCTATCAATCAATACATCAATCAAAATATCCGAATCAATAAAAAAATTATAAGCCATGCTTTGTTTTTAAATATTCCCAACGCGCATTTTTAACAACATCTTCAACATCTACAGATTTATTTTTCGGCTTTAAAATTCCAATAAGAACAGAAGGATCTTTGCGCACCTCATCATCAGGCAGTTTTTCAAAAGAATTTGAAACCAGTTTTGAAATGCTGGTATTTTTTCTTGCCGCAATTCTTTTTGCTTTTGAAATAATTTTATCATCCAGGCTTAAGGTAAGCTTTGCCGTCATAAAAGTTATTTTTATAAAGATACGTATTTTGATGAAGGATACGTATGAAGCGTTTATTTAATTTCCAAACAAATCATATTTTGTTTTAGGGCGGCGGTTATCAAGCCATTTAAAACTGCGCAAACGCATGGTTGCCGCATCTATTTGCCGCATGGGATAAGAGGTGCCAACAAGATTGCTTCTAAACACAACTTTCTGCGCTTCCTTATTGGCAAAATACATATCAATTACATCAGCGGTTGACTGGTTTGCGCCAATAAATTTACTGCTGTCATCCTGCGCATAATAAATACTTTCTGCGTTGCCTTTTGCACGCACAGAATCTATATCGCCATTAATAAAATAAGCATTGATGGTTCTGCCTTTTACCTGGTTATAATAATTTGGCGCCAACTTTTTGCACGCTCAGCGCATTTTCAAAAACATACATGCGCTTTGGCTTTTTATTCAGCGTAAAAAGATAAATTGTATCACCGCTTATCTGGCTTTGCTGGCTCCAAACAACAGGATCTTTAAATAATCTGAATGCAGAATCTTCTGATGAATAAAATAAACTATCACTCACAGCCTGCAAAGAATCTGAAAAAATTTTTACATTAAAATATGCTTCTACAAAACGATCTTTTGCACTGTCTTGCTTTGCTTTTGCAGAGTCTGCAATAACAATGGAATCATGCGTTGGCAACGAATCAAGAATAACAGGCACTTTTCTGTATTTGCGTAAATTAGAAAGCCTTGCAGAAAAAAAAGTATCAGCAGCGATGTAAATTGAATCTTTATCCTGCCGTATAACCATCACCGGTTTTTGCGTTGCAAGAAACGAAGATTGAGCGCCATTGCTTTTTAAGTTGTTTGAAAAAATGGTTATACCCTGCGCAGTATCTTTATATACAACATTACCGCTGGCTTCACTTTCTTTTGTTGAATCGTTTGAGGCAACTTCATTGGCATCAAGAATAGTTGTGCTGTCTTCTATATGCGGTCGCTTGCCAAAATATGCTTTTTTATTTGCGAGATCGTAATAACCATCGCTTGTATAAATCTTTCGTTTGTTGTTGCCCTGAATTACTGTTGGAACGGTGAAGGTTGCAATGTTTGTATATGTGTTGAAAAGAAGCGTATCTGTAGTTACAGTATAATCAGGATTTACGAGCTTAACATTCTTCTTAAAATAAACATCTCTTGTTTCTCCATAATAATAACCTTCCGTACTTGTAAGAACACTTTTATCGCTAACAACTTTTCCGGTTTTTGTATAAATGCCAATGTGCGTATTTAAATCGTAATCCAAATCAGGTGTTGTAAGCGTGCCTTTGCCATCGGTTAATTTTACGTTGCCTTTTAAATAAGCTTTTTTATTGTTACCTAAATAACGCAGGTAATCAGAATAAGTGTTCACGCTGTCGTTATCATTAATATGCACATGACCAAAAGCTTCCAACAAATTTTTTGTTTTATTAAGCACAACACTATCACCATAAAATAATGTTGTTTCTTGCTGAATAATTACTTTGCCTGTTGCCGATTGAAATTCTGCAGAATCTATTTTTTGATAATTCAGCCGCTCAGCATTTAAAATAATTATTTTCTTTTTTGATGAAGTATCAGCAGGCGCCTGCGCATAAGTTTTTATAGAAAAGAAAAAAAGAACAGTGCAAAAAAAATAAATTATCGCTTTATATTTTTTCTTCATGGTTTGTGCGTGGTATCTGAAGCAAGCGGCGCTGTTAAATATTCGCCTTTGGCTTTTCCGCCAAATATAGAAATGCTTACATAGCGCTTTGGATGAACGCGAAGGTCATCAATCAAAATGTTAAGGCTGCGGGTTATGTTGTTAAGATTATTGTATAAAGATTTATCGTTTATTAAAGCACCGACTGAACCATCTGTAGAATTTACACGGTTAATGATGTTGGATAATGAATCTGCGCTGTTTTTAAAACTGTTTATCAATCCATCAACATTAGCCTGCGATAAATGTTTTGTGGTGGTTTGCAAATACAGCAGCGTGCTGTCTATTTTATCATTATTCTTTGCCAGATTATTTGTAAACTCATTTACATGATCAAGCGATTGCGCCAATGCACCGGTTTGAACATTTAATAATTTTTGTAAAGAAACTGTAGACTGTGTTATGTTTTGCGTGGCGGTGTTAAGATTAGAAATAACACTGCGTATGTTGCCTTTTGTGTTAGTATCGAGCAGGCTGTTAAAGTTGTGCATTAAAGAATCAAGCGTAACCAGTGTTGATGTTAGCTGGTCTGAAAGCGGCCCTAATTTATTTGAAATTGATCCAAGAATGCCGGCGTTTTCAATGCTGCGAATGGTATCTTTTGTTTGAAGAAATTTTGTGCTGTTGCCAAGCTGTATATCAATTACAGGTGCGCCAAGCGGATTTGTTTCGATGGTTGCAACTGAATTTACAGGCAGCTTATATTCATCATTCAATTTTATTTCAACTATTAATTCTGTTAACGACGGATCTGATGCGCTGGTGCTGTACACGGTTCCTATTTGCAACCCATTTGCATATACAGCATCTGAAGCGGATAACTTTTTAAGATCACTGTATTTTGCATATAAAAAAAATCCTGTTTTTAAAACACTTTTTCCTTTTAAAAAATTAAACCCGAGAATAAGAAAAACAATAGCCACCACGGTAAGCGCACCAATTTTAGTTTCATTAGAAATTTTCATGTGTCAAATTTATCTTTCCTTAGCTAATAAATTTTTAGCGTTTACAGTTTGCATATAAGAAATACAACAACTGTTTAAAACAAGCTATCGTACAAAACTAACTGATATTGATTATTGAGGCAAACGAAACAATACAGGCGGTTATTCAGAATCTGGTGATATTGTTTGAAAAGCATTGGTTTCTAAGGCAACTTTATAATGTTGCACGGCACGTGTAATAGCATCGCAAATTTGCTGCTGGCCATCAACACTGTTTAAATAATCTTCATCCTGCGGGTTTGAAATAAATCCTGTTTCAACCAAAATGCTTGGCATGGCAGTGGCCTGCAGCACCCAAATGCCAACGCCTCTTTGTTTTGCTTCGCGGCTGGTGCGGCCTATTTTAATAAATTCATTTTCCACATCGCGGGCAAGGTTTGCGCTGCGCTGAAAATATTGTTGTGTTTTAAGTGTATAATAAATTTTTTTCTCCGCGGAACTCGGGTCAAAATCGCCAACCTGCTGCGCCAATGAACTATCCATGTATAAAGATTCATTTTCCTGCATGGCTATTTCTTTATTATCATTTCTGTCTGCAGCCCACATGTAGGTTTCGGTGCCCTGCGCCGGGTTTGGGGTTGTCCAGTAACGATAAGTTGCAACCCGCCGGGTATGTTTCTTTTTCTTCTTTCCCCTGCCTGTATAATAGGTTTCAGTTTTATAGCCTGTTTGTTCGCTGTGGCGTATTGCCGGGGCAGAATTACAGTGAATGCAAAGAAATAAATCTCCCTTGGCTGCATTGGCTTTATTTGCTTTTTCTTTTGGTGAATCGAATACATCTGTGGTGCGTGTCATCACAATATTCACATCAGGAAAAGCCTGTTGCAGAGTGGTTTGCAGTTTTAAAGCAATGGCAAGCGTAATATTTTTTTCGTATGAATAAGCGCCTTTAGCACCAAAATCTTTACCGCCGTGGCCTGCATCTATTACAATTGTATGCAGTTTATTTTGTTTTAGATGTACAGCAATTGATTTTGCTGTGCGAAAAGATGTAAAACAAAAAACGGCGAATAAAGCTCCAAGTACGGCTGCAATTTTTCTTTGCATGATTAAGTTCGTTAAAAAGGTTTCTTTACAAATCTTTTATGCTATTAAACTATATTTTTGTTTCTGCGTGTATGCATAACCATTATAAAGTGTTCGCAAATATAAAAACAGCAGGAATTTTTTTTGTTGTATTGCTCTTTATAACGTATTCTTTACTTGCTAACAATCGGTGCAAAACTAAATTTCAAAAATCATTAACAGTAACTGCCGATACGCTTCCGCTTAAAAAAGCTGATTCCATCTCTTTAAAAAAAATTATTGCAGATACAGTTAAACGTAGCGATTCAATTACAAAAGCTATATCAGATACTGTAATTGATTCATCTCACATAACTAAAGTTGATACCACGCTTTTTTCTAAAGATTCGCTCGATGCACCCATAACTTATACTGCAGATGACAGCGGCGTACTTATAATACCAAGCAAACAATTTATATTATATGGCAAAGCGCATACAACGTACAAAGATATTAAACTTGATGCCAACACTATTAACTACGATCAAAACAAAAACCTGGTAACAGCATACGGCGGCACAGATACATCAAAAGGCGCTTTAAATTTACCAACGTTTTCGCAGGCCGGTTCAACCTCTATAATGGACACTGTTTTTTATAATCTTAAAACACAAAAAGGCATTACAAAAAATACTTATTATAAAGAAGGTGAACTTTTTGTAAATGCGCAAAGAGTAAAAAAAGTAGATAAAAATGTTGAGTTTGCATATCGGGGAAGATTTACAACATGTAACCTTGATACGCCCCATTTTGATATTCGTGCAAAAAAGTTAAAACTCATCAATAATAAAATTGCGGTGTCGGGCCCGGCTTATCCTGAGTTTGAAGGCGTTCCTATTCCTATAATAATTCCTTTTGGAATTTATCCGCTTGAGCGCGGAAGGCATTCAGGTTTTTTGCCGCCCCGTTTTACATCCAACGATGTTTTTGGTTTAGGATTAGAAGACCTTGGTTTTTATAAAGTAATAAACGATAACTGGGATACAAGAATTCAAACAGATCTGTATTCGTACGGAGGATGGCGTGCCCGGGCTACAACAGATTATTTTGAAAGATATAAATACCGCGGCTCATTTATATTAAGCACTCAACATACAAAGCAGTTAAATACAGATGTATATACACTTTCAAAAGATGAGTTTACCATAAGCAATACTTATAATCTTACATGGTCGCATTCATCTGATACCAAAGCAAGACCCGGTACATCGTTCAGCGCCAGCGTAAATGCAGGCAGCACGCAGTATAATAAAAATGTGCCTGATAATGCTTTTCTTAATTACAATAACAGTTTGGCTTCATCTATCACCTATAATAAAATGTGGGATGAAGGCAAGTATAACCTGAATGTTTCTTTAAATGAAAACCAGAACAGTGTTACACGGCTTATTAATATGAACTTTCCCACACTAACTTTTTCTACCACCACTATTTATCCATTTCAGAAAAAAGATGAAGTAGGTACGCCAAAATGGTATGAAAAATTTGGTATTGGCTATACAGGAAATTTAATGAACGTAGTATCTTTTTATGATTCTGCTTTTAATTTTAAAAGAGTTTTAGATACTGTGCAATGGGGCGTTGATCACCGCATACCTATTACATTAGCACTGCCGCCTGTTGGCCCGTTTATTTTTGCGCCTTCTGTTTCGTATGAAGAAAGATGGTTTGCACAAAAAATTTTGTACAATTGGGATGATAAAGCAAATAAGGTAGATACATCTTTACAAAAAGGATTTTTTGCTGCCCGTGAAGTAAGCTTCGGCTTAAGCATGAACACCAGAATTTTCGGCACCTATCATTTTAATCCATCTGGCCACATACTGGCTTTACGCCATGAAATTGATCCTTTTATCGGCGTTTCTTATAAGCCGGATCTTGTAAGCCAGTTTTATCAAAATGTTCAGGTTGATAGTTTAAAAGATATTGTGCGCATATCGCAACTGCAGGGCAATGTTTTGGGCGGATTTAGCGAAACACGTTTTGGCGGAATAACATTTGGCTTAAATAACCTGCTTGAAATGAAAGTGCGTAACAAAGATTCGTCAGGCACAGACAGCGTTAAAAAAATTCGGCTGCTTGATAATTTTAATATCACAAGCGGTTATAATTTACTTGTTGACAGCTTAAACATCAGCCCAATAAATATAACCGCCGGCAGCAGTCTTTTCAATAAAATAAATATTACTGCAGGTGCATTAATAAATCCGTATCAAAAAGATTCTACAGGTAAAAGCCAGTTGCTTTGGAAGCATGGAAAATTAGGCACTTTTCAATCAGGCAATCTTTCATTATCCACTTCGCTGCAAAGTAAATCCGGGAAAGATAATCGATCTGACGACCAGCGGTTAACTCCGGACGAAACCTTAACGCCTGACCAGCAGCAGCAGCAATTGCAGTATGTGCGGCAGAACCCGGCAGACTTTGTTGATTTTAATATTCCATGGACGTTGCAGCTCTCCTATTCACTTAGTTATAATCACTATTTATCGCCGGATCTTATACATTTTATTTCAACACTTAATTCTAATATTAATGTAAACGGCACAATAAGCCTTTCACCAAAATGGCAGTTAGGCGGAGGATTTTATTTTGATTTGAAAACAGAAAAGCTGCAGGCTACCAGCATTTTTTTAACCCGTGATATGCATTGCTGGCAAATGGTAATTGATGTGCAGGTTGGCCAGTATAAATCGTTTACAATAACCTTAAATCCAAAAGCCGGCATATTAAGAGACCTTCATATTAATAAACATTTTATGCAGGAGTAATTTAAATTTTCTGGCAAGGTTGTTGGAAAAAAATCATCAGTATTATTCATCAAAAAAAATTATTATTTATGAGTGCACAGCGCGTATTAGTTGCAGCATTATCTGGCTTTGTTGCTGGTGTTGCTGTTGGCTTACTGGTTGCCCCTGCAAGCGGCAGTGAAATTCGTCAGCGTATTGCAGATTCTGCAAGTGATTTAGCTGACGGCGTAAAAGATAAAATTCGCAACCTGAAAGGTAAAGCGGAAGAAGAATTGGATGATCTTGGATTGGAAACAGGAAACGAAAATGATTATAATAACGGTCAGTAAAAAAAATTCTTCTTAATAAAAATTCCGGGAACTTATAATGCCCGGAATTTTTATTTTATCAACCTGCTAACCTTGCTTCTTTATTTTGCCGCCGCTGCTGTTTGAGATATTTGTTACAACGCCGTTTCCTTTATAATTAATATCACCGCCGCTGCTGGCTTCGGCATTTAATTCTTTATTCACTGTAATTTCAATACCGCTTCCACTGCTTGCATTGGCTTTACAGTTTTCTGAAGCAAGTTCATACCCTTCAAAATTTGAACCGCTGCTCGTTGTAATTTTAAGATCATTTACTTTGCCTTTAATGTGCATGTCAGATCCGCTGCTTTGATCAACATATAAATGTGCTGCAGTTACTGAACCATTAAAACCTGCACCTGAAGATAAACCAATGCTTAAATCATTAACATTAATATTTCCATCGGTTGATGCATCGGCGCCTGAATTTGCAGTAAGCGCATCAATATTTTTAAAACTCACATAAGCCTTTAACTGGTTTTTGTTGTTGCGGTTATTCCAGTCTTTATTATCAAAATAAATTTTCAGTTTACCGTTTTCAACTTCTGTTTTAATTCTGCTTCTTATTTCAGGTGAGGATGCGCTAACAGCAACGGCTTCTTCATTGCCTTGCTTAATTATAAGATCAATTCCGTTTGAAACTTCAATTGCATGAAAGCTGCTTACATGCCTTACTTCAGCATTTGCATCATGAACAACAGTATTTTGTGCAAACAAAAAACCAACTGAAAACAAAAAAGAAAAAAGAACAATAATTTTTTTCATTGCGTATATTTTTTTGATTAAAAAATTATGAGGCGATTTTTTATTATACGCAACAAACTAAAAAATGTTACAATAAATTTTGTTTGTAATGATGAACGATAAATTGCAGCGATGAACGGAGCTACTGTTTTTTTGGAGGCAGGGCAAAAGCAATTGCTTCGTGCTCAAAATGGCCTTTATGAGAAGCATCGCAAAACGGTTTATTATTAGAAAGTCCGCAGCGGCAAATAGAAACTACGGTTCTTCCGCCAATATCATACACATTTCCATTTTTATCAACTATTTCAAAATCGCCTTCAATTTTTAATGATCCGTTGCTGTTAACTGTTATTCTTGTTGCTGCCATAAAATTTATAATTAAAAACAAACTTACGCATTGTTCAAAACGTTCTTTGCATTTTCAGGCGCAGGTATTAATTTTTTATTTTTATAATCGTAAAACAACATTCCTGTTTTTGCTTTTGCGGCGAGAGTAAAATTGTTGTCGTTTTATTATTTCAAGCTTATAAAAAATATCGAAGCCAAATTTATCAAAGCCATTTGCGGCAACAGAAATTTTTACTTCATCAGCATAATTTAATTCTTTTTTAAATTCAATAGAAGCATCAGCCATTATTAACGATGCCTTTTCAATATTTAATTCAGAATACCCGAAATGATGTAAGAATTGTTGTCTTGCTTCATGAAGTATAGAAAAAAAATTATCGTTACCAACATGGCCGCCGTAATTTAAATCGGTAATGCGAACTTTTATTATGGTTGAAAAATTAAAATTTTCAGGAAGATTTATTTTGATGCGTTGCATTGCGCAAACATATTAAATGCAAATAAAACAATATAATACCTTGTGCGATGCAATTGAATTGCGATAAATTTTTGTTTAGCACCCATGCTTTAAAAGTAATGTTTGAAAGAAATATACAGGCAGGAGATGTGTTAGACACAATTAAAAACGGAACTCTGATTAAGCAATATGAAGATGATAAACCTTTTCCAAGTTTTATTTATCTTAAATTTGCAGATGAACGCCCGATACATGTATTAGTGGCACAAAACGAGCCTGAGAAACTTTGCATTATCGTTACATGTTATGAACCGGATGAATTACTGTGGGATATTAATTTTAAAAATAAATTAAAGTAGATGCAGTGTATTATTTGTAAAACAGGAACAACACATCCCGGTAAAACTACTTGCACAATTGAACGCAATGGAAGCTTGCTCGTTTTTAAAAATGTTAATGCAGAAGTTTGCGATAATTGCGGCGAAGCTTATTTTTCAAAAGATACCACAGAAAAACTCCACACACTTGCAGAGGAAGCCATTAAAAAAGGTGCAGAAATTGAAATTATAAAGCTTCCTTAAACTATTGCTTTTTCAAAAATGTAATTAATTTATCTGTTGCTTTTCTGCGATGACTAAATAAATTTTTTTCATCCATTTCCATTTCAGCGAAAGTTTTATTGCTGCCTTCAGCAACAAAAACCGCATCATAACCAAAACCATTTTTACCTTTTCGCTGCTCAATAATTTTGCCTTTTGTTATTCCTTCAAAAAAATATTCTTTACCATCAAGTATTAATGAAATAACGGTTTTAAACCGGGCATTTTTATTTTCAATTGTAGAAAGATTATGCAAGAGTTTATCAATGTTTGCTTCAAAATTTTTTTCATCGCCTGCATATCTTGCGCTTTTAACGCCGGGTTCTCCGTTTAATGCTTCCACTTCAAGGCCAGTATCTTCACCAAAACAATTTTGATTGGTTAATCTAAAAATTGTTCTTGATTTTTCTGAAGCATTTGCCTCAATGGTGTTATGCGGTTCAGGAATATCAGTTTCTATTCCTGCTTCTTTTAAAGTAACTATATTAAATGATGAGCCAATAACAGCACGTATTTCATCGGCTTTATGTTGGTTGTTCGAAGCAAATATCAGCGTGCTGCTTTTCATTCAAGATCAAACATTTTTTTAAGGCTCTTCCACAATTGTGCTTTTTCTGTTTTGGCTGTTTGCGTTTGCTGGTTTAATTCAGTTAATGAAGGTGCGGTTAAAATTTTGCATTGATCATATTGCTGCACCTGGTAATGCGGCATTGCAAAAGGCAATTCAATTTGCAAAGCGCTAATGCCAAACAACAACAAAAATGCAGGCTGCATTTCAGTTTTTAACTGCTGAAAATGCAACGCCGTATTTTTAAAATTTATTAATGCAATATGCGCAAGATTTAATTTGCAGGCGTTTAATATTCCCGAAAGAAAATTCAGGCTTTCATCGCTTATATACCTGTTATTTTCATCATTTGCCAATACAATAATTTGTTTGTTGTAACTGCCGAGGTATAATTTTTCGGGTGCAGTAACTTTTTCAATAGCTGCTTGTTTAGGTTCATCAGCACAAACCAAAACATCATTATATAAACCAGCTAAAACAAAATCGGGCAAACGTTCTTTCATTTATTTGTAATGTGTGATCGGTGGTTCTTTTTGCTAAAAAAATTTTTATTTTCTTTGCATCAAATTTAAAGGTATGACGGATGAGTTGGAAATAAACATCACAAAAATTGAAAGAAGCAAACTAAAGCATCTTAGTTTGGAAGATCTGCCATTTGGAAAACATTTTACAGATCACATGCTCGAAGCAGATTATGAAAAAGGCGAGTGGAAAAATATTGAAATAAAACCTTACCAGCCTTTATTGCTCGAGCCATCAACTTCTGCGCTGCACTACGGCCAGTCAATTTTTGAAGGCATAAAAGCATTTCGAAATGAAAATGATGAAGCGTTTATTTTCAGGCCTTATGATAATTTAACACGCTTTAATCTTTCTGCTCAACGCATGAACATGCCTGAAGTTTCTGAAGAACTTTTTATTGAAGGCATGCGCCGCCTGATTGAAATTGACAAGAACTGGATTCCCTTAAAAAAAGATCATTCTTTATATATACGCCCGTTAATGTTTGCAACAGATACCATGATTGGCGTACGGCCATCTGATACTTATAAATTTCTTATTATTTTAAGCCCTGTTGGGCCGTTTCATGCTGCACCAATGAAAATTGCAGTGGAAGAAAAATATACCAGAGCAGCACCCGGCGGCGTTGGGTTTTCAAAAAATGCGGGCAATTATGGCTCAAGCATGTTGCCCACAACAAAGGCAAAATTAAAAGGCTACGACCAGGTTTTATGGACCGACGCTTTTGAACATAAATGGCTGCAGGAAGTTGGAATGATGAATATTGGTTTTATTATTAACAATGTATTTATTACTCCGCCGCTTGAAGACACTATATTAAAAGGTGTAACGCGGGATAGCGTGCTTACGCTTTTAAAAGATATGGGTATAAAAACTGAAGAACGCAGAATAAATATTGATGAAGTTGTAGAATCATACAAAAAAAATGAGATCAATGAAATTTTTGGTATGGGCACAGCCGCAATAATTTCTTTGGTTGAAGAATTAAAATATAAAGATGTTGTAATGAAATTTGAAACAGGCAAATTTTCAATTGCAGCCAAAGTAAAACATCAATTAACCAGCATACGTTCCGGCAAAGCCGAAGATAAATATGGATGGATGGTTAAAGTGAAATAAACATAAATGAAACTTTTTTTACTTAGTCTTTTTTTTATTCCTACTTTTTGCTTTTCGCAGGAATTACTTAAGAATGGCATTGATGAGTTTCAAAAGGTCTTGGTGAAAGAAACATCGTTTGAAAGCATTTCTTCAACCATGTCATCAACCAATTCATCAGTGCGGGCTCGTCAATATGATTCAACAAAATACCTTGAATTCAAATTTATGCATTCTGGCGAAGGCTTTGTAGTTATCGCAAACAGTCAACTCATGTTAAAAACTGACACTGATTCAATAATAACGATTACAAACCCGAAGTTCACTACGAGTTGCATTGGATGTGGATCTAAAGGTCTTAATGGCAGCGGAACATTAGGAATTGATATAACATATATCATTTATAATTCACAAATTACTTACCTAAAAAATCATTCTGTTGTGAAAATCAGATTTTATACGCAGGAAGGGTATATCGAACTTGATGTAAAAGACAGGTTTCGTGATGTTATAAAAAAAGAGTTGAGTTTGATTAATTAACACTTATACAACCGCTTTATTAAAAGTGAGCTTCAACTTTTTGAATAGAATATTGAATTTTTTCGGAATTTCTTTTTAAGACAGTTACCTTTGCCGTCCCAAAAAAATTAAAGGTTAAGAATGCCTACAATACAACAGTTAGTAAGAAAAGGTAGAGAAATTATTAGGTCTAAAAGTAAATCAAGAGCTTTAGATGCCTGCCCGCAACGCCGCGGCGTTTGCACAAGGGTTTATACAACAACTCCGAAACCAAATCAGCATTAC
>CAVSVA010000009.1:0-19959 GCA_963731245.1 uncultured Bacteroidota bacterium
GCTTTTTATTGCTCAAAAACTGATTTTACAAAGTGTGGGTGTTAATCTTAAGCTTACATAACCGAATATTGGCGCCATGTTAGGATCGCCTGCTTTTTTTATGATGCTCGCAGAATTCGTAAGTGCTGCCCAACAAAAGCCAACTTCAAGGTCTGTTATTTTGCCGGGCTTATAATTAAGTCGCCAGTCATTTTCAAAGCCAAGATATTTATTTATCGGCTTGCCGTGATAACACAAACTGAGATTGTGAAAAGAACAAATGATTTTCCATTCGTAAAGCAATCTTTCCCGTTCTGATAAAGAAAATGCAGGTAAGGATTTATCATGCCTGCATAATTAAAGTCTTGAGGAACATCAAAAATGTCAAGGTTGCCCATAAAGCTATGCGACACATTATACAAAGGATAAAAACTTTTATCTTCTGATGGATGCGTTGAACTATCAGCACCGCTCATATATTCCATTCCGAAACGAACACTGAATGCACCGGCAGTGTATTTAATTTCGGGTTGCAAATAATAAGCACGCAATTTTTTGCCAGAAGAATCTTTGCCAAATTGGTCATAAGCAGCAATCGTTGCATACCAGTGTTTGGTTACAAACTCTACCCTTCCGCCTGTATTGAAGCGCTGGTAAGTAGTTTTATACTTTGCAGGAATGGAACTCTGGTATCCATCCATTGAATTTAATGCCGTGAGAATAAAATTTTTACCGGTACGCCAGTTAAGATAATGCACAATAAGATCTTTATAATTTGGAACCAGCGGCTGATATTTTGATGTAAAGAGATTTTCTCCCGACTGATTATAAGCGAACAGCAACTCCGTTGTAAAATCAACTTTATTATTGTAAATAAAGCGGATGGCATCATGTGAATTGCCGGGCAGGCGCCAGTTATTTTCAGCAAACAACCGCTGGTTGTCGTATATCACTCTTTGCCTGCCTATGCGTATTGAAAACTTGTTTCCAAAATGGGGTTCTGCATAAGCCTCAAAAAAATATAATGGAAAAGTTGTAGTTGGCGTTACCTGTGTACTTGTTCCTGTTTGTCCTTCACGCGGATCTTGCTGGCCCCAAACCCTTGCATCCTGTAACGATAAAAAAACATCGAGATTGTTGCTTCTGTAATCTAAATTTAAACGTGTACGCTGGTTTATTTCAAAAGCTGCAACAGGTGTCAGCAGTTGGAATTGTTTTATATCCATAACGTGCTTCAAAGCGTGTGCGCATGTCGAAGCGCGAATGTATCAATGTATTCTTCTGAAGTCGGTTTTCCGCTTATATCAGTATCAATAATATTTTTTACAGTGTCTAAAGGTGAAAAAACTGTAACAGATTGGGCATGTAACTAAATTCATACATCTGAACGTTAAGCTAACAAAAAATAATAATAAACTTAAATGCAAGAGTTAGTCTTCATAAGCAGATTAATTCAAGCAAATATACTAATTCCTATCAATTTAGTAGGAATTAAAAATTTATCTCCCTCCACTTCTTTATTTATCTGCTTCTTTAAATATTTTGCTTTAATTATTGATGGAAAAGTTTAATGATTAGGCTTTATGCGTATTCATAATTGATTAGAATGTTTCAGAAGCTTCATCAACTTTATAATCTAAACGCAATTATGCAATTCAAATAATTTATTATTCACTGAACTTTGCTGTTTAGCCCATCATCGGGATCGATAACTATTTTTTCGCCTTGCTTAAAATCACCAAAAATTTCTATTGAATCAGAAGATTGATTACCTGTTGATACGCTCACCTTCTTTAAATGATTTACATCATCACCAACAAAAATATATTTACCTTCTGTTGTGTTATAGAGTACAGCAGATTTAGGAACAGCAAATGCGTTGTTGCTGCCACCAGATTCAATAATGGCTTCCGCATACATGCCTGGCGAAAGCAACATGTTTGTATTGTTTACATCAGCTTCAATTCGTTCGGCACACAGCGCAGATTCTATGTTCATAGATTTTCTGCTTATCAAAGCCTTGCGCACTATGCCTGCATTTGCACTTGTTGTAAAGCTAATGCTGCTCTTTATCATTCAATGCAGCAGCAATTGTTTCAGGCACATCAATCTGCAAACGCAGGTGCGTTACATCTTTTAATTCAAGCATGGGTATTGTTTTTTCAACTGCACTTACCAACGCACCGGGATGAACATTTCTTTGTGTGATAACGCCGTTAAAAGGTGCATTTTTGTTAAATATCCCTGCATGGTTTGCTGCATTAGCCAGTTTGTTTTTTCGGCGTTGCATAACATACTGTCTGCATCCATTGATGATTTTGAAGATGATAAATCGAAAGGTGAAATAGCGCCTTGTGTTGATGCGGCTACTTGCAGGCGTTTATACTTTTCTTTTGATAAAGCATATCCTGATAAGGTTTGCATATATTTTTCTTTTGCCTGCATCGCTGCCTGTTCCAATTCAGGCGCTTCAAGCGTCATCAGTAACTGGCCCTTCTTAACCTTTGATCCAATATCAACCAACACATCTTTTACATAACCATTCACTTTCGGAAAAATGCTCACTTCTTCATAAGCTGCTAATTGCGCAGGTAATTTTATTTTGCTTTCAATGCCTGCTTTTTTTATTACGGCAAATTGATATTGAGAAATATTTTGTGTTGAAGTTGTTTTTGTTTGCTGCTTTTGTTTGGATGAACAGGAAATAAAAAATATGGTTAATGAAAACAAAATGCATTTATACATAAATATGATTTTTTATTCTGGAAATAATGAAACATTATTATAATTTTTCTTTTGTTGAATCCAGCCATACACTAATGGAACGATGAATAATGCGGCAACGGTTGATGCAGCCAATCCTCCAATCACTGCACGCCCTAACGGTGCTGATTGTTCGCCGGCTTCGCCTAAGCCGCTTGCCATTGGTATCATGCCTGCAATCATTGCAAGGCTCGTCATTAATATTGGTCTTAACCGTATGCCTGCTGCCACCGATGCAGCTTTAAACGGATCTTTATATTCAAACCGCAACGATTCTGCATTTGTTACAATTAATATAGCATTGGCTACCGAAACACCCGTTGACATAATAATGCCCATATATGATTGAAGATTTAATGTTGAACCTGTTGCAAAAAACAATAGCATTGAACCTAATAACACTGCAGGAATAGTTGCCAGCACTGAAATGGCCAAGCCAAATGATTGATAATTGGCAGTGAGCAACAATAAAATAACAACGATGGCTGCAAGCAAACCGGTTTGCAATGAACTTAATGTTTCGTTTAATAAAGATGACATGCCGCCAACGTTTACAACGGTTCCTTTTGAAGGTTCGCCTATTTCTGTATTGCTTTTTTTACTGCGTTTGTTGCTGAGCCCAAATCTTTTTTATAAATATTTGCACTAATGGTGAGAAATCTTCGGGGCCCCTGCCTGTCATATTCGCCCGGCATATTCGTTGTTAGTTGTGCAACATCAGATAAAACAGGCCGATCTTGTCCTTTCACCAAAGGAATGGCATTCATTTGTTCAATCGAATTCATAATGTATTCAGGCACCTGCACCTGCACCTGGTAAGTGTAAGCAACTTTCTATCGAGCCATTGAGTTTTTTTGTAAAGCGACTTGATGAAGTTGCATCAGTAATGCTGTTCGCGAACATCAGCCATGGTTAAACCAAGCTGTGCCAAACGAAACCGATCAACGTGAATGGTGATGGTTGGAAATTGCAATGGTTGCGCAATTTGCACATCACGTAAAAAAGCAATTTGTTTCAATTTGCCATTCACAAACGTTGCGAATAACTTTTTATATCATCAAAATTTTTACCTGCAACTCTTATTTCAATTGGTGTTGATGCGCCTTGCGCCATTATTTTTTCTGTTAATTCAATTGGTTCAAACGAAATTGAAGCTTCAGGATATTTCTTTCTGATGTTTGTGCGCAGTCTTATCTTTCAAATCATCAATATTTGTTTTATAATTCTTATCCAAATTAACCTGCACAACTGCTTCATGCGTGCCGCTGTTAAACACATATAAATTACTTGTGCCATAGCTGCTTGGCACAATGCCAACATAAGCAGAACTAATTGTTACATTTCCATTTACTGTTGAATCAATAATATTTAAAATGCCTTTTACGGTGTGTTCTGTTTTTTCAAGTCTTGTGCCGTCAGGCTCTTTAATACGCAACTGCAACTGGCCTGTTTTGTTTGAATGCGGCAATAAATCTTTTCCCATCAGCATAAAACACAAAGCAGCAGCGCAAATAGTGAATATGCAATAAGCAGATACAATTAATTTTCTTTGCGGCATCCATCTTTGCAAAGTGTTTACCAAACGCATTTTTAAACGCTGAAAAAAATTGTTTTCGTGCGGATGACCTGTCTTCTTTTGTATGTTTATTAATTTCATCAATTTCTTTATTATCCAATGCCAAACCTGCATGTGCATGTTGGGGCGGATGTTTTATGATGATATTGAAATTTTTCTTCTTTCAATAACCAGTTAGAAATTACCGGCACCAATGTTTGTGCAGCAATGTAAGAAACAATCATGGCAAAACCAATGGAAAGCGATAAGGGAAGAAACATTGCTTTTGGAACACCGGTCATAATAAATGATGGTGCAAACACGGCGAGAATGCAAAGCAAGATCAATAATAAGGGAAACGATATTTCCTCGCAGGCATCAAGAATGGCCTGTCGTTTGTTTTTGCCCATTTCTAAATGCTGGTGAATGTTTTCAATGGTAACGGTTGCCTGATCAACCAACACGCCAATTGCTAAGGCAAGACCGCTTAACGTCATGATATTGATTGTTTGTCCAAACAAGTTCAAAAACAAAACAGCACCTAAAATAGAAACAGGTATCGTTATAATAACCACAACGCTGCTGCGCCAATCTTTCAAAAACAACAACACCATTAAACCTGTAAGTATCGCGCCCAGAATGCCTTCTGTCATTAGGCTTTTTACAGCGTTTATTACAAATACAGATTGATCAAATTCGTAAGAAATTTTTACATCATCGGGCAGCAAACTTTGCATGTCGGGCAATCTTTGCTTTAACAACTGAACCACATCCCACGTTGATGCATCAGCCGTTTTTACAACCGGAATGTAAATAGAACGTTTGCCATTAATCAACGCATAATCAACTGTAATATCTGCTGCATCTTCAACCGTTGCCACATCATGAATAAAAACAGCACCGGTGCCATTTGTGTTAATGGGTATATCTCCAAACTGTTGCACATTTTCTTCAAGCGAGTTTACTGTAGTAACATACATTAAACTATCCATCCGCAAATTGCCCGATGGCGTCATCGAATTATTTTTCGAGATGGCTTCAACAACCTGGTCTGGAGAAATATTAAAGGGCCGCAGTTTTTCGGGGTCAACATTCACCACAACTGTGCGTGAATTGGCACCAAAAGGCGGCGGTGCAGATAAACCCGGTACTGTTGCAAACATAGGCCGCACACGGGTTGCAGCAAGATCGTATATTTCTTTTAATGATTTTGTTTTGCTGCTTAACACCAGTTCGCCCACCGGTAACGATGAAGCATCGAAACGTATAACCTGCGGCGGCAATGCACCCGGCGGAAAAAATTTCATAGGCCTGTTAACCTGCAACGCAACTTGCGCCGAAGCTTCAGCCATGTTGGTGTTTTCGTAAAATGAAAGCTTTATAAGTGTGAGGCCCTGTACGTTTTTACTTTCAATATTTTTTATGCCGTTAATGTACAAGAACTGGTCTTGCATGCGCGTGGCAAAAAAACCTTCCATTTGCTGCGGCGACATCCCGCCATACGATTCAATAACATAAATGGTTGGTAAATTCAGCTTTGGAAAAATATCAATCGGTATTGACTGCAACGCTACTATTGAAAACAACAGTAAGCCGCCAAACAATACAATTACAGTAACAGGCCTTTTTAATGCGCCTTTTAACATATGAGATTATATTGATTTAAAGATTGAATAAATAGATTGAGTGTGCTTGTTGCAGCAGCTTTATCAACACTTGCAAGAAACCAATCGTTTAAAGCTTGTGCATAATCTGTTTGTGCACGGTACAAAACATAATTTGCATTCGTAAGATCAACAAGGTTAATTAAGCCTGCCTTGTATTGTGCTGTTTTTTGATTGAATGCATCTGTTGCTGCTTTTAATTGCACAGGAATTTCCTGAAGATCATTTGATGCTGTACTCAAAGTTTCATCTGCCTGTTTACCTATATTTTCAAGCGATTCTTTTTGTTGCTGCATATCAAACTGCGCTGCCATAACCTGCTGCTTATTCGATGCAATGCGGTCACGTTTTTGAACAAGCCCTGATAAATTATAAAACAAACTCAAACCAGCCATATAATTAAACCGCTGATAACCTAAGCCGGTGACCCAACGATTTGTAATTGCTGTTATAATCAATGCTCGAACCACGTGCCCATGCCATGCCGGTTAACATTAAATGCGGACGATAACTTTTGCTGATAAGCTCTTGAGTGCTTTGATAAAATGATTGTCTTACCTTATAATAATCAAGCAAAGGATTTTTTGTTGTATCTGACAGGCTGCTCATGATTTTCATCACGTCTATCTGGTGCGCCGTTTCTAATGTATCAGCATTTATACTTTCAGCGTTCAGCCCTGTTAAATATGAAATTTCCTGCTTTGTTAACTGCAATTGCTTTAAAGCATTATTGTAATCAATTTTTGTTTTTGATAACTCCGCTAATGCCTGCGAAGAATCTGCACCGGCCTTTAACCCGCTGATCGTAATACCACGAATTATTTGAAACAATTGCTCGTACCGGTTTACGTTTTGCAATTCAATTGCTAACTGCAATTGCTCTCTCGTTAATACAAAATATAATTTGCTTAAACGCCACTTTAATAAATATGCATCACGATCTTCATCACTTTTATTAAGATCAATTATTGCATCAGCATTTTTAATTCTTGCTTTTTTATAACCAAACGATGCTATTTCATATTGGCTCATCAGCAAAGCAAAATTTCCGGTGGCAGGCTGCGCATTGTTTTCATTATGAATGCCCGAAGAAGTGGAAGGTATTACACCCATTGACAGGTAAGAACCGGGCAAAGAATTATCTGTTGCAATTAACGCTTCATCACCAACAACCGCTGTTGGGAGAAATGCATCTTTTACAACTTGTTTATCTGCAAGAGAACTGTTTACTATTGCCTGCCTGCTCATTAATTCAGGCGAATGTTGTAAGGCAAAATTTATAAGTTGGTTTAATGAAAAGATATTTTGCTGCTGAGCTTTTAGATTGGCGCAATGCAAAAAAAACAGCGTATATAAAAAAGGTTTTAAAGCTTTATTCATACAATCAATCATATAAAAAATTATTTGGTTGATGGCTTTATGTGAAAGAATATATTTTTTGAGAGATCAGTAATGTATCTAATGCAACAAATGAATGTTTGCTGATTGCAAAAACTATATACAAAACTTATTGGCATGATGCCAAACAAAGCGGTATTAAAACTTACTTATTGCAGGCGGGCCCCTGAATAAAAAAACTAAATGAAATGCATTTTTTGAGAAGGTTGCTTGATAAAATCTTTTGATTAAAAGAGCAGTAAAACCGGTTTCTTTAATAAAGGATAAAGGAGAAATTGTAAAAAAATTATTAAGCTGAAAACGTTTATTAAGCTTAAAAAAAGTATTGTTATTACTCCTGTTTTTTGAATATTAATTTTATGAGATGCTATTTTTACTTCAGCAGTAACAGAATTTTTACCGGTAAAATAATTTAAAGCAGCTATGTATTTAACCTGCAGTTGTAAAAAGATCAGTATACAAAAAAAAATGCTGTATGTGAACTTGTAAAAAAAATATTGATTACCTGTTTTTTTGTACATGCTTAAAAAAATCGCTACAAAATTAATGTTTTTATAATTCCGCGTTTTAAAGCAATTAAGTGAAATTGTTAATTAGCACTTCAAATTTTATGTTACATAGTTAGGTAAAAACAGCTTACTTCTCCTTTTTTTTAATTTCTTTAATTCTGTTATTTTTTAAACATTCACTGCGTTTAATAATTTCTGCAAGCGTTGCCTGTTTTAATGCACGCACAGTTTCAGAACGCACTTCAGAAAATACGGCACGAATGCCGCAGGTTTCTTCATCAATGCATTCTTCGCAACGCTCATAATATTTGTATGCAACACAAGGCAGCAAAGCAATAGGGCCATCAAATAAACGCATCACATCTGCAATGTTTATTTCTTCAGGAGTTTTATGCAAATAATAACCACCCGTTTTTCCTTTACGGCTGTTTAACATGCCTGCATGACGCAGTTCTAATAAAATCGCTTCTAAAAATTTTCTCGGAATATTTTCACTTTCAGCAATTTTGCTTATTTGCATAGGCTGGCCTTTGCCTTCACGTGCCAGATACACAAGTGCATTTATAGCATATTTTGTTTTAGGGAGAGCATATTTACATGTAAAAATATGAAGCGAACCTGTATTGTTCGCAATTAAAACTAATACGCATAAACTTTATACGCCCAGGCACTGAGTTTGATTAATTGATGTGCTTGCATGTTTTGTTTTTTTTGTGAAAATATATCTGAAGGCACACCATTAATAACTGCATCATTAATGGTAAACTGCTGCGTTGAATTACTAAGATTTACAATTACCAACACTTTATGCAACCCGCTTTGCCTGATGAATGCAAAAATGGTTGAATCGTTATTTGTTTTTAATTTTTTGTAAGATGCGTTTGAAGCCAGTGCTTTATTATTTTCTCTTTCATGCAAAAGCTTGCTGTAAAAATTTGCTCTTGCATAATTATGAAACAGGATAGTGTCTTTATAAAAAAATGAAATACTGTCAAGAAAAGGTTCTTCCTGCCCGCTGTAAATTAAAGGCACAGAACGTGGTAATGTTTGTGTAAGCACGGCAAACGGTGCATGAGATGCGCCTGGCATGGTTTTATAATCTGCACCATTCCAACTGTTTTCATCATGATTGCTTGTAAAATATAAAAGCAATGCGTTTGAAGGAAATGTTTTGTCAACAACATCTATAGCACTATCAAGCGAAACAGCATTGCTTTTACCTGCTGCAATATTTTTCATTACAGTAAATTCCGGCCAGCTATATGTTGCATCAAAACCAGCATCATACAACCATGCAGAGTCAGCTTCTGCAAGCATAAAAATATTTTTATCTGCCTTTAATGTTTTAATGCACTTCGTCCAGAATTCTTTTGTAGGGCCAACCGCATAATCGCACCTGAAACCATCAACGTTGGTTGAATCAATCCAAAACTTCATACAACGAATCATTGAATCTTCAAGAACGGGATTATGATAATTGAGTTTGCGTGTATCTGTCCAATCAAACTGCGAAACGGCTTTGCCTGTTGAATCCTGCACATAAAAATCAGGATGTGCAGTAAGCCAGTAATTATCTGCACCGGTATGATTAGCCACCCAATCTATCATTACTTTAAACCCCATTTCATGACAGCGTTTAACTAAATTTTTCCAATCATCCATCGTTCCAAATTCAGGATTTATTGCCGTAAAATCTGCTACTGCATAATAACTGCCCAACGCTCCTTTTCTATCAGTTTTACTTATTGGATTGATAGGCATAAACCATAACGTTTGAACGCCCATTTGCTTTAAACGCGGCAAACTTTTTTCAAATGCTTTGAACGTTCCTTCAGGTGTATATTGACGAACATTTACTTCATAAATATTGCCTTGCATTATCCATGCAGGATGACCATCAATTGTTGAAGTTTGTGCGAAAGAAAAATTATTGCAGATAAAAATCAAACAACAAAAAAATACGGGTTTTAATATTTTGAACATAGCATGTTTTTAATGATTAAAAATACTTGTTGTACAATTGACTTTATTATGCTTCATCGGAGCAGCTTGTTGGTAGCAAAAATATCATGTATGACCAAACGTTCCTTTGGAACGTCTGGTTTTCTTTAATTTTTATATATCCACGATAAGCGCCTATGGTGCTTTTAATCCAATAATTACTAAATACCTGAAAGAACAAACTTAAAATCTTTCTTACCTTTCTGCACATGAAAAAATTATTTGTATTAATGTTTGTCATTGCATCAACAAATTTGTTCGCACAACATTATCAACCCAACTGGAATTCACTCAACACAAGAGAAATTCCTTCCTGGTTTCAGGATGCAAAATTTGGCATCTTTATACATTGGGGCGTTTATTCTGTGCCGTCGTATGCGCCAGTAATCGAGAACAGCGGTTACAGTTATGCAGAATGGTACTGGTATCGTTTGCATGAAAAGCAAAAAGATTTTATTGCGTTTCATGATAAAAATTATGGACCTAATTTTCAATACCAGCAGTTTGAACCAATGTTTACCGCAAGTATGTTCGATCCCAAACAATGGGCCGATATTTTTAAAAGATCAGGCGCAAAATATGTGGTGCTTACATCCAAACATCATGAAGGTTATTGTTTATGGAACAGCGCTGAAGCGGATCGTGACTGGGGTCGTTCATGGAATGCAGTAACGGGAACACCACATCGTGATTTGCTCGGTGATCTTACCAACGCTGTTCGCGAGGATGGTTTAAAAATGGGTTATTATTATTCGTTGTATGAATGGTTCAATCCATTGTGGCAAACAGATAAACCAAAGTTTGTAACAGAACATTTTTTTCCGCAATTCAAAGACCTTGTTACAAAATATAAACCTTCAATAATTTTTGCTGATGGCGAATGGGATTTGCCTGACACCGCATGGCACAGCCCCGAATTATTGGCGTGGTTGTTTAATGAATCACCTGTTGCAAAAGAAGTGGTAGTAAATGACAGATGGGGCAATAATACGCGTGAAAAAAATAATGGTTGTATGTACACCACTTCAGAATATGGCAGCGGCATGAATGCAAATATTGTGTGGGAAGAAAGCCAGGGCATTGGTCATTCATACGGATACAACCGCAATGAACAGATTGATGATTACAAAAGTAGTTATGATTTGATTTTGATGTTGATTGATATTGTTTCAAGAGGCGGAAATTTATTGCTTGATATTGGGCCAACTGCTGATGGTCGCATTCCTGTAATTATGCAGCAACGATTAACTGATATTGGTAAATGGCTTGACATAAATGGCGAAGCGATTTATGGCACCCGTGCATGGGCGCATTCTTATCAATGGAGTGAAGGCAAACAGCCGCAGAAAAATGATAAAAGTTTTATGGCAGGTTATAATGTTGCGCAATTAATAAAACCCAAACCTGATGCAGCACACATAGAATATTTTTTCACCAAAAAAGGAAATGATCTGTATTGCATTGTTCCAACATATTCACCACAAATTCGCATACATGATTTAAAAATTTCTTCAAACACCAAGGCAACTATACTTGGCAGTAATAAAACTTTTTCCTGCAAACAAAGTGGTAATGATTGTGTGATTGATTTATCAACAGCAAAGGTTGGCGATATACCAAGCGAGTTGTTTGTGGTGAAGTTGAGTGGAGTGGTGAAATAATTTGGGGCTATCAGCGTTCGGTTCTTTGTTCGGTTGTAGTTCCCGCTTTATGCTGCAAGTCCTCGCCACAAAGCCTTTGCACAGATGCTTCAGCTGTGGGCTTTACGCTTCAATCGGGCAGCCTTTCAAGTAATGAATTACCTATCAGCATGAATAAAAATCATTCATTAAATTTGAAATAAAAAATGGAAGCGATTACAATTTTAAAAAATGAAAGCAACAATCATCGCCTCATGCAAATTGACCTGGATGTGCTTGCAGACAATGAAGAGCAGTTGGAAGATGTATATGATATTATTGCTGTTGAATTGCGCAAAAAAGAACAAACAGTTTCATGGGAAGAGGCAAAACAACAACTGCATGATGAAGGCAAACTATAATTATGTACCGCATTGAAATAAAGAAATCCGCTCTAAAAGAATTATCGCAAATACCGCAGCCATACAACAAAAAGATTGTTGAAGCCATTGATGAACTTGCCACCAATCCAAGACCTGTTGGGTATAAAAAATTAAAAGGAAGTGAAGCTTATAGAATAAGAGTTGCTGATTACAGAGTTATTTATACAATTGAAGATGTAATTCGGCTGATAGAAATTCAAAGAATCCGCCATAGAAAAGATGTTTATAAAAGCTGACATAATACAATGCTTACTGTTTTATTTTCTATTGGCTTGGTGCCTCACCAATCAATACAAGAAAGTAACAAGGCTTTTTACCTTTAAATAAATTTTTTGTATGAGTTTGTATAATTATAAGAAAGCAATAAAAAATATAATTGATTCCACAGATGATGAAACGCTTTTAAAACATTGGAAAAAACAGCTTGAACATGATATGGAAAATCAGAATGCAATTGAGCTTTCAAATGAAGAATGGAGCCTTGTTCAGGAAGGGATAGCAAATTATAAAAATGGTGAAGTGATTTCCTTAGAAGAATTTATCAGCAAAAGAGATTAAGATGAAGGTATTGCAATGTTTATGTTGCCTGTCTCCTTAAGTTTTTCATTCGCAATATTTACTGAAAATTCAAAAAAAAGATTAACTGCCTTTGTGAATTTGAAAGAATTTCCAGTCAGGTTAATTACGTTTTTTCTGTTCCAACGATTAAGAAAGTTTCTGAAGTCTTTTATTCCAGTGCTGTCAATTATTTCTTTCTTGGTTGAATTATTCAGCGTTCGCCAAACATCCTCAACATAAAAAGTTGCAAAGTCAATTTGCTCACGAAATTTTTTTCCTTCCAGTTCTAACTCACGGCAAAGCAGAGCAAGGAAAATTGTAAAATCTCTTGTATCCCTTTCTGTGGTTGCTTTTGAAGTGAGAAAGATAAATTCACTTCCTGAATCAAGATTATATTCAAAAGATTGTTGAAAGAAATCTTCATAAAAATCTTTGTTGTCCTGAATAACTGAAAACAGGTTGTCAGAATACAAAATGAACTTTCCGTCTAAAAGTTCTTTAACTATTTCTTTATGTTCGTTCGGATAGATTGGCATATAAATTTACTTTAGGCACTGTGAGAATTACATCTTCTAATTCAATTTTGAATCGTTTTGCATTTTCAAACTCAGCATCAAATTCTTTTTCAAAAATGAGATTTGAAATTGCCGAATATTTTATCATGTCAAGTTTTATTTCTTCTTCTTTCAAGACTTGAAAACACCATTCATAAAAATTTTCAACGGGCAAATTGTTGCGAAGCTTTTCCTTGAAAAATTCTGTGTTGGTTAACCAATTGTCTATTTCAGGTTCTTCGTCTTCAATAAATGTCTTTATTGATTCTTTGAAGTGTTCCAAGAACATAGCCGTTTCCTTTTCAAAGATTGTTGAATAAGTAGAATGACGGCTTGCAAAAACTAAATTTGGTAATGGCACAATGTAACCTTTGGGATTATTGAAGTTCTCAAGAAAGTAATAAAACCCCATTTGAATTTGAGAGTTAGTTTTTATTCTATCAAGCAAGGGCAGAAGTTCTCTTGTTAATTTTTTGACTTGCTGATTTATGTCAAGGTCTGCATTCAAAGCATTAAAATAAAGTTTTGCAAACTGTCGTCTAAGGTTGGAATCTTCTTCCTCAAACTTCCTCTGATTGGCATAAGCATTAATTAAACTAATTGTATTGATAATTGATTTTGTTTGTGACTTATCAAGAATTGCATTAAGAGGTTTTATAAATTCATCAATCCAAAAAGTCGCTTTCTTAATTCTCAGCGTCAAGTCGGTTGCACTTTCAACACTTGACTTCAATGATTCTGTGTCCCTTAATAGATTCTGTGTATAGCGGTTAATTCGTTCTAAAAATTCATCAATAATGTTACTCAGTCCAGTAATGTAAGTTGCAATTTGCGACTTATCTATTGCTCTTTGAAGTTTAGCAAAAATATCTTCAATGGCATTGCTCATAGCTGCCAACGCTTCGGGCAATGAGATTGCATACTCGTCAAATAAAAATTGTAGAAAGTCATAATAATTTTTATGTAGTTTATAATTGCCGTTTGGTAACTCCCTTAAGATTCTTAAATCAGTTACTAAAGCCGCTGTGCTGATATTGTGCTCACTACAGATTTTAATTAACTCTTCTGTTTTAATTGTGCTATCTTCTTTGCACAAGTCAAACAACAACTTTACAAAGTCAAAGTTTGTAGTCAAAAAATTCAAAACTCTTTTAGCGTTTGTTCTCATGTTGAAGTTTTGATTAGCCTATTCTTAAACCTTCCATCAGCTTTTAGTAAATGTTCTTCTTCGTGACAATTTGGACAAAGCAATTCAAGATTTTCTTTAACTCCATTTTTTCTATTTCTGTCTATGTGATGCACGATTAAAATTTCGGGATGCTTATTATAACCGCAACGTTCGCACTTTTGTTCTTTAACCGATAATGCTGTTGCCCTGTATTTGCTTGCTGCATTTTTGGGCTTAACAAGTGCTGTTGGAAATTTCTGATTAAAATATTTTTCAAGTTCGGCAGGCCTCTTTAATATAAAATTAAATCCTCCGTTTACTGCTCTTTCTTTTTTTATAATCTCACTTCGCAAAAGCGTTTTAAATTCAGATGAGTCAATGACTACTTTTGAAACTTTCTTATAAGAAATTTTCTGTTCTCTCACTAACTCTTTGAGTAAATTATAGAACGATAGCGTTTGCATTTTTATAATGTGCTGTTTTGGTGTGGCGTTCATCTACTACAATTCCACCGCTTTTTGAATTTGGCTTAATGATATAATACTTTTCTATTCCTTCAATCTCTCTGATTGATGCAAAAATTGGAATGAAGTTGAACTGGCTGCAAAACTTTATAATCTGTCTCACATTGTGGTAACCGATTGTTCCCAACTCGTCAATGTAAATAGCAATTTTGTTTTCAGCACTATTCACCGCAAGTTCTTTAATGATATTGAGGAACAAGAAAAGTTTTAAAATTTTGTTTGTGCCAAATGATTCCACCTGCTTGCTCAAATCCACTTTCTCTTTTGTTCCGTCACTCTTTTCAATTTCAAGAATGAGTTCAAAGAGCTGTTTAAATTCAATTACTTTTCCCTCGGAAAAATATTTTTTCAACACTAATAAGTTTTGCTTTTGATTCGGGTCGAAGAAAAGAGTTCGCTTACACTTGCAATTCCGCTTATCGCTTTCAAGTCATTAGTTAATGATTCAACATCCTTTGGAGTAACAGAAATTTTTTTAATGTTTGAAACTGGAAAATCTTGCAACTGCCGATTAAAATTTTTCAAAAAGTTTTTAAACTCACTATATCGTTGCAAAAAATTAGAAGTTGGCTTAGTGAATTTATGAGATATAAATTCAAGCAGTTCTGTTGCATTATTTTCAAGTTGCCCAAGATTTGAAAGCTCCTCATCAACCTCTTTCACAAATTCAAACAAGTCAGTTGTATCTTTTTCAAGTTTCTGGCTAACGGTTTGAAATGTTCCCTTCTTTCCTTGCGTTCCATAAATTACTTCTTTAACTCTTACTAAAGATTTTTGGGCTTCATCAAACTTGTCAAAAATTTTTTCAAATTGAATATCTGTTGGTTCTTCAACTTCAAAATATTCGTAATAAGAGTTTATGTTTTCATTCCATCTTCTATAAGTATTAAGTTTCTGCTGCAATTGTTCAAGTTGTTTCTTGCCTCGCTCAAGTTCACCCTCTTTAAATTTTATTTCATTTTCCTTTTTAATAATTAAATTTTTAGTTTCTGTGGTTGATTTTTCAAGTGCATCAATTCTTAATTCAATTTCTTTTTTCTGAATCTCAAGTTCAGGTTTTCTCTTAACCTTTTTTAGAAGTTCTTCTTTAATATTTAAAGCCGATTTGAATTTAGTCAGGTCTGATTTCTTTTTCTTCTCATCTTTTATCACAGTTAAAATTCCTTCCTGCTCATTAATCTTCGTTTTCGATTATCAGATTCTGATTGCAATTCATCTTTTGTTTTAAGAAAATCCTTTTCAGTTGCCTGAATTTCAGAAACATCTATTTCTCCATCGAATAATTTGAGAGCGTCTTCTATCTTGGAAACTTTTCCAATAATTTTTTCATCGGACTGTTCTAACACTTGTTTGCTTAACAGAGAATAAATTTTGGCTTTTACCTTTTTATCTTTTGAAATATTTTGATAGGAAGATTGCCAAAATTATTTATGCTATTATCGATTGAAAGTTTTTGGCTTTTCAATTTTGCAATCTCGCTGTTTACTTGTTCTTCTGTTAAATTGTAGTGAGTTATTGTGTGTAACTGAACGAGCAAATTCTCATAAGTATTTTTTAGTTGTTCAATTTCATTTTCAAGCCCAGAATATTGAAGTGAGCCTTTTTGCCCATAAGGTTTTATTTGCTCCAAGACATCAGTAACAGGTTTAAGTTCTGTATTTCTAATATTAGTAATGTTCGCTTCAATTGTTCCTAAGAACTTGTTCAGTTGGTCTTTTTCCTTCTTCAAAACTTCTGTGATTGTAGTTTGTATTGTGCGAACTACAATTGATAACTCGCTTGTTTCACTTAGTTTTTCTGTAAGCTCTTTTTCGAGTGAACCAAACTGTTTGTTGAAATTGTATTTAAGTTTACAACAAATTTTTTGTTTGGCTTTATATTCGTCAATTTGGCTTTTCAATTCCTCATAATCTTTTCCAATTGTTTTCAACCTGGAAATTTTGATTTGTTTTTGCTCCAACTCTGTAATTTCATCCTTGCCTCTATCGGCAAATACTTCAAGTTTATCTTGCTTGTTATCTGCAATGAGCAGCATTTCTTTGAAATCATCATTTTTAATGACGCTTGACTTTAGTAAATGATGATAGATTTTAGTGAAACTATTATTTAAACTTCTGCCTCGTCTTTTTACATTTTCGGTTACCCAAACAACAGCGTTAGATTTTTTGGATTCGCTATAAACTAAATCGTAAAGATTTTCGCTTTGAATTTCTGTAAAGCCAATATCTTTTGTCAGAAAATTTGCCTGAACATCTTGAAAGTTGATGATGCTTTGTTTTCCGTTTTCTTTTCCAAAGAAAAATTCTTCTTTGTATTCACTGTCAATTTTGTAATACTCAATATCATTATTTGCGTTTGCACGCACAAGCAAGCACCAATAACCCTTTTTGAAAATCTCAAACAGAATGTAACTCTGATTAATATTCTTGAAATAATGAGGAATAGATTCTTTGAGTGTTTTATCCCCTTCAAATCTCATTTTGCTTTTGTCAATAATGTAGAGAAAGTTTAGCGTATTAATGAGAGAACTTTTTCCCACATTACTTTCTGCAGCTAACTGAATGCCTGTCGCATCGCTGATAAGAATATCAGCTTTTAAATAAAGTTGAGAATTTATAATTACGATGCGATTTAGCATGTTCCAAAATTAAAGTTTTGCTATTTGAAAAATAAAGCAACAAGTACTCATTTCTTAAATATAATATCTAAGTGGAATTGTAAAAACTCTTTGTTGGGATAATATTTCTTTGGTAAAATAATTTTAGTACCAACAAGTGAAGCAAAGTGATAATTGAAATAATCCGCTTTGCTTTTCTTCTTTAATTCATTTGACAATAAAATTTCAAACTTTTCTGTTATGCCAATATAACCTTTATCATAAGCTCTATCATACAAAGGCGATAAACAAATTCCATTTTCAGGATTCAATCTTTCTTGTTCATTCTTTGACCAAGGCAATATGTGACTCGCTAACAATAAATCAGGAATATCTATTCCTGAAACAGCACATTTTCCATTGTAATTTGCAATTACTATTTGCCTAAAAACATTTTGGTTTACTCTTGTTTTTACTTCCCTTAATTTGTATTCACCTTTTAAATTTGCAATGTCTCTTAAAGCATCTGAAAACTTATTTTCAATTGATATATGCTCTTTTTCTGCTAATATTCTTTCGCTTTCAAAAAGCAATTCGTCTTTGTTATTAATGAACTCATTCCATATCGGCTCAACTTGTTTTAAGCCGCCTTTCAAACCAACAATACCACGTTGTTGATGATAAGGGTCAACGCTTGCAAAATTGTTAAGCCGCATAGCAACAGAACTTGCTGTTCTTCCAATAAGATTTGCTAAATGAATAATTTCAGGAGTACCTGAATGTAATTTTCCAAAAGACAATTTTAAATAAAGATTCAGGGCAAGAATTAGTTCTTCTCTTATCCAAAGTTTTCTTTTAACCATAAATCAAATATAAATTAAGAGCAGGCAAATTAAGTTGTAATACATAAAGCTAAATACACCGAATCTCATCAATCCCTAACTTGCTTTCATGCAATACAAACAACTTCCCGAAACCATTTGTGAAGCATTATTAATTGAATTGTTTCAATCTGTACCGCAGTTGTTACAAACAGTAGCGTCAGATGGTTTTGCAAATTCACAACTTGTTTTAGTGTTTCATCCAACGCCCGAACAGCAGTATAAAGAATACAAACAAATACATGAAAACATTAACCGTTTACACAGCATAAGAAAAAATCAGCCGGATAATAAACCATTGCAAAGTTTTGATGAATTTATAAAAGATATAAAAACCGAACCTGTTAATGAGCAATATGAAATAGCGCATATACTTGGTGATTGCATCTGGAAAATATTTTCAAACAACCATACCGTGTTTAATGAAAATAACGAAAGCTATGATTTGGGTTCATGGAGAGGTACAGGTGGTTTTATTGCAGATGTAATTAACAAGCTGCAACTGGTTGCAAACACTTTTTTTGATTACTTAGATTTTTATATGGGCGGCATGTTTAGAGATGACAGAGCAGACCTCACACCCGTATATGAATTTATTTTTAAAAAGTTTAAAGCAAAACATTTGGATTGGGAATATTCGTTCCCGCGAATGGGTTTGGTAAGCTTTCATAACAACGATAATGAAAAAGATGATATAGAAAATTATAATCCTGAAGAAGCACTAAAAAAACAAATGGAAAAAGAACAGCAGCAAAATGAAATCAATAAACTGCAGCAACAATTTGATGACATACATAATTCAGAATATGAAGAAGCCCGCTATAAAAAACCATCGCAGGAAGTAACGGCTTATTATAAAGTTTATCATCATTATCCAAAAGGACATCCGCTGACAGATGAATAAAAAATAACATTCTATCAGTTGGTTCCTTATCTACTAAAACGCACTATTCTTCATAATGAGTAACATATAAAATTCATCACCACTCTAATAACACATCACTTACTTTTTGTAACTTTATTCTTTACAATAAAATAAATGAAATCAGTTACAATACAAATACCGGATAACCTTGAAATAGCTAAAACAGGTTTTTGAAATTTCGCATTGCTGCTCAATTATCTAAGGAAAGAAAAGTTTCGCTTGGTGAAGGAGCAATAATAGCAGAAGTATCAAAAAGATATTTTGTCGAAAATCTTGGCAGGTATGGCGTGTCAATATTTAACTACGATGAATATGAATTATTGGAAGAAATAAAACATGCATAAAATTGTAATTGCTGATACAAGTTGCCTTATCCTTTTTTCAAAAATTCATTTACTTCATATACTTCGTTTACTTTATTCTGATGTTCTTATTACTCCTGAAGTCGCAAATGAATTTGCAGAGCCAATTCCAGATTGGATAAATATTCAATCTGCTAATCCGGTAAATATTTCTTTGTTTGAAAATTACAATCTTGGTGTTGGGGAAATTACATCCCTTGCTTTAGCAATCGAATTAAAAAACAGCACTATAATTCTCGATGATGATAAAGCAAAGAAAATTGCAAAATCACACAATCTTGATGTAACGGGTTCTTTAGGTATTATTTTAAAAGCTAAAGAGAAAAATATAATTCCGAGCGTAAAGATGTATTGCTTAAAATCAAGGCTACAAATTTTCACTTATCATCTTTATTAGAAAGCTTAATCTTAAAAATAGCTAAGGAATAATTGCCTGCCAATTAATTAAAAAATTTTCACT
>CAVSVA010000010.1:0-143769 GCA_963731245.1 uncultured Bacteroidota bacterium
TCACACAAACAAACCCCATTCATCTTCGCAATCATCTTTTTTAAATGTTGTTACCCATTGTTTAAACAGCTCCCGAAATTTATCAATCTCATCACGTATAATTTGCCGGTGCGCTTCTTCCATAATATCATCAACAATAAAAGAGTTCATAGATATTTTTATAAACTGAGCATTCTTTCTTATAATAGCTGCATTCTCCATTCTAATAATATATAATCCAACTTCTGAACTTCTTATTTTGGCGCCCACTTCATAAGCATCGCCTAAAATCATTTGTTTATGATCTTCGAAATGTTCTCTGCTGAATATTGCATCTTCACCGGGCTCATTCAAACTGTCAAACGCAGCTTTCAATACAATCATTACCTGGTTCCATTGCGCATACATTGCCTTACACAAATCTCTTGTAGGATTTGGTTTCCATTCTTCGCCTTCCTCTTCTTCATCACCAAATTCATCATCCCACTCCGGCAATTCATTAAGATCATTAATTTTCATGTTATAAAAATATGATTTCAACTTAATTATTTATCATAACAACTCATAGCTTAGCAAAAAATAAAATGATCAAGCTCACTGTTTTTTATCCTAACGAAGAAGGTAAAAAGTTTGATAAAGATTATTATTTAAATGTGCACATGCCATTATCAATAAAATTGCAGGGCGATGCGGTAAAACATGTGGAAGTTGATTTTGGTTTTAGCGGCGGAATGCCCGGCAGCAAGCCGGCATATATAGCGATATGTAATTTTTTATATGATTCGTTTGAAGCATTTCAAAATGCATTTATGCCGCACGCAGAAACACTGATGAACGACATTGTAAATTATACTGATATTGAAACTATTATTCAATTTAGTGAGGTAACAAACCTTTCAAAATGAAGTTGCGAATTAATTATATCATCTTATTTATATGCCTGGTTTTTTCAAACCGTGTTTCAGCTCAAAAAACTAATTCAACCGCTGATACAATATTGCGTGCAGCAGATTTAAAACCGTATGGAAGGTATTTAACAGATCAGCAAAAAAATTTAGAGCTTATAAGTTCTGCAGTGCATTTTGGATTTGAATTTAACGGCAAAGAATGCACAATTTATACTTCAATTAATGATGCAAATGGCCATAATTATTTGCAATATGAAATGGATGGCGTTTATCAAAAAAGAATAAGAGTTGAAGGCGGAAAAATTCAATCATTAATAATAACAGCAAACAAAAATGGAAAGCATACTGTTGAAATTTACAAAGCAACAGAAGCAACAACCGGCCCAATCTTCATTGAAAAAATAACCGGGAAAAATATTAAATCAATAAACCCTTTCAATGCTGCGCTGATAGAGTTTATTGGCAACAGCATTACCTGCGGTGCTGATGCAGATACATCTGAATACAAATGCGGCCAAGGCGAATATCATGATTATCATAATGCTTACTATGCTTACGGGCCAAGAGTTGCAAGAATGCTGAAAGTAAATTATATTTTAAGCAGTGTAAGCGGTATTGGCATATATCGCACATGGAATATGGATAGTCCGAGCATGCCACAGGTATATGAAAAAGCACGTTTAATTACAGATGATACAACGATGTGGAATTTTAAAATGTATTCGCCCAAAATTGTAAGCATTGCATTGGGCACAAATGATCTGAGCCATGGTGATGGCGTGCATATAGCGCCAGCCTTTTGATAGCACTACATTTGTGAAAGATTATATTGCTTTTGTTGAACTGGTAAAATCAAAATATCCAAAAGCAATTGTTGCTTTATTAAGCAGCCCGATGATAAATGGCAATGAAAGAATATTGCTGCAAAATTGCTTAACTGCTGTTAAACAAAATATTGATGCAATGTATCCATCAGCAAAACCTGTTGCCTTATATTTTTTTAAACCAATGCATGCAGGCGGATGCAGCGGCCATCCAAGTGTTGAAGATCATGCAATACTTGCGCAAGAATTAAATCCTTTCTTTAAAGCATTATTAAACGATAAATGAAATATTTAAAAATGAAAAAAATAATAACCTTGCTTCTTTGTTCAATTTTATTGTTTGCTGCATGCACTAACCTGCAAACTTCGGGCAGCAATAATAGTGATTCAACATCAGCAACAACGCCTGTTGATCCTTCAAAAGACTGGAAATTTGGCGTTGCTTTATGGACTTTTCACTACGTAAATTTTCCGCAATCATTAAATAAGGTTGACAGCGCCGGTTTGGTATACATCGAACCAAATACTTTTCATGATGCAGGCCCTGAATTTAAAGATTCAACTATTGGACAGCTTTCAATGGCCAGCATTGATAAACTAAAAAACATGATTGCACAAAAAGGTTTGAAGATTGAAAGCTTATACATTGTTGGCGATTCAACCATTGCTTCATGGAAACATCAATTTGATATTGCAAAAGAATTTGGTGTGCAGTACGTAACAACAGAACCGCCGCTGAACATGTGGAATAGCCTTGACAGTCTTGCTGGTGCGTACGGAATTAAGATTGCTATTCATGATCACTGGAAAGGATTTAGCCATTACTGGAATCCTGATACAACATTGATGGCATTAAAAGATCATCCGAATTTTGGTGTGTGTGCAGATTTAGGTCATTGGCCAAAGAGCGGCATTAATCCATTGAATGCAATAAAAAAATTAAGCGGCCATATTATCGGGGTTCATTTTAAAGATATTGCGGCTTATAACAATACGGCACTTAAAGATGTAGTTACAGGAACAGGTGTTGTAAATTTTCCGGCCATTTTTGCTGAATTAAAAAAGCAGGGTTTTAAAGGGCATATTTATATTGAAAGAGATTCAATTGAACCCGGCGGCAATGTGCGTTCAGTTATAGCAGAAAAAAATTATTATAATCAGATTGTAAATAAATTGAAATAGGTTATCCGGGCACTCTGGAAATATATTTCTCGATTTCTTTTATTTGATCAACCACTTGTTTTGTAGTGGGCTTGCACGCTTTTGCTCTTCTAAAAAAATCTTTTGCTGCACGAAATTCGCGCTTGTTCATAAATATTTGGCACATGCTTAAATAAGCAATGGCTTCGCTTTCTTTATCAGGAATGCCTAAGCGAATGGCGGCACGCATATAACCTTCAGCACCACGCATATCACCTTTCTGCATCGCCATCATTCCTAATTGTAATTTATTGGCGCCTTCGGCTTCGGGCATGGGCGCACCAAGCGATGCGCTTTTCTTTAAATGTTTTTCAGCGGTATCAAAGTCCTGCTTCATCATTGCAAGGTTTCCTTTCACCGTATAATAAGTTGAGCGGATAGGTTTATACAACAAATTCGGAAACCAGATTGTGCTTAAAATTCTTTCCACTTCATCTGTGTTGCCTTTTTCCATCGGCTCTTGTAAAAGCCGCATTGGCCCAATAAAAAAATGACTCAGCAATCCGATCAATCCAACAAAATATAAAGGAAATACAGGCCAGAAACCAGATACCGTAAAATTTAAAACCAAGCCAAGCACAATAGCAAAAATGCTTAGCCAGAAACGATACTTAATAATGAGATTATAAAATTTCATCCGCTAAATTTTAAAAACGGCGAAGATAAAGTAATGCTTTTAGCTTTTAGCCTTAAGCTTTTAGCGCTTAAAATTTATCATCGTTCACTTCAATCCAATAACCATCAGGATCCTGAAAATATATTTGTTTGATGCCATCCGGGCGTTGTTGTGGCGTTTTGTTTTTTTGAGACCAATCGCCATATTTTATATTCATTGAATCAAGATGTTTTGCAAATGCTTCAACCGAAGGCACACTGAAAGCCATGTGAATATTTATATCGTGAGGAATAATTTGCTTTGCGCCCGAAACAACATGCAGTTCATTATGTTCGCCAATTTTAAACCAGGTGTGATGATTATCATGAAAAGGCTCGGCAATTGTATCAAAGCCCATAACATTTTCATAAAAAGCAGAACTTTTTGCAAGATCAACAACAAATACGGTTACGTGATTAAGATGTATTTGCGCTTTTGTTGATGAAATAAAAATTATTGAGAAAATGATTACATACAATCGTTTCATAAAAAATATTTAAATGCAAATTAAGCATACATCTTTCAACAAATAAAAAGAGGTTACTGAATCAGCAACCTCTTTATTATTTAGGAAAAAAATTTATTAACTGCAACCCATGCTGTTGCCGCAGTTCAAACATTTGTAGCAAGTGCCGCTGCGCACAGTAATGTGGCCGCAAACATTGCACGAAGGTGCATCGCTTTGCATACTTTTAGCGGCGGCGTTTGCTGCATCTAAACCTGATTCTTTGTGCACACCGGCAGCTGCTTTTTGAAATTTTTGTGCCTGGGTTGCCGGTGCAGCAATATTTTTTACATGCATGTTACTTAATGATGGCTTGCCAATAAGCTCTGTTTCATCTTCCTGGCCAAGATTGGTTATTTCAGGTTTATCAATTACATGCACCAGGTCTGTTCTGCCCAAATATTCATACGCCAAACACCTGAACACAAAATCAACCAATGATGTTGTTGTTTTAATATTTGGATGATCAACCATGCCTGCAGGTTCAAACTTGGTAAACACAAATTTTTCAACAAACTCTTCTAACGGAACTCCATATTGCAAACCCACTGAAACGGCAATGGCAAAACAGTTCATCAAACTGCGTAATGTTGAACCTTCTTTGGCAAGATCAATAAATATTTCACCTAATGTTCCATCGTTGTATTCGCCGGTGCGCATAAATAAAACCTGTCCGTTTATTTTAGCTTTTTGTGTAAAGCCATAACGTTTTGCCGGCAGTGTTTTTCTTTCAACAATTTTAGATAATTGTCTTTTTAAAGATGTATCGTTGCTTGCCTGCATGCGCTTGTGAATTTCTTCTAAAAGTTCTTCTGCGCTTAGTGTTGAAAGATCAACCAACTTAGTGTCCACAGTCAACAGTCCATTGTCCACAGCAGAAGGTTTCTGCTCTATGGTCTGTTGACTATCGTCTGTGGTCTTTTTCTTTTTATCTGATTTATTACTGAGCGGCTGCGATAATTTAGAACCATCGCGATACAACGCACATGCTTTTAAACCCAATTGCCAGCTTAACAAATATGAATCTGCAATTTCTTCAACCAATGCTTCGTGCGGAAGATTTATTGTTTTTGAAATAGCGCCGCTTAAAAATGGCTGGCAAGCCGCCATCATTCTTATATGACCATGTGCATGAATATAACGTTCACCTTTTTTACCGCATTTGTTTGCGCAATCAAAAACAGAAAGATGTTCGGGTTTTAAATACGGTGCACCTTCAATCGTCATTGTTCCGCAGATATAATTGTTAGCCGCTTCAATTTGATCTTCACTAAAACCAAGCGCATCCAAGCAAATCAAAATTCCAGTCGTTATATTGTTCGGCAGTAAAACCTAATCTTTCCAAACAGGCTTCGCCCAAAATAAATTTATTGAATAAGAAGCCGATTTCAAATGCTGCTGTTGCAGCGTTATTTAATTTCTGAATTTCTTCTGCAATAAAACCTTTCTCACTTAATGTTTGCGGATTAATGAAAGGTGCGCCTTCAAAACTTGCAGCACCAACTGCATATTTTACAATGGCATCAATTTCTTTTGCATTGTAACCAAGATTTTTTAAAGCCTGCGGCACACTTTGATTGATGATTTTAAAATAACCGCCGCCGGCAAGTTTTTTAAATTTCACCAAGGCAAAATCAGGTTCAACGCCGGTGGTATCGCAATCCATCACCAAACCAATTGTTCCTGTTGGTGCAATTACAGTTGTTTGTGCATTGCGGTAACCAAATTTTTCGCCAAGATTAACCGCATCATCCCATGCTTTGCATGCAGCAGATAATAAATAATCAGGACAATATTTTGCGTTGATGCCAACCGGTTTTAAACTCAAACCTTCATAAGCATCTGTTGCATCATAAGCCGCTGCACGATGGTTGCGCATTACACGCAGCATGTCTTCTTTATTTTTTTCATATTCAGGAAATGCGCCCAGCACTTCAGCCATTTCTGCGGAAGTTTTATACGCAACGCCCGTCATGATTGCGGTGATGGCACCGGCAATGCCACGAGCCTGTTCGCTATCATAAGGAATGCCGCTAACCATCAGCATCGTACCAAGATTGGCAAAGCCTAAGCCAAGCGTTCTGTAATCATAAGATAATTGTGCAACTTCTTTTGAAGGAAATTGCGCCATCAAAACAGAAATTTCTAAAACCGTTGTCCATAACCTGCAGGTATATGCAAAGCCTTCCACATCAAAAATATTTTTTTCTGTATCGAAGAATTTCATCAGGTTGGCGCATGCCAAATTACATGCAGTATTATCTAAAAACATGTATTCACGAACAAGGATTGGATGCGTTGATGCGGCCGCCTTTCGGGCAGGTATGCCATTCATTAATGGTTGTATCGTATTGCGTTCCGGGATCGGCGCAGCGCCATGCTGCATAATTAATTTTATTCCAAACTTCCCGTGCAGGAATTTTTTTCATTACACGCCCGTCTGTTCGTGCTTTTAATTCCCAATCGCCATCTTCCTTTAATGCTTTAAAAAATGAATTGGGTATGCGCACAGAGTTGTTTGAGTTTTGACCTGATACAGTAAGATAAGCTTCGCCTTCGTAACTGTTATCGTAACCTGCAGCAACCAATGCAGCCACCTTTTTTTCTTCTTCCATTTTCCAATTGATAAAGCTCATCACTTCAGGATGATCTAAATCTAAACAAACCATTTTAGCAGCACGGCGCGTTGTGCCGCCGCTTTTAATTGCGCCTGCAGAACGGTCACCAATTTTTAAAAAGCTCATTAAACCACTTGACGTGCCGCCACCGCTCAGCCTTTCTCCTTCGCCACGAATTTTTGAAAAGTTTGTTCCAACGCCGGAGCCATATTTAAAAATGCGTGCTTCGCGGATCCATAAATCCATAATACCGCCATCATTCACTAAATCATCATCAACACTTAAAATAAAACAGGCATGCGGTTGAGGTCTTTCGTAAGCGCTGGTAGATTTTTTTAATTTGCCATCTTTTCCATCAACATAATAATGGCCTTGCGGCTTGCCTGTAATGCCATAGCTTTCGTGCAAACCTGTATTAAACCATTGCGGACTGTTTGGTACGCAGGCCTGGTTTAAAATGCTGTACACCAGTTCTTCATAAAAAATCTGTGCATCTTTTTCTGAATTAAAATAATTGTAACGTTGGCCCCAAACACGCCAGCAATTTGCCATGCGGTGTGCTACCTGTTTTGCAGAAGTTTCTCTTCCAATTGAACCATCAGGTTGCGGCACGCCGGCTTTACGAAAATATTTTTGTGCAATAATATCTGTAGCAATCTGGCTCCATTGCTTTGGCACTTCAACATTATTCATTTCAAATAAAACTTCGCCTGTAGGATTTTTAATAATACTGGTACGATAATCGTATTCAAACATATCAAAAGGGCTAATGCCTTCTTTTGTAAAGCGCCGCTGAAATACAAGCGCTTTCTGGGGTTTACCTGCTGCCATTTTTAAATTAATTTAATGCGTTTGGAATAATATTTTTGATTGATAGTAGTCGTTAGAGACGGATAACGAAAATATCTTTAAGCACGGAAAAAAGAAACTATGAATATGCACATGTTGTGGAAAATAGAGCAAATTTTTTTTAGAATTCAACAGCACACTGTATTTGAAATAATTTAGAGTGTAGATAAATTTATAATGAAAATTGAATGTATAAATTTAAGAAATAATGTAATTAAACAGAAACATTATTAATGAATTCTTAAGAATGCGAACTTTTTTGCATTTTTGCAGATAGCGCAAACAATCAACCTGCATGAAGCACACGTTGTACCAACAAATGCAAGAACGGAAACTATCTGGCAGAAAGTCATTTGCCGTACTTATCGATCCCGATAAAATAAATGTTGCTACCACAGAGCAAATTGTATCACTGGCTTTAGATGCAGGAATAGATTATTTTTTTGTTGGCGGCAGCCTGGTAATTTCAAATTATCTTGATGAATGCATCAGGCAAATAAAGGTTTCCTGTTCTATTCCGGTTATAATATTTCCGGGCTCACATTCACAGATAAGCCGTTATGCCGATGCGCTTTTATATTTATCTTTAATATCTGGCCGCAACCCTGAATTATTAATTGGCCAGCATGTAATTAGTGCACCGGCGGTAAAACAAAGCGGGCTTGAGATTATGCCAACCGGTTATATGGTTATTGATGGCGGCGCGCCAACAACCGTATCTTATATTTCAAATGCAACACCTATACCTTCTGATAAAAATGAAATTGCAATGTGCACCGCTATGGCAGGCGAAATGCTTGGAATGAAGCTTATTTTTATGGATGCCGGCAGTGGTGCAAAATCTCCTGTTTCAAATTCGATGATTGAAAAAGTTGCTGCTCACATTGAAATTCCGCTAATTGTTGGCGGCGGAATTACCAACGCTGAAAAAGCATACCTTAATTGCAGAAATGGTGCAGATGTAATTGTTGTTGGAAATGCTATTGAAAAAGATGCGTCACTTATTAAAGAAATGAGTGATGCTATACACTCAGTAAGTGTAAAAGTTTAGGCTAATACAATATTTCTTCACCTTTCAAATAAAAAATTATTTTTATTTCTTAGCAGCACTGTTAAAGATTTTTGTGTCTTTTCCGTTTATGGAAATTAACAATCCCTTCTAAATTTGTTAAACTCCGTTATTTACTTCTAAATTGTTTAAAATGAGAAAAATTGTAAGTATTTCAATTTTAATGCTATTTTACTGCCTTGCCGTACAGGCACAAAGCAAAATAAGTGGCACCGTTAGAGATCAAAATGGCGAGCCGGTTCCATTTGCAACAGTTACAGTTAAAGGTACTAAGGTTTCTGTGGCTGCAGATGCAAATGCAAATTTTAGTATTCCTGCACAAACCGGTAATATACTGAATGTTTCAGCAGTAGGAACACAAAATGCCCAGGTTACAGTGGGTAATTCTCCAACAGTTTCTGTGATATTAACCCGCATAGCAGGAAATATTACTGATGTTGTAGTTACTACCGCCCTCGGCCTTCAAAGAACCAGAAACAGTTTGCCTTATGCCGCGCAACAGGTATCTGGCGAAGACCTTAATAAAACGGTAACCACGAATGTTGTAGATAATCTTTCGGGAAAAGTAGCTGGTCTGGAAATTACTTCAAGTAATGCCATGGGTGGCTCTACCAATGCAATTTTACGTGGCTTTAAGTCTCTTACCCAAAGTAACCAGGCATTATTTGTTATTGACGGCGTGCCTTATGATAATACCACCAGAACAGGTAACGGATATGATTTTGGCAGCGCTGCGTCAGATTTAAATCCTGAGGATATTGCAACAATAAGTGTATTAAAAGGTGCTGCTGCTTCTGCTTTATATGGTTCAAGAGGTTCAAATGGTGTAATATTAATTACAACGAAAAGAGGGTATAGCAGAAAGGGAGTTGGTGTAACCGCTACATTTGGCGTTAGCGCAGGAAGCCCTGATAAAAGCACCTTGCCAACTTATCAAACTGCGTATGGCGAAGGTTATGCTGCAACAATGGATGGCTTTGTATCTGAATCAATACCAGGTGTTAATAATGGAAATCCGGTAACAATTGTAGGAACAAGTGGTGATGCTGCAACAGGGCCAGTTTATGATCCAAGTTTAATGGTGTATAACTGGGATGCTTTTTCTCCAACAAATCCTAATTTTCATAAGGCTACTCCATGGCAGCCGGCCGCTAATCATAATCCTACAGATTATTTTGTTACTCCTGTTACTACCACCGAAAGTGTATTGGTTCAGGGAGGAAGCGATAAAGGCACTTTTAAATTTAATTATACAAGAGATGATGAAAAAGGCTTTATTCCTAATTCTTCAGTAAATAGAAATTTAATTGATTTAGGTGCAACTTATAATATTGTAAAAAATCTAACTATTGAAGGTGGTTTGAATTATGTAGATGAATCTGCTATTAACAGATATTTATATCAATATACTGCTACTACAAATCCAATGACTGATTTTCGCCAATGGTGGCCTACAAATGTGAACATACAGGAACAAAAGAACGATTTCTTTAACTCTCGCACCAATGCTACCTGGAATTGGCAGGATGATGGCAGTTACCAAAATAACAAGCTTGGCAGTATTGGTCTTCCCGCTTATCATGATAATCTTTATTGGTTTGCCTATAAAAACTTCGAAGCAGACTCCCGAACCAGGTATACTGGCCATGTGCGGGCAAATTGGGCTATAACTAATTTTTTAAATTTAACCGGAACGGTTACTGATGATCACTATAATCAGCTTATTGAAGAAAGAAATGATATAGGAAGCCAAAACCCTTCTTTTTATAACAGGCAAAATATTGGCTTTGATGAAAGCAATTACAATTTAATACTGAACTTTAATAAAAACTTTGGTGACAATTTTAATATAAAAGCTTTGGTTGGAGGAAATATCCAAAGAGATAAAATTCCTTCAATTTTTGTAAGCACAAATGGCGGCTTATTGTTACCGGGTTATTGGTCTATTTCCAATTCAGTTAAAACACCCAATGCACCAACAGAAACCGATTTAAGAAAAGAAATTGACGGAATTTTTGGAGGAGTTACGTTTACTTATAAAGACATGTTAACGCTTGATGCTACCATTCGCAGAGATAAATCATCTACACTACCATCAGCGCATGATGTTTATTATTATCCGTCCATTTCAGCCAATTATGTTTTTTCTAAATTGCTGCCGCAAACAAATACCTGGCTTTCTTATGGCAAAATTTGGGTAAATTATGCTCAGGTTGGCGGTGATGCTCCGTATTACAGTGTTAATAATACCTACACAATTAATACGCCTTTAAACGGACAAGCTGTAATGAACGGAACTACAACTAATAATAATGCAAACCTTATTCCCGAACAAAACAAAACCTATGAAGCCGGCTTAGAAATGTCGTTTCTTAAAAACAGGATAGGGTTTACAGCCGATTATTATCATTCCGTTCAAAGCAACCAAATTTTACCAGTAACAGTATCAAGAGCAAGCGGGTATAATTTCTTTAATGTAAATGGAGGCGCCGTTCAAAACCAGGGTGTAGAAGCAACACTTAACATTACTCCTGTTAAAACAAGAGATTTTATGTGGAATATTACAGTTAACTGGAGTAAGAATGTAAATAAAGTGCTTTCTTTATACGGCGGCCAACCATCTTTTGAAATAGCTGGCCTTCAAAACGGCATTCAAATAGTAGGCGAAGTTGGAAAACCATACGGCATTATCAGAGGTACTGACTACGTTTACAAAAATGGTAAAAGGGTAATTGACAATAATGGTTATTATGAACAAAATCCTAATACCTTATCTGATATTGGTAACATAAATCCAAATTGGATTGGCGGTATCAATAACAGTTTTACCTATAAAAATTTCACACTAAGCTTCTTAATTGATATTCACCAGGGCGGAGATGTATACTCGCTTGATATGGATTATGGCTCATTTTCTGGATTATACCCAAGAACAGCAGGCCTTAATGACAAGGGTAAATCTGTTCGGGCTCCTCTAAGTGAAGGAGGCGGTGTAATTTTAGACGGAGTTACGGAAGACGGAAAACCCAATACTACACGTATAGCGGAAGATCTTGGAACCGGCTCCTGGACGTATGGAACTCTTGGTGCAGGCGCTGAAAATAACAGCCAGTTTGTTTATGATGCAAGCTTTGTTAAGCTAAGAGAGGCTGCGTTAACTTATTCATTACCTGCTAAAGTTATTCAAAATATACATTTTGTGCAGGGAATCAGTTTATCAGTATCAGGAAGAAACCTTTGGATTATTCATAAGAATGAACCCTATGCAGATCCCGAACAAGGGCAAGCCGCTGGTAACGCTTCTATCGGCTTTCAAAATGGAGCTTATCCAACCTACAAAATGTACAATTTCATAATTAAGGTAAATTTTTAATATCATGAAAAAATTATTAATTATTATAGTAGCAGTTTCAGCACTTTTTATGAGTTGTTCAAAAGATATCAGCTCTTTAAACATCAATCCAAAGAGTGCATCCACTGGTATTCCTACTGCACTTTTTTTACAGGGAGAGTTTAATTTTGTCAATGCATATACAAGCACGTCAGTTTCCAGTTCGCCATTTAGGGTAATTTCTCAGGAATGGACTGAAAACACCTATACTTACGAAGCCAATTATAATTTTTCGGCTTATAACGCTCCAAATGGTTTCTGGAATAATCTATATGTAAATACTATCCATAATTTACAATTAGCTAAGCAATCATTTCCGCAAAATTTTCTTGGTACAGCAGGTACGTTACGAAATGATCTTATAATTACTGATGTTTTGGAAGTGTATTCTTATTATTTGCTTGTTGCAACATATGGAGATATTCCTTACTCACAGGCTGAAAGTGATAGTGTTCCTTTTCCAAAATATGATGACGCAAAAACCATTACATTAGATTTATTAACAAGGCTTGATACATGTATTGCCGGGTTAGATGTTACCCAGGGAAGTATGGGCAGTGCTGATCAAATTTATGGTGGCGATCCTGCTAAATGGCTAAAGTTTGCAGCAACATTAAAGCTAAAAATAGCAATGTTACTTGCAGATGTGGACCCAACCACCGCCAGTCAAAAAGTAAATGAAGCCATTGCTAAAGGCGTTTTTACATCGAACGATGATAATGCGCTTTTTACTTATGATCCTTCTAATCCAACTAATTCAAATCCAATCTGGCAGGCTATTTCTTTTAGCGGACGTCATGATTTTGGACCAAGTAATCTTTTAGTTAATACGATGACCGGATGGAATGATCCGAGAGTACCGCTTTATTTTCAGGATTATCCTAAAGGCAGCGGTAAATATGTTGGTGGTGTACCCGGGTTTGCCAACTCTTATGGAAAGTATTCAGATCTCGGCACCCAATTATATGATCCAACATTGCCTGGCGACATATTAGATTATCCTGAAACAGAATTTTATTTAGCAGAAGCAGCTGAGCGTGGCTTTATACCAGGTGGCTCTGCAACAGCAGCAACACACTACAATAATGCTGTAACCGCTTCAATAGAATTTTGGGGCGGATCAGCAGCAGATGCCGCAACCTATCTTGCTCAGCCAGCTGTAAATTATGCAACAGCTATGGGCCCATGGCAACGAAAAATCGGGTACCAGGAGTGGATTGCGTTTTATAATCGCAATTGGGATTCCTGGACTGTTATCAGGCGGTTAGGTTATCCTGATATTGATGTTGTTAATCCTCCGGTTTCACCCGCAAGTACTTTTCCTTTGAGGTTGTACTACCCGCCTAATGAGCAAACTTCTAATCCAACTAATTGGGCTGCGGCTGTTGCAAAGTTGCCTGGAGGTAAAGATGTAGTTACTGCAAAATTGTTCTTTGAAAAGTAAATTTTAATCAACGTTTACTTTAAAAGTACTTTTAAATAAAAATTGTTCATCTTATATTTTTAAGAAAGGTTGTCTTTTAAGGCAGCCTTTCTTTTTACAATTTTAAAGCATGTAATTATATTAGAATTGATAAATACTTTGAGCATATATCCTATATTAACATTAACTATACAATTTGTAATTAGGCTTGTATGATGCAATAATTACATTTGCCAAAAACTGAATGCGTTTTTTAAAACCTTTTATTATAGCTGCTGGTTTAATAACTTTTTTTTCTGCCTGTAAAAAAGATTCTAATAATATTGATACAACGCCGGATTTTTATTTTTTAAATGGCGATACTACTCAATTTGATAAGGCTTTAATTTTATTTCCTGCAGCCGATACTGTAACATATTATTTAGTTATTTCTTCAACATATCTTCCATCTAAAAGCGTAAAAATGACGCTGGCTGTTGACGACAGTTATCGCCAGTCTTACAATGCATATCATGGAACCAATTATCAGGCAATGCCCTCAGGTGCTTATACTTTTCAAGACACATTAACTGCCGGCACAACATACGATTATGATACAATACCTGTAAGGTTCAACAAAACATTTTTATCAGCAGATAATTACATGCTTCCCATTCGCATTATAAGTGTTAGCAGTTTTAATATTGATACTTCATCTAATGTAATTTACCTGCACACAGAAAGCAATAAATTAGCCGGCATTTATAATGCTGCCGGAACAAAAACCATGTATAGCGGCGATGCTTCAAATGGAAACATTAGTTCAATAAATACATTTTCCCTTGTAAAAAATGTAATTCCTCAAAACAATAACCTGGCACAGCTTGATTATGCAGATCTTGGCCCTAATGGATGGATGTACATTATGGGTTTTTCGGTTGATGATAATTCATTTTTTGTTTCACCAAATAGCGTTATAGATAGTTCTGTACAAAATGGTTCTTTTAAGGTTTTAGCTTCTTCCTATAATTCGTCAACACACGAAATTTATATTAAAACCAGTTATAAAAATTTAAGCGGTGATGAGCGGATTGTTGAAGAATCGTTAACATTGCAATGATAAATTTATTTTTATGGCAGATCAGCAACCACCACAGCAAAACCAGTTAAATATTGAAATAAGCGAAGAAGTATCCGAAGGTACTTACGCTAATCTTGCCATCATTACGCACAGCCATGCAGAATTTGTAATTGATTTTGTAAACGTAATGCCCGGAACACCAAAAAGTAAAGTAAAATCAAGAATAATTTTTACGCCCATGCATGCAAAACGTTTTATGCGGGCCATGCAGGAAAATATTGAACGGTACGAAAATGTACATGGCAAAATACAAGACCTTGAACAGGTTGAAATTCCTTTAAATTTTGGCGGCCCAACGGCACAGGCATAAATGCAATTACTTTAATTTCATTCCGCGAAAGCACAAACATCTTATAAAAATCTTTTATTTTTTCATTTACATTTTTATGATGTAAACTTTGCATCAGCACAATTGTTATCATTTTTATTTTACAGAAATTTTGTAGCTTACACCTATGATCGGAAATCGTTTTATAAAGTTTGATCCTGCAGCAAATGGCAAAAGCAAGTTTGAGCAATTACTCGATCTCTTCATGCAATTATTAACCTACACCAGCGGCGATGTAAATGAAGCTTTGCAATGGATGAATGAGCTTGATAAAAAATACCAGCTTACCGATGATGAATATGGTATGGGCGATTTTATTGAAGACCTTAAACGCAATGGTTATATAAAAGATAATAACGAAACCGGCGCCATAGAAATTACGGCAAAAAGCGAGCAAAGCATTCGTAAAAGAAGTTTGGAAGAAATTTTTGGCAAGCTTAAAAAAAGCAAACAGGGCGATCATGCAACACACAAGCCGGGCCAAGGTGATGAAATAAGTCCTGATCACCGGCCATTTCAGTTTGGCGATATGCTTGAACAAATTGATTTTACTGAAAGCATTCGCAATGCACAAATTAATCATGGTGTAGAAAGTTTTCAGATGCATGAAGATGATCTGCAAATTCGCGAAACAGATTTTAAAGCGCAAACATCAACCGTGCTGATGATTGATATTTCGCACTCGCATGATTTTATACGGTGAAGACAGGATAACGCCGGCAAAAAAAGTAGCGATGGCTTTAAGCGAACTCATCACAACAAAATATCCAAAAGATACTTTAGATATTGTTGTATTTGGCAACGATGCATGGCCTGTTGAAATTAAAGATTTGCCTTATTTGCAGGTTGGCCCTTATCACACAAATACCGTTGCGGGCATTGAATTGGCAATGGATATTTTGCGGCGCAGAAGAAACCCCAACAAGCAGATTTTTATGATAACCGATGGCAAGCCTACCTGTTTAAAAATAGGCAAAAAGTATTATAAAAATGCATTTGGTCTTGATAGAAAAATTACCAGCCGCTGTTTAAATTTAGCAGCGCAATGTAAAAAACTTAAAATTCCTATCACCACTTTTATGATAGCAAGCGATCCGTATTTGCAGAAGTTTTGTTACAGAGTTTACGGAAACAAATAATGGTAAAGCCTTCTTTGCATCACTTGATAAATTGGGTGCGTTTATTTTTCGTGATTTTGAAAGCGGAAAAAGAAAAACAGTGTATTAAGCGTTATAAGTTACTTTAACTTTTGAATTATGAGTGAACTTATTATACAAATTGATGCTGATAAAGAACCTTTAATTAAAGAATTGGTGAAACAATTAGGAGGAAGTGTTGAAAGTAAATCAGGCAAAAAAAAATCAAGGCTTGAAAGAGAAATTAAACAAGCGGTTAAAGAAATGAACGATATAAAAAGCGGAAAAAAAAAGGCGAGAAATGCAGATGAATTTTTGAATGAATTATGCAGTTAAAACTATAGCTTCTTTTGAAAAGCAAGCGAAAGTCTATACAAAAAATATCCTTCACTTAAAGAAGAGTTATTTAAACTGATTCAATCTTTAAAAATTAATCCGCAACAAGGTGTATTATAAAGAAAAATTGCTTTAAAATACGCTTATCTATTTTATCAAAAGGCAAAGGGAAATCAGGCGGCGCAAGAGTGATTACTCATATTATAATTCATCAATCAACTGTTTATTTGCTTGCTATTTATGATAAAAGCGAGCAGAAAATTTGAGTGATTTACAATTAAAGCAATTATTGAGTAAGATAAATAACGAATAATAACAGTAAAATGAACATAGAAAAGATTAAAACCTTAGGCGATTTAAAAAGAAGTGGTTACAAACCAACTTCAGTAAAAGATGAAATAAGAAAAAATCTTATTGAAAGCATACGCAATAAAGACAATACTTTTAAAGGAATTATTGGTTATGAAGATTCCGTAATTCCCGATACAGAAAGAGCTTTATTAAGCCGTCATAATATTTTGTTTTTAGGTTTGCGCGGGCAGGCAAAAACACGTATGGCAAGGCAAATGATTGAACTGCTGGATGAATATATTCCTGTTATTGCAGGCAGCGAAGTAAATGATGATCCGTTAAAACCATTGAGCAAATATGCAAAAGATCTTATTGCAGAACATGCAGATGAAACACCGATAGAATGGATACATCGCAGCGAACGCTATGGCGAAAAATTAGCAACGCCAGACGTAAGTGTTGCAGATTTAATCGGTGATATTGACCCTATAAAAGCAGCCAACCTCCGTTTAAGTTTTGCAGATGAACGGGTAATTCATTACGGCATTATTCCACGCAGCAACCGCGGCATTTTTGTTATCAACGAAATTCCTGATCTGCAGGCACGCATACAGGTTGCGTTGTTTAATATTTTAGAAGAAGGTGATATTCAAATTCGCGGTTTTAAATTAAGAATGCCGCTGGATATTTTATTTGTTTTTACAGCAAATCCTGAAGATTACACAAACCGCGGCAGCATTGTAACGCCTTTAAAAGATAGAATTCAAAGCCAGATATTAACGCATTATCCAAAAAATATTGAAACATCACTTGAAATAACAGAACAGGAAGCAGATATTCTTGAAGAACAAAAAACAAAAGTAAACGTAAGCGATTTGGTTAAACGATTAATTGAGCAGGTTGCTTTTGAAGCCCGCAGCAATGAATATGTTGATAAGAAAAGCGGCGTAAGTGCAAGACTTCCTATTTCCGCATTTGAAAATGCTTACAGCAGCGCAGAACGCAGAGCCATTCGCAACAACGAAAAACAAACGCAGGTTTGGATAAGCGATCTTGTTGGCATCGTTCCATCCATAACAGGAAAAATAGAATTGGTGTATGAAGGTGAACAGGAAGGCCCTTACCAGGTTGCCGTAAATCTTTTAGACAAAGCCATCCGCTCTCAATTCATAACCTATTTTCCAAACCCCGAAACATTAAAAAAGCGCAGAACAACCGGCAAGGCATCACAACCAGAAAAAGAAAATGATAATCCATATAAAGGCATTACACGCTGGTTTGATGGCGGCAAACATCTCGATCTGTTTGTTGATACAAAAGATGCTGAAAAAATAAATGCTTTATATAAAGTAGAAGGTTTATACAATTTCGTAAAAAAATATTTTCCTCATGCCAATGAAAAAGAAAATGCATTGTTGATGGAATTTGTTTTGCATGGATTAGCAGCCTATTCACTCATAAGCAAAAAAGTGATTGAAGGAAAGATTGAGTTTAAAGATCTTATTGGCAGCATGATGAATCTTGGACAAATGAATTATAATGAAGACGATGATTTAAATGAAGATAATTTCAGATAAATAATATTTTCGTTTAAAAGTTTTATGAAATTACGTGCTTTTTATGTTTTGATTTTTGCAATGGCATTTTCATGCAAAGCAAAAGATTCTACGCCGGAAGGCATAAAAGATGATTTAAAAAAAACGATGCAAACCTATTTATACAGTGAGGTAAACAACGATTCATCAAACATAAAATACAACATTGAAGATGTGATTTATTTTGATGATAATTTAAAGCACAGATACGTTTGCGAGTTTACCGTTAATTTAAAAGAAAAACTGTTTGACACAACCGGCAAAATGAAAGCGTATATTTCAAAAGATTTTAAAACAGTGCAACGCTTATATTAAGTGTTATTCAACAATTAATGTAGCAATTGAATGCGGTAAACTTACAGCATCTGCAGCATCGCCGTTAATCCATAAATGATAACTGATCTTATCATCTGAAGTATTTAAAACAACAACGGCAAGTTTGCCATTGGTATTTATAAATGCAGTTGTTTGTAATTTATCTCTGTTTGAAGAACTGATAATTCTTTGTGCGCCGGGGCGGATAAATTTTGAAAACTGCCCGATATAATAATAGCTGTTCATGTAAGTAAGCTCGCCTGTTTTTGTGTCTGCATGAACGGGAGCAAAGCAAAAATTACCCACATGATTTGGGCCGCCTTTTTCATCCAATAAAATATTCCAGTCTGTCCAGGCAACGGTGCCATTATTAAAATCATGCACCATTGATGTACCATATCTTTCACCCCATTGCCATTCATGAATTCTCGAAGCGTTAAAACGATTCTGCGCAGCCTTCTGTAAACACTAAATTTTTTGAAGGAAATGTTTCATGCACTCTTGCCACGTTATCAAATTCCATGGCGCTGCCCGTCCATGTTTCATACCAGTGATAGGCAACTCCCCAAACATATTTTGCTGCCTGCGGGTCTTCCATAATGGTGCTTGCACGCTGGTAAATTAAATCACGGTTATGATCCCAGCACATCAGCTTTTTATTGCCCAATCCGTTTTTTGCAAGCGTTGGGCCAAGATAATTTTTTATAAAATCTCTTTCATCTTCTGCTGTATAATTGCAACTTTCCCAGGTTTGTTTTGCCATCGGTTCATTCTGCACCGTCAATCCCCAAACAGGCATGCCTTGTGCTTCGTAAGTTTTAATAAACTTCACATAATAATTTGCCCAGCTTTGTTTAAACTCATCTTTTAATTTACCACCATGCAGCATATCATTATTATCTTTCATCCATGCCGGCGGGCTCCATGGCGTAACAAATAACGTAAGCTTTCCGTGTGCTGCTTTTTCAACTTCTTTTATAAATGGAATTTTATATTTTTCATCGTGCGCTACATTAAATGTTTTAAGGTCTTTATCATTATCATCCACGTACGTGTAAGTATCGCTGCTGAAATCACAACTGTTTATATTGGTTCTCGCAAATGTGTAACCAATGCCGTTTACGGTATCGTAATATGCCTTTAATAATTCCTGTTGTTTATTTGCAGGAAGTTTATAAAATGTTTCTGCAGAAGCATCGGTTAAAGCGCCGCCAATGCCAATTAATTTTTGAAATTTCTGCGAGGGATCAACAAACACACAAACCTGCGTTTCCACCGGCTGGCCCATGTGTGAAAAATGCAAGGTATCTGTGAGACTTATGCGGTAATCAGTATTATCAGCAGTTGTATAAACCAACACTTTTTTATTAAGTGCGGTATATTTTTTTTGTGCATTAATAAAAGTGAATGCAAATAAAGCAAGCAACGTTAAACTAAATTTCATTGGAATTTTTTTAAAATGTAAAAGCAATTATAAACAGATTAAAAATTATTCTGCAATTTAATGTTGTTAGATTGTATGTATAAGTTGTGAAGGAAAATTATTTAGCAATTGTTACTTAATAAAAAAAGGGAATGATTGCTCACTCCCTTCAAAGTTTAGTATTGAACTATTTTAACCTAAAGCAACTCTTTTAAATTCAATTACTTTAAGATCTTTATCAGTATCTTTTAAATAATCCGCAACGGTTTTACCATCATCTTTTACAAATGCTTGTGCAAGTAAAGTGTTTTCTTTAAAAAAGGCATTCAGTTTTCCTTCTGCAATTTTTCCAAGCATTTCATCTGTTTTGCCAGCCATTTTAGGATCTTGCTTCATTTGATCTATGGCAATATTTTTTTCGCGTTCAATTGTTTCTGCAGGAACAGAAGCTGCATCAATTGCAACCGGGTTCATTGCTGCAATTTGCATGGCGATATCTTTGCCTGCTTCAGCGGCATCTTTATTTAATCCTACTAAAACGCCCATGCGGTTTGCGCCATGAATGTAAGAAGCCACATACGGCGCATCAATGCGTTCAAATTTTGTAATGCCGATTTTTTCGCCAATAGAAGCTAATTTATCATTCATTAAATCTGAAACTTTAGAATTATCACTTTGGCTGCATTCAGTTCATCCAAATTTTTTACATCATTTTTTATAGCTGCATCTGCAATGCTTTTTGCAAAAGCAACAAAGTCTGCATTTTTTGAAACGAAATCTGTTTCGCAGCTTACGCAAACAATAATTCCTGTTTTAGGTTATCGGTTGTTTGTGCAATTACGACACCTTCTTTTGCTTCACGATCGCTGCGTTTTGCAGCTACTTTCTGTCCTTGCTTGCGCAACCAGTCAATGGCTGCTTCAAAATCGCCATCTGTTTCTGTTAAAGCTTTGCGGCAATCCATCATTCCCGCGCCGGTTGCCTGGCGCAGTTTATTTATTTCCGCTGCTGTTATAGTTGTTGTTGTACTCATTCAATTGATAATTAAATATTAAGAATTCCATCACCATCTCGGTCCACCTCCGCCACCTGCTGGTCTGCGGCTGGGTACACGGCGCTTGGTTGGTCCACCTCCTCTTGATCTGTCTCCGCTGCCACCGCCACCTTCTCCGCGTCTGCGTCCACCTTCTGCTTCAGCTTCTGCCTGTAAGCGTGCGGCTTTCTTTTCTGCTTCATTATCCACTTCTTCGTAAGTTTCTTCATCTTTTGCAGCCTGTCTTTCGGCAAGCCTTCTGCAATAGCCGCAGTAACGTAATTGGTGATGATGGCAATAGATTTTGTTGCATCGTCATTTGCAGGAATAGGAAAATCAACTTTATTAGGATCGCAGTTGGTATCAACCACTCCAAAAGTGGTAATGCCAAGGCGTTTTGCTTCAGCCAAGGCAATATGCTCATGGCCAATATCAACAATAAATAATGCTGCCGGCAAGCGGCCCAAGTTGGGCAATACCACCTAATACTTTTTCCATTTTTTCTTTATCGCGGCTTAAAGTAAGGCGTTCTTTTTTGGTAAGGCTTTCAGCGCTGCCATCATTCAGCATTTTATCAATGCTCTGCATTTTCTTCACGCTTTTGCGAACCGTGTTAAAGTTGGTAAGCATTCCGCCTAACCATCGTTCGGTTGCATAAGGCATATTTCACGGCGTGCACATTCGCTTACAATTTCTTTTGCCTGCTTTTTTGTGGCAACAAACATAATTTTTTTACCGCTTTTGGCAATTTGTTTTAAAGCAGCAGAAGCTTCCTGCAGGCAGTCAACCGTTTTATTAAGGTCAATGATATGAATGCCTTTTTTTTCAGCGAAAATATAAGGCAACATTTTAGGATTCCACTTCTTACGCAAGTGGCCAAAATGTACACCTGCTTCGAGTAGTTGCTGTTGTAATGAAGTGTTTTGTTCCATGAAAATTAGTTATAAGTTAAATGTTATTTGTTATTTGTAGAGTTTGTAAGATTAAGCCATTAACGGTTAACGTTTACTGAACTGGAAGCTTCTTCTTGCTTTTTTATGACCGAATTTTTTACGTTCAACACCACGCGGATCGCGTTTTAAATAACCGGCTGCTTTTAATGCAGGCCGAAATTCAGGATTAAGTTCGATAAGCACCCGTGCAATGCCAAGTTTAGCTGCTTCTGCCTGGCCTTTTACGCCGCCACCGCTTGCATTGATAACTACATCAAATTTATCAAGCGATTCAATAGTTTTTAAAGGTGCCTCAACCTGGTTTTGCAGGTATACGAGCGAAAAATATTCTTTATAATCTTTATCGTTTACTGTAATGTTGCCATTTCCCCTTGAAATAAAAACACGGGTTACAGCTTCTTTACGGCGACCAACAGCATTTTTTTGTTTTTCCATTTTTATTAGCTTATAGATTTGAGCAATGATTTCTAGCTAATTGTTTATGTATTTAGAATGTAAATTCTTTAGGTTGTTGTGCTGTATGCGGATGCTCGGCACCGGCATACACAAATAATTTTTTATACATTTTTCTGCCGAGACGGTTTTTAGGAACATTCCTTTTACCGCTCGTTCAATTACAGCTTCAGGACGACGCTTTAAAAGTTCTTTTGCAGTTTCTTCTTTTATACCACCAGGATAACCGCTAAAATTCTGATATACTTTTTCTTCTAACTTATTACCTGTAAATTTTACCTTGTCAGCATTGATTACAATAACATAATCGCCGCAATCAACATGAGGCGTATAATATGCTTTGTTTTTTCCGCGCAAAACCGCAGCAATTTTAGAACACATGCGACCAACGGTTTGATTGGTGCCGTCAACAACGTACCAGTTACGTTGTACGGTAGCCTCGTTCGCATGTTTTGTTGTGAAATGTAATTTGCTCATTATTATGTTTTTAATTGGCCTGCCATCCCAGGCTTTAATTTTTGGGAGCGCAAAGATGAAGGAAACAATTAGAATAAACAAGATAAAACAGGGTTTTTTAAAACCTTGCTTTGTAAACCATTGATTTTTAGTAAAATTTTTGCTTTAAAATTAAGATGCGTTCCTTTAAATGGCTATTTAAACAGATTGAACTAAAAAGCAAAACACTTCTTTTGGGCCATGAACACCTGTAACCAATGTTTTTTCTATATCCGCAGTGCGGCTTGGCCCCGATGCAAATGTTATGAGAGATGGCAAAGCAGATGTATATTTTTGTTTTAAAAGCTCCAATCCATCTTTAATATCAAAAACCAATTGATTTGTGTATGCAACGCAAATATGAACAGGTGCATACACGCTTACAGCCCTGCTGTTTTGTGTGCTGCTTAAAACTATGCTGCCCGTTCTTGCAATAAGATATTCACAGGAAGTTATTGCAGCATCGCATTCTGCCAGGCTTGTTGTGTTGTTTACTTGAATTGATTGTTTTTCAAATGAATCTAAAAGCGTTGCTTCGTTTAAAAATATTTTAACCCATTGCCTTGCGGCGATTAAAGTTTGAAGCTGTTCAGTAAGTTCTTTTTCGTTTGAACAAAAAGAAAATTTACCCTGCAGTGCAGAAAAATTTTCAGCAAACTGAACATCAAGATCCATTTTATTATTTGTAAAAAGTTCCGGGGTTGATGCAGTGGTATCAAAAGGCAAAGGCACCGGTGTTTCCAGTGCCTGTTTAATTTTTTTTAAAATATTTTTTTTTGCTGTTGATGCCATACTTATGAAGCGGGTTGTTTTGCAACAGGCGTTGTTATGCTGCTGTCGTACGGCGGAACGCCGGCGCTAATTGAGCCCGTTTGATGATTTTCGCCTAAATCTTCATCTTCTTCTTCTTCGTGTTTTTTATCATCAAAAGGCCTTTTACCAATTAAAATTTCCACATCACTTTGAAATAAAACTTCTTTCACCAAAAGCTCTTTTGCAAGCGTTTCAACCTGTTGCCTCTTTTCTATTAATAAAGCTTTTGTTTTTGCGTAGGCAACTTCAATCAGCTTTCGTACTTCTTCATCAATTATTTCACCCGTTTTTTCGCTATAAGGCTTGGTAAAAGTGTTATCCTGTGAAGGATCATAAAAACTTATATTACCAATCTTATCGTTCATGCCATAAACCGTTATCATAGCATAAGCGGTTTTTGTTATTTGTTGCAAATCATTTGAGGCACCGGTAGAAATTTTTCCAAAGAAAATTTCTTCTGAAGCTCTTCCGCCGAGCGACATACACAATTGATCCATTAATTGATCAGTATTATACAAATATTGTTCTTTGGGTGTGTATTGCGCATAACCTAAGGCAGCCGTACCACGCGGCACAATAGTTACTTTTAACAATGGATATGCATGTTCTAAAAACCATCCGCAGATTGCATGACCAGCTTCGTGATAAGCAATAATTTCTTTTTCTTCGGGTGAAATAATTTTGTTCTTTTTTTCAAGACCGCCAATTACCCTGTCAATCGCATCCTGAAAATCGCTCATCTCAACAGTTTCTTTTCCTTTTCGTGCTGCAATTAATGCTGCTTCGTTACAAACGTTTGCAATATCAGCACCGGCAAAGCCAGGTGTTTGTTCTGCCAGTTTAAATATGTTTAATTTTTGAGAAACTTTGATCGGTTTTAAGATGAACGCGGAATATATCTTCTCTTCCTTTTACATCAGGGCGATCAATCGAAATCTGGCGATCGAAACGGCCCGGACGCAACAATGCGCTATCCAGAACATCTGGCCGGTTGGTTGCGGCCAAAATAATGATTCCGCTTTCTCCGCTAAAACCATCCATTTCAACCAGCAACTGGTTTAATGTATTTTCTCTTTCATCGTTGCTAACAATAGCGTTTCTACCACGGGCGCGACCAATGGCATCAATTTCATCAATAAAAATTATACAAGGTGCTTTTTCTCTTGCCTGCTTAAATAAATCACGCACACGGCTGGCGCCAACGCCCACAAACAGTTCAACAAAATCCGAACCGCTCATGCTGAAAAAAGGAACCTGTGCTTCACCGGCCATTGCCTTTGCCAGCAAGGTTTTACCCGTTCCGGGAGGGCCAATCAGCAATGCACCTTTTGGAATTTTGCCACCAAGCGCCGTATATTTTTTTGGGTTTTTAAGGAAGTCAACAATTTCCATCACTTCCACTTTAGCTTCATCTAAACCGGCAACATCAGTAAAAGTAATATTAACTTTTGCGCCTTTATCAAATAACTGAGCTCTTGATTTACCGATATTAAAAATGCCGCCAGGGCCGCCAGAACCGCCGCCGCCGCCAACTTTTCTCATCAATAAAACCCACAAACCCACAAATAATAAAACCGTAATAATTGTATTGGCAAAAGGGCCAAACCATTCACCTTCATCGTAAACTGTTTCGGGCACTTCGGGAATATTATTGTCTTTATAAAACTGGGCAAGACTGCGGTTAAAACTTTCCCAATCGCTTACACGAAATTCAAACAATGGTGTTGAAGAAGGGTCTTTTGTAATGGGTTCCCTGAATTTTGAGCGGTAAAAATCTTTATTCAGGCTTTCTTTTTTAATATAAACCCGAACAAGTTCTTTGTTTCTTACTTTATCAATTTTTTCAACATCGCCGTTTTTAAGCATTACATCTTTAAACTCCTGTTCAGTTGTAGTTTGAACATCAGGCTTATTAAAGTTAAAAACATTATATGCAATAAGTACAACTGCCACCAATGCATAAATCCAGTAAATGCTGAATCGCGGGCCGCGGCGTGGAGTTTTATCTCCGCCGCCTTTTTCATATAAATCAGGTTTAATTTTATTATTTTCCTGTGCCATACTTCTAATCTCTCAAGGTTATAATTAGCTGGTTAATATTAATGTTCCTGCAAAATTGCATCACTCCACATTTCTTCTAATTTGTAAAACTTTCGCGTTTCGGGTTGCATAATGTGCACTACAATGTTTACATAATCAATTAAAACCCATTGCAATACGCTGTAACCTTCATGCCGGTACGGGTTTTCGCCCAATTCTTTTTTTACCGTTTCTTCAACAAAATCTGCAATAGCTCTTACCTGTGTGGTGCTGCTGGCTTCACAAACAATGAAATAGTCGCTTACAGCTTCCGGTATTTTTCTTAGATCAAGAGAAACAATGTTTTCGCCTTTTTTTTCCTGAATCGCCTTAAGGATGAGTTTTAAAATTCTGGAGTTTGCATTAAGCCTTGTGATCGTATTTTTTTTACGTGAAGCCAAAACGGTAAGTGGTTCCAAATAAGCAACTATTTTAAGTGAATAAATTGTAAATGCATTTTTTCTAAAAATAAACTATTTATCAAATATGTAGTTTCGCCAAAATTACTAATTTCTTTGCCAGCATCTTTAATAAATAATGTAATCGGCAAACGCTTTATAAAATTATTAAGTGTTGACAGCACCAACAACTATGCCATGCAACAGGTACAAAAAGGTGCTGCCCTGCATGGAGACGCGTATTTTGCTTTTGAACAAACCGCAGGCAAAGGTCAGTTTAGCAAACAGTGGCTATCTGCAAAAAAAGAAAATATAATTCTTTCTGTAGTGCTTAATACGGTTGCTTTTCAGCTTTCCCAGCAGTTTTATTTAAACATGATTAGCGCCTTAAGCGCCGCCGAATTATTTAACAAATACACAACCGAAAAAATTAAAATAAAATGGCCAAATGATATTTATTGTAATGACAGAAAGGCAGCGGGCATACTTATAGAAAATATTGTTCGTGGTAAAAAATGGCAATTTGCTGTTGCTGGCTTTGGAATGAACATTAACCAAACTTCTTTTTCTGAATCTTTAAAAAACCCGGTTTCTTTAAAACAGTTAACCGGAAAAAATTATGATGTGGTTGAACTTGCCAAAGAATTTTGCGGCTTGTTTGAAAAAAATCTTCATCTGTTAATTTCAAAAAAAGAGGAATTAATTTTAAAAGATTACAACAACAAATTATACAAACAAAATGAAGTGGTAACATTTAAACAAGGCTCAGCTATTTTTCAGGGTGTTGTAAAAAAAGTAGACAACTGCGGAAGATTAATTGTTAAAACTTCAACCGAACAAGCGTATGAAACAGGTTCAATTGAATGGATGAATGTTTAATTAAATTCAGTGTCATCAATAAAAACCCTTTATAAAAGCAATCATCATAATTAACTAAAAGCAAGGCATAACATTTAGTGAAGTTTGTATCTTCATTCTTTATGATTTATTCATACAAAAATTTTATTCCTGTAATTCATCAATCAGCGTTTATTCATCCGCAATCATGCATAACGGGAAATGTTATTATTGGTAAAGACGTTTATGTTGGGCCAGGCGCAGCCATTCGCGGCGATTGGGGAAAAATTATTATTGAAGATGGATGTAATGTGCAGGAAAATTGTGTGATTCACATGTTTCCCGGCGTTACGGTTTTGTTGAAAGAAGCAGCGCATATTGGTCATGGCGCCATTATTCATGGCGCAACAATTGGCAAAAATTGTTTGGTTGGAATGAACAGTGTAATTATGGATAATGTTGTTTTGGGTGATGAATGTATTGTGGGTGCATTAAGTTTTATTAAAGCAGATGAAATTATTGAAAGCAGAACTTTGGTTGCAGGCAATCCTGCAAAATTTATAAAAAAAATTACGGATGAAATGATGGAATGGAAAACGCAGGGAACAAAATTGTATCAATTGTTGCCTGCAGATATGAAAACTTTTTGGAAAGAATGCGAACCGTTAAGAGAAATTTCAAACGAGCAACCTTCGCAGGATTTTTTATACAAAACATGGAATGAGATTAAGCGCAATAAAATTCAATGATAAAAAGTTGTTTTAAAATTATACTGATAATTGTTTTAATAAATGCTGGCTGCAGTGCTCAAAAAAATTCACTCACCAACAACATTGAAACTGCCGGAAATAAACGATCAATTGCAGATTCGTTGTTACAAAACCTGCAGGCGAATAATGATTTGGTTATTGCTTATGCGGTTGAAAATACTGCATGGATACGTTCAGTGAATTTTAACATCATCGCAAAAAAAAATAATGAGTGGAAAGGATATACCTATCATAAAAATTTAATGAAGAACAATGCAGGTTCGGCAACATCAATTCAAACAATTGCAGTTGATAAAGCAGCCTGCGATTCTGTGGTTAATTATATTGAAAAAAATAAAGCATGGAATATTGCGGGTGATTCGGGCAACGGGTTTTGTGCTGATGCAAATAAAAATTGTAACATCAGCGATGTTTCAGGCATGCGTTTATGGATGATCACTAAAAATGCTTTTGTTGATCCTTATTATTATGCGCCTGTTTTTTTTGAAAAATGTTGCCCAAATAATCAGCGCAGTTTATTTCTTTCTATCATAAAAAAAATTGCGGCTGCTACCGGTAATTTAAATACTGCAAAATAAATTTCAGCTTATACATTCATGTAACAATATTGCATGTACACCATTAAACACATTGCATCGGTATTAAATAATGAAGCCAAAATTGTAAATGGTGATGCAGTTATTGAGCAACTGCTTACTGATAGCCGGCGACTTGTTTTTGCTGAAACAACTTTATTTTTTGCCATTGTTACGCAAAGAAGAAATGCGCATGATTTTATTGCCGAATTGTATGAAAGAGGTGTTCGCAATTTTGTTGTGCAAAAAAATTTTGATGCGGCTGCATTTGCAAACGGCAATTTTATTTTTGCAGGCGATACATTAATTGCATTACAAAATTTAGCTGCTTATCATCGCAGGCAATTTAATTACCCGGTTGTTGCCATTACAGGCAGCAATGGTAAAACAATTGTAAAAGAATGGTTGTATCAATTGTTGTCTGCTGAGTATAATATTGTTCGAAGTCCACGCAGTTATAACTCGCAGCTTGGCGTTCCGCTAAGCGTTTGGCAAATGAATAACAATTTTAATCTTGCCATTTTTGAAGCAGGTATTTCTATGCCCAATGAAATGCAAAATCTTGCTGATGTTATTCAGCCAAACATTGGAATACTTACAAATATTGGCAATGCGCATGACGAAAATTTTATTTCAACGCAGCAAAAAACTAAAGAAAAATGCAAGCTGTTTAAAACTTGTAAAACAGTTATTGTAAATGGTGACGATCAATCAACGATTAAAATTTTATCAGCAAATTCTGCAGCCGAATTTATAACCTGGGGAATTAATGAAAGCAATACAATACAAATTTTATCGCGGCAAAAAAATGATCATCAAACAATTATTGAATTAAAATATCAAACCAAAAAAAGCAAATTTTTTATTCCTTTTATTGATGAAGCTTCTGTTCAAAACAGCATTACATGCATTGCAACTTTAATTTATTTTAATGTATCGTTTGATGATATTAATGAACGTTTGCAATCGCTGCAATCTATCGATATGCGGCTGCAGCTTATTCCTGCAATTAATAACTGCGCATTAATAAACGATAGTTACAGTTTTGATATCGTTTCTTTTTCTGTTGCGCTCGATTTTATGCAGCAGCAAAATCAATACACAGATAAAACGGTTATTCTTTCAGACATGCCCGGTGCTGCTAATAAAGGCGATTATGCTGAAATTATTTTTATGCTTAAAGCCAGAAGCATAAAAAAAGTTATTGTAATTGGCGAGCATTGGAAAATATATTTCCCGTTTTTAAAAGAGGCAATAAATACGGTTGATCATTACGCTTCCACAACAGAATTTCTCAGTAAATTTTTAACCCATCATTTTCGCAACGAACTTATTTTATTAAAGGGCGCAAGAAAATTTCAGTTTGAAAACATCGCTGCGGTGCTGCAACAAAAAGTACACAGAACCGTAATGGAAATAAATCTTACGGCCATCGTTAATAATTTAAATGCGTTCAGAAAAATTATAAAGCCTGGCGTAAAAATTATGGCGATGATAAAAGCATCGGGCTATGGAAGCGGCAGTGCAGAAATTGCAAATGTGCTGCAATATCATAAAGCGGATTACTTGGCTGTGGCTTACGCGGATGAAGGTGTTGATTTGCGCAAAGCAAATATTCGTTTGCCGGTTATGGTAATGAATATGGATGCAGAAGCTTTTGAAGCCGTTGTTCAATACAATCTTGAACCTGAAATTTATTCGGTAAATATTTTTAAAAGCTTTGATGCATTTTTAGATAAACAAGGTTTGCAATTATATCCGGTTCATATAAAATTAGATACCGGAATGCATCGTCTTGGTTTTGGTATGAATGAAATAGATGAACTGATTTATTTATTAAAAAGCAGCAATCGTCTTATTGTAAAATCTGTGTTTAGTCATTTGGCAGCAAGCGAAGATGCCAATGAAGACGCATTTACTTTTTTGCAGGCAGAAAGATTAAAAGAAGCATGCAACAAAATTGAAGCGGCGATTGGTTATACATTTATTAAACACCTTTCTAATTCTGCAGCAAGCATTCGCCTGCCTCAATTGGAGTTTGATATGGTAAGGCTTGGAATTGGTTTGTATGGAATTGACAGCAGCAACAGCAACAAACTTTTATTACAACCGGCCGCAACCTTAAAAACTACCATTGCACAAATAAGAAAAGTTGAAAGCGGCGATACCGTTGGTTATAACCGCCGCGGTAAAATTTATACTGCTTCAATAATTGCTACGCTGCGTATTGGTTATGCAGATGGTTTGCGCCGCAGCTTAAGTAATGGCGTTGGTAAGGTTTTTATTCATGGAAAATTTGCACCCGTTATTGGCACTGTTGCAATGGATATGACGATGGTTGATATAACAAATATTCCGGGTGTTGAAGAAGGTGATGAAGCAGAAATTTTTGGTAATAATATCAGCGTTGTTGAGGTGGCGCAAAACTGTAATACCATTCCGTATGAAATTTTAACGGGTATAAGTCAGCGGGTAAAAAGAATTTATATTGAAGAATAACTTAACCAAACACTCACATCTTTAAATATTATATTTGCGGCATTTATTTTTTTTCTTCAAACAGAAACAATGAAAGGCAGAAGCGTAGCACTCTTAATTATTCTTATACTTGTTGCAGACCAGGCGCTGAAATTTTATATTAAAACACATTATACTTTAGGCGAAGAGCACAATGTTATCGGTTCATGGTTTCGTTTGCATTTTGTAGAAAACGAAGGCATGGCCTGGGGTTTAAAATTTGGCGGCGGCCTTGGAAAAATTTTGCTTACACTGTTTCGTTTGGTTGCTGTAATACTTGGTACATTTTATTTAAGGCAGATCATTGCAAAAAAATATCACACGGGTTTTATTATTTGTGCTGCCTTAATTTATGCAGGCGCTTTTGGTAATTTAATTGACAGTATGTTTTATGGTTTAATTTTCAGCAGCAGCAATCCATTTGCCGTTGCAACGCTATTTCCCGCAGGCGGCGGTTATGCCTCTTTTTTTCACGGGCAGGTGGTTGATATGCTGTATTTTCCTATCATTCATACCACATATCCTTCATGGTTTCCTGTAGCAAACTGGCGTGGCCAGGAGTTTGAGTTTTTCAGCCCGGTATTTAATTTGGCAGATTCATCAATTTCTATCGGCGTTATTGCCTTGCTTATATGGCAAAAGAAATTTTTTCCTGTAAAACATAAAGAACAATCCGTTAAGGTAACGCCTGAAATAAACGATAAAGCAAGGGCTGTTTAATTTGTTACAAATGCTACGGCGTAAGTTTAGCTGTAAAGCTTCCATTGGTTATATTAACGGTAGCATTTCCGCCTGAATCATCTGCAGTTCCCGAAAAAGTTCCTTTAATAATATTGGTTGTGTTATCGTAAGAAGTAATGTTTATTGTTACGTTACTTGCCGTTGCATTATTATCAGGCAGTGCATCGTAAATTACTTCTCCGGAAGAAGAAAGTGTATATGCAAAAATGCCTGCTGCATTAGGCGGCACGGCCTGCGTGGTGTAGCTGCCGGTAGCTATGCTACCTGAAGGCAAATAGGTAATTATGTGAAATGTGGTATCTTTTGTTGAAGTAAATCCTTGTATATAAAGCATCTTACCGCCAGATTTCCAAATTGAACTATCAATGCCAATTGAAGCGGTGTCTATCGATCCGCTAAAAGTGCCGTCAGCCGTTGTAAACTGCCATGCACCCACTGCATCAGGATCGCCGGTTCCTGTTGAATCCTGTTGTTTACCGCCCAAACCTGTTCCGGTGCTATCATGCACATTTATTGTAAAAGAGCAATACGAACTATCATAGCTTATATTAAATGTTGCTGATACAGGAAGAATAGGCGTGCCGATAGGCTTTAGGCGAATTGTATTGATGCCGGTATTGCTGAAAAAACCTGAATCAAAAAATTGAAAACCATTTTGCAGATCGCTGGAAATGGTATAAGAACCGGTTGCCGTTACGTTTACCTGCACTTCAACATAAGCGGTATCGCTGCCAGGTGTAATACCATCATAAAAAGTACCATGCACAGAATCGGGCATGCAGTTACCGCTTGAATCCCACAAACTGCCTGCACCGGTTAAAGAAGAATAAGTTTCAACGCTTAATTCTTTCTGGCAAGAAAATAAAATTGCAGTGCAGCAAACAAAAAATAAATAAGAAATAAATCTTGTCATAATAATAGTAACCTGGTTCGACAAGTATAACGCGAAGCAGTTTTATAAATTGTTGACAGCCTTTGTGAATTTATTTTTTTAAATCACCAACCATATTTGCAGGTACAACCCATTCATCAAATTGTTCAGGAGTTACATAACCCAAGCTTTACTGCCATTTCTTTTAATGTTGTATTTTCTTTATGCGCTTTTTGTGCAATTTCTGCGGCTTTATAATAGCCGATTTTTGTATTAAGTGCGGTTACCAGCATCAATGATTATCAACATGTTTTTTTATATTTGATTCAATGGGTTCAATGCCAACAGCACATTTATCATTAAATGAAACACAACCTTCACCGATTAATCTTGCGCTGTGCAGAAAATTATAAATAATTACTGGTTTAAAAACATTCAGTTCAAAATGGCCGGTTGCGCCGCCAATATTAATCGCCACATCATTTCCCAAAACCTGCGCAGCAATCATGGTTAATGCTTCGCATTGCGTGGGATTAACTTTGCCCGGCATAATTGATGAACCCGGCTCGTTATCCGGAATAAAAATTTCACCAATGCCGCTTCGTGGTCCGGATGATAACATGCGAATATCATTGGCAATTTTCATCAAACTAACAGCAACAGTTTTTAATGCGCCATGCGCTTCAACAATTGCATCATGCGCAGCTAATGACTTCAAATTTATTTTCTGCGGTGATAAAAGGAAATGGGTTAACTCCGCAATTTTTTTCGCGACCAATTCTGCATAACTTTTGGTGTGTTGATGCCGGTGCCAACTGCAGTTCCGCCCAAAGCCAGTTCGCTTAAATGCGGCAAAGTATTTTTTATTGCTTTTAAGCCATGATCTAATTGCGAAACATAGCCGCTGAATTCCTGCCCCAGCGTAAGCGGTGTTGCATCCATAAAATGCGTGCGGCCAATTTTCACAACATCCATAAACGCTTTACTTTTTTCATCAAAAGTATCTCTTAGTTTTTCAATGCCGGGAATAGTGGTTTCAACCAGCATTTTATATGCCGCAATATGCATGGCTGTTGGAAATGTATCGTTTGATGATTGCGATTTATTCACATCATCATTCGGATGCAAAAATTTTTCTTTATCGGTTAAAGTGCCGCCATTCAAAACATGTGCACGATAAGCGACCACTTCATTTACATTCATATTGCTTTGTGTGCCGCTGCCTGTTTGCCAAACCACCAACGGAAACTGATCGTCTAATTTTCCTTCTAAAATTTCATCACAAACTTTTGATAATAGCATCACGTTTTTCTTCGACTAAAACACCTAATTCATAATTGGTAAGTGGCCGCAGCTTTTTTTAAATATGCAAATGCATAAATAATTGGCTTTGGCATTTTATTTATGTCTTGTGCAATCTTAAAATTTTCAATGCTGCGTTGGGTTTGAGCGCCCTAATATGCATCGGCAGGCACTTTTACTTCGCCCATCGTATCTTTTTCTGTGCGATAATCCATACAACTTTTGTTAGACTGCGAAGGTAGGAGTGAATGGTGAATGATATAAAAGCATTCATTTAATCTTAGCTAATCGCAGAGATAATGTTAAGCTGAAAAAAAATATTGAAACAATTGATGAATTTTTTTCTGGTATGATTATTATCTTCTAATCTAAAACCCTATTTATGAAAGAAGATTTAAAGAAAGAAATTCCGCCGCAGGAACAACCAAATTTGCCGGGAACCGAACAGGAAATGGATCCGAAACCGGTGTATGATTATCCTGAAAAAAAAGGTTCTGGTAAACTGAATGATAGAGTTGCATTTATATCAGGCGGTGATAGCGGCATTGGAAAAGCTGTTGCAATTTTATTTGCAAAAGAAGGTGCACATATTGCCATTGCTTATTTAAACGAACATGAAGATGCAAACGATACTAAAAGTATTATTGAAAAATATGGGCGTAAATGTTTGTTGATTTCGGGCGATGTAAGCAAGGAAGATTTTTGTAAAGATGCCATAAAAAAAACGATAGATGAATATGGCAAGCTTGATGTGCTTGTAAATAATGCAGCCATGCAGGTTACGGCCGAAACACTTGAAGATTTGAAAACAGAAAATCTTATTAAAACCTTTGAAACCAATATTTTTTCAATGTTTTGGATAACAAAATATGCACTTGCACACTTAAAAAAAGGTGCTGCAATTATAAATACAGCTTCGGTCACGGCATATCGCGGCAGCCCTGCTTTATTAGATTATGCTTCTACCAAAGGCGCTATTGTTGCATTTACAAGAAGCCTTGCACAAAACTTAATTGATAAAGGAATTCGCGTTAATGGCGTGGCGCCAGGCCCCATTTGGACGCCTTTAATTCCTGCAAGCTACGATGCTAAAAAAACAGCCGAACATGGTAAAAAAACACCAATAAAAAGAGCAGGCCAGCCGGTTGAAGTTGCGCCCTGTTATTTATTTTTAGCTACAGATGATTCAAGTTATATGGCGGGACAGTTTCTGCATCCAAATGGCGGAGAAATTATAAACGGATAATTCTATCGTCCTAAAATAAAAAAAGCTGCAATTTTTATTGCAGCTTTTTTTATTTGTTTATTTATTTATTCTTTGATAAATAGTTGAGTGTACGTTTTATTTCCTGCCATTACACGAACAATATAAGTGCCCGAAGAAAGATTTTGTGTATTAACAAAAACCTGCTGTTTTCCTGAAGTTAAAACTCCTTTATCTGCATTCAATACAACTTTACCATCACGCGAAATAACCTGCACATTCACTTTTGAAGCTGTATTTAAATTCAACTCAACCGTTGCAACATTTTTTACAGGATTTGGATAGAATTTCCAACCGGCCACACTGTTCAGGTTTAAAGCCAGTACTTTTGAATACGTAAATTTTCCATCAACATCAACTTGCTTTAAACGGTAATATGTGGTTGTAACATCAATATCTTTTAAAGTGGCATCAGTATATGTATAGTTGGTTACTTTATTTGAATTTCCAGCGCCTTTTACAAAACCAATGCTTCCAAAGTTTTGCCCGTCTTTACTTCTTTCAACAGAAAAACCTTTGTTGTTAATTTCGCTGGCTGTGCTCCAGTTTAAATACGCATCGTTGTCTTTTATTTGGCCGCCGAAATTAAACATGCTTACCGGCAATACTGCGCAACCGCTTGCAGAATTGCTTACATAAGGAAAAATAAAAAGATTTATATTAAGCGGGTTGGCAGCAGTGTCCTGCCAGGTTTCATTAACCGGAAACCAGCTTTCTCCCTGGCCTGCAACATAAATTTTTTGAAAAGCTGCAGCCGTTGTGTCGTTACTTCCATCAGCAACAATGGCAATGGAATCTTTTGTTGTATCGCTCCAAACAAAATTTGAATGATCAATTGATATATAAAACTTTTTTGAAGCAGGAATTGCTACTGCAGATGAAAAAGCAAATTCAGTTAAATAATTATTCAGCACATCCTGGTGAATTTTGCTTAATGGCACAGATGCAGAATCTAACAAATGATCGGGTGAACCTGCAGAATCATCATAAATCTTAAACACAATATTTTTATTTAAATCTGCAGCCACATTACTGTTTGCAAATGCAAAATAAGCAAGTCCGCCACTTACATAAGCATAATTATAAGCAGAAAGATCAAAATAATTGGCATCTTCAACTACATTAAATCCGTAAACAGCGTTATCGCTTGTTCCAAACAAATAACCATCTGTTCCGTAAGGATAAAAAAATGCATTCCACTTACTGTTTGCTACATCTAAATTTATAGTGTCGCAAGCCGAAATACCGGGAGACGTTCCATACTCAACCCTGTTTAAATTAAACGGCTTTGCTTTAACTGCCTGAACTCTTTTAGATTGGGCAGAAGTTGAAAATTGCAGCGCAGATAAAACTGTGATAAAGAATAGAATTTTTTTCATAGCGATTGTTTTTTTCAATGTTTAGATTCTGTGAAATTAAATATCTTATTTAAAACTTTTTGATTTACAGGCAACTTTTTAAAATAAAGAAGATAATTATTTATACGTTTAGTAACCTAAATTGCGCAGAATTTACAACGGATTTTTTATTGTTGTATGACAATTTTTCGGCTGTTGATTGCTGGCAAAAAATTTGACCATCTTGTAGCTACTTTAAAATTATGGAAGAAAAAGATTTTAACCAGGATTTAAATACAGAAACCGCAGATTTTGGGATTAATGCTGACGAAAATGCAGCGGGCACCACGCATTTGAACGATGCAATCGAAAACGAATCAGCCATCGAAAAATTAACCGCAGAATTGCAGGAACAAAAAGATAAATACATACGCCTGTTTGCAGAGTTTGATAATTTTCGCCGCAGAACTGCTAAAGAAAATATTGAATTAACGACAAACGGCAGGCAAAGAAATTATTGTTTCGTTGTTAGATGTGCTTGATGATTGTGAACGTGCCGAAAAACAATTAGAAAATTCAGGAGATCTGCAACAGTTTGCAGAAGGCGCTTTGCTGATATTTAATAAGCTTAGAAAAAATTTGGAAAGCAAGGGTTTAAAACCGATGAAAAGCTTAAATTCAGATTTTGATGTTGAAAAGCAGGAAGCAATAACCGAAATTCCTGTTACCGAAAAAAACAAAAAGGGCAAAGTGATTGATGAAATTCAGAAAGGATATTATTTGAATGATAAAATTATTCGCTTTGCAAAAGTGGTGGTGGGTAAATAAAGAGGAAAACTGATATGACGAAAAGAGATTATTACGAAATACTAAGCGTTGCAAAAACTGCTTCAGCGGATGAAATAAAAAAAGCATACCGCAAAGTGGCCATGCAATATCATCCTGACAGAAACCCGGGCAACAAAGAAGCAGAAGAAAAGTTTAAAGAAGCAGCCGAAGCCTACGAAGTTTTAAGTGATGCAGATAAACGTGCAAAATACGATCGGTACGGCCATGCAGCATTTGCGCCTGGCAGCGGAGGTTTTAGCGGCAGCCAAAACGTAAATATGGAAGATATCTTCAGCCAGTTTGGAGATATTTTTGGTGAAGATATTTTTGGAAGTTTTTTTGGCGGTGGCGGAAGAAGAAGCAGCGGCGCAGGCAGCCGCGGTCATGGCTCACGGGGCAGCAATCTTCGTATAAAACTCAAGTTGAATTACGAAGAAATGTCGAAAGGCGTTACAAAAAACATCAAAGTAAAAAAATATGTGCCGTGCAACACTTGCAGCGGCAGCGGCGCAAAAGATAAAGGCGGCATTCAAACATGCAATACCTGCCATGGCAGCGGCCAGGTTAGAAAAGTTACCAATACTTTTCTCGGTCAAATGCAAACCGTAAGCACCTGCCCAACCTGCAATGGCGAAGGTTCAATCATAACAAATAAATGTTCGGTTTGTAAAGGCGAAGGCCGTGTGTATGGCGAAGAAACGGTAAACATAAATATTCCGGCCGGCGTACAGGAAGGAATGCAGTTAAGTCTTGGCGGAAAAGGAAATGCGGGTGAACGCGGCGGCGCTGCTGGCGATTTGATTGTTTTAATTGAAGAAGAAGCGCATAAAGAATTGCAGCGCGATGGATTAAACGTTGCGTATGAATTGCATATCTCATTTCCCGACGCGGTGTTTGGAACCAACGTAGAAGTGCCGACCATTGATGGACGAGCCAAAATAAAAATTCCGCCCGGCACACAAAGCGGAAAAATATTCAGGTTAAAAGGTAAAGGTTTTCCTGACGTAAATGGTTACGGCAAAGGCGACCAGTTAATACATGTAAATGTTTGGACGCCGCAAAATATTACACATGAAGAAAAAGAAATGCTGAACCAAATGAATGGCAGCCCCAACTTTAAGCCGCAACCCGGCAAAAGCGAAAAAAGCTTTTTTGAAAAAGTAAAAGAAGTGTTTTCATAACATGAAGCGAAATTTATGAGTGTTTAAGGTTACCAGTACATCGCAATTTTTTTTCTTAAAAAAGATAACGCTTCTTTGCTAATTGGTCCATGCCTTCAACACCATCTTCAATGCTTATCCAGTTATTAAACCCAACGCGTTTTAATTCTGAAAAAATTGCATCATAATCATTCAAACCTTTTCCGATTTCGCCATGCGCCAAACGTTTTGCATAGCCTTCGCTGTTTTCTTCTTTCCGCAAATCTTCAATTGTTCCTTCTTTTAAATAGCGATCACTTGCATGCATGGTAACTACGCTATTAGCAATTTTTTTAATAAATCAATCGGATCTTCACCTGCAAAATAAGTATTGCTTGGATCATAATTAACACCAAAGAAAGGATGATTGAATCGCATCAGCAAGTTTGCAAAACACATCTGCTTTTTGTGCAAATTCAGGATACAACCAAAAATCATCTTTGTAATGATTTTCGAAAATAAGTGTTATGTTTCTTTCTGCTGCATAAGGTAAGCAAGCTTAAATACATTCTGCTGCTAATTTTATACCTTCATCAATTGAAAGCTCAGGTCTTCGCTGACCGGAAAGCACACGGCAATAAGAACCTCCTAGTGCAAAAGTCATATCAATCCATCTTTTCTTTTTCAATTTCTTTTTGCCGGAATGCCTTATCAGAATGTGTAAAATCAGGTGAGCAACACATCATGGGAATCGTTTTGCCATTGTCTTCTGCCATTGCTTCCGAAACTTCTGCCAATTACTTTCATCATTCATTTCCAAAAAACCTGCATACCATTCCAAACCATCAACATCCAATTGCGATGCGAGTTTTATCCATTCAGATAAATTCATGCTTCCATCTTTACATAACGCATGCATAAATGCTTTTGGAAATACTGCTAATTTGGGCATAAAAGAATTAAATTAATTGCCACGACTTTTAAGTCGTGGATTTATTGAATTTAAATTAAAAGCCTTTAACCCACTTATTAATGAATTTGGGGCTAAAGCCCATTTATAAATATTTATTCTGTCTCCCTGACCTGAAGGTCAGGGCAATTCAGTCGGGTAATTCAGATCGGGACAATTCAGGTCGGGCAATTCAGGTCAAATAAATAATTACATCATTTGATTTTTTTAGTCTGCATAGCATTATGAAATTTCATTTTAATTTATTGTTGAAGAATCTTTTGGCGGATTGCGTCCGATAAAAGGATGTTGTTCCAAATCAACAACCTGTCCGCTAATAGGACCGCTTTCATCACGCAAGCCAATAAATCGCGGCAGCGGCAATTTCCTGACGGCCATAATAATACGCCCTGCAGGCGCATATACTGAAGGAAGATCTTTATACCAATCTTCTGAAGGCCATGTTCCTTTTTTCGTTCCTTTTCTGTTTCTGTAATACCCAACCAGGATTGATTTGATTTACCCGAACACTATTTTCCCGATGCAAAGTATCACCCAAGATTTCTTGTCATAGTCATTAATCGCACCCTTTGAAATACTGTAAGCAAAAAGGTTAGGTTCGCCGCTCCAGGCATTTACTGATCCTATGTTTAATACACAACCTGTTGTTTTGATAATTCATTCAATGCCGCTTTGATTAAGCAGAAATGGTGCGATCGTATTCACTTCAAAATCTTCTCAATAAAAGCTTTATCTGTAGTGTGAATATTTGATGAAACGACCATCGCTGCATTATTTACCACAGCATCTAGTTTACCAAAAGATTTTATAGCAAGGTCAATCAGCCGTTCGGCAGCGCCGTCATTACTTATGTCTTCAATATGTAATACTGCTCTATCATCTCCCAATTCGGCAATCACTTGCCTTCCCCAACTTCTTCAAGGCCATGAATTACTACTCGTGCACCTTCTTTTACACATCTAATTGCAATGGCTTTCCCTATTCCCGTGGTGCTGCCAGTAACGATAATTACTTTATCTTTTAATCGCATATTAATTTATTAAACCGGTTTGAGTACACTTTTTACCACTTCTCCTTTGTGCATTTTTTCAAATGCTGTATGCCATTCTGTAATTGGCCAAACTCCACCGATAATAGGCTTTACATTTAATTGTCTGCTTGAAAGTAACGCAATAACGCGCTCCCACATGGGCCAGTTATGGCTAAAACTTCCCTGTAATGTTATATTTTTTTGAACTAAAGGATCAAGTGAAAAATTCCAAAGGCTGCGGGCCCCAACCTACTTTTGTGATTTTTCCATTCGGCCTTACGAGTTGCAGCGCCATTTTTAATGTCATACTCGCCCCGGCCGCATCAATCACACAATCTGCACCTAGTCCATCTCGTTGCTTGGCCCATTCGGTGGCATCTCCAATGATACTCTCACAACCATATTGTTCAGCGATTGCCAAACGATGCAGGTCTGTTTCCAGTCCTACCACAGCCACTTCCGCACCGCAAATCTTGCCATGGCTGCACATAAGATTCCTATAGTGCCCGGGCCAAGAACAATAACGCGGTCGCCCGGGATAATCCGGGTGTTTGCAATTACAGCACTGAAGGCTACGCAACAAGGTTCTGTAAGGCATGCTTCTTCAAAAGAAATTGCTTCAGGAACCGATGCAAACAACGTGCAGGAACTTTTACATAACTGGTCATTGCGCCATTTACGCCATAACCAAAACCTTTTCTGGTCGGATCAAGATTATACAAGCCGGTTCTTGACATTGGATTATTTAGTCAATAACAGCAGCGGTTTCACTTACTACTTTATCGCCTTCTTTCCATTTCTTAACTCTTTTACCGGTTTCAATAATATATCCTCCGAATTCATGGCCTAATACCACAGGATAATTGACTGTCCAGCTATGATCGGCAGTCCATTGATGCAGGTCGCTTCCACATACACCAACATTGGCAACTTCAAGAAGTACATCATCTTCACCAATGTAAGGTTTATCAATTTCGCTGATTTCTACTGAGCCTTTTTGGCAGCAAAGTTTACAACGGCAGATGATTTCAATTATTTAAAATCGTTATAGTATTAATATATTATACGAATGGATTTTGTCGCAAATCAAGCGCAATGAAGATTTCAAGATCCCCACCTGCTGTTTTGAAACTCTACCGTCAATGGTAAGAGGAGCGCCCAATACAACCAACGGGGCACCGTAAGTCTGGGCATTTGATCGCTTGTTCCAATAGTTAATCCGCCAACAGCCTGTACAGGAATATTCACTGCTTTACTACTCTCACGAAGTTGGTCGAGAGGGCTGGGCATACGCATGCCTTTCGCAGCTATTCCTCTGCGTTCATCATAGCCTATATGATGAATTACAAAATCACAACCCAGATTTTCCAGCCATTTTGCTGCAGCAACCATATCTTCACAACCAAATTATCACCCATCACTTTTACTATTAAAATCACTCCCGGCATTTACGACACATTTAATCGTTTCTTCATGCGCTCTTGCCATAACAACTACATGAGTAGCACCGGCTTTTGCCATCATTTCTGCTTCAAGATAGCCACCGTCCATTGTTTTTAAGATCCGCAACTATCGGTACGTTAGGAAATGTTTCGCGTAGCCGTTTTACTGCATGAATCCTTCAGCCAAAATAAACGGCGTTCCTGCTTCCAGCCAATCTACACCTGCCCGCATAGCCATTGCTGCAGTTTCCAGAGCTTCATCAATATTGGTTAGATCAAGAGATATTTGAACGATCGGTTTCATAAAATATCAACAAATTATATCAATAAAATTATTCTTCTTTCAATGTGTAAATGGCTGGAAAGTTTCTTCCCAAACCATTATAATCCAAACCAAAACCTATTACAAATTTGTTTGGAATTTTAAAGCAGTTATAATCAAGTTCTATTTTATGAATAGCTGCTTCAGGCTTTTGCAGCATCGCCGCAATTTTTAAAGAAGCCGGTTGCAGATTTTTTATTTGCGGAAGAAACTGGCTTAAAGTGTTGCCGGTATCTAAAATATCTTCCAGTATAATTATATGCTTGTTTTTTATCTCTGCATCGAGCCCGATGGATGTAATAATATGGCCTGATGAAGCAGTGCCTTTATAAGAAGCCAATTTTATAAAACATATTTCTGACAGGATAGAAAGATGTTTAAATAGTTCTGCGGCAAACATAAAAGAGCCGTTTAAAATGGCAATAAATAACGGGCTTTCACCAGCATAATCTGCATTGATTTTTTCAGCAAGATTTTTTATTGCTTCTTCAATTTCTAACTGCGATAAATATGGAATGAAAATTTTATCGTGAACCCGTATTTGCTGCATGTAACTGTTTTAGATATTGCAAACTAAATGCAAATCAAAACAGTTTTTTGTTTTCTGAACGCAATATAATTTTGTCGCCAGGTTTTGGCTGGTTATCTTTCTGATAATTATTATATGCCATTAAGCTTTGCAGTTGCACACCTTCTTCCTGTGCAATATCATGCAGCTTTTCATTTGGCTGAACTATATGAAAATCTTTGGCGCCGCGTTTTGGTTTTTTTTCAAGATAAACAAGCATTGCCTGCTGCACAATATCAACATTATCCAGGTCATTATACTCAAGCAATTTTTTATACGGAATATCGTATTGAGTGGCTATTGCAAATAAAGATGTGCCTGGTTTTACATACAATACATTTGCCTGGTTGATGCGAAAAACACCGTCAGGATATTGCACCTGCTGAACATTGGTTTGAGTGATTGCCTGTTTATTTTCTTCGCTTTGAAGCGGTGCAGCATTTTTAAATTCGAATTGCTGCTGTGGTTGAACATTTGATGATGCAACATTTATTTCATGGCTTTGATGCAATGCAATATCTGTATATTGTTCTAAATTATATTTTTCAATTGTTGTAATAATTGAAGTTGCATAAGCAGGATTAGTTGCATAACCGGCAGATTTTAAACCATAAGCCCAATGCGTGTAATCAGTAACATCCAAATCAAAAAGAAAAGCATAATTAGGCCGGGTTTTTAAGAAGTTGGAATGATCGCGGTAAGAATCTTCTGCAGAATTATATCTTCTGAAACATTCATGTCTTGTGTCATCATCATGATAAACAACATCACCCGCCCAATCTGTTTTACATTTAATTCCAAAATGATTATTCGATTGTTGTGTAAGCGGGCACTGGCCTGCATTTGATTCTAAAATTCCCTGCGCCAAAGTAATTGATGCAGGCACGCCGGTGCGTAACATTTCATCAATTGCCAACTGTTTGTATTGATCAATATAGGCATAAACGGCATCGTTGTTTTGCGCTTTTGCACCCAAACATGCAGCGGCAAAAAATAAAACAAGAAATTTCTTCATCCTTATTTCTTTTTTATCAGCAGCAAACCATCTCTTACGGTTAAAAAAACCTGTTCGGTCCGCTGATCATTCAACACGTGATTATTAAATTCAACAATAGCTTTTGCGCTTTTTCCGTCAATTTTTTCTTCAAGCACCTGGCCATGAAACAGAACGTTATCAGCCAGAATAAAACCCCGGTCACTTAAACGCTGCAAAGCTTCTTCGTAGTATGTTATGTAAGAAGTTTTATCAGCATCTATAAAAACCAGATCCCATTTATAATTTAATTCTTTAACAATTTGTTTTGCATCACCAATATGTAAATGTATTTTTTCACTTGCGCCAGCGGCGGAAATGTTTTTCCACGCCGTGTTAGCATCGTCTTCACGTAATTCTATGGTGTGCAATTCACCATTTTTTTGTAAACCTTTTGCCAAACAAATTGCGCTGAAACCTGTAAACGTTCCTATCTCTAAAATATATTTTGGCTGATGCAAAGAACTAATAAATTCTAAAAATTTTCCCTGCACATCACTGCTCATCATGTGCGCATGCTCGTGATGGGCAACAGTATCATCATATATTTTTTGCAACACATCATCAAGCGGTGTTGTATATGCTGATGAATAATCTTCTGCAAGTTTATTTATCCATTGCATTTGTATGTGCAATTGGCTTTGAAATAATTAAAAGCCCCGCAAAAGTAAGCAAGCCATTTATAAGTAACAACTCTATTCCTATTGAATATCCGTTAAACCATTTAACAGCATTAATGCTTAATATGTACGAAATAATCGGCGCAATAAAGCAAACGGCAACCATCCATACGTTTTGCGGCAACCTTCGTTTTGTAAAAATGCCAAATAAAAACAGGCCGAGTAAAGGGCCATACGTGTAGCCTGCCACTTTTAAAATAACATCAATAATAGATTTATCGTTTATCCATTTAAAAATCATGATGCATAAAAAGAAAATTACAGCAAACGTTACATGCACTGTAATTCTTATTTTTTTTGTTTGATTTTCTGTGATGGATTTTTTGCGTTTCAACCCTAAAATATCAATACAAAAAGATGAAGTTAATGCAGTTAAAGCGCCGTCTGCGCTTGGAAATAAAGCTGATATTAAACCAATAATAAAAATGATGGCAACCAGTGATGGCAAAGAATGTAAAGCAATTGCCGGAAACAGATCATCGCCTTTTATTGCAATGTTTTTTGTTGCCGCAAACACATACAATAATCCGCCCAAAAACAAAAACAAAAAATTTACACCAACAGAAATTAAACTGAAGGTGATCATGTTCTTTTGCGAATTTTTCAACGTTTTTACGCTAATATTTTTCTGCATCATTTCCTGGTCAAGACCCGTCATTCCAATAGTTAAAAATGCGCCGCCAATAATTTGTTTTAAAAAGAAGGAACCGCTTTTTACATCACTATTAAAAATTTTTGTGTAGCCGTTATTTTGTAATGATTGAATGGTATCGCCAAATGAAAAATGCAAGCGCTTTCATTATAAAATAAATGCAAACAATAAGACCAAGCAACATGCAGGTGGTTTGAAGCATATCAGTAAAAACAATGGTTTTTACGCCGCCTTCAAAAGTGTATAACAATATCATTAAAAGAATAATAAATGTTGTTAGCCAAAAGGGAATTTGCATGTTATCTAAAATAAAGATCTGCAAAACATTTATCACTAAATATAATCTTGCAGTTGCGCCCAATATTCTTGAAATAATAAAAAATAAAGCGCCGGTTTTATATGATGCTTTTCCAAACCGGTTTAATAAATAATTATAAATTGATGTTACCTGCATTTTATAATATAAAGGCAACAGTATAAATGCTATTAAACAATAACCGATAAAATTTCCAATAACCACCTGAAAGTAGCCAAAACCATTGCTGCCAACGGTTCCCGGCACGCTTACAAAGGTTACACCGCTTAACGATGTGCCGATCATTCCAAATGCAACGAGCATCCAGTTGCTGTTGCGGTTGCCAATAAAAAATGAATTATTATCTGCGTTGCGGCTGGTGTACCAGGCCACGCCAAGCAATAACAAAAAATAAATCAATACAAAAACAAAAAGAAAATATGGAGACATTAAAATTATTGTATAAGGCAAAATACAATCTAAACATGCTTATACAAAATTTTTTGAAATGAAGCGAATTCATTCTTTAAAACGATAATTAATTTTTTTGTAACCGTTTGGTTACATATATTTGTAACCAAACAGTTACACATATATTATGAGAAGAGATGTTTTTCAAGCCATTGCAGACCCTACCAGGCGCAAAATAATTCATACGCTTGTGCAACAACCTCTCACCCTTAACGGAGTTGCGGAAAATTTTAATATAAGCCGCCCGGCCGTATCAAAACATATTAAAATATTAAGTGAATGCGGGCTGGTTATTATTAAACAAACCGGCAGAGAAAGGTATTGCGAAATAAATTTTAAATCGCTTCAAAAAGTTTCAGACTGGGTTGAACAGTACCGTGTTTTCTGGACAAAAAAATTAGATGCGCTTGATAAATTTTTACAGCAGGAAAACAATCAACCTGCATTTAAAACACATAAAAAAGTTGTAAAAAAAATCACCAGAAAAACAAAAAAGTAATTTTTATGCAAACACAACAACCATTTGTAATTGAACGCAGCTACAACGCTTCTGCAGAAAAAATATGGCAGGCAATTACTGATAAAAATCAAATGAAGCAATGGTATTTTGATGTGGATGATTTTAAACCTGAGTTGGGATTTGAGTTTAGGTTTGATGGCAAATCAGATGAAAAAACATATCATCATGTATGTAAGATTATTGAAGTTATACCGAATAAAAAATTAAAACACAGTTGGCAATATGAGAATTATGAAGGCATATCTTACGTTACATGGGAGTTGTTTGAAGAAGGCAATTCAACACGATTGAAACTTACGCATGAAGGGCTGGAATCATTTCCTCAAAACAATCCTGATTTTGCACGCCAAAGTTTTGAAAAAGGATGGACACATATTCTTGGAGCTTCGCTCAATAAATTTTTGAAAGAATAAAGAAAATATAATTTAAGCTATTCTAATTTTTTAATTTTTCCTGATCCTGCAATGTTTTGAGTGATGGATGGATTGCCGTGATAATACACGTCTCCAACACCCGCAATATTAATGTTAAGCGTGCTGTCGGCATACAAACGTGCATCGCCCGAACCGGCAATTTTTACAACAGCATTTTCTGATTTTAAATCTTCTGCATGGTAGTTGCCGCTGCCTGCAATTTCTATTTTAGAATCTTTTGTTTCACCTGTTATATAAATGTCGCCGGTGCCGGAAATACTTGAATTTATAGTTGGCGTATTTACATCAAAATGCATGTTTCCGGCACCCGCAATTTGCAGGTTTAAATGATCGCCGCCTGTAATTTTATTTGTGGTTGAAATGGTGCCGTTTCCGGTTAATTTAAACCCTTCAAGCTTGTTTGTGGTAATGTATAATTTTATTTTGTTCGAAGCACGAATATTTATGTCTCTCTGCGTATGAATATTCAACTCATCACCATTCACATCAGTAACAATATACTGTTGCAGATTATCATCTGTTTCAATTTTCACAGATGGTGCATTTCCCTGCGTAATACTAACATCGTAATTTCCTGCACAACTGATATTTTTAAATGCAGGCACATTTCTTTCAGACGTTGTGATATGCCCGTTGCCGCTTATTGTTTTATTAAATGAATTGCAAGAACCAAAAACAATTATAAAAATAAAAGCAGTTAACAATATTCTCATGGTGTGATTTTTTAGCGGATAAAATTAGCGGATAAAGCATCGTTAATAATATTTATCTAAAAGAAATTTTTTAAGAAGATTGTAAGTACAGATGCATCGTTAACCATTTTTCAAAACATTATCTTCGCATTTATTTATGACGGAAAAAATCCTGGTGCTCGATTTTGGAAGCCAATACACTCAATTAATTGCACGTGCAGTAAGAGAAGCAAATGTTTACTGCGAGATTCTTCCTTTCAACAAACATTTTAATATTGATGAAAGCATCAAAGGAATTATTTTAAGCGGCTCGCCTTTTAGTGTGAACGATGCAAATGCACCTTCCGTAAACATTTCTTCCTTTATAAAAAAAATACCGGTTCTTGGCGTTTGTTATGGTGCTCAATTAACGGTAAAAGAGTTTGGAGGAAGGGTTGAAAAATCGAATAAGCGTGAATTTGGCAGGGCAAAACTTCACAAACAATCAGATGATATTTTATTGGCTGATGTTGATGAAAATTCGCAGGTTTGGATGAGCCACAGTGATACAATTACACAACTGCCCGAAGGTTTTAATTTACTGGCAACTACTGCAAGTATTCCGGTTGCAGCGTTTAAAAAAGTTGATAGTTTACAGATGACAGATGACAGAAATAATATTAACGGTCAACTATCAACTGTCAACTGTCAACCATTATACGGTTTGCAGTTTCATCCTGAAGTATATCATTCAACCGAAGGAAAAAAGATCATAAAAAATTTTTTGGTGAATATCTGCGGATGCAAGCAAAATTGGACACCCTCTTCTTTTATTCATGAAACTGTAGATGCCTTAAAAAACCAAATTGGTGATGCGCAGGTAATAATGGCTTTAAGCGGTGGTGTAGATAGCACCGTTGCTGCAACGCTTGTCAGCAAAGCCATTGGCAACAGGCTGCATGGAATTTTTGTTGATAATGGCGTGCTGCGCAAAAATGAATTTGAATCTGTTCTTTCAACGTATAAAAATTTAGGCCTTAATGTAACCGGTATTAATGCAAAAGAAATTTTTTATGAAGCATTAAAACATAAAACTGATCCTGAAGAAAAAAGAAAAACAATAGGCAAATTATTTATTGATGTTTTTCAGCAGGAAGCTTTAAAAATTAAAGATGTAAAATATTTGGGCCAGGGAACCATTTATCCTGATGTAATTGAAAGTGTAAGTGTGCATGGCCCTTCGGTTACCATAAAATCGCATCATAATGTTGGCGGTCTTCCAAAAAAAATGCATCTTTCTTTAATTGAACCTTTGCGGTTTTTATTTAAAGATGAAGTAAGAAAAGTTGGTATTGAACTGGGCATTCCTGCAGATATGATTAGCCGGCATCCTTTTCCCGGCCCTGGCCTTGCCATAAGAATTTTAAGTGATGTAACGGAAGAAAAAGTTACGTTGTTGCAACAAGCGGATGATATTTTTATAAGCGCTTTAAAAGAACATACATTGTATGATAAGGTATGGCAGGCAGGCGCAATTTTACTGCCGGTTAAAAGCGTTGGCGTTATGGGTGATGAGCGCACCTACGAATATACCGTTGCATTGCGTGCTGTAACTTCGGTTGATGGAATGACGGCCGATTGGGCGCATTTGCCTTACGAATTTTTAGCGCATGTATCCAGTGAAATCATCAATAACATTCGCGGCATTAACCGCGTTGTTTATGATATAAGCAGTAAACCGCCATCAACAATTGAGTGGGAATAGATGTTAAATTTTAATTCCGCATCCGTATGCAATCATTTAAAAAAATTTTTCTTTGCCTGTTTTTAATCATTTCATTTCATACATTAAAAGCAGGCGATACTGCAAACCAGCCGCTGCGCATTGCAGTGCTTGTGCCATTAAATTTAGATTCAGCTTTTAACGGTTATCAATATAATTTAAGTAATTCAAGAATTCCGCAATATTTTTTATCTGGTCTTGATTTTTACAGCGGCGTTATGATGGCGATAGATTCTTTACAAAAAGAAAACGCAAATATTGAAGTTTGGATTTATGATACACATAAAGAAAATCAAACAATGCAGCAATTAACTGATGCAATGCAGCCGATGAATTTTTCTTTAATACTTGCATCCATTTCAAATTCTGCAGAACAAAAAACCATATCAGATTTCTCTGCAAAAAACAGCATACCGGTTATTTCTGCAACCTTTCCAAACGATGCTTATCTTAATAATAATCCTTTTTTTGTAATGGTAAATCCAACGTGGCAAACGCATATCAATGCCTTGCATGATTATCTTTTAAGAAACTACCGCGGAAAAAAAATTATATTATTTACACGTAAAGGTTTGCTCGAAGACAGAATTACAGATGAGTTAAATGCTGATCATCTGCTGAGCTTTTCAACCATTATTTTAGATGATGATTTTAAAGATGAAGATGTAATGAAGCATTTAGACAGCACTTCTCAAAATATAGTTTTATGCGGAAGCCTGTATGAAAATTTTGGAAAAGCGCTTATAAAAACTTTGAATGATAATGGTGCTGCTTATTCAACTGTTTTAATAGGAATGCCCACCTGGAACGGCATGAGCGGAACAACCGGCAATGATGCTGCAAAAATTCAAATTGTAATAACAACGCCGTATAATTATTTGCCTGGCAATAACAATTCTCTTGATTCGCTTGCAGATAAATACAAAGCTTCATTTTACTCAAGGCCAAGTGATATGGTTTTTAAAGGATATGAAACAATGTATCATTTTACAAAGCTGATGCTTTTACATCCGGATAATTTTATAAATAATGTTTCAGATACATCTTATAAAATTGCCAATGATTATAATTTTAAACCGGTAAGGCTTTCACCAACTTCTTTTGTGCCCGATTTTCTCGAAAACAAAAAAATATATTTTATAAAAATTATTGCGGGTAAAATTCAATCAATTTATTAAATAAAAAAGCCCCGTTTTAAAGGGGCCTTTTTTTTAATTCCACGGTGTTGACCTTCTTTGGTTTCTGCTTTTTAATCGCTGAATTCTCCAGAGGTCAGCAGCACTAAATATATTTTTATGCTCATTTTCCTGTTTGAGGTTAATATCGGCTGCTACGGTTTCTTTTACTTCTTCGGTCAGCATGTTTATTTCATCCTGATCAAGATAAACCTTTGAGTTGTTTGCTTCCTGTTTCATAATTGTTCTTTTTAATCAATAAAAAAAATTTTTCTATGAACAGGCAATCGAGTAAGAAATTGCATTTGGTAATGCTTGCCCAATTAGTAATGATCATTTTTGAATTGGCCCTGCAAAGATATGCAATGTGTATTTATTACACAAATTAATTTGCTAATAAAATGATAATGTATAAGTGGTTATATAAATTATATAAGTGCTTATATAATTTAAAAATGCATTAATCATTTGCAAGCCTGTTATTTAATGCACTTTCTATTTTTTTAAAAAGATGGTATGGTTTATAAATACGCCAATCGGGCAAGCACATTAGTTCAATAAAATTATTGATGCGTCTTCGCCTGAAATCATACTGCGCAGCTTCGCTCATATTTAATGCAACAACCCATCCGCCCGATTCTTCATTTTCTTCAAACCATTCCTGGTAATAATCTTTATCGCCGCTGTGATAGTTGAGCACATTTTCTGTTATCAATATAAATTTATTAATGCCATTATTTATCATAACATCAATAACATCCCGTTTTAATGTCATGATATCATTTTCAATGGCATCATTCCATTCACCTATCATTTCAATAACCGCATAACCAAGTTCATAATCTGCATAAATTATTTTTAAATACAAAGTGCGGCTGCCAAATTCATCCCATTGCGGATGGATGTAATAATTATATACTGCCTGTGTAAATTCAAACTCACTATATACCCTGCCGAAGAACGGAGATTTTGGATCTTCTTCAGAAATATATGAATGCCGCCAGTTATAAAATGGTTCTATTTCATGCATAACCCACGTTCCGGATTTATTTTATCTGCCTCATTTTTTCTTGTGCCCATTGCAAAGCTAATTTCAATTGCTGTGCCATTGTAAGATTTGTATTATCCAGCACTATTGCATCATCGGCTTTTCTTAACGGACTAACTTCCCTGTTGCTATCAACATAATCACGCATTTCAAGATTTTGTTTTACTTCATCAACCGTAATATTTTTATTAACGGCAAGCAACTCTTTAAATCTTCGTTCAACACGCACTGCAATATCTGCAATCATAAAAATTTTTAATTCAGCTTCAGGAAAAACAGTGGTACCAACATCTCTTCCATCCATAACAACGCCTTTATTTTTTCCTATTTGTTTTTGCTGCATCACTGCAAAATTCCTTATCTCTTTTACAGCAGCAACTTCACTAACTTTTTCGCTAATAACCATATCGCGAATATTTAATTCTACATTTTCATCATTTAAATAAATATCGCTTTTACCGGCAGCAACATCAACAACAAATGCAAGATGAATATTTTTTAAAGCCGCTGCTACTTCTTTTTTATTTTCAGGCTGAATTGAATTACGCAAAAAATACAAAGTTATTGCACGATACATGGCACCGCTATCTGCATATATATACTGCAATTCTTTAGCTAACTGTTTTGCCAGCGTGCTTTTGCCGCACGATGAATATCCATCAATTGCAATAATTATTTTTTGCTGCATTTTTTGCAAAACTGAGCAAAAAACCTGTAAACAGAAATTAGTTATTGATTTATTACTTCAACGCCTTTGTGTTTGGAAGCATCAAAAACAAACTCATCATCTTTAAAAGAATTATTAAGAGAAATATTGCTGAAATTTATATCGGTTATTTCGTTTGTTTTATATGTAATAACTGCTTTTGTTATCAGATAATTTTGTTTGTTGATGTAAAGAATTACCTGTTTAAAATTTTTTCTTTTATCAACAGGCGTTAATTGCACCTGGTAATTTACAGATGAAGCCAGCAGTTTTGCATCAAAATCTTTTTTGTCAAAACCGGTAATTATTTGTTTGGGCGATAATTCGTCATCATCATTATCAACCTTTGCAACAGTTACTTCATTTTGCCCGTCGTAATTCCAAACCTGTTCGCCATTGCTGAAGATTTCATTATCACCTTGTTTAATATAATATTTTAAACCTTTTATTTTTAATATGCCTTTTGAAGAAGATAAAACATGGCCGTATTTATCTTTTTGTGTTAATAAGAAGCTAACATTAATGCCTTTTGCAGATTGAAATTTTGCGGTTGTTTTATCTAAAACACTTTGCGCATCTGTATTGTTTTGTGCATCAAGCATCAAACAAAAAATGTTAAAAAATAATATTGAAACAAATAATTTTTTCATCAATAACTTTTTTTGCAAAGTTCGACATTTACGCGGCCAATCAGTTTACTAAATCATCTTTCATTTGTTTATTGAACAGCAGATTTTTGTTTTTATTAACTTGTATAACTGCTTAATCTGAAAGCTGTGTACCTAATTTGGCTGAAAAAATTATCTTTGCACGTTTTTATGAAATTTTTACCCGGAATTTTATTGAGCTTTTTATTACTCGCTTCATGCACTTCCAAATTTGGACATGTAATGAAAAGCAAGGATAAAGAATATAAATTGAAGATGGCTGAGCAATATTATGCAAACAAAGATTACGATAAAGCGCAACAATTGTATGCAGATCTGTTGCCGCTTTATAAAGGTGATCCGCGGTTTGAAGATATTTATTATAAGTATGCTTACACGGCCTATTATCAGTCAGATTACATGAATGCGGAAAATCTTTTTAAAACTTACGGCGAAAATTTTCCAAACAGTCCAAAGGTTGAAGAAACAGAATTTATGCGTTGCATGGCTTATTATAAGCAATCGCCAAAAGTAGATCTTGATCAAACAAACACGGTTAAAACAATTGCATTGCTGCAGGCATTTATAAATACACATCCTGAGTCAAAAAGAATTGCTGAGGCAAATGAAATAATTGATGTGTGCAGAAAAAAATTAGAATTAAAAGAATTTAATAATGCCAAATTATATTACGATTTAGGATTTTTTAAATCTGCAGGCGTTGCATTTTCTGTTTTGATAGATGATTTTCCAGATTCTGAAAACAGCGATATGTATGCATTAAGTTCAATAAAATCTTATTACCGTTATGCAGAAATGAGTGTTGTTGCCAAACAGGAAGAAAGATTTGAAAAAGTAGTTACAGATGTAAACGATTTTGCGCAACGTTTTCCCGGCAGCAAATTAATGGCAGATGCAACCAATTATAAAACGCTTTCAGAAACCAATTTAAAAAAACTTCAAACACAAAATAATGAGCAAACTAAGGCGACAACTCAGCGCTAATACGCTGAACACTGTTGAAACAAAAAATTTACTTGATATAAAATCAAGAACAGGAAATTTGTATGAGTCTATTGCAATTATTGCCAAAAGAGCAAACCAGATAAATATTGCCATAAAAGAAGAGCTGCATAATAAGCTGGAAGAATTTGCAAGTCATACAGACAGTCTTGAAGAAATTCATGAAAATAAAGAGCAGATAGAAATATCAAAGGCGTACGAAAAAATGCCGAATCCTGCTATTCTTGCAACACAGGAATTTTTAGAAGAAAAAATTTATTACAGAAGAAACGATGATGACCTTTTTCGTTAATCTGCTAAATTGTATTTTTAATGCCGCACTTGCGGCATTTTTTATCTATACATGTTTAAAGGAAAAAAAATTTTACTCGGAATAACAGCAAGCATTGCAGCATATAAATCTATTTTGCTTGCAAGGTTATTAATAAAAGAAGGTGCAGAAGTAAAAGTAATATTAACGCCTGCTGCAAAAGATTTTGTGTCGCCACTTGTGCTTTCAACGCTTACAAAAAATACAGTTTTAAGCGAGATTTCTTCAGAAAATAATTGGGCAAATCATGTGATGCTTGGCCGCTGGGCCGATGTAATGCTTGTGGCTCCGTTAAGTTGCAACACACTTGCAAAAATGGCGCACGGGCAATGTGATAATTTATTACTCGCTGTTTATCTTTCGGCAACTTGCCCTGTTATAATTGCACCCGCAATGGATGAAGATATGTGGCATCATCCTTCAACCAAAAAAAATATTGAAACAGTAAAACAATATGGAAATATTTTAATTGATGTAGAAAACGGTGAGCTTGCAAGCGGCTTAACTGGTGAAGGCAGAATGGCTGAACCTGAAGCCATTGTTTCTTTTTTATATGAAAATTTTTTGAGGCAAAATGTTTTAAAAAATAAAAAAGCATTGGTAACTGCCGGCCCAACATACGAACCGCTTGATCCGGTGCGTTTTGTAGGTAATCATTCATCAGGTAAAATGGGTTTTGCGCTGGCTGAAGCTTTGTATGAAAAAGGTGCCGACGTTACAATTGTAAGCGGCGCTGTTCATCAAACAAAAAAATATAAAGGCATACATATCATTAACGTTAAAACCGCTGAAGAAATGTTTAATGCCTGCATAAAATTGCATGATGAAATGAATATTGAAATTATGGCTGCTGCCGTTGCAGATTATAAACCGGCGGAAATTTCAACAGAAAAAATCAAAAAAAATAAAACAGAATTTTCGCTGCAGCTTGTAAAAACAAAAGATATTCTGGCAACACTCGGCGCTCAAAAAAAACAAGATCAGTTTTTGGTTGGGTTTGCATTAGAAACAAATAATGAAAAAGAAAATGCGCTTAAAAAATTAAAAACAAAAAATGCAGACATGATTGTTTTAAATTCTTTAAAAGATGCAGATGCAGGTTTTGGTTTTGATACAAATAAAGTGTCTGTTTTTTTTGCTGATGAAACAAGTGCTGAACTTGCAACTGCAAGTAAAAAAGAAATTGCGAATAAAATTGTTGAACTCATTATTCAAAAAATTCATGCGTAAAAAAACATTTCTCTTTTTTATTTTGATTGCTGCTGCAACTGCAACTTATGCGCAGGAATTACAGGCGGTAGTTACGGTTTTTGCGCAGCAGGTTGGTACTTCCGTTGATAAATCTGTATTTACAAATTTGCAAAACCAGCTTACAACATTTGTTAACAGCCGCAAGTGGACGAACGATGCTTTTCAGGTGCAGGAAAAAATACATTGCAGTTTTATTTTAACAGTGCAAAGCGTTGATCAGGATAATAATTACCAGGCATCGCTGGCAATACAAGCTGCAAGACCGGTGTATAATGCATCGTATCAAACAGCATTAATTAATTACCAGGATGCGGAAGTGCAATTTAAATATGTGCAGTTTCAACCGCTTGATTTTAATGAAAACCGCGTTCAGGGAACGGATGCACTTACGGCAAATCTTACAGCCATTTTTGCATATTATGTGTACATGATCATTGGTCTTGATTATGATTCTTTTGCTGAAAAAGGCGGTGATGCATATTTTCAAAAAGCGCAGAATATTGTAAACAATGCGCCCGAAGCAAAGGGCATAACCGGGTGGAAATCTTTTGATGGTATAAGAAACCGTTACTGGCTTGCAGAAAATTTAACGAATACACGATACAACAGCATTCATGATATTATTTATAATTATTATCGCAACGGTTTAGATAAAATGTACAGCAGCACTGCAGTTGCACGCTTAAGCATTCTTAATTCTTTATCATCATTAAAAGATTTTAATCAGCAAAACCCAAACACGATGATTGCACAATTTTTAGTGCAGGGAAAATCGCAGGAATACATTGGTGTTTTTAAAAATGGAGATCCGCAAAGCCGAGTGCAGGCTGCACAAATTTTATCAACCATTGATATATCAAATGCCAATCTTTATAAACAGCAAATGCAATGAAAAATGCTTGGTTTTGTTGTGTGATTTTTTTTGCGTTTATGTGCTGCACGCCGGAAGATAAAAAAATTCCAAAAGATATTATGCCGGTAAATAAAATGAAATTAGTTATTTGGGATTTGATGCAGGCAGGCGATTATGCATCTTATTTAAAAGACAAAGATTCTTCATTAAAAAGAGTGAATACAGTTTACCTCGCTGAAGTGCTTAAACTGCATAAAATAAGTAAAACAGATTTTTTTAAAAGCTTCAATTTTTATCAATCGCATCCTTTATTAAACCAGGCGTTGTTCGATTCTGTAAATGCTTATGCGCAACGCCAGCGAAATGCCATCTACAAAAGAGTTATGTAATAATGTTTTGAAGTACGCTTTAAGTTTTCATTAAGCAATATCATTTTAATCGTCTTCGTTTTGCACAAGTCAATTGAAAGAATCACCTCAAAAAAATGCTATGAAAAAAATTATTTTATCCGTAAGTATTTTATTAGCCTTGTCTGCGGCTGTATCAGCGCAATCATTTCAAATTGGTGCAAAGCTTGGTGCTAATCTTGGAAAAATTGATGGCGAATCCTTTAAACAAGAATATAATCTTGGCTATTTGTTAGGTGGGTATGTTTATCTTGGATTGAATAAAAACATAGGCATTCAACCAGAAATACTTTTTAGCCAAACCAACACTAAAATAGATTCCGGATTTCAGTTCTATAAGCCAAATGCGATAATTGGAAGTCATGCACATTTAAACTATTTAAACGTGCCGATTTTGCTAAATATAAATGCAAGCAAATTATTAACGCTGCAGCTGGGCCCTCAGTTCAGTATATTGATGAATAAAGATCAAACGCTTGCAACCAATGCAGGCAATGCAATTAAAAATGGCGACTTTGCTGCTGTATTAGGTGCGCAATTAAATTTTGGTTCACTTAAAGTTTATGGCCGTTACAATATTGGATTAAATAATTTAAATGATTTTGGAGATCAGCAAAAATGGAAAAGCCAGGCCATACAACTTGGTGTTGGTATTAAAATTTTGTAACAGTTTGGTTTTTTATATTGAAAGCATTGCATTCAGGTGCAGTGCTTTTTTATTTGTTTGAATTAATGTATTCATGCAGTTATTTTGCTGAATGAATAATGCTGTTAAACTTATTGAATGTCCGCGGGATGCAATGCAGGGCTGGCAGCATTTTATTCCAACGCAAAAAAAAATTGAATACATAAACAGTTTATTAAATGTTGGGTTTGATACAATTGATTTTGGAAGTTTTGTATCACCAAAAGCCATTCCGCAAATGGCCGATACAAAAGAAGTAATTAATAATTTAAGATTAGACAATACAAAAACAAAACTGCTTGCCATTATTGCAAACGAAAGAGGCGCCAAAGACGCCATTGCGTTTGATGAAATAACCTATCTCGGCTTTCCTTTTTCAATATCGCCAACGTTTCAAAAAAGAAATACCAACAGCAGCATGCAGGAAAGCCTGCAACGTGTTGAAGCCATTCAATCGCATTGCATACATCATAAAAAAAAATTGGTTATTTATTTAAGTATGGCATTTGGCAATCCATATAACGATGAATATAATAAAGAAGTTTTATTGCATTGGGCTGATGAAATTGTACAAAGAAATATAACCATAATTTCACTGGCCGATACTGTTGGTATGGCAACTTCAGAACAGATTTTTTTTGCCTGTGATGCTTTAATAAAAAAATATCCTTCGATAGAATTTGGCGTTCACCTGCATTCATCTTCATTAAACAGAAAAGACAAATTAGATGCTGCAATACAAGCAGGTTGCTTAAGATTTGATGGCGCTTTAAAAGGTATTGGCGGCTGCCCAATGGCGCAGGATGAATTGGTTGGAAATATGGATACAATTTTTATGATGGAATATTTTAAACAAAAAAAATTACTGAGTAATATAAATGAAGAAGCTTTGCAAAACAGTATTAGAATTGCAAACGAAATTTTTATTTGATATTGATGCAGTTTTTTGCAACCATACATATTAAACCGTTACAACCATTTATTTCTTACCAGGATAAAATTTTATTGATCGGTTCTTGCTTTACCGAACACATTGGTAATTTTTTGATGGATGCAAAGTTTAAGGGTTTACAAAATCCAAACGGTATTTTGTTTGATCCGATAAGTGTTGCATCAAGCCTGATTTCATACATTCAAAATAAAAAGTATGCTGAAGAAGATTTATTTTATTTGAATGAAATTTGGAACAGTTGGCAACATCACAGCCGCTTTTCAAACATTCATAAAGATGAATGTTTACGTTCCATTAATCAAAGCCAGCAACAAGCGCATGATTTTTTAAAAGATGCAGATTGGTTAATAATAACGCTTGGCTCTGCATTTACTTATAAATTAACTGATAACCTGCAAGCTGTTGCCAATTGCCATAAAGCGCCGGCGCAAAATTTTATAAAGCATCTGAATACAATTGAAGAAATAATAACAGTGCTTGATAATACAATTCACCAGTTATTTCATTTCAATTCAAAACTGAAAATAATTTTTACTATAAGTCCGGTAAGACATTTAAGAGACGGTGTTGTTGATAATAACAGGAGCAAGGCAAGATTAATTGAAGCCGTTCATCATCTTGTAAATAAGTTTGATAAACTATATTATTTTCCGGCTTATGAATTAGTGATTGATATTTTGCGGGATTATCGTTTTTATGATGTTGACATGGCGCATCCAAACTATGCGGCTACACAATTTGTATTGGAAAAATTTTCAGAGGCTTGCTTCAATCAGCAAACAAAAGAATTGGTTGAAGAAATACAGAAAATTATGATCGCTAAAAAACACAAGCCTTTTAATGCAGCATCAGCAATGCATAAAAAATTTCTGATGCAGCAGTTAGAAAAAATAAAACAAATTTTAAATAAACATCCTTATTTAAATTTTGAAGAGGAGATAAAATATTTCTCAGATTTTAAGCAGGATTAGCGGCGCTTTGAAAAGCGTTGCGAATGATGCCGCAAACATCGGTGTTGATCATTTTTTCTGCGAGGGAAAGCATGTTACAAAAAGCAATATCGTTGCTTATGCCATGGCCAATTATAACCGGTTTTTCAACGCCAAGTACCGGTGTGCCGCCATAATTTTCATAAGCAAACCTGTGCATAAATTCGTCATCGTGTATATCGCGGCTTTTTACAATATCATAAATTGATTCTCCTAATTTAAGCACCACGTTTCCGGTAAATCCATCGCAAACGGTAACATCTGCGCCGGCATTAAAAATATCACGTCCTTCTACATTGCCAATAAAATTCAGTTGCGTATTTTCTTTTAATAAAGGATAAGCTTCTTTGCAAAGTGCATTGCCTTTTCCTTCTTCTTCACCAATATTTAATAATCCAACCGAAGGATTTGTGATGCCCAAAATACTTTCTGCATACAAACTGCCAAGCAAACCAAACTGCTCAAGATGTTGCGGCTTGCAATCAACGTTTAAGCCAACGTCAAGCAAAATGCCTGTGGTGCCGCCGATTTTAGGAACAACGGTAGCAATGGTTGGGCGCAAAATGCCTTCAAGCGGTTTTAAAAAAAACATGGAACCAACCAGCATGGTGCCGGTGTTGCCTGAACTTAAAAATGCGTCTGCTTTTCCTGAAGCCAATAGCTGAAAACCTTTTGCGATGGAAGAGTTAGGTTTATCTTTTAATGCTTTGGTAGGATGTTCGTTGTAACCGATAACTTCTGTAGTATGAACAATTACAAGTTGCTGCCGCGGAATATTATATTCATCAAGAAGCGATGAAAGCTGCTGTTCATCACCAATACAAAAAATAGTTGATTTGCGGTTACTACTTTTTAAGTATAACTGTAAGCCTTTTATAGCCTCAAGCGGAGCGTAATCACCGCCCATCATGTCAAGCGCAAGATTCATTGCGTATTACAGAATTTATGCTTTTAGCGGCGCTTTTTCAGACACAACTTTTCCTTTGTAAAACAATTTTCCTTCGCTAACATGTGCACGATGGCGCACATGCAATTCACCGGTAGTATTGTCTTTACTTAAGGTTACTTCTTCTGCCTTATAATGCGTTCTTCTTTTTGCGCTGCGTTGTTGTGAATGCCTGCGTTTTGGATTTGGCATGATTTAATTTTTATGTTATTTAAGATCTTTAAATTTATTTAAAGCTACCCATAAAGGATTAGCTTCTTTGTTGTTTATATTTTCTGTATGCGATAGTTTAGCCAGCACTTCTTTGTTGCATTGCAGGCCGCCCATTTCATCTGGCGGACAAGTTTTTTGCAATGGAATGCTGAGGTTGATAAATTCATAAATCCAATCTGCAAGATGTAAATGACTATCGCCACGGCTAATGTAATACACGTCAGGATCTTCTTCCTGTTCATTCATTTCATCCGGATTATCAACCAGCTTCACCATCACTTTAAATTCATCCCAAAGCTGAAGCGTTAAAGGATTCCCGCACCGGTCGCAACTTACATCAGTTGTTCCATCAATATCAAACTTTAAGAGCATAAAACTGTTTTTTTTATCAAGCTCAAGTTTAATGGTGGCGTTACAATTTAAAAAATCCTGTTGTTCATAATGTGCAAAGAACTTATCATCTATATTATATTCAAAAAAATGAAGCCCAGGTTTCAGGCCAACAAATGCTATTTCAAACTCTCTCCTGAAATTCATAGCCTGAAAATTTGGGTGGCAAAGGTAAAACAAATAAGCTAAGCTGCAAAGCTACAACGCTATTTAGTATGCAGGTGCTTTTATCTTTTTTAACAATAAACGATTTTCTTTTTAATAGAAGATTAAGCATTTCTTTTACCTGCAAAAATGTTTCGTTGACAAAAAATAAATAATCTGATGCAGAAAACAGAAGCAGCGCAGTTATTAAATAATATATCTTAGATAAACCTTTAACAAATAATTGCGTATTAAACTTAAACACTTCGCTAAAACGTACACTATGCAGGCAGGTAATTTTAAACCATTGGTTATTGCAATTTCAACCGCTTTTTCTGCTATGATTTATACAAAAAAAAGATGGAAGAAAGAAAGCAGGTTAAGAGCTATGCATTCAAAGGCAAGCCTTATAAATCAAGATTACACTAAGAAAAACTAACGCATTCTTTCAATTCTTTTTCAGAATAGGCAATATTATATTGCTTTTGCACATCTTCAGGAACGCCATTCCATTGATTTGGCTTGTTGCCAACATAACCAATATCAGTCCATCCAATTTGAGTTGAATAAAAACCTGTTGCAGTTAAATTGCGCATTAAATTAAAAAACTGAACCCCATAACTCATTTCAGGTTTTGCTTTTGCAGGATAAGCGATTTGATCAACCACTTCTATCTGCTGCTGTGCAGTACAATCTTTAAATGCTTTTTGATAATTGTTTAAACAATGAATATCCAGCCATCTTAAACCGCCACGCAATGGCGTTTGAAAATCTGGTTCATCTTTTACAATATATTCTATAAAGTCGGCAACTTTTGCATCGCTGGCGCTGCCGCTTTTTTCATCTTTGGGAATAATAATATCTGCAAGCGTTGTAAGCGTTGTAAATTCTTCCGGCGTAAAAAATTTGGGTTCATTTTTAATTTCGGCTTCATGCACTTTTTCTTCCGGCATGCGGTCAATGCCACTATCACTTTCTGTAGTGGCAGGTTTTGTGTTTTCTTTTTTTTCTGTTTTGCAGGCATCAATTAAAACGCCGGCACCCACTGCGGTTACCCCAAGTGTTTTTAAATATTTTCTTCTGTCCATAAATTATGATTTAAATGATTTGAATGATTGATGTTAAATGATGTGAATGATTTGTTTGATGTAATTTTTCATTCCATCATTTACATCATTATCATCACAAGTTCTGTTTTTTCATTTGATCAATAATGTAATCACTTGCTCTCCATGATAAAGCAAGAATTGTATGCGTAATGTTTTTATCACCTTGCGATACAAACGGGCCGCCATCAACACAAAAGACATTCTTTGCATCATGCGCCTGGCACCAACCATTTAATGCAGATTTTTTTGGATCACTTCCCATTCTTACAGTGCCTGCTTCATGAATTATATTTCCAGGATTATGTAAGCCATAATTACTTTCAGGTCCATCATCGCCGTAAGTTATTACAGCGCCCATCGTTGTAAGGATTTCCTTAAATGTTTCTTTCATGTGCTTTGCCTGTTTTATTTCATAGTCAGTATATTTTGTATTGAAGCGTAGCACAGGAATTCCATATTTATCAACTGTATTTGGATCTATTTCGCATAAGTTACTTTCAAGCGCCACTGCTTCTCCGCGGCCTGCCATGCCAACAGAAGCACCGTAAAAAAAGCGATAATCTTCTTTTAAAGATTTGCCATAACCACCTGCTTCCTTCTTTTTTCTCGTAGCAAAAGTCTGGCCATTGATGCTTTGAATATCCCATCCAAAGCCGTATGCGGGTTGATCCATTCCTCCGCCGTATTCAATATGATAACCACGAGGGAAATCAAGTTTTTTATTATCAAGCCACCATGGCGTATATACATGCATGCCACCAACACCATCTTCATTATAACGTTTACGGCCAAACAAATTTGGTAAGTATCCACCCATATCTGCGCCGGTAGAATCATGCAAATATTTTCCAACAACATTACCTGAATTTGCTAATCCATTTTGATGAACAGATGATTTAGAGTTCAACATCAATCTTGCACTTTCACATGCACTTGCTGCAAGAATCACTGTCTTTCCTTCAACAATATATTCCTGCATATCATCTTTATTCACATAAGAAACACCTGTTGCCAAACCTTCTTTATTTGTAAGCACTTCACGTGCCATTGCGTTTGTGAGCAAATCAACATTGCCTGTTTTTAATGCAGGAATAATTAATACTGATGATGAAGAAAAATCTGCATATACTTTACAGCTTCTTCCACATTGAGCACAAAAAAAACAAGAGCCGCGTTCATCATTTATTTTCTTTGTAAGAATAGATAACCGTGATGGAATTACAGGTATGTTGATTGATGTTCCTGCTTTCTTAATAAGCATTTCATGTAAACGTGGCTTTGGCGGAGGAATAAAAATTCCATCAGGATCATTGGGCAATCCTTCATTCGTTCCAAATACACCAATTAAACTTTCTACTTTATCATAATAAGGTTTTACATCATCATAACTAATTGGCCAGTTATCACCCAAACCATCAATATCTTTTTTCTTAAAATCTTTTGGCCCAAAGCGCAGCGTAATTCTTCCCCAGTGGTTGGTTCTGCCACCCAGCATTCTTGCACGCCACCATTCCCATTTATCGTTAGAGGCATGCGTGTATGGTTCGCCATCAATTTCCCAGCCCCAATAACATCCGTCAAAATCTCCGAAGGGACGAAATTTGGTGCTCCTTCCTCTGCGCGGCGATGCCCATGGTGGTTGTAATTGATTAGAATTTTTTGCAGGATCATACATTGGCCCGGCTTCTATCAAACAAACTTTTAAGCCTGCCTTTGCCAGCACATAAGTGGCCATGCCGCCACCTGCGCCTGAGCCTACAATTACTGCATCATACTTTTTTGGATTTTTCTTTATTTGAAGCGTTCCCATTCCTGTTGTTGGTTTTCGTTACAAGGCTAAAGTAAGAATAAACTGTATTAAACAAAACGCTTTTTTTATTTTCGTTTTGAATGAAAGAAACAAATATTATTGCTATTGATATTGGAACTACAAATTGTAAGGCCGTAATTGTAAATAAAACATTGGAAGTTTTAAGAACTTTTGAATCATCCACAAAACCTATTGAACCAAAGATTGGGTGGAATGAACAAAATGCCGATGTTATTTTTAAAGCGGTTATGCAACTGCTGCAGCAATCACTTTCATTTTGCAATTATGAAAATATAAGCTGCATTTCATTTAGTGCTGCCATGCATAGTTTGCTTGCGGTTGATAAAACCGGCAAGCCTTTAATGAACATGCTTACCTGGGCAGATTTGCGCAGCGCAAAATATGCGCATCAATTAAAACAAAAACCAATTGCAAAAAAACTGTACGAAACAACAGGTGTTCCCATCCACGCCATGTCGCCGCTGTGTAAATTAATCTGGTTAAAACATGAAGCAAAAGATATTTTTAATAAAGCACATAAATTTATTTCAATAAAAGAATATATTTTTTTGAAGTTGTTTGGCAAATATGTAATTGATTATTCCATCGCTGCGGCAACAGGTTTGTTTGATGAAAAAAATTTATGCTGGTATAATGAAGCATTAAAAATTGCAGGCATTAACCAGCAACATCTTTCTGAATTATTTGCTGTTGAACATTATGAAACAGCCTTACTTCCATCAATAAAAAATAAATTAAAAATTAAAAATAAAATTCCTTTTGTTTTAGGCGCAAGTGATGGTGCGCTTGCAAACTTAGGCAGCGGTATTATTAATGCTGCCAATGCAGCCATAACTGTTGGCACAAGCGGCGCAGTGCGCATTACTTCAAACAAATATTTAATTGATAAAAAGCAACGATTGTTTTGCTATTATGTAAGCGATGGTTTATATATAACCGGCGGCGCAATAAATAATGGCGGCATTGTGTTGCAATGGTTAGTTGAAAAAATTTTTCAGCAAGATTTTAAAGATGAAAAAATTGTAGAAGCTTTACTGGCTGAAGCCACGCAAATAAAACCTGGCGCTGAAGGTTTAATTTTTCTGCCTTATATTTTGGGTGAACGTTCTCCTGTTTGGGATGAAAATGCAAAAGGCGCATTTATTGGTTTAACTGCATCGCATACAAAGGCGCATTTAATTAAAGCTGTGTTAGAAGGCGTTTGTTTTTCAATTGTTGAAGTGTTGCAGGCGCTTGAAGAAACAAGCGGCGATATAAAAAATATTTTTTTAAGCGGCGGCATAATTAAATCTGAAAACTGGGTGCAAATACTTACAGATATTTCGGGCAAAGAAATTATGGTGAATGAAGCTGCAGATGCATCAGCATTGGGTGCGGCATTTATTGGCATGAAAGCAACCGGTATCGTAAAAAAAATAAATGAAGCAAAAATGTTTTTGAATAATGTAAAAACATTCAGGCCAAATACATCAGCTCATAACATGTATAAAAAATACTTTAAAATATACTGCAGCTTGTATGCAAAGCTGAAAGAAACGTTTGATGAATTGACGATAGTGAATGGTGAATAAGCATGCTTCATCAACCTTAAATTTTTTAATTTTTAATTTTTATTTTTTACTTCACAATTTTGCAAAAATTTTTTAATGAATGTAATTGAAGAACTGCGCTGGCGCGGAATGATTCAGGATATAATGCCGGGCACAGAAGAACAATTGAATAAAGAACAAACGTCTGCTTATATTGGTTTTGATCCTACCGCTGACAGCTTGCACATTGGCAGCCTTGTTCCAATTTTACTGTTGGTGCATTTGCAAAAAGCAGGTCATAAACCTTTTGCTTTAATTGGCGGCGCAACGGGCATGGTTGGCGATCCCAGCGGCAAAAGCGAAGAGCGGAATTTATTAAGCGAAGATATTTTACAACGCAACCAGGCCGGCGTAAAAAAGCAATTAGAAAAGTTTTTAGATTTCGATGAAAGCAAACCTAACGCTGCTGTAATGGTTAATAATTATAACTGGTTTAAAGAGATGCTTTTTCTTGATTTTATTCGTGATGTGGGCAAGCACATCACTGTAAATTATATGATGGCAAAAGACAGCGTTAAAAAAAGGATTGAAGGTGAAACGGGAATTAGTTTTACTGAGTTTACTTATCAATTAATTCAGGGTTATGATTTTTACTGGTTGTATAAAAATTATAACTGCAAACTGCAAATGGGTGGCAGCGATCAATGGGGAAATATTACAACCGGAACAGAATTAATTCGCCGCAAGGCAAATGGTGAAGCGTTTGCATTTACCTGCCCGCTGCTTACAAAATCTGATGGCGGAAAATTTGGCAAAACGGAAAAAGGAAATATTTGGTTGGATGCAGAAAAAACTTCGCCTTATCAATTTTATCAATTCTGGTTAAATGCAGCGGATGAAGATGCAAAAAAATGGATTAAAATATTTACGTTTTTATCAAAAGATGAAATTGAAGATGTAATAAAACAGCATGATGAAAATGCTGCAAATCGTTTACTGCAAAAAACACTGGCAAAAGAAATAACAAAATTTGTGCATGATGAAGATGGTTTAAAACAAGCGCTTGAAACAACAGAAAAATTATTTGCCAATCAACATGCAGATGCAGAAAATTTAAGTGAAGATGATTTGGAAAATATGGAAGGTGTTGTAAAGATTGATTATAATTTATCGGGTAATGCAATTGATATAACTTCTTTTCTTGCCGAAACAAATATTTTTTCAAGCAAAGGTGAAGCAAGAAAGATGATTCAAAATGGCGGTGTAAGTATTAACAGGAAAAAAGTTGATAATTTACAGATGACTGTTGACAGCTCAATTTTACTGCATCATAAATATCTTTTGGTTCAAAAAGGAAAGAAGAATTATTTTTTGGTGAAAGTAAATTGATGCCATAAAAATATGCAGTACAAGGGAGTGACACAACCGTGCTTAATTGAAATACAAAAGCCGGTAAACAATTTCTATGTTACATTTTGTATAAACGCATCAAAACTTTTTACGCCGATCATTTTCGTGGTTAAATAACCTTCTGCATATTTTACGCCGATGCGTTTGCCAAACATTAATGCCCTTGCTTTTATTACTTCTAAAAAATCAGGATTGGAAATATAAGTTTGCGGTTCGCTGGTATCGGTTGTATTGAACTGTGTTGTGTAACACAAAATGGCTTTTATTTTTTGTTCATAAAAATCAGAAATGTCAAATAAAAAATCAGGCTTTAAATAACGATCCTGTATGTAATGAAAAACATAAGTTGGCCGCCAGTGTTGCTGTTTGTTATTTTGATATTCCGTTTCAATTTTTCTTAATCCTGAAAGAAAAGCTGCATCCGAAACAAGCTTCGAACTTCTGCCATGATCTGGATGACGATCGTCAGGCGCATTGCACAAAACAATTTCAGGCTGGTACTTTCTTATAGCAATAATTATTTTGCGAAGATTGGTTTCATCGTTCTGAAAAAACCCATCTGCCATTTCTAAATTTTCTCTTGCATGAACGCACATAACTTTTGCAGCGTTTGCAGCTTCTGCATCTCTTGTTTGTGCAGTTCCGCGGGTGCCTAATTCTCCGCGTGTAAGATCTATAACGGCAACTTTTTTTTGCTGCGCAGCGGATGCAAGTAATGTTCCGGAACAACCTAATTCAACATCGTCAGGATGTACGCCAAAAGCGAGAATATCTACTTTCATAAATCAAAAATAAGGTGGAAAGATGGAAGACTGAAAGTCCGGAAGTCAGAAAGAGGGAAGATGAAAGCTGATTAGCGGATGGGTTATGCTATTGACCATTGACCATTGACTTTTAGCTGCGCCTTACGCCATACATTTTTTCTACATCCTGCACAATCATTTCCATATCATGATCGTCGCCGTTGGGATCATAACTTTGCCGGAGATTTGAGCCAAAAACCAGCGCAACAGTTTGCCAGAAGCCTGCATTAAATCTTCCTTTATAATCCTGGATTATTTCGTAACAATTATTACCGGTTTGGCGATAAATTAATTTCATCAGCACTTTGCCCTGGTACACAGAAAGCTGCGTAAGCTTATCTGCAAACTGGCTTTTGAGTTGCTTTTCATTAGCCTGAATAATTTCTTTTCTTTTCTTTTTATCTGTAACATTTGCTAACTGCGCATTTATGTTATTCATTACCCTTGATGCGGTAATGGCGTAAGGATAGGTAACATACACTGCGTTGCGCAAACGCGTCCATTCCTGGTATCTTTGTCTATAAATGCCGGTAAGTTTACCCGTTACATAAGCATCCTGCAACCATGAGCAGGGAATTGTATCGCCGTTTGGCTCGGGGCAGGCTTCAACAATTAGCGTATCATTTCTCCCCAAATTATTTTTACCAACCAGCGGTGGTTTATTTTGTGCGCAGGTGTGCAATGCAAAGCCAATGCATATAAAACACACAATAAAACGCAGCATAAATAATAGTTTTCGCGGTTGCATAAAGCGTATGTAAATATAGAATGATTGCTGATAATTTATGCTGCACCAAAAATAAAGTAACCTTTAAAAAACGTTATAATTAAAAAGTATGTAAAATGCAATTACTTGCGAGTGTATTCTAATAAATCTCCGGGCTGACACTCTAACGCTTTGCAAATTGCTTCAAGTGTTGAAAATCTTATTGCTTTAGCTTTTCCTGTTTTTAAAATAGAAAGATTAGCAAGGGAAATATTTACTTTATTACTCAATTCATTCAAACTCATTTTGCGTTTAGCCATCATTACATCAACATTTACAACTATCGGCATAGAATAATTTTAAATAGTAAATTCCTGTTCTTCTTTTAACGTTAGTCCATTTTTGAAGATATAACTTAATACTATCATCCCTAATCCCAAGAAAACCAATTCCCACTCAGTACCGGTTTGAATATGATAGTATGATATTATTTTAAAGTCGTTTGAGGGATAGGAGATAAAAATTTTTACAGGATTTATCCATACGAAAAAAACAGAGTATAAAATTAGATTAAGTATTTGAGGAGAAAGCAAACACCAACCCGCTTGTTGTAGTATGGTAATATTAATTTTTGTAAAGAATTTTTTGAAATAAAAATTTTTGAAAAGCCTGCTAAGAATTAAAAATAGCATTGCCCAACATGTAAAAATAATTGTTTGATATAAAATCATAAATACATGTTGCCATTTGTTAGCAGGTAGAATACGTAAGGTTTCGGTTACATTATTTTCTTCAAGGATGGCATTCGGGCTTTTGTAGGCATTCAATTGTAAAAATCTATTTGCCTGTATTGTGTTTGCAAAAGTATCTTTATGAATAACGGTTTTTTGTGTTGCAGGGGCATAAGTTTTTTGAACGAAAACAGCTCTTCCATCTTTTAAACTTAAACTATCTACAGAACTGATGAAACCAGAGTCTCCCCTAAAATTAGGTTGTGTTATTGTATTTATTTCTGTATCTAAAATTATTTGCTTGCCATTAGCATTAACTGCCTCAAACTCTCTTTTCAATTCATCACCTCCATTATAAAATGGCCTTTCCGAAGAAGTATATGTTGTTCCACTACCGCGAATATTGCCGTCTTTGTCTTGTATTTTGTATTTAACTGAAGTATCAGGAGCATTTGATTCGTCTTTAATATCTCCTTTTGCAACTACTTGCAACCCAGGATTACCAAAATTTAACCAGCTTCCTTTGCCAGTTTTTATTTCAAATGGCTTAAGTATTATTTGGCTTATAATATTGCCAAGTGCACCAATAATAAAAAGAAAAAAAACCAGTTTGAAAAATCTGGATAAAATTAAGGGCAACATATAATTTTTTATGAAAGATATTCATTATTTATTGACAAACAATAAATGGAACTAAAAAACTATACTTTGAGTTATTTTGACTTTGAAAGTAACAGAGATTGTTTTTTTAATCGCTGCACTATACTTATAATAAAGCCAGCCACCATTATTACAATGCCCAGCCAAAGCAGATTGATAAAAGGAAATTGATATACTTTAAGCGTAATAATGCTTTGCACGCTTTTATCTTCTTTAATGCCGAGTTCAATTTTACCGCCATCCGCGTCGGCTAATTTATTAAAACGGATAATTAAACTTTGCGCAATTACCGTATCAGGAATATTGCGCAGCTCATTATTTTTTAAAGCAACAACCGGCATCGCTTTATATTGCATTCCATCTTTTGCAATTACAGTCATATTCATACCAATTCCAACTTCGCCGGGCAATAATTTTTTATGCAATGCATCTGAGTTTTTAACTACATCATTTAAAATAATTATTCCGTTTGAATAAAATGCAGAATCACCTGGTTTTAATTCAACAGGTTTATATTCACTGGTATCATCCTGCTCACCATTTTGCGCTGCAGAAACGTACACAAAAATATCGCGGTTCCAGTAATGCTTGTTATCAGGATTTGCAGATTGGCCTTCAGCGCCTTTATTATTTTTTATAAGATCAGGATAAATATTAAACTTTTCTTTTCCATCCTTGCTTAAAAACTGCAGCTCAAAATATTTTTTATGGTTTGAAGTATTTAAAGTGTCACGGGCATACGTAACATCATACTTTCCCATATCTGTTTTTATGCCTTTAAACAGCGTTATATTTTCTGCAGGATCATAATCTTTTGATTTTGGAAGCAACGCAATGCCGGTTGTGTTTTCGCTTAAAGTTGTTTTTCTGCTTGATGATATAATTATTCCCATCAGGGCCAGCGCAAAACCAATGTGTGCAACAGAAGCGCCGGCCAATTTTAATTTGCCTTTTAAGCCAATCCATATATAAGCAACATTTGCCACAACGCCGTAAACGGCAGCAAACATGGCTATATGAATGGCGATCATAAAACCAAAGCCTTTTTCGCTGTAATTAATATTGCCGATAAGGCTAATGCACAAACTAATAATAAGTGCAATAATGGTTGGCGTTAATATCTTTTTATAAAAAACTTTTTTATCGGTGTTTTTATATTTAAAATATTGAGTGATGGCCGTAAGCACACCAATAATTATGGCAATAAAAATTTGAATTTGATTGTATGAAAAAAGCGTGTCTTCAGGCATGGCGATGTTAGTGCCGAAGATTTTATTATATACCGGAATAGATGTTTTTGCGGTGATAATTATTGCTGATAAAAATAAAACCAGTGCGCCGATGAACATCCAGAATTCGCGGCTGTAACTGCTTTCTTCTTTTTTAATAGTTGGAATTTTTTTGCTGCGATAGAAATATAAAATTATGGCAGGCACAAAAAATATCAGCACAAAACTAATAAGCTGAACCGTCATATCCTGCTCTGTAAATGCATGTACAGAAGTATCGCCCAAAATGCCGCTGCGTGTTAAAAACGTTGCATACAAAACAAGGCAAAAAGAAAGTATATAAAAAAGATAAGTAGTTTTTAAAGAATAGCCGCTGCTTTTATACACAAGGTTTGTATGCAAGCCGCCAATCAGTATCAACCATGCAACCAATGGTGCATTCTCTACAGGATCCCATGCCCAGTAACCGCCAAAATTTAAACTTTCATAAGCCCATGCTGCACCCATCATAATGCCTGTAATTAAAACGGCGCCGGAAAATGCAGCCCATGGAATAACAGGTTTGGTCCATGAGTGATCATTCTTTATTAAACCACCTACTGCATAAGCAAACGGAACAATGGTTGATGCAAAACCTAAAAATAAAATCGGCGGATGAATTACCATCCAGTAATTCTGCAATGATGCATTTAAATCGTTGCCTTCATAAATTTTTGGAAACTGCAGGTAATCAGGATTGGTAAAAAGCACCGGCGCATTTAATTCATTTCTTAATAAAGCAAATGGATTGCTGCCCACTTTCGTTCCCCAAAAATAAATGCCTACCAACATGGTGGCAAGGCAAACCTGCGCAAAGCTTATAACGCCCATTACCGGCGCTTCCCATTTTTTGCTGCGCCATATTAAAACCCAGCCTAACACGCAATGCCACATGTTCCAAAGCATAAAACTGCCTTCCTGGCCTTCCCAAAAACTGGCGAATAAATATTTTTTTTCCAGGCTGCGTGATGAATGGTTCCATGCATAATAATATTCATGATAATGATGAGAGATGATATAATACAGCGTAAGAAAAATGCCGAATACGCAAACGGTTTCAATAGCAAATGCAGTGCGGGCAAGTTTTATCCAACTGCGATATTCATCCTTCAAATTATTTCGTGAAGCTTTAAAAAATGCGATGGTTGCAACTAAGGAAGCAACGAAAGAAAGTACTGCAAAAAAATGACCTAATGCTCCGCAGAAAAGATGTTCACCATTATATTTCATCCTGTAATTATACGTTTTTCAATTGCCGATGCAACGCCGTACATTCAATGGCAATTGCTTAATAAAACATAGCTTTTTACCAGCTAATATTGTACAGATGCGCTTACATTTTTTGCGTTTGCATTGGCATCATCTTTATATTTAGAAGGGCACTTTAATAAAATTTCTTTACAATCAAACACACCGTTTTCTACTTTGCCTTTTAATACAAGCCTTTCACTTTTTTCCATATCTGTTGGCTTTGCATTGTGGTACACTACCTGTATAGAATTGCCTAAGGTATCCAGCGCTGTAAAGGTTAAATAGTTAGGGTTTTTTACAGGATCATAATTTATCGGCTGGCTCTTATCCATCTTCGCTATTAAATTTACAAACCTGCCCGGCTTTTGTTTGGCAGAAGCAATGGTTTCGTAAGTGGTTACATCGCCCATAAAACTTATCAGCGTTGCAATGGCAACAGCAATTAACACCAGCGCCACAATATGCGTTTTCTTCATGTAAAAAATTTCGATGGCAAAATTAACTCAAAACAACATGCAATCATTTTCAAAGTTTGCAAATGATTTTTTAATTCGTTAATTATCTTATCGCTTTCATAACAAAAAAAATTTGAGTAATACCTTTGTCTGATTATACTTTTGCTCAAGTTCTTTACATCACTTATCAAGAAAGGCAGAGGGAATGGCCCTGTGAAGCCTTGGCAACCTATCCATTGAGAAAAGGTGCCAATTCCATCCCGAGGAAAATCGCGGAAGAGATAGGTCAGATTACTGCTTAAATTATTATAAGCTCTTCTGATTTACCGGAAGAGCTTTTTTATTGCTTTTCCTGTAAGCTTTTATTGATAAGCGTTGCAACTATTGCAAACACATCAAACATTTTCAAAAATTATTGCTGTGTTTATAGAATTAAAAACGAATCAACGTTTGTTTTTTCATGCTTAACATTCAATTAAAATATTTTATTGAAATGAATACAAAAGCTTTTTACATTTGCGAAACATTTATTTTAATGTTACAAACGCAACAAAATATTCAGAACAAAGTTAACAGCGCAAATATTTGTGCTTGTTGTTGCATTTGTTGTATGGCGCAAGCCATAACTATATAATCCCCTCACCGGGCTTCGCCCGTTTTATTCAAAAATTTTTACGAACAAAGGCAAAAAACCTTAAAGGGTTAAACTTAAAACTTTAAGAATAATTTCAAAACCTTAAAGGTCTGCCACAAACAAATTCATCTTTCACACAAAAAAAAATTTATGAGCTATCATTTTGAAACACTTCAATTGCACGCTGGTCAACAAGTTGACCCCACAACAAAATCTCGTGCCGTTCCTATTTATCAAACAACATCTTTTCAGTTCGACAATTCTGAACATGCTGCCAATCTTTTCGGCTTAAAACAATTTGGCAATATTTATACGCGCATCATGAACCCAACCACTGATGTGTTTGAACAGCGTGTTGCAGCACTTGAAGGTGGCGTTGCTGCGCTGGCAACTTCATCTGGCCAGGCGGCACAATTTCTTGCGCTTAATAATATTTTACAAGCCGGAGATAATTTTATTTCTACGAATTATTTATATGGCGGCACATACAACCAGTTTAAAGTTTCTTTTAAAAGATTAGGCATTGATGTGCGCTTTGCCGATAGTGATGATGCAGAAAATTTTGTGAAGCATATTGATAAAAACACGAAGGCGATTTATTTGGAAACTGTTGGAAACCCGCGTTTGAACGTTCCCGACTTTGAAAAGTTTGCAGCGCTTGCAAAAGAATATGATTTGCCATTGATTGTTGACAACACTTTTGGTGCTGCCGGTTATTTATTTAAACCGTTTGAATGGGGCGCAAATGTGGTGGTTGAATCTGCAACAAAATGGATTGGCGGCCATGGCACCAGCATCGGCGGAATTATTGTTGATGGTGGAAATTATAATTGGGGCAATGGAAAGTTTCCGCAGTTTACTGAACCAAGTGAAGGGTATCATGGATTAAAATTCTGGGAAGTTTTTGGTGAAGGTAATCCGCTCGGTTTGCCAAATATTGCATTTGCTATTCGTGCAAGAGTGGAAGGCTTAAGAGATTTTGGACCTGCAGTTAGTCCGTTTAATTCATTTCTTTTTATACAAGGTTTGGAAACATTAAGCTTGCGTGTACAACGTCATGTTGATAATGCGTTGGCATTAGCGCAATGGTTAGAACAACATCCGCAGGTTGAATTTGTTTGGTATCCCGGGTTGAAGAGCAGTCCTTATAATCAGCTTGCAAAAAAATATTTACCTAAAGGTGCCGGCGCTGTATTGCAATTTGGTATAAAAGGCGGTATTGAAAACGGCCGCAAGTTTATTGATTCATTAAAACTTATTAGTCATTTAGCAAATATGGGTGATGCAAAAACGCTGGCAATTCATCCTGCATCAACAACACATGAACAATTAAGTGAAGAAGATCAAAAAGCAGCCGGTGTATTGCCAAATTTGGTGCGCATTAGTGTAGGCATTGAACATATTGATGATATTAAAGCAGACTTTGAACAGGCGTTTGAAAAAGTATTTGCAAAATCTTTGGCGGTGTAATTTTTATTAAAGTTCAAGAGTTCACAAGTTTAAATGTTTACAAGTTTGAATGAACTTCGTGAACTCTGTGAACTCACAAACATGAAACTAAAAAAATCTAAATATTTACATACAACAAACCATTTACGCTTGAAAGCGGAACAACGTTCAACGGCTTTCATCTTGCATACACAACGCATGGAAAATTAAATGCAGCAAAAGATAATGTGGTTTGGATTTTTCACGCACTAACTGCCAACAGCGATCCCGCAGAATGGTGGGGCGGATTGGTTGGCAACGATAAATTCTTCGACCCAAAAAAATATTTTATTGTTTGTGTGAATATGCCCGGCAGTTGTTATGGCAGCATTGGTCCGTTTGATATCAATCCAAAAACAAATAATTCATGGTATCACGATTTTCCATGGTTTACAACACGTGATATGGTTCGTGCTTATCATCATTTAAAAAAATATTTAGGCATTGATAAAATTCATATTGGCATCGGCGGAAGTATGGGCGGACAACAATTATTAGAATGGGCAATTGAAGAACCAAAATTGTTTGAATATATTTTTCCTATTGCAACCAATGCATTTCATTCAGCATGGGGCGTTGCATTTAATGCATCCCAACGCTTTGCGATTGAAAATGATTCAACATGGAAAAATAAAGATGTTGATGCAGGCCTGGATGGAATGAAAACGGCGCGTTCAATTGCGTTGCTTTCTTATCGCAGTTATGATACATACAAGCTTACACAAAAAATAATTTCAGATGATTTGAACAGTAAAGAACGAGGCGCAGAATCGTATCAAAGTTATCAGGGCGAAAAATTAGCAAAGCGTTTTAATGCATTCAGCTATTATTTTTTAAGCAAAGGAATGGATGCACATAATGTGGGAAGAAATCGCGAAAGCTCTGAAAAAGCATTGGAACAAATTCGTGCAAAAGCATTGGTGATCGGCATTTCAAGCGATTTGCTTTTTCCTTTAAATGAACAGGAATTTTTAGCAGCACATATTCCTCATGCAGCATATCGTGCTATTCATTCACCTTATGGTCATGACGGATTTTTACTGGAGTATGAACAAATAGAAGAAGCAATAAAAACTTTTTTATATAATAATGTTGAAGAAAAAAAATTGGTGAACGTATAGACCTCATCCCAACCCTTCTCCAAAGGAGAAGGGCAAGAAAGGTCTCATAATTAATAGTATTTCTTTAAATAATTTATAACTGACGTCTCTCCTTTGGAGAGGATTTAGGTGAGGTCAAATAAAATATATGGGCAAAGCAATCAACAACAACGGAAAATATCATAAGAAACTAACAATAGGTTTATTTGGATTTGGTGTTGTTGGCGAAGGTTTATATAAAGCGCTGCAACAAACATCATCACTAAATGCAACCATAAAAAAAATTTGTATTAAACATGCAGGCAAAAAAAGAAATGCACCGGAAGAATTGTTTACAACCGATAAAAATGAGTTGCTGAACGATGAAGAAATAAATGTTATTGTTGAAGTGATTAATGAAAGCGAACCTGCTTTTGAAATTGTTTCAACTGCTTTATTAAATGGAAAGCATGTTGTAAGTGCAAGCAAAAAAATGATAGCCGAGCATTTGCCTAAATTATTAGAGCTGCAAAAGAAAACAGGTAAATCTTTTTTGTGCGAAGCCGCAGCTTGCGCTTCTATTCCTGTTATAAGAAATTTGGAAGAATATTATGATAACGATCTGCTGCATTCATTAAAAGCAATTGTAAACGGATCAACCAATTTTATTCTTACAAAAATGTTTGAAGAAAATCTTGCTTTTAAAGATGCATTATTGTTAGCACAACAATTAGGTTTTGCAGAAAGCGATCCATCGTTAGATGTTGAAGGCTTTGATGCCGTAAATAAATGGGTGATATTATTAGCACATGCATACGGCATTGTTGAGCAGCCTGATAATATTGTTTTTAATGGCATTCAAAATATACAGTTAAGCGATGCCGTTGTTGCCAAAGAAAAGCAATACGATATTAAGCTTGTTGCGCAGGCAAAAAAATTGTTGAATGGAAAAGTGGCTGCATTTGTATTACCGCAATTTGTAAAGCACGATGATCATTTATTTTTTGTGAAGAATGAATACAATGGCGTTGTTATTGAAAGCTCATTTGCAGATAAACAATTTTTTTATGGCAAAGGTGCAGGCAGCTTTCCAACGGCATCTGCAGTGCTGAGCGATATATCTGCATTGCGTTATAATTATCGTTATGAATACAAAAAACTATATCATCATATTGTGCCTGAACTAAGCAGCAATTTTTATATTAAAGCTTATATAAGTTTTGACGACTGGCAATATATTCCCAAAGAAAAATTTGAATGGATTGAAGAATGGCATGCAGAAGCAGATCGTAAATATTTAATTGGCGTATTGCCTTTTTCAGAACTAAAAAATAATAACTGGTGGAGAGAAAATAATACATCACTCATCTTATCGCCAGAACCTGTTATTGAAGATGTTGAAATAAGAAAATTAAAAAAGAAAAGTTTAGAACTGGCGGGTGTATAAAAAAAATTTAACCAAAATTCGTGAAACATAAGCTGTGAAAGGCTTTCAGTTTTTATATTAAAATTTTCCTGTTTGCTACACAAATTTTATCAAACAAAAAAAGAAAAAAATTTTTTCGCTAACCCAAAAAACAAGCTTGCTGCTGATGTTGTTCATTTATAAATGTTTGCATAAGAAAAAAAAATTTTCTCTTTGTTGAACAATAAAAACTGCATGTAAAAAAATTTTTTTTTCAACATAAAGTTTTGATATTCGTCTTCTGTCCCCAAAAAATATTTCATGAAAATAAATGGAATTTTTTTTGGGATTTTTTTCCAAAACAGAATCTACTAACTCGAATAACGTTTGACAAATTGCTATGATAAAATCTGCAGATAAGGTATGGGATAGTTGCTTAAAGATTATTAAAGACATTGTAGAATGGCAGCATTTTAAAACATGGTTTGAGCCGATAAAACCATTAGAATTAAACGGACATGTGTTATTAATTCAGGTACCCAGCCAATTCTTTTTTGAATACCTCGAAGAAAATTATATTAACCTGCTTGCAAAAACGCTTAAGCGTGAACTGGGCAAAACGGCAAGACTCGAATACCGCATTTTGGTTGATAGCGGCAGCAAAGGAAAAAATGGCAGCATGGATGTGCCTGCAGGTAATATTAAATTTTATAATAACAATGAAATGAATTTCCCACTTGTAATTAGCGATGAAGTAAAAAATCCATTCGTAATTCCTGGATTAAAGAAAATGCAAATTGATCCGCAGCTTAATCCGGTTTATGTTTTTGAATCTTTTATTGAAGGTGATTGCAATCGTGTGGCACGCCGTGCTGGCAAAACCGTTGCGGAAAAACCAGGCGCAAGTTCATTTAATCCGCTGGTTGTTTATGGCGGCGTGGGTTTGGGCAAAACACATTTGGCGCAATCGGTGGGCAATGAAGTAAAACGCCTTCATCCGCACAAACTTGTTTTATATGTAAGCAGTGAAAAATTTATTAATCAATTTCAGGATCACAGCCGTAACAATGCCATCAACGATTTCATTCATTTTTATCAGTTGATCGACGTGCTGATAATTGATGATGTGCAGTTTTTTGCAAAGGCAGAAAGATCGCAGGATGCATTGTTTGCCATCTTTAATCATTTGCATCAAAGCGGAAAACAATTAGTGCTTACATCAGATAAATCTCCCAAAGATCTGGATGGCATGCAAGAACGTTTACTCAGCCGTTTTCGCTGGGGTTTAAGTGCCGATCTTCAGGTGCCTGATTATGAAACACGCATAGAAATTTTAGAACGTAAGATGAAGAATGATGGTTTGGATTTATCTAAAGATGTTGTAAAATATGTTGCATATAACATAAGCACAAATGTGCGTGAACTTGAAGGCGCCATGATTTCTTTGCTGGCGCAATCATCATTAAACAAAAGAGATATTGATCTTGAACTTGCAAAAAAAGTATTGCGCAATTTTATTAGAACCAGCAGCAAAGAAATTACCATTGATGCCATACAAAAAATGGTGTGTGAATTTTTTGCGGTGCCTTATGATAAGCTTTTACAAAAAACACGCAAACGCGAAATTGTGCAGGCAAGACAAATAACAATGTACCTGGCAAAAGCCTTCACTAAAAATTCTTTAAAAACAATTGGCGAACATTTTGGCGGCAGAGATCATACAACCGTTATACACAGTTGCCAAACCGTAAAAGACCTGATGGATACAGATAGTCTTTTCAGAGAAAATGTTGTAGAACTTACGCAAAAGGTTCAGCTTGCATCTATGTAAATAATAAAAGAGTTTTAAAGATGGCGTGATGCTGCTTCAACACTTCAGCATAAAATATTTCTTTTAATTAAAAGAATTACAACAGTTTTATTTTTTCAGTTGTAAATTGTATGTTGCAATCATTCAATAAAATTTATAAATCAATATTGCCAACATGAATAAAAAAATTGTATTAACCGCTGCATGTTTTTTATGTTTTTTTATGTTGAAAGCGCAAACAGATGCAGACACTGCAACAATGTATCCCGGTCTGCAATACAGAGGCGATACAACAAAGCCTGAAGCAACCGAATTTTATAAACCTGTTCCGCCAATAGTTACACCAGGAAAAAGTTTTGGTGATGCGCCTTCTGATGCTATTATTTTATTTGATGGAAAAACTTTAAATAAATGGGAAAGCGCAAACGATACAACAAAGCCGGCAGACTGGATAATTGATAATGGTGAACTTACTGTAAACAAAAAAGGCGGAGGCAGCATTCAAACCAAACAAAAATTTATGGATTACCAATTGCATCTTGAATGGAAGGAACCGAAAGATATTGCAGGCAGCGGCCAGGCACGTGGAAACAGCGGCGTTTTTCTTGCATCAACCGGCCCCGGCGATGCAGGTTATGAAATACAGATATTAGATTGTTACCACAACACTACTTATGTAAATGGCCAAACAGCAGCTGTATATAAACAAGGAATTCCTTTGGCAAATGCCTGTAAAAAACCAGGCGAATGGCAAACGTATGATATTGTTTGGACGGCTCCGCGCTTTGATGCTTCCGGCAATTTAACCGATTCTGCAAGAGTTACTGTTTTTCACAATGGGGTTTTGGTACAGAACAATTTTAAACTAAGAGGTGTAACAAGATATATCGGCTTGCCTTATTACAAAGCACATGGTGCTTCTTCCATAAAATTGCAATCTCACGGTGATCCGAGTGAACCGATAAGTTTTAGAAATATTTGGGTAAGGCCACTTGATTAAGACCTCATCCCAACCCTTCTCCAAAGGAGAAGGACAAGAAAAAAATTACAGAGATTTAAGATAATCGTAAATCATTTTTAATTCAAAGCCTTTCTGTTGCAGGAAGGCTTTGAATTTTTGTTTTTTAATGAAGATATTTTTTTCGCTTTTTAATGTTTTTAATTTAGCCGTTGCAAGCGATATAAAAGTTTTATTGTAGTCTGAAGTATTAATTGAATCAAGTGCTTTGCGAATGCAATAATCGCTAACATGCTTTTGCTTTAGAGCATATTTTATTTTTTCTTTTCCCCAATGTTTCAGCTTAAATTTTCCGCTTGCATACGCAATGGCAAAGCGTTCTTCATTTAAAAAACCTTCTTCAATTAACTGCGTAAGCAGTTGTTCAACTTCATTTTTATGTAAAGAAAACGAATACAGTTTTTCTCTTACTTCGCTGTGGCATCTTTCCTGGTAAGCACAATAATGTTTTGCTTTTTGCAAAGCAATTTCCATCGCTGCATTCATCTATTAAAATTAATGCGGAAGATGTTATTCAAGATTTGGTCGAAGCCATTTTTCTGCTTCATCAACGCTCATATTTTTACGTTTTGCATAATCTTGCAATTGATCTTTTGCAATTTTTCCGAGGCCAAAATAATGGCTTTTCGGATGAGAAAAATACCAGCCGCAAACAGAAGCCGGCGGGCTCATGGCAAGGCTTTCTGTAAGTTCAATACCAATGTTTTCTGTTACGTTTAATAAGTTAAACAGTTTTATTTTTTCTGTATGATCAGGGCAGGCAGGATAGCCCGGCGCAGGGCGGATGCCGGCATATTTTTCATGAATTAATTCTTCAGTTGTAAGATTTTCATCTTTATCATAACCCCAATATTCTTTTCTTACTTTATGATGCAGGCATTCTGCAAATGCTTCAACCATTCTGTCTGCTAAAATTTGAACCATTATCTTATTGTAATCATCATTATCAGCAGCAAACTTTTCTATGTATTTTTTGGCGCCATCAATAGTAACAGCAAATGCACCCATAAAATCTTCTTTTTCAGAAGAGATAAAATCAGCCAGCGAAAAATTATACTGGCCTTGCGCTTTTTTACTTTGCTGCCTTAAACACTCAAGATTAATTTCACCATCTTTTGTTTGCAATGTAACAGTATCTCTGTTGTTGCTTTTAGCAGGCCAAAAACCAATTACGGCTCTTGCAGTAAACCATTTTTCATCAATTATTTTTTTAAGAAGAAGTTGCGCATCATTGTATAATCTCGTTGCTTCAACACCAAAAGTTTTATCCGTTAAAACTGCAGGAAATTTACCGGGCATTTCCCAACCAATAAAAAATGGGCCCCAATCAATGTATTGCGCAATTGTTGCAAGATCAAAATTTGTAAAAGTTTTTATGCCATCAACAGCAGGTTTAACAGGCGCAAAATTTTCCCAATTAAATTGTTCTTTCTTATTTACCGCTTCTTCATAAGCAATTAAATTTTTTTGCTGTTGCTTACTCAAAAACTGTGTGCGCAATCCGTTATATTCTTCTTCAGTTTTTTTAAGCAGCAACGGTTTTTGTTCTTTATTAATAAGATTGGTAACAACGGTTACGCTGCGGGATGCATCCAGCACGTGAATAACACCATTATCATATTGCGGCGCAATTTTAACGGCTGTATGCGTTCTTGATGTTGTAGCGCCGCCAATTAACAAGGGCTGCTGCATATTGCGGCGCTTCATTTCGTGCGCAACATGCACCATTTCATCAAGCGAAGGTGTTATTAATCCGCTTAAACCAATCACATCAACTTTTTCTCTTTCTGCTGTTTCTAAAATTTTATCTGCAGGCACCATTACGCCCAGATCAATTATATCATAGCCATTGCAGCCAAGCACAACGCCAACAATATTTTTACCAATATCATGCACATCGCCCTTTACTGTTGCTAACAAAACTTTAGCAGCACTGCTTGCTTCTTCATTTTTTGTGCCTGCAGCAAGATGAATCAATCGTCGTTCTTCTTTTGCAGCTTCTATGTAAGGCGTTAAAATAGCCACGCTTTTCTTCATTACACGTGCGCTTTTTACAACCTGCGGCAAAAACATTTTTCCGCTTCCGAATAAATCACCCACTACATTCATTCCATCCATCAACGGGCCTTCAATTACATCTAATGGTTTTGAATATTTTTGCCTTGCATCTTCTGTATCAATTTCTATAAAATCTGTAATACCATTAATGAGCGAATGTTTTAATCTTTCTTCAACCGAAGTATTGCGCCATGCATCATCTTTCTTTTCTTCTTTACCTTTTTGCTTAACCGTTTCAGCAAATGCAATTAATTTTTCCGTGGCTTCATTATTTTCATTATTGCGATTTAAAATAACATCTTCACATAATTTTTTTAATTCAGGTTCAATTTCATCGTAAACAACCAACTGGCCAGCGTTTACAATGCCCATATCCATGCCTGCTTTAATTGCATAAAAAAGAAATACGCTGTGCATGGCTTCACGCACATGATCGTTGCCGCGAAAAGAAAAAGAAAGATTGCTTACGCCGCCACTGATTTTTGTAAGCGGCATTTTTTGTTTGATTTTTTTGACTGCTTCTATAAAATCAACTGCATAATTATTGTGTTCTTCAAGCCCGGTTGCTATAGCAAAAATGTTGGGATCGAAAATAATATCCTGCGGATCGTAGCCAACTTTTTCTGTAAGAATTTTATACGCCCTTTCGCTAAAGCTTACTCTTTTTTCCAGCGTATCTGCCTGGCCGTTTTCATCAAAAGCCATTACCACAACCGAAGCGCCATACATTTTACATGTTTCGGCCTGCTGTATAAATTTTTCTTCTCCTTCTTTTAATGAAATTGAATTTACAATGCATTTGCCCTGCACGCATTTTAAGCCTGCTTCAATAATTTCGAATTTTGATGAATCGATCATAACCGGAATGCGGGCAATATCGGGTTCGCTTTGCAAAAGATTTAAAAAGGTAGTCATTGCATAAACGCCATCAAGCAACGCATCATCCATATTTACATCAAGTACTTGTGCGCCGTTTTCAACCTGTTGCCGCGCAACACTTAATGCTTCTTCATATTTATTTTCACGAACAAGCCTTGCAAATTTTTTTGAGCCCGTAACGTTTGTGCGTTCGCCAATATTTATAAAATTAGATTCTGGCCTTATAGTTAAAGGCTCCAAGCCTGAAAGACGCATATAAGGCTTAATAATAGTTTCACTCATTTATTTTTTTTTGATATACAGCTTCTTCCTCCATTAATTGCTGAAGCTCTTTTTTATCTGGTAAATATATTTTGTACTTGCTTGTAAATATTTGATTATTTGCTTTAGGCAAAGTGTATTTAACTATGCTTTCTTTTTTGTTTTTGCATAAAACAATTCCAATCGTTTTATTTTCGGCAGCTTCTTTTATTTCATCATCAAAATAGTTAACATACATCTGCATTTGGCCAATATCCGCGTGTTTTAATTCACCAATTTTAAGATCAATTAAAATAAAGCATCTTAATATCCGATGATAAAAAACAAGATCAATGTAATAATGATCTTCGTCGAACGTAATTCGATATTGTCTTCCTACAAACAAAAAGCCTTTGCCAAGCTCTTTTAAAAAGTCTTCAAGTTTTGATATAATCGCTGATTCAAATTCACTTTCACTATAAAAATCATGTTCTTCCAAACACAAAAATTCTAAAATATATGGATCTTTTATTGCATCACTTGCTGATTCAATAACATGGCCTTTTGTGCTTAATTCTTTTATCTTTTTTTTATTTCTGCTTGATGCGAGCCTTTCGTATAAGGCGCTATCATATTGCCTTTTTAATTCTCTCAGGCTCCAGTTTTCATTTATTGATTCTATTTCATAAAATTTTCTTTCTTGTTTATTTTCTATGCGCATTAAGAAAATATAATGAGACCAGCTTAGCTTAAAAATTGCACTTAAAGATTTCCGAGACGCTGTCTCGGATTTTAAAGAAGATGAAGCAGAAACAGATTTCCGAGACAGTGTCTCGGAAATTGAATAAAGCAAATAAAACTTACGCATGTTTTCAAGATTATCAACTGAAAACCCGCGGCCAAATAATCCGGTTAATTTATCAGATAAAGAAGGAAGTACCTTAGCGGCATATTGTGCACGCGATTTGCCTTGCTGTTCATACTCAATAATCAATTTTCCAATGTTATAATATGTTTCAACAAGTGTTGTATTTATTGATTGAACAACCTGCGTTCTTGAAGTTTCAACAAGAACTTTTATATTTTTAAAAAGAGACTGTGTATTTGTTATAGCCATAATATTATGCGTAAGAATTTTCAACCACGGGCAATTCTCTTGGCTTAATATTTTTAACTGAAGCTGCAATAGCTTTTATATGTTCGGGCGTTGTGCCACAACAGCCACCAACAATATTTACAAAACCTTCGTGCGCCCAATCTTCAATAAAGCTTGCCGTTTCATTTGGCTGTTCATCATACTCACCCATTGTGTTGGGTAAACCTGCATTTGGATATGCTGAAACATAACAACTCGCAAGTTGTGAAAGTTCTTCTATATGCGGGCGCATTTCTTTTGCACCCAGCGCACAATTTAAACCAATGCTTAAAGGCCTTGCATGTGCAACTGAATTATAAAACGCTTCTAAGGTTTGTCCGCTTAAGGTTCTTCCGCTTGCATCTGTAATGGTGCCGCTGATCATTATAGGCAATGATTCTTTTTCTTCATCCCTGAAATATTTTTTTATGGCGAAGATGGCAGCCTTTGCATTCAACGTATCGAAAATGGTTTCTATTAAAAGCAAACCAACGCCGCCTTCAACCAACCCTTTAACCTGTTCGTAATAGGCTGCAACAGCATCATCAAAACTTAATGCGCGATAGCCCGGATTATTTACATCTGGTGATAAAGACAAAGTTTTATTCATGGGGCCAATGGCGCCGGCAACAAAACAGTTTACAGTTGACGGTTGACGGTTGACAGAAACCTCATCTATTGCTTCTCTTGCAATTTTTGCTGCCGCATAATTTATTTCATAAGCTAATGATTGCATGTTATAATCTGCAAGTGAAATGCGTTGTGCATTAAAAGTGTTTGTTTCAATAATATCTGCGCCTGCATTGAGGTATTCTTTGTGAATGGCTTTTATTATTTGAGGTTGTGTTAAACTTAATAAATCGTTATTGCCTTTTATGTCTGATGCCCAGTGTTTAAAACGTTCACCGCGATAATCTGCTTCTGATAATTTATAGCGCTGAATCATAGTGCCCATTGCGCCATCTATAATTAAAATACGTTTATTTAAAAGCTCTTTGATGTTCATAAAACTGATTTTAATTTGAAACAAAAGCCGCTCATTGAATCTGCAGTACAAGTGTTGCGACGCAAGGGACGATGCCATCTGTTCTTTGCTGGTTACCAAAAAATTTGATGCATAATAAACGTAGGGAAACTTAAAGTGAAGCTTGTGCGTTTATTAGTTCTAAATGGTAGGCTGAACAATAAACAAATCCGCCTGCGTTGCAAAGGTAAAATAGAAAGCATTATAAAAAAAACATCAATCTTTATAACCTTTATGCACAATTAAAATTTTTGCAGTTGAAAAATTTTTAACACCAATACAAAAGGATAAGAAAAATATTTTAAGAGTTTTGCAATCTTTAAAAGCTTAGCATGAGAAAATGGCTTTTTGTTTTTGCTGTTTTTATAACCAATACTATAACTGCACAAGATTCTACAATTAATATTTTAAAAACAGAAGCGTTTCGCATTATACAAAAAACGGTGCCTGATACAATAAAAAAAACATGGATTCAAGGCGGCCTTTTTAATTTAAACGTTGCGCAGGGCGCTTTGAAAGATTGGGCTGCGGGCGGTGATAATTTTTCTCTTTCATTTAATATGTATGCTAACGGCCACTCTTATTATAAAAAGGGAAAAAATAGCTGGGATAATAATCTTGATATAAATATTGGCTATATTAACACAACAAGTTTGGGCACACGTAAAACCGATGACAGGTTTGATTTTTTATCTAAATATGGTTATTCATTAAGTTCAACAATTTCAGCTTCTGTGTTATTTGATATGCGTACACAGTTTTTTGATGGTTATACGTATGCAGATCCAAATCACCCTGTATTTTCATCAACAGCTTTTTCGCCGGGTTATATTTTAATAAGCCCGGGTTATGATTATAAACCGGTAAAAACGCTTTCTATTTTTTTGTCGCCTATTTCTTCGAGGTGGGTTGTTGTTATAAATCCAACACTTTCTAAAATTGGCGCTTATGGTGTTGATTCGGGTAAAAAATCTATTGACCAGTTGGGCGCATTTGCTACCATTATTTTCAATTCAAAATTCACTAAAAACATAACGTATAATGCAAGGTTGGATTTGTTTTCAAACTATGAACATAATCCGCAGGATGTAGATCTGTATATGACAAATTTATTTGCCGCAAAGTTTACAAAAAGGTTTTCTGTTACCTGGAATGTTGATATGATTTATGATGATGATGTGCGCATTTTCGGCCCTAATCATGATGCTCCACGGCTGCAGGTAAAGTCTGTAATTGGTATTGGTATATTGATGAAGTTTGGCATATAGATGCTTAATTTAATTAAATCATTTTTATTAATCCGGTTGAAATAATTTCGAAGACATGATATTTATTAAACCTTCAAGCCACGTTTTTAGCAAAAAAAACCCAACTATAGTTACAAGTTGGGCTTTGTGTAAAAAGTGTTTACTTTATTTATTGCAACAAGGGCTTCCTGAATAACAGCAAGAACTTCCCTGTGCACAACAATTAACTTTTTTGGCTGAACTGCTGTTTGCAAATACAGCGGCACCTGCAAGCAACAGCATGGCAGAAATGCCTATAATTATTTTTTTCATTTTTATGTGTTTTAAAATTATTAAATAGCTTATTTAATCTGCAGAATTAAACGGTTTCCGGAGGATGCCAAAAATCGTGTATGTATGATGATAATGCTTTGTCGTTTGTTACAGAAGTTTTTTTGCTCTGTATAAAAAAGTAAGCAACTAAACAGTATTGGTTATCTTGGTTAATAAAATAACAATTTGCGCAAGTTAAAAAAGGATTATCGCAATGTCCGTTGTCGCAACAATTATTATCCGTTTCTTGTTGGTTTTTATATTTTGAAGATGGAGTATCTTGTTTATTACAACAGCATTTATTAATCGCTTGTTCTTTTTTCTTTGTAATAAAGTTTGACTTGGTTAGTAAAGGTTGCACCGTTAAAAACAATATAAGTGTTGCAAGTATAACCGAAAGTATTTTCATGTAATTTTTCAAAGATAAAATTCTTTAGTTAATACACTGCTCATAAATTGTCTGCTATAAACTTTTTACAATAATCTTTTATTTGTTTTCGTACCTGCCGAAATTGTTCTTTAACTTCTTCTTCTGTTCCTGTTGCTTTTGCCGGGTCAGGAAAGTTTTGATGAAACTTTTTTGCCGTTGTTGGAAAGAAAGGACAACGTTCTTTCGCATTGTCGCAAACGGTGATTACAAAATCAAAGTTAATATTGCGGTATTCATCAATGTTGTTTGAAGTATGATTTGAAATATCAATACCATCTTCTTTCATTGTTTCGATTGCTCTCTGAATTTACGCCGTGTGTTTCAATGCCTGCGCTATAAATTTCTGCTTTATCGCCTGCAAAGTGTTGTAAATAACCTTCTGCAATTTGACTTCTGCAACTGTTGCCTGTACAAAGCACTAAAATTTTTTTCATGTATATTATTATCCAATTGGTATTCGATGCAAAACTTAGCATCAAAACTAAAGATGATTTGCCATTCAACCGAATAACGTAATGATAATTGCTTTACGATACTTTTTAACTACAGCAATCTGTGCTGCAACAGGATTTAGATTTTTCTGCATAAACGGTAATGCTAAAAATGCCTGTATTGCCGGTTTTAAAATTGGTTAATTCTTCTCGCTTAAATAGTTTTTTAAAATGTCATCAGGAATTTGATTGGTTTTTCTTTTTGAATGGTGATGTTGCTAAAGCCGTTTGTTTTATTAAGTTCCAGATAAGTTTCTTTTTGTATTGCACCTGATACACAACCTGCATACATTTCAGCATCTTTGCGTAAAGCCATCGGGAAGTTTACCAATCAACACAACATCTGAAATACTGAAATGTGCCGCCTGGTTTTAGCACACGAAATATTTCTTTAAAAACTGCATCTTTGTCAGGCACAAGATTTAAAACGCAGTTGCTTACAATCACATCAGCAACGTTTGCAGTAACAGGCATTTTCTCAATATCGCCTTGCCGAAACTCAACATTGTAATAGCCTAATTTTTGTGCATTGGCTCTTGCTTTTTCAATCATGGCAGGTGTAAAATCAATTCCGATAACTTTACCATCTTCACCAGTTTCTGCTCTTGCAATAAAGCAATCGTTACCTGCGCCGCTGCCTAAATCAATTACAGTGTTTCCTTTTTTTATTTTGGCAAATTGTGTTGGCAAGCCGCAACCCAAACCCAAATCTGCATCAGGATTATAGCCTTCTAATGTGCTGTAATCATCGCTCATAATATTGTAAACTTCCGTTGAACAGCAGCTAGAGCCGCAGCAGGACGATTGATTGGTTTCTTTATCTTGCAAAGCAATTTCGCTGTATTTCTGTTTTACAATTTCTTTTAGTTTTCTGAATTTTCCATTTTCATTGTTTTTATGATTAACAACAATTGTTTTTCTTTTCAAGTTTTGCGGTTATGCCTGTAAAATAATTTTGCAGCTTTGCGATTGCCTTTTCATTAATGCAATAACAAACGCTGTTGCCTTCAACATTTCCTTTTATTAATCCTGCGTTTTTAAGTTCTTTCAAATGTTGAGAAATGGTTGGCTGTGCAAGCGGTAATTCGTTTACAATATCGCCGCAAATGCAAGTATTTACTTTAATTAAATATTCAATAATGGCAATTCTCGCCGGATGCCCTAATGCTTTGGTTAATGTAGCAATAGCGTTTTGTTTGTCTGTAAAATGTTCTGTTTTTGTCGCCCCCATATTTTAAATTTAATATTGCAATATTACGATAAAGACTTTTTTTCAGCCACATTTTAATAAATTTATTTTGAAGCATCGCTTAAATTTTTTGTGGTTAAATTGCCTGCGCAAACTTGGGGAGTTAAATAAAGTTGCCGTTAATGCACATTTTAGCAGAACAAAATTTTTTTCAATAAAACTTACACTTGTTAGCGTACTTTTACGCGCTAAATTTTTATAATGGATTTTGAACTGAATGAAGAGCATTTAATGATTAAGCAAGCTGCACGCGACTTTGCGAATACAGAATGCTTGCCTGGTGTAATTGAACGCGATGAAAAAATGATGTTTCCGCAAGAGCAAATTTTAAAGCTTGCAGACCTGGGATTTTTAGGAATGATGGTGAGCACAAAATATGGCGGCTCTGGCATGGATACGGTTAGTTATGCCATTGCAATGGAAGAAATTTCTAAGGTAGATGCAAGCGTTGCGGTTTGCATGAGCGTTAATAACAGCCTTGTTTGCTGGGGCCTCGAAGTATTTGGAACAGAACAGCAAAAACAAAAATATTTGGTTCCGTTGGCGCAAGGCAAAAAAGATGATAAACTATACATCGGCGCTTTTTTGTTAAGTGAACCCGATGCCGGCAGTGATGCCACATCTCAGCATACAACTGCTGAAGATATGGGAGATTATTATTTAATAAACGGAACCAAAAACTGGATAACAAACGGTTCAACCGCAAGCGTATATATTGTAATGGCACAAACAGACCGCTTAAAAGGTGCAAGAGGAATAAATGCTTTAATTGTTGAAAAAAATTCGCCCGGCATAACTGTTGGTGCAAAGGAAAATAAACTGGGCATTCGCGGCAGCGATACACATTCTATTGAATTTACCGATGTAAAAGTTGCAAAAGAAAACAGGATTGGTAAAGATGGTTTTGGCTTTAAGTATGCCATGCAGGTGCTCAGCGGCGGCAGAATTGGTATTGCGGCGCAGGCACTTGGCATTGCGGCAGGCGCTTATGAACGATCACTGAATTACGCAAAACAGCGAAAATCTTTTGGTAAAGAAATTATCAATCACCAGGCAATACAATTTAAGCTGGCAGATATGGCTACCCGCATTGAAGCAAGCCGCCTGCTTGTGTATAAGGCTGCGCTGGATAAAGACATAAATAAAGATTACACCATTAGTTCTGCCATGGCAAAAGTATTTGCATCAGAAACGGCCATGTGGGTTACAACCGAGGCGGTGCAGGTTCATGGCGGTTATGGTTATGTAAAAGAATATCATGTTGAGCGCATGATGCGGGATGCAAAAATTACCCAGATTTATGAAGGAACAAGCGAAGTGCAGCGAATTGTAATCGGGCGCTCACTGGCAAAATAATCTATCTTCCTTTTCTAAAATAATTGGGATCGTGTGAAGGACATGTTGAACTTCTGCGGCTTTCTACACAGGATGAAAAAAGCATAGCACAAAAACCTACCATCAACATTAATAAAAAAAATTTACGCATAGCAAGTTTAATATTTATAGTAACGTAACATATATACGAAAATTGTTTATAAAAAGTACCGGTGCTTTTTTATCAAACAATTTCAGTTGCAACTTTTCATTTAAGAACTAATATTATTTTCGCATCAGTAATACACAAAAATGAGCCTCAATATTCTTCATCCTCTTGCCATAATAGATCTTGAAACAACAGGGATCGATTTAGCTACCGATAAAATAATTGAAATAGCCATCATAAAATTAATGCCCGATGGCACCACGCAAAAAAAACGAAAAATTTTAAACCCGCAAAAACCTATTCCTCCTGCATCAAGCAACATTCATGGCATTACAGATGAAATGGTAAAAGATGCGCCCACATTTAAACAGGTGGCCAACGAAATAAAACAATTTCTTATTAATTGCGATTTGGGCGGCTACAACAGCAACCGTTTTGATATTCCTATGCTGGTGGAAGAATTTTTACGCGCCGGTCTTGATCTTTGCATGCAAGACAGAAAGCTTATTGATGTGCAAAAAATATTTCATTTAATGGAGCAACGAACACTCGGCGCCGCCTATAAATTTTACTGCAATAAAATTTTAGATAATGCACACAGCGCAGAAGCAGATGCCCTGGCAACGCTTGAAATTTTACATGCACAAATTGAACGCTATCCGCAGCTTGGTTTAACATTGGAAAGCATTTTAAATTGTATTGGTGAAGATGATTGTGTAGATTTTGCAAGGCGCATGGTTATGATTGATGGTGTTGAAATTTTTAATTTTGGAAAACACAAAGGCAAACCTGTTGCAGAAATTTTAAAAATAGAACCGCAGTATTATGATTGGATGATGAAAGGCGATTTTTCTTTAAACACCAAACAAAAGCTCACCGAAATTTTTAACCGCACATTTATTAAAAAAATAAATTAATCAATTTTAGCTTTTTATTTATCTGTTTGAAGCAGAATATTGTATTTTCGGCTTACCACGCATTGCTTTTTTTTGGAAAAATTAATCATCATACCTACTTATAATGAAATTGAGAATATACCTATAATTCTCAAGGCTATCTTTTCGCTTCAGCTAAACTATCATGTATTGGTAATTGATGATAATTCGCCCGATGGAACTGCAGAAGAAGTTAAAAAAATACAATTCTTTTATCCGGATAAATTATTTCTTTTAAAAAGACAAGGCAAGCTCGGGCTTGGAACAGCTTATATTGAAGGTTTTAAATGGGCAACCAATAAAGGATATGAGTTTATTTTTGAAATGGATGCCGATTTTTCACACAATCCAAACGATCTTGAAAGATTATACAATGCCTGCAAAAAAGAAAACTTTGATGTGGCCATTGGCAGCCGTTACGTGCCCGGCGGTAAAATTGAAAACTGGCCTTTAGACAGGCATATTTATTCAAAGGGCGGTGCTTTATATACAAGGCTAATAACATTTATGCCGGTTAAAGACCCTACAGCCGGTTTTGTTTGTTACAGAAAAAAAGTATTGGAAACAATTAATTTTAATGAAATAAAATTTGTTGGCTATGCTTTTCAAATTGAAATGAAATTTGCCGCATGGAAGCTTGGTTTTAAATTAAAAGAAGTGCCGATTGTTTTTATTGATCGTAAAATTGGCATAAGCAAAATGAGCAAACGCATTTTAAAAGAAGGCGTTTTGGGCGTGTTGGTAATACAATTAAAAAGCCTTTTTGGCAACTACCGCAAACGCATGAAAACCACACCCGAGCACAGCTTTAACCAGCCCGTTCTTACAAAAACCAACAATTAACCTATTGACGCACAAAGGTTTAATTAACTAAAAAGCCGCATCAATTTCTTAAAAATATTATATACATTTGCACTATGGTTTTATAATACTTACCCACCCAACTTTCAATAAAACCTTCCCATTAAATTCTCATTATTTATTAATTTTTAAAGACAGGCTATGTATTCGTATGCATTATTAGAACAAGGTTGTTTTTATCTGGTACAGGAAAACGAGAATGAACCACTTACTTTATTACAGGTTAAGGTTATAAGCGATCATTGCATGTATGTTGAAAAATACAATGAAAATATTTTACAGCAATGGAAAAGAAAAACAGATGCAATATTTGATATAGTTGAACTTTTAAGCGATGAAGCGGTGAAGGAATGGACCACCGCTTATTACAGCAGCGAAGATGCTTATCATGAAGAAGATGATGAATAAGAAAGTGAAATTTGCAACATTCACCGCCACTTACTTACTCGTCATTTTTACAATTGGGATAATCATTTCTTCCATGCTTACGCCGCCATGCTGAAAAGTGTTGCGGTAATAGTTTACGTAATAATTATAGTTGTTAGGATAACATAAATAATTATTTTCTTTTGCAAAAATGTATGATGAATTTACATTGGGCACGGGCAAGCCGGCTTGCTTTGGATCGCGAAAAGCCAGTACATCTTTTACATCGTAATTTAAATTGCGGCCATGTTTGTAACGAAGGTTGGCTGTAGTTTGTTTATCACCAACAACCTTGCACGGCGTATTTACACGCACACTGCCATGATCGGTTGCTAAAACCAAATTTATTTTTTTATCAGCAATTTTTTTTAATGCCTGGTGTAAAGGGCTGTGTTCAAACCAGCTTCTGGTAATGCTTCGGTAACTTGTTTCATCGCCGGCAAGTTCTTTCAGCACTTCCATTTCCGTTCTTGCATGGCTTAACATATCTACAAAATTGTACACGATAATATTCAAATCATTATTCAGCAGGTTATGAATATTATTCAGCAGTTGCTGCCCATCGTTATGATGCAGCACTTTCGTATAACTGAACTTTATATCTTCTCTTTTTAAACGCTTTAATTGTGCTTTAAAAAGATCTTCTTCATACAAATTTTTGCTGCCTTCTTCATCATCATTTTTCCAAAAGTTTGGAAAATTTTTTTCAATATCAACAGGCAGCATGCCGGCAAAAATGGCATTGCGGCTGTATTGTGTTGCTGTTGGCAAAATGCTGTAAAAAGTATCTTCTTCGTTTATGCGAAAACTTTCTGCAAATATTGGCTGAATGGCTTTCCATTGATCAAGCCGCAAATTATCTATCAGCACAAAAAATGTTGAAACGCCTTTTTCCACCTGCGGAATAATTTTATTTTTAAACAAATTATGGCTCATCACCGGCGCATCGTTCGATTTTCCGTTTAACCAGTTTGTATAATTTTTACTGATGAATTTAAAAAATTCTGTATTGGCTTCCTGTTTTTGTGTTTGAAAAACTTCCTGCATTTCGGGGCTGTTGCTTTTTTCCATTTCAAGTTCCCAATAAACAAGTTTTTTATAAATATCCATCCATTCATTATAATCAGGATTGCTGTTTAAAGCCATAAATAAATTGCGAAACTGTTGCTGGTATGCGCTTGTTGTTTTTTCTCCAACCAATCTTTTATTATCTATAATTTTTTTAAGGCAAAGCAAAACCTGGTTAGGGTTTACAGGCTTAATTAAATAATCAGTTATCTGGCTGCCAATGGCATCTTCCATTAAATTTTCCGTTTCATTTTTTGTTATCATCACTACCGGAATATTGGTAACTTCTTTTATTTTTTGCAGCGTTTCCAAACCGGTAATTCCGGGCATGGTTTCATCAAGCAAAACAACATCCAGCGCATTATCTTTTACAAAATCAATCGCATCAAAACCATTGGTTCTTGTATGCACTTCATATCCTTTATTTTCTAAAAATAATTTTTGCGATTGAAGGTTTTCAATTTCATCATCTACCCAAAGTATAGTTGCTACAGCCATAAAATTTGCGATGTACGATTTTAGATTTACGATTTCTAATTAAATGTTTGCAATCTTTGTAAACAACGCAGCTTGTAAAATTATCTTTTTAAGCTTCGTTGCTGCACAGCCAAATGTTATTAATGATTGAATTAACAAAGCCTCAACAGTAATGCAAAATTCAAAAAGAAAAATTATAAACGATCCTGTTTATGGGTTTATAACCATTGATGATGATTTGCTTTTTCAAATCATCAATCATCCGTGGTACCAGCGGTTGCGGCGCATTTATCAAATGGCGCTGGCGCAAATGGTTTATCCCGGCGCAGTGCATACAAGATTGCATCATTCGCTTGGCGCTTATCATTTAATTTCTCTTGCTTTAAATGAATTAAAAAATAAAAATATTGAAATAACTGCCGAAGAAGAAACCGCTGCAAAAGCTGCTATTCTTATTGCATGATATTGGTCATGGCCCGTTTTCTCATGCGCTTGAAAATATACTTGATTCCAAACGTGCATCACGAAACACTCGGCTTGCAGATAATGCATAAGCTGAATGATGAATTTAATGGCAAACTTTCAACGGCTATTTCAATCTTTACCAATCAATATCCACAAACAATTTTTACATCAGTTAATAAGCGGCCAATTAGATGTTGATCGTATGGATTATTTAACACGTGATAGTTTTTTTACCGGCGTTAGCGAAGGTGTAATTGGTTATGATCGCATTTTAAAAATGCTTACCGTAAATGACGGGCAATTAATGGTTGAAGAAAAAGGTTTATACAGCGTTGAAAAATTTTTGGTGGCACGAAGGTTAATGTACTGGCAGGTGTATTTGCATAAAACTGTTTTGGCCGCAGAAAAAATGATTGTAAAAATTATTGAAAGAGCAAGAGAAATTTTTAATGATGATTTAAAGCTAAATGCAACGCTTGATTATTTTTTTGAAAATTTTTCAGAGATGAATGATGAAGCGCTTGCAAAATTTTGTTTGCTCGATGATTATGATGTGATGTTTGCTGTTAAAAAATGGAGCAACCATCATGATGCAGTTTTATCAACGCTTTGCAAAAGCTTGCTCAATCGTAATTTGTATAAATGCACGCTGCAAACCAATTCGTTTAATGAAAATGAGGTTGATGAAAAAAGAAAATTAATTGCCAAAGAAAGAAACATCTCATTGCATGAAGCAGGTTATTTTATTTTTACCGGCGAAACCACAAATACAACTTATACACTAAAAGATGAGCGCATAAACATCATTTATAAAAATGGTATGGTAAAAGATATTTCAGAAGTAGATGATCCACTTAATTCACAAAACACTTTCTATGCCCGTTAAAAAATTTTACATTTGTCAATTAGTGTAATGCTGTATATTTCATTTTAAATTTTATGCGGAATATTTAAAATATATTTATGAACATTAATGCAGCCCGCATTGCGCAGCTTATAAATGGAAAAGTTGAAGGAGATGAAAATGTTGAAGTAAGCTCGTTTGGAAAAATTGAAGAAGCCAAAACCGGTCAGCTTGCCTTTCTTGCCAATCCTAAATACGAAGATTTTTTATACACCACCGAAGCATCTGTAATAATCATAAACGAAACGCAGGAATTAAAGCAACCTGTTTCAGCAACACTTATTCGCACCGCAGATGCCTACATTGCTTTTGCAAAACTGCTGCAGGCATACCAGGAAATGATGCAAGCACAGCTAACCGGTATTCAGCAGCCGAGTTATATAAATCCATCTGCAAAGCTTGGCGAAAATATTTTTGTGGGCGCATTTACTTACATCGGCGAAAATGCTAGTTATTGGTTCTAACGTAAAATTATATCCCGGTGTTTATATTGGCAACGATGTAGAAATTGATGATGACTCTGTTTTACATCCGGGCGTAAAAATTTATTTTGGTTGTGTTGTTGGAAAAAATGTTACCATTCATGCCGGCACTGTAATTGGCGGCGATGGTTTTGGCTTTGCACCGCAGCAAAACGGCAGTTATAAAAAAGTTCCGCAAATAGGCAATGTAGTTATAGAAGATAATGTTGAAATTGGCTGCAACACAACAATAGACCGCGCCACAGTTGGCTCAACAATTATACACGCAGGAACAAAGCTGGATAATCTTATACAAATTGCGCATAATGTTGAAGTTGGCAGTAATACAGTTATTGCTGCGCAATCCGGCGTAAGCGGCAGCACAAAAATTGGCAGCAATGCCATGATAGGCGGCCAGGTGGGCATTGTAGGCCATCTGCAAATTGCTGATGGCGTTAAAATAAATGCACAAAGCGGCGTATCAAAATCCATCAAACAAAAAAATACTGCAGTTACCGGTTCACCTGCATATGATTATACAAGCGCATTGCGCAGCCAGGCTTTAAGCCGCAACCTTCCGCAAATGGAAAAACGAATTGCCGAGCTTGAAAAATTGGTGCAGCAACTGTTACAGGAAAAAATTAGTTTTTAAAATCTGCGTTTTTCCTCTTAGCTTTTCTTATACATATTGGCGCATTTTAAACCTTACTTTTGCACGCCAAAGAAATGCACCTGCTGATTTATTAATCATTGCTGCAATTTTTAGGGAAATTAAATTTTGGTAAATGGATGTACATTTTAATCCGGATAAACAACATACGCTTGCAAAAGCAATAAGCATCAGCGGAACAGGTTTGCACACAGGCGTTTTGGTTGATATGAAGTTAAATCCGGCACATTCGGGTTTTGGTATTCAGTTTCAGCGCACAGATCTGCCTGGTTCTCCCGTAATAAAAGCAGATTGCGATCTTGTAACAGATACCAGCCGCGGCACAACGCTGCAGGTTGGCGATGCTAAAGTTAGCACCGTTGAACATATTCTTGCGGCACTTACAGGCATGGGCATTGATAATACTTTGATTGAAATAAATGGCCCCGAAATTCCTATTATCGATGGCAGCTCGCAACCGTTTACCGAATTAATTGCCGATGCCGGCGTTACCGAGCAGGAAGCTGCAAAAGCATGGTACAGCATAGAAGAAAATATTTATTATTATGATGAAGAAAAGAGGGTGGAAATGACGGCTTTGCCTTCAACAAATTATGGCTTAACCACGCTGATAGATTTTAACAGCCCTGTACTTGGAACGCAACATGCCGGTTTAAAAAATATGCGTGATTTTATAACAGAAATTGCGCCCTGCCGTACTTTTTGTTTTTTGCATGAACTGGAAATGCTGCTCGATAATAATCTTATAAAAGGCGGCGATATAAATAATGCTATTGTTGTGGTTGATAAACCGGTTGATGATAAAGAACTGATCCGGCTAAAAAAAGTTTTTAAAAAAGATAAGATCGAAGTTAAAAGCGAAGGTTATTTAAATAATCTTGAATTGCGTTTTCCCAACGAACCTGCGAGGCATAAACTGCTTGATGTAATTGGAGATTTAACCTTGATTGGCTATCCCATTAAAGCACGCATTATTGCCAACAGACCAGGCCACAGCAGCAACGTTGAATTTGCAAAAAAGATCAAACAATATATCAGAAAAAACAAACACCTGAAAGATGTGCCCGTTTACGACTCAACACAACCGGCCGTTTTTGGTTTAGATTATATTGAAAAAACTTTACCGCACCGTTTTCCTTTTTTACTGGTTGATAAAATAATTGAACTCACCGATCAGCGTATTATCGGTATTAAGAATGTTACTTTTAATGAATGGTTTTTTCAGGGGCATTTTCCAAACAACCCTGTAATGCCGGGCGTTTTGCAGGTTGAAGCATTGGCACAAACCGGCGGCATTTTATGCATCAACGCCATGCCTGCAGGCAAATACGATACTTATTTTTTAAAGATCAATAATTGTAAGTTTAAACAAAAAGTTGTTCCGGGCGATACGATGATTTTAAAAATGGAATTGAACGGCCCCATACGCAGAGGCATTTGTGATATGAAGGGAACAGTGTATGTTGGCGGCAAAGTTGCAACTGAAGCAGACCTTGTGGCGCAGTTGGTAAAAGTTGACTAATATCAATTTAGCAGTATATTAAATATGAACGGTTAACTTTGTTGCGTTTTACTAAATTAAACGCTGCAATAATTAAGCACACACCGCATGATTCATCCGCATACGTATATACATCCTAACGCCAGGCTTGCTGAAAATGTAAAAGTTGATCCCTTCACTGTTATTCACCAGGATGTAGAAATCGGTGCCGGCACATGGATTGGCAGCAACGTAACCATTATGGAAGGCGTTAGAATTGGTAAGAACTGCCGCGTTTTTCCGGGTGCAGTTCTTGGCGCTGTTCCGCAGGATTTAAAATATAAGGGTGAAGAAACACATGTGGAAATTGGTGATAACACAACCATCAGAGAATTTGTAACCATTCACCGCGGCACAAGCGACCGCTGGAAAACTTCGGTTGGCAATAATTGCCTCATCATGGCTTACAGTCATATTGCTCACGATTGTTGCGTTGGCAACTATTGCATCATGAGCAATAACAGCCAAATGGCAGGCCACGTAATTATGGCCGATTATGCATGGATAGCAGGTTTTACCGCAATTCATCAGTTTGTAAAAATTGGTCAGCATGCATTTATTGCAGGCGGCAGTTTGGTGCGTAAAGATGTTCCCCCATACATTAAAGCCATACGAAACCCGTTAAGTTACGGCGGTGTAAATAGTGTTGGTTTAAAGCGCAGAGGTTTTTCAATTGAAAAAATAAACCAGATACTTGATATTTACCGCATCATTTATAACAAAGGTTTAAATACTTCAAAAGCGCTGGAATACATTGAAGAAGAAATGCCCGCCAGCGATGAACGCGATGAGATCATAAGCTTTATCCGCGAAAGCGAACGGGGCATCATAAAAAGATATACCAAAACAGAAGCAGAAGATGAATAATTTTTAACTGCGCTTTTCAATCATTCATCATGCAAATAATTCTCAGCAATGCCGGCAAACGCTTTAGCCGGGAATGGATATTTCGCAAACTCAATCATACATTTTCTTCAGAAAAAAAATATGCAATCACCGGCGCAAATGGCAGCGGAAAAAGTACGTTGTTGCAGGTTTTATCCGGCGCACTTCTTTTAAATGAAGGAAATTGTGCATGGCATTTTAATGATGTTATAATTGAACCCGATGATGTTAATGCATACGTTTCAATTGCTGCACCTTACTTTGAACTGGTTGAAGAAATGACGGCAAAAGAGTTTCTTGTTTTTCATGGAAATTTTAAAAATTACATTCATAATTTTTCTGCTGAAACAATTTTAAATGAAGCAGGTTTATTGCATGCGCAGAATAAACAAATACGTTTTTTTAGCAGCGGCATGAAACAAAGATTAAAATTAGCGCAGGCAATTTTTTGTGATGTGCCTGTTATTTTGCTCGATGAACCGTGCACCAATTTAGATGTTGCAGGATTTGATTTGTATTATAAATGGATAGAAACTTATTGCAACAACAGGTTGCTGATTGTTTCGAGCAACGATAAAAATGAATATAATTTTTGCGATGAGCAATTTAATGTTCAACTGGTTGGCATCGGCAATAAAATGAACTGTTATAAGTAATTTATTAAAGTGTAATTAATAATTATTCCGCTTTAATAACACCGGTTCTTGCACTTTCACCATTTTCATTAATGGCTTCTATCTGAAAATAATATGGCTGATCTTTTTCCATCGCACTGAAATAATATTCGTTTGCATTATACACCATAATGCTCGTGTATAATTTATCTGGCGCAGTTCCGGTATAAATTATATAAGCATACGCATCATTGCTTTGCTGCCATTTTAACCAGGCGTTTCTGCGTTCGGTATCGCCACGCAATACAACAAAATGTTTTACGGTATCTGGTTTTGCGCCGTTGCCATTTCCAAAAACACGTAAGCCGCTGATGGCAAATTTTCCATCAGCCATGTGAATGTTTTCCAGCTTTATAAATCTTGCCGCAACTGGTTTTTCCAACTCAACATAATCATGCGGCACATCGGTTTTGTTGTTGCTTTTATCAACCAAAACCTTCCATGTTTTTCCATCTAAAGAAGAATATAATTTGTATTGATGATAAATAGTTGTGCTTTTGCCTAAAATATCTGCGTCCTGGTCAGCATAATTTATTTGAATAGCATTTACGGTGCTGATGTTTCCAAGATCAGATTGAATCCATTCGCCTTTATTTGCCGTTTTTGCACACCAATATGTTTTAATGTTTTCATCAACTGCATTGTTCGGTTCATAATTACCATATGTTGATGAAACAGTAACAGGCTTATTATAATTCAATAACATCCAACCTGTAAAATTTCCAGCCCCCTCCAAACCTCCCCCGGTGGGGGAGGCTTTTTGCACTTGATTACTTTTACCACTTAAATTGTCTTTTTGCTCTTGCTTAAGTTGGCTTTGTGCCTCGGTTTCTCCACTTCCGGGGGAGTTAGAGGGGGCTAAATAAGTTGGATAATCGCCAAATGCCGTGTTGCAGTACAAAACATCATCTTTATCAAAACCGGCAGGCCATATTCCAATGCGGCGTTCAAAATTATTTTTTACGTTGATGATCATCGTGCTTACATGCCACCAGTTGCCATAAACATCCTGATATGTTGAACCATGGCCGGCGCCTGTTGCAAAACCACCGGGCTTAAATGAAAACGGATTATGCGATTGATAGGTGAACGGCCCAAGCGGATGATCGCCCACATACACACCATCACCATAACCGCTGAACTCTGTGCCCGGCGCACCATATTGCAAATAATATTTGCCATTATGCTTCGTCATCCAACTGCCTTCGATAAATGGCTTTAAAAAAGTATTATCGTGATATTCGCCAAAACGTTCCCAACCGTGAATGTCTTCATGCAAATGCAACAAAGAATCACGCTCACCAATTGGTTGAAATGTTTTGCGATCTATTTCCTGCCCATAAGTTGGATAAAAATTACTTGAACCAAAATAAATGTATAAACGGCCATCATCATCTGCAAACAAATCAGGATCCCATGCACCAACTTTAAAAGAATCAACGGCTTCTTTCCAATCATCAACCGTTGGGTTTGTGCTCATCCATAACGGAAAAGCCTGCGTGTAAGTTGAGCCAAGCACAAGCATTGTATCATGCAAAACAACCACGGCTGGTGCACATAATTCATCATACACATTTGCATCGGGTTTTAAAAATTTGCGGGGAATAAATTTCCAATGAAGCATATCTGTGCTCCACCAGTAACCCCATTGATTGGTAGAAAATAAAAAATATTTATCCTTATATAAAACAATTACGGGATCTGCAGTTGCACGGTGTTTGCCTTGCTCAGTAAAATTTGGAATGGGTGTAAATCCATAATCTATATTGATGGGATTGCAGTAAGTTTTTTGCTGAGCGTGTAAACGGCTAAAGCAAATGATTAAAATAATAAGCGCAAACGATTGTTTTTTCGTGAACATCTTCAGCAGTTTAAATTTGAGGATATGAATGTAATTCATTCAACACAAAAATATTTTCTCTTTATTTGATGAGTGCAATAATTAAATTTTAAACCAAAACAATTGAGTATGCAACAAACCGAAGAACAGGTAAAACCTCTGCAGATAAAAGCAAGGTCAGTTTCAGGAACATCAAGATCAATTATAATTATTGGTGCTTTATTTTTCATATTTGGATTTGTTACCTGGGTTAACAGCACACTTATTCCCTATTTACAAATTGCCTGCGAATTAAATACATCGCAGGCAGTTTGGGTAACTTTTGCATTTTATATTTCTTATGCGGTAATGGCTTTTCCATCATCGTGGGTAATTAATAAAGTTGGGTTTAAAAGCGGAATGATGTATGGTTTGCTGGTAATGGCCATCGGCGCATTGCTGTTTATTCCCGCAGCGCATGCCAGAACTTTTGGTTTATTTCTTACAGGATTATTTGTAATTGGAATTGGGCTTGCATTATTGCAAACAGCATCTAACCCTTACATAACCATTCTTGGCCCTATTGAAAGCGCTGCAAAACGCATGAGTATAATGGGTATTTGTAATAAAACTGCCGGTGCTATTGCGCCTTTAATTATGGGCGCAATTTTATTAAAAGATATGAATGGGTTTGAGGCCAGCCTTTCTAAGTTAAGCGCTGCAGATAAAGCTGCAAAGCTTAATGCACTTGCATCGCAGGTTGTTATGCCTTATATAATTATTGCACTTGTATTAATAGTGCTGGCAATTATGATCCGGTTATCTGCGTTGCCCAATCTTCAAAACGAAGATGATGAAACAACTAAAATAAAAGCAAACAACCAGCGCTCCATATTTTCATACACCTATTTATTCCTGGGGTTTATTGCTTTGTTTTTATATGTTGGTGTTGAAGTAATGGCCGGCGATATCATACAGGTATATGGAAAGGAAATACATATTCCGATTGATATAGCAAAACATTTTACCACATATACCATGATAGCGATGCTTGCATCTTATTTATTGGGCATTGCATTAATTCCAAAATATATAAGCCAGGAAAAAGCTTTGCTTAGTGCGGCTGTTCTCGGTGTAATTTTTTCTGTTGGCGCTATATTTACTTCTGGTTATACATCTATTACATTTATTGCATTGCTTGGTTTTGCAAATGCTCCTGTTTGGCCTGCTTTATGGCCGCTGGCAATAGATGGTTTAGGCAAGCATATAAAAACGGGTTCTGCTTTATTAATTGTTGGCATTGCCGGTGGTGCGGTTATTCCGAAATTATGGGCAATTTTAGGCGAGCATATCGGTTTACAAAACGCTTTTTGGATATTGGTACCTTGTTATTTTTTTATTTTTTATTATGCTGTTTGGGGCAATTTAATTGGCAAAAAACTTAAACAATAATAACTAAACAGAAAAAATGGTTACTACAGCTTTTCAATTTAATTATAACAATACGTGCTTAAAAAATCATGAGGGTTAATAGAAGAATATTTGTCAACCTGAGAAGGCAATTCACCAAGCTCTAATTGCAAAAAAGAAAACCCCGGGCGCATTTGCCATAAATATATTCTATGCTTATGCCTGCCTTTAAAAACTTCGGGCAGTAATTCTTTTATTAAGCCATTGGAGCAAGCTTCTTCCAGCCTTTCTTCCTGTGAAAAATTTTTGTTTTCCTGCTCATTTGTTTTGTTTAACTGGCTGTGCACAAATGAGCTGTGCAGTGTTAGTAAAACTTCCTGTTGCATAATATTGGTTTCCATTTTTAATAAGTGTTTTGAAATTTTACATAAAGAAATATCAATTGGCAACAACAAATTCCTGCAAATAGATAAACGCTAAAGTTTTTTCTTTTATCGTTGAAAAATTGGTTGTCAATAATTTTTTTGGGTGCTTTAAACGAAGCGAAAATCAATTCTTTAACTTGCGGCAATGCAGGATTATCTGAAGGGATTGAATGAGCCCCAGCGTGAAGCAGCAATACACATCAATGGCCCGTTAATGATTGTTGCCGGCGCAGGCAGCGGTAAAACAAGAGTGCTTACTACACGCATTGCACATTTAATGGCAAATGGCGTTGATGCGTTCAACATACTTGCTTTAACCTTTACCAATAAAGCGGCTGCTGAAATGAAGGAACGCGTTGAAAAAATTTTGGGCAACACGGAAGCACGCAATCTTTACATCGGAACTTTTCATAGCGTATTTGCAAGAATTTTAAGAGCCGAAGCGCCACGTATTGGTTATCCAAACAACTTTACTATTTATGATACAGATGACAGCCGCTCTGTTATAAAAACAGTAGTGAATGAATTAAACCTGGATGATAAATTATATAAAGCCAAATGTTGTTCACAACAGAATTTCATCAGCAAAAAATGCATTGGTTGGTCCTGAAGAATATGCAAATGATTATTACATTCAGCAGGAAGATATGCGCGCCAACCGGCCGGCTATTAGCGCAGGTATATAAAGCGTACCAGGCACGTTGTTTTAAAAATGGTGCGATGGATTTTGATGATCTTTTATTTAAGATGTATGAGTTGCTGCGTGATTTTCCTGAAGTGCTGCACAAGTACCAGCATAAGTTTAAATACATTTTGATTGATGAATACCAGGATACAAATCCGGTTCAATATCAAATAACAAAATTGCTTGGCTGCCGTGCATGAAAATATTTGTGTTGTGGGTGATGATGCGCAAAGCATTTATAGTTTTCGCGGCGCTACCATTGAAAATATTTTGCAGTTTCAAAAAGATTATGATGATGTAAAAGTGATAAAGCTTGAACAAAATTATCGCAGCACACAAAGCATTTTGAATGTTGCCAATGAAATCATCAAAAACAACAAAGGTCAGATTCCAAAAAATTTATGGACAGAAAATGCGCATGGTGAAAAAATAAAATTGGTGCGCACCATGACGGATAATGATGAAGGAAAATATGTTGCCGATACCATACAGGAACAAAAACTGCGCAATCATTACTACAATAAAGATTTTGCAATTCTTATATCGCACCAATGCACAAAGCCGTGCTTATGAAGAAAGCCTTCGCCGCATGGGAATTACATTACAGAATTTATGGTGGCATTTCATTTTATCAACGAAAAGAAATTAAAGATTTTCTTGGTTATTTACGTGTTATTGTCAATACAAGAGATGAAGAAGCATTGAGGCGCATCATTAATTATCCTGTTCGCGGCATTGGCAAAACAACAATTGAGAAAATTGTGATTGTTGCCAACGAACAACAACATAACTTTTTTTGAAGTGCTTACACGTGCAGCAGAATTTGGTTTTAAAGCAGGCACATTGGAAGTGATGCAGAACTTTGTAACGATGATAAAATATTTTCAAAGCATGCTGCAGGAAAAAAATGCGTACGATGTTGCAGTGCAGGTTGGCAAGCATACAAATATTGTAAAAGAATTGTTTAATGATAAAAGCACAGAAGGGTTGGCGCGATATGAAAACATCCAGGAGTTGCTGAACTCAATAAAAGAATTTACAGAAAGCCCGAGCAATGAAGAAGGTGAAGTGGGTGATAAAAGTTTGGGTGCTTATCTTCAGCAAATAACATTGTTAACGGATGCAGATGAAAAAGATGAAAATGCAGATGTAGTAAAATTGATGACGATACATGCTGCAAAAGGTTTGGAATTTCCGGTTGTGTTTGTTGGCGGTTTGGAAGAAACACTTTTTCCAAATGCGATGAGCATAAATACCCGTGAAGAATTGGAAGAAGAACGGCGTTTATTTTATGTTGCTGTAACACGGGCAAAAAAACATTTGTTTTTAACTTATGCAAATACGCGTTATCGATTTGGCAGCTTAATGCAAAATGATGCAAGCCGCTTTTTAGAAGAAATGCCTGAAGCATTTTTAGACAGAACATTTGCCGGCGGCGGTGCAAGAAATCAAACAAATTTCCAGGGGATGGGTTCTGCATTTGCAAGAATGCATCGGGGATTTGAGGCCAGTCAACGGGCAACAGTCAACGGTCAACCAGCAAAGCAAACTTCATTACCAACAGGATTAAGTAATAAACCACAACAAACTGTTCAGCACATTCCTTCAAAAGATTTTGTGCCGAGCGATACAACCAATTTACAGGAAGGACAAAAAGTGGAGCATCAAAAATTTGGTTTTGGAACAGTTACAAAAATGGAAGGCAGCGCACACAACCCAATTGCTACAGTTAAGTTTGAATTAAATGGCGAGAAGAAAATTATGCTGAACTATGCAAAGCTGAGAATTGTGGAGTAGTGAATGATGAATAGTCAATAGTGAATGAATCTCACATCAATAAATCAGAAATCATTACATCATACATCAGAGATTTATCTGGTAATCCGTATTCTTATTTTTTGGCAAATACCTATCCGGCACTTCAATGTTTTTTGCGTTCGCATCCCAAAAAATTGTTACAATAAAATAGCGCTGGCCATCAAAATATAATTGAATATTATTAATGCCTTTTGTTATTTCCTCTTCGCCATTTTTATTTGTAAAATGCGATTCATAAGTTGATAATATTTGCGTGCCTGCACCATAGGTATTTGTAATTCGGTACAATTCATTTTCTGTAAAACCAATGTCAGATAACCTGTTTTGATTGCGTTCAGCATATTCATCAGGTGTTATAGATTTTAGAGCGGAGCCATTATTTTCTCCTGGCACAGCAATATACATGCGTGCATTGTCGGCAAATAAATTTTTAAAAGCATTCCAGTCGCGGTTTTGGCCAACAGGCCCTGAAATAACATCGTATAAAGTATGAATGATGCCGTTTACTGTGCTTAGATTTTCAATGCTGTCATCCTGGTTTTGACAGAAGGTTTTTGCTGAAAACAAAATTGTTGCAAATAATAAAACAAGCTTGCATTTCATCTGGTATTATTTTATTTTTTAATTGCCAGATGTAATGCCTGTTAATTATTTATCAATGATTAATAAAACAGACACTTATTCCATGCAATTTAAAGTATGATGATCTTTATGGATAGCAGTTTAAATACAAAGGTTTAAAAGAAATTGTATTATTGTTTTGGCTTTAAGTTTTCTTTTTCAATTGCCTGCTTTGCTGCATTAATAAATTTGAAAAAAGCATCATTATCTTTTAAAAACTGCATTAATCTTTCAGAAGGCGTTTTAGCTAACCATATTTCTAACTGCAATTTTTTAATATGTTCGGGCGTATCATTCATTAAAATAAAGCAAAGGTATTTAGTTTAAGTTTTAATATCCAGGTGTTAATGTAACTCCAGTCGAGCGTTTTAATTTCTGCAAGTTTTTTTATGTCTTCAATTTGAAGATTGCTTTGTAAATCCTGGATCCAAATCAATTTTGAAATAAGCAGATCTTCAGCAGAAACAATGAAAATATCAAGATCAAAGAAATTAATTTGTTTACGGCGCTGAAACTCTGTTTGTCTGAATTCTTCATTTTTAAGTATAACAAAATCAGCTTTAAAACCTGAGCTTGAATCAATAATATTAAACATGCTTTTGCGGTTTACAGCCTCTGTTACCGCATCTTTATCACAATAATATTTTCCGCTAAAAAAATTTACCAAAGCATCAATATCATCTTTTTTTAAATGAATTATAAAATCAAAATCTCTTGTTGCTCTTGGTAAAATATAAACACTTAAAGCCACACTGCCCGAGAGCATGTAGTCAATGCCTTTTTTATTGAGAAACAGAATTATATCTTTTAAAAAGTTGAGCATATTGATTTATCATCTTATTAAAACAACAGTGCCCTGTTTTTTTATAATGATATTATTGATTGATTTTCCGGCAACCATCCAAACATAAGTTCCTGAAGGTTGCGGTATTCCATTCAGCGTTCCGTCCCATCCTTCAGCAGCATTTGTGGATGAATAAATTACCTGTCCCCATCGGTTCATGATCTTAAAAAATTCAATTTCAGCAACGCCAACCGGAATAAATTTCAGCTTATCATTCAGGCCATCATTATTCGGCGTAAATGCAGAAGGCACGTATATTTCAGGGCCCTGTACCACTTTTAAATGCAAAGTATCTGTTGTAGCGCAGCCTAAAACTGTTGTTGCAGTAAGCGTATAAGTAATATCGTTGTACAATGTGGCAATTGGATCTGCAATAAAAGGATTATTTAATCCTGTTGAAGGCGACCATGTATAACTATCACCTCCGCTTGCCTGCAACTGGTAAGGATAGCCAAGCATTATGGTTGTATCTTTTCCAGCATAGGCATTTGTTGAATAAATGTTGATGGGTTTTGTTATAGTGTCTGAAATGCAGCCATTGTTTGCTTTTGCCACAAGTGATACATTATACTTTCCGCCGTTTGCATACATGTGTTGCGTACTTGAATCAAGTGAAAAATTGTTATCGCCCAAATTCCAGTACCACTGGTTTATTGCAACATTTTTATTAAGATTTTCTGCGGTTAATTGAACGGGTGTTTTTTTGCACGCATCTTCTTTTATAAAATCAATATTGGGGCCTTGCAAAACAGAAAAAGATTTTTCTGCAGTGTCGGAAGCACAACCTTCTGCTGTTTTTACATAAAATTGCACGTTATAGCTACCAACTGAATAAGTTACCGGCGCAGGGTTTTGCTGATTTGAAGTTTCGCCGTTTCCAAAATTCCAGTACCAATAATTTTCTGTGCCAACAGTTAAGGTGGTTGCATCGGTAAATATTGCATTTCGGTTGGTGCAAATTGGTAAAATATTGGTTTTAAAATCTACAACCGGGTAACTTCCAATTGTTATTTGCCGCTTAAAAGTATCACTCAAACAGCCTTCACCACCCAATACATTTAAAGTTACATTGTAAATACCAGGCGAGCTAAACACATGTGCCGAAGGATTTTTTTCGTTTGATGTAATGCCATCATCAAAATTCCAGAACCATTTTGAAATGTTGCCAAAAGAAACAGAGCTGTCTATAAAAGTAAGCGGTGTGCCGATGCAGGTGTTATTATGCGGTGCCAAAAAAAAGTTCGCATCAAGCGAAGTACACATTTTTTGGATATTAACTGAACCGCCGGTTGCTGAAGTAAAACCCCAATACACTAAAGGATTGTTGTTAAAAATGGAAGCAATAATATTTTTTTGAAGCGATAATCTTAAAACGCCATCCATGCTAACCGTCATTACATTATCAGCAGGCTGCCATTTTACTTCAAGCACATGCCATTTGCAATCTTCAATATTATCACTGTTTGCAAGCGCCTGCACAGGCCCGGCGAGATTATTTGGTGAAGAATGCACTACATCACCATTTGCCTGTATGGCAATATGATCGTATGCAGGATCATCATCATTAAAATTCTGGTAAGTATCAATGGTAACACCAACTGAAGGAACGATGCCGCCAAAGCCAATTCCTTCACCCGTACTGCCAAGGCTTGTGCTTACAGGTTGCAGCACAAACACTATACCGTCTGCACCATCAAAATCAAGACAGCCTAAAAAAACATTAAAAAAATAATCAAATGGCTGAGTAAGATCAATTTTATTTTTATTCCATATCGAACCAGATTCAAACTGCTGTTCTGTGGTTAAAGTATAACAATGGCAGTTATCCTGTGTGGCGCTTCCGTTAAGCACATAAGGGCTTTGCGCAACAGCATTAACGGCAACTATTAATAAAATGAATAAAACAAAACCTTTTTTTTGTGCCATCGCATATATCAGCAAAGAATTTTCTGCAATCTAACTACGCTTTTAGAATCCGGTATAATTTTTTTATAGTATTAATGTACATCATGAACAAGCTATTACATACAAACGCAATTTATTTAGATTCAGAGGCATTGAAGATGATAAATTATGATGAGGAGAAACACATACTCGAAGCAACATTTAATAACAGCAGAACATACCAGTATCTGCAGGTTTCAAAAAATGTATGGACGGATTTTTTAAACGCAATTTATTCCGGAGCTTCGGCCGGCGCATTTATAAATAAAGAAATAAAACCATTTTATAAGTGCGTTGAAATATCGTAACACATACAAGTTATCATCATAAATTTTCAATTTAATATTTTTGCAACGCAGGTAAAAAATATTGCTGCGCAGAATTATGAACCAGGATAAAGTTTTTCACGAAGAAATTAAGAAAGCATCTGATTTTAAATTCGGAACAACCGTTGCCAACGTTTTCGACGATATGGTTAACCGTTCTGTGCCTTACTATGGCGAAATGCAGCGCATGATTGCAGAGCTTGCCGCAGACCATGCAAAAGAAAATAGTTACGTGTATGATTTGGGTTGCTCAACCGGAACAACCATGATCGGCATGAACGAATTTGTGCCGCAAAACATAGAATTTATTGGTGTGGATGACTCGCCTGAAATGTTGCAGAAATGCGATACAAAATTGAAAGAGATTGGTTTTACAAGAAAATATCAATTAGTAAATGCAGACTTAAATAAAAATGTTGCCATTAAAAATGCATCTGTTGTGGTGTTGTGTTTAACGCTGCAGTTTGTGCGGCCAATTCACCGGGAACGTTTAGTAAAAACTATTTATGATGGTTTAAATAAAAACGGTGTTTTGATATTGATTGAAAAAATTTTGGCTGAAGAAAGTTCTTTCAACCGCGATTTTATAAAATATTATTACGATATGAAACGCCGTCATCATTATAGCGACATGGAAATTTCTCAAAAGCGTGAAGCATTGGAAAATGTTTTAATTCCTTACAAGCTCAGCGAAGATAATTTGCTGCTGCGTGAAAGCGGTTTTGCGCATGTAGAAATCTTTTTTAAATGGTATAATTTCGCCGGCCTTATTGCTGTAAAAAAATAACATGGTACAAATCGGAAACTTCTTTTTTAAATACCGCAACTGGCTGTTTATAATTTTTTATGCCTTGCTGTTTGTGCCGCATGTTCCGCAATTATTTACTCAAAAAAGCTTTGGTGAAAATTATTACCTGTATCCAATAATTATTGGTTTAATAATAACCGTTTCAGGCCAGGTAATACGCGGCGCAACTATTGGTTTGGCTTACATTATTCGCGGCGGAAAAAATAAAAAAGTTTATGCTGAAGATTTGGTTACAACAGGCATTTTTGCGCATTGCCGCAACCCGCTTTATGTTGGAAATATTTTAATGCTTGCAGGTGTTGGCGTTCTTTCAAATTCGTTATTGTATGTTATAATAATGATTCCTTTTTTTTATTCGTTTACCAGGCAATTGTTTTAGCGGAAGAAAATTTTTTAAGAAATAAATTCGGTGAACAATTCAATAATTATTGTGCAAGAGTTAATCGCTGGTTTCCTAATTTAAATGGCATTAGTAAAACATTTTCAGCCATGCATTTTAATTGGAAACGATACGTTGCAAAAGAACATACAACAACTTTTATCTGGCTTTGCGGCATTGTTTTAATATTGTTATTTTATTATCCGCAGCTCACACATTATGATGCACATTTTCGCAATACATTGCTTATAATTATTCTCGCAGTTTTATTGGTTATTTATGTTTTAATAAGAGTTGTAAAAAAATCTGGGCGTTTAAATGAGTAATTTTTAATGCCTCATTCGCTGATTGTTTTTTATTAGGTTTGTAGTATGTCTCAGCTTACTATCAGCAAACGCGGCCATTATATGCCGCCATCACCCATAAGAAAATTAGTTCCGTTTGCAGAAACAGCAAAGCAAAAAGGAATTAAAGTTTATCATTTAAATATTGGCCAGCCCGATATTGAAACACCAAAACATATTTTAGATGCAGTGCGTCATTCCGATTTTAAAATTTTAGAATACAGCCACAGCGCCGGAAATGAAAGTTATCGCCGCAAGCTTGTTGAGTATTATGCAAAAAATAATATCAGCATCAATCATAATCAAATAATAATTACAACCGGCGGAAGTGAAGCTATTTTATTTGGTTTTATGGCTTGCATGGATGCGGGTGATGAAGTAATAATTCCCGAACCGTATTATGCAAATTATAATGGTTTTGCTGTGGCTGCGGGCGTGCACGTTGTGCCCATAACATCACACATAGAAAATGGTTTTGCGTTGCCGCCGATTGAAGATTTTGAAAAATCAATTACAAACAAAACAAAAGCAATTGTTGTTTGCAACCCGAATAATCCAACAGGTTATTTGTATAGTAAAGATGAAATGGAAGTGTTGAAGCAACTCGCACTGAAACATAATCTGTATTTATTTGCCGATGAAGCTTACCGCGAATTTTGTTATGAAGAAAAACATTTCAGCGCCATGCAGTTAAACGGCTGCGATGATAATGTTGTGCTGATGGATACGATAAGCAAACGATACAGTTGTTGCGGTGCACGAATTGGCGCATTCATTACCCGCAACAAAGAAGTGTATAATACGGCGATGAAGTTTGCGCAGGCAAGATTAAGCCCGCCTGGTTTTGGACAAATTGCAGGCGAAGCAGCCATTGATTTACCCGATAATTATTTTGATGTAACCAAAGCAGAATATAAAGCGAGAAGAGATTTGCTTGTTGAAAGATTGAATGCTATTAAAGGCGTTTATTGCCCCAAACCCGGCGGTGCATTTTATGCAATGGCAAAATTGCCGGTTGATGATTCAGATAAATTTTGCCAGTGGCTTTTAGAAGAATTTAATCATGAAAAGCAAACAATAATGCTGGCACCTGCAACAGGTTTTTATGGTTCAGCCGGTTTAGGAAAAAATGAAGTAAGATTAGCGTATGTTTTAAATCTTGAATCAATTAATGCGGCGATGGATTGTCTTGAAAAAGCATTGGAACAATATCCTAACCCTACTTACTAACGCAACAGGCTTATATCTCCTCTTTTTGTAACAACGTTGCTGCTGCCCGGGCATTGAAGCTGAATTTCATAAACATATACATCAGAATGCTGGGGCACATTATTATATTTTCCATCCCATCCATTCATATAATTATTGCAGGCAAAATCTTTTTTCTGAAAAACCATCTGGCCCCATCGGTTAAAAATAGTAAATGACCTTACCTGGATATCTGCACTTGACCTTGGATAAAACCAATCGTTTCTTCCATCATTATTTGGCGAAAAAGCGTTGGGTAAAAAAACAGATTCTTCTTTACAAACAGCAATTATAGTAATGTTATCGGTGGTGCTGCAGCCAAACCCGTTGGTAGCTTTTAAAGTATAGGTTATTGTTTTAGCAACACTGGCCACTGGCTGTAAACAGGTATAACATGATAAACCTGTGGGCGGCGTCCACGCAAAATTTTTTGCATCGTTACTTGCCGTTGCGGTTATTGCGTATGTTGTGCCGATAAGCACCTGCACAACGCTATCTGTTATATTTACCAAAGGATTTGCATGAACCGTTACATTTACAGATGCTGTATCCGAAAAACAATTATTGCTGTCTTTTCCAATAACAGTGTACGTGGTAGTTTGGGCAGGAAAAGCAAGCGGATTATTTACGGTACTGTTATTTAAAGTATTTGCGGGCGACCAGCTATAGCTATCTGCGCCTTCCACAGCAAGCATAACAGAATCTCCTGCGCAAATTGAAAAAGAACCTGGCTGATTTGTAATTGTTTTTTTTGTTTGAACTTTTATTTTTACCGAGTCTGAAGCAGAGCAACCGTTTGCGGTGCCGGTTACATAATATACTGCAGATTGAAGCGGCGTTGCAATGGGATTTGCGCAATTTGTGCAACTTAAATCAGCGCTTTTTTGCCAAACATAATCCGAAGCACCGGATGGCTGCAAAGATATTTTACTGCCGGCGCAATTAAAGGTATCGTTGCCTGCATCAACCGGCGGCGAAGGAAAAATATTTATGTTATGAAAAACAGAATCAGTGCAGCCGTTAGTATCTGTTACTTTAAGGGCAGCATTATATTTTCCCGGAAATGCGTAGGTATAATTTATTGAACCGCCTAAAGTGTCTTTAATAATTCCGTCTCCAAAATTCCATTGCCATTGTGTTATTACTCCGCCAGTATCTGCAGACATCTCCTTAAATATCATGGCTGTGTTTGCACAGCTGGTTGCATCAACAAAGAAGTTTGCACCTGGGCCCTTTAATTATTACAGGTTCTGTTATAGGTATCGTATCTATACAGTTACTGTTATCTTTTATAAAAGCAACGGGTTTAAAAGTACCGGATTGTTTATATGCATGTATAATTGATGCACTTTTGTTATAACCCGCAATAATTCCATCTTTAAACTTCCATGCAAAATATTTTGATATCGCACTGTCGTAATCCACTACTGAGAAATGCAATCGTGTGTATTTACAATAAAAGCTATCAGAAGGGGAAATTTTTATAACAGGTGTTGTTGCCTTTATATGTATAGTATCTCTTGAAGTATCGTTGCATGCAGAACCTGTAACAATAAGTGAAACTATATAAATGCCTTTTGATGTATAATGATGAACGGGCGTTGCAAACGCAGATGTTTGACTATCACCAAAATTCCAAAGCCTGTTTGTTTCGTCAATTGATTTGTCGGAAAATTTTACTGTGAATCTATCAGCACAATTTATAGAAGTTTTAATTTTTGATACAGGCCCATCAACATGTATATAATTTGAAATGTGTAATGAATCTTTGCAACCATTATCTGAAACCGTTAATTTAACTTCAAATGTGCCTGTATCCTGGTAATGATAATGTGGATTTTTATCGTAACTTATTCCTTTATCACCAAAATCCCATACTGATTCTGTGATATTACCGGATGAAGTATTTTTAAAATTTCGTATTGCAGAAGCACAACCTTTAAGTGGCATGGCTGAAAAACCTGCAACCGGTTTATTACCTGCTTTAACTGCATTATTTTTTGTAATGGCAGATGAACATCCTTGTGTTGTTGTAACCGTTACTGAAACATTATACGTGCCCGCAGCATTAAATGCATGCACTGGATTTTGCTGAGGCGAAGTATTGCCATCACCAAAATTCCAAAGCCAGCTTTTAACAGTTGCGCCATAAAGCTGCGAAGAATCTGTAAATGAAGTTTGTAAAGCAGCGCAACCGGAATCTTTGGCAATTGAAAAGTTCACTTTCGGCGTAGCAAAAACGGTTATATAATTTACCTTCTCTTTATAGCTTTCGCTTGTGGCATTTCTAACAATCAGTCGCACACTATACATTCCTCCCTGAGTGTATGTAACAGATGGCGCTGAGGAAAAGGAAGTAGTTCCATTACCAAAATCCCAAAACCATTGTGTGGGCGAACCGGTTGATTTATCTTGAAACTGAACAGTAAGTGGTGAGCAGCCTTGTGTAGTGCCTATAGCAGAAAAATCTGCATTAAGCTGGGCTGATGCAGATGCATAAATAAATACAAAAACGATGTATAAAAAACATCTCATGAGGCAGTTTATTTTCTGTTCAGGTTCGTGTTAAACAACGCCTTTAGGTCTTTTATAAAACGAACAGAAATGCTGTTAATTGCCCAAGGTATGTATTGTTGATTTTTAAGTTGAATGAATTTTTTTACGGCAAGCTTTTTCTTTAATTTTTAAAAGATTATTTTTGCGCCTCTTTAAGAGGCGGGGTAGCTCAGTTGGTAAGAGCGTCGGATTCATAACCCGGAGGTCTCGGGTTCAATTCCCGATCCCGCTACAAGATGTATACAGGCTGTTTAATATTCGCTCAGCGCATCATAAACCAAACCTGCAACCACTGCATACACGGCATGATGCAGCGCATCAACAGCAAATTCTTTTGCACTCCATTCTTTCAGCGGCGGCGCTACTTCTAATTCAGTTGGCATTATTAAAGCTGTTGAATAAATTGTTGCAAAATGAATGGCAGTAGCAGGCAAACCTTTTAAGCCAAGCATTCCTAAAATGCCTCTCGTTAAACCCCAGCTTGTGCCATAAGCCCAATGTACTTCCTGCGAAAATTTTTGCCTGTTCCCTTCTGTTTCCGGTTTAATGTCTAAAACCTTTTCTGCAGCATCTGCCGGTTCGCTGGAAGGTTTGCGCTTTGTAATTTTCATTTCGATCATTTGGCTTACAGTAATGGCCAAAGTGCCTGCGGCGCCTGCCATTAAACCTTTTCCAACAGCTTCGGCAAATTCTGCAAACCAAAAACCGGGTTCACTTTTATACTTCTTAAGTTTAAGTTTCATGATATTGTTTTTGTTGACAGATAATCTTGCAATTGCTATTCCACATTATTTTAAAATAATGTTTCCAGGTTTTTAACCTGTTTACAGCACCTGCATCATGCGATGGAATAAAAACAACCCGGTTATTATTTGCAAACTGTTTTACTTTATTATAAGTTGCTTTTGCGGTTTTATTGCTGCGCTTTACTCTTTACTCATTGTATTTAATGAGACATTTATCATACTACCTTCAATTGGTGTGATGACTATGCATTTGTAACAGTAATTGATACCTCTGACTGTTTCCGCATCCAGCTATTTCTATAAATAGCCGCGTTTATGGTCGGTCAAGCATTAATCTAAATGAGGCAATGTTTAAGAACTCAAGAATATTTTATATTTCTTTTAATGCGTTATAGTTTTGAATTACTTAACCGCTCAATCAAATGTTTTCAAAAATTTTAATTATAGACGATGAAGAGAAGCTCCGAAGCCTCCTGGCACGATTACTTACACTCGAGGAATATACCGTAACAGAAGCAGGTAATTTGAAGACCGCACACAAAGCTATTGATACAGAAGAACCGGACGTAATTTTGTGTGATGTAAAGTTACCTGACGGAAACGGTGTTGATTTTGTAACTGAAATAAAAAAAAGCCATCCATTAATCGAAATTATTCTTCTTACTGCTTATGGTAATATTCCTGATGCTATTCAAGCAATTAAAAACGGCGCTTTTGATTATATTTTAAAAGGTGATGACAACGATAAAATAATTCCGCTATTAAGCCAGGCTGTAAGTAAAGTAAATAAACAAAAGAAAACATCGATAAAAATTAAAGCTAAAGGCACTTTTGGATTTGATGCAGTTATTGGAAATAGCGAATTGATAAAGGCAGCAATCAATCTTGCAAAAAAAATTGCTGTAACCGACACAACGGTTTTATTATTGGGAGGAACGGGAACCGGCAAAGAAGTTTTTGCCAATGCCATTCACACAAACAGTAAGCGTGCACAAAAATCTTTCATCGCTATTAACTGCAGTGCCTTTACAAAAGATTTATTGGAAGGTGAGTTGTTTGGTCATAAGGCTGGTGCTTATACAGGCGCAGCAAAAGATAAAAAAGGCTTAATTGAATTAGCAGATGAAGGCACTTTGTTTTTAGATGAAGTTGGTGAAATGAATATTGAGTTGCAGGCAAAGCTGCTGCGTGTGTTGGAAAACGGAGAGTTTATAAAATTAGGTGATGAAAAAACAACTAAAGTAGATGTGCGTATTATAGCCGCAACTAACAGAGATTTAAAAAAATCAATTCAGGAAGGAAATTTTCGGGAAGATTTATTTTACCGGTTGAATGTATTCGCAATTGAATTGCCTGCATTAAGAGAACGCAAAGAAGATATTATAGAGCTGGCTAATTACTTTCTTAAATCATCCGGTCAAACTCAATATCATTTTCAATTAAGCGATGATGCTTTAATGCTTTTGAAGCATCATGAATGGAAGGGTAATATCCGCGAATTAAAAAATGTAATGGAAAGAGCAATGATACTTGCAGATGATGATATCATCAAACCCGAACATTTGCCTTATGAAATTCAAAAGCAAAACAGTGCTTCGGCAAACAGTTTATCTTTAGCTGACGTTGAAAAAAATCACATTCAAAAAGTGCTGCAACATACCAATGGCAATAAAACAAAAGCTGCAGAATATTTGGGAATCGGCTTAACAACGTTGTATAGAAAGATAGAAGAATATGGCATATGATAATTTGATAAGCAATATTTAATTAAATATTGTTTTTTAATAACAGTAATCGTTTTATAAAAAAATTATCCGCACATTAAATTAGATTGGTTTTATAACCTAATAATTCCTTTCAGTTTTGACATGGTTACCCTTTCATTTTGAAAGGGTTTTTTGTTTTCATCATAACATCTTAAAAATAATAAATATTCCAAAGCCTTACCAGTATTGCGTTTCATAAGCTTAAACGCAAAAAAAAATTATCAGGGCATTCTATTGGCATATTCATGCAAAAGAATTTATGCTTACAATTATTTTAATACTTGCAGGATTGATGGGTTTTTATTTATTTTTTAAATCAATTCAATAGTTCGAAAAAATATAAATTATGGCAAACAACATTCTTCTTATCATTTCTATAGCAGTGTTTATTTATCTGCTGTATGTATTAATTAAACCTGAAAAATTTTAAGAGGTAAAGTAAGATGTGAAATGTTATCTCTTCTCTTACATCTTACTGCTCACACTTAACATCTACTACAATGAATACAGAATTAATCGGTGTTATAGTTACATTTTTACTTACGGTGTTGCTGGCAATTCCATTAGCAAAATACATTGCAAAAGTTTTCAGCGGCGAAAAAACAATTATGGATTTTATGAATCCTGTTGAACGTTTTATCTATCGCATCTGCGGTATCGATCCAACAAAAAGCATGAACTGGAAAGAGTTTCTTAAAGCCATGCTTACCATAAATCTTTTATGGTTTGTGTATGGTTTTTTTATGTTGATATTTCAGGATACATTTGCCTTTAAATCCTGATGGCAACCCAGGTCAGACACCAGATCTTGCGTTTAATACAATCATCAGTTTTGTAACCAACACAAACTTGCAGGATTATCCGGCGAAACTGGTGTTACTTATCTTAACGCAATTTTTGTGTTACTTTTTTGCAGTTTACAAGTGCAGCAACAGGTATTGCCTGTTTAATTGCTTTGTTCAATGCGTTTAAAGAAAAAACAACGAACAATCTTGGTAACTTCTGGAGAATTTTTTTAAAATCAATTACAAGATTATTGATGCCTTTATCAATTGTGATTGCAATAATTCTTGCGTTCAATGGAACACCAACAAGCTATAAAGGAAAAGACACCATTATAACATTACAGGGCGATACACGTACAGGTTTCCCGAGGCCCTGCAGCTGGCATGATTGCCATTAAACAACTTGGAACAAATGGTGGTGGTTGGTTTAACGCTAACTCGGCAGCATCCGTTTGAAAATCCAAATTATTTTACAAATATGGTTGAAGCAATTTCTCAAGTGCGTTATTCCTATTGCATTGATTTTTGCATTAGGATTTTATATCAAAACGAAAAAACTTGCTTATGTAATATTTGGCGTAATGACATTGTTTTTTTTACTGTTTGTAATTCCAACAATGTTTATTTCGAAATGCATGGAAATCCTGAAATAGCAAGGATGGGCATTCAGCAAAATACCGGCGCAATGGAAGGGAAAGAAGTAAGGTTTGGTCCGGCTGCATCAGCTTATTGGAGTATTGTTACAACCATCAACATCCACACGGTTCTGTAAATGCTATGCATGATAGTTTAATGCCTTTATCAGGCGGATTGATGCAAATGTTGGAATGATGATAAATGCATTTTATGGCGGCTGTTGGTGTTGGCATTATTAAACTACTTTATTTTATCATTATTGCCGTATTTATTTCAGGTTTGATGGTTGGACGAACGCCTGAATTTTTAGGTCATAAAGTAGAAGCACGGGAAATAAAAATTGCAGCTATCATAACCATTCTTTCAGCATTTCTTAATTAAAGCAGGAACTGCTCTTGCTGCTTATATTTTTGTTCATCATGCAAATGCAGATTGGGCAGTAAAACCTTCAGCCTGGTTAAACAATCCAGGTTATCATGGCTTTTCAGAAATGCTGTATCAATATACTTCATGCAAATGCCAATAACGGCAGCGGTTTTGAAGGCTTGCGGCGATAACAGTATCTGCTGGAATGTTACAGGTGGCATTGTAATGTTGCTGGCAAGATTTCTTCCTATCATTGGCCCGGTTGCCATCGCTGGCTTACTTGCAAACAAAAAATATATTCCTGAATCTGCAGGAACATTAAGAACGGATTCATGCAACATTTGGTGTGATGACATTTGCAGTAATTGTAATCGTAACAGCGTTATCTTATTTTCCGCCATTGGTATTGGGTCCTATTGCAGAATATTTTAGCATGCATGCACATTAAATTAAAACTGAAAACAAAATAGCTTTTCAATATGTCAAAAAAATCAACAAACAAAGTTGTTAGAAGCTTCTTTTTTAAAAGAAGCGTTTAAGCAATCATTTATAAAACTGAATCCGCGTTACATGGTGCGCAATCCTGTAATGTTTACGGTTGAAATTGGAACTGCGTAATGATTGGTGTATGTATCTGGATTGCGGCAGGCGAAACATCGCAAGGAAGTTTAGCATATAATATTGTCATTACAGCAATACTTTTTATAACAGTTTTGTTTGCAAATTTTGCTGAAGCTATTGCAGAAGCAAGAGGCAAAGCGCAGGCAGATAGTTTACGTAAAACAAGAGAAGATACACCGGCAAAAAAAATACTTACCTGTTGGTGAAATCTTTACTGAATGAAGTACAAATTGTTTCTTCATCTCAACTTAAAAAAGGAGATGTTTTTTTTTGCGAAACCGGTGATATAATTCCGATGGATGGTGAAATAATTGAAGGCATTGCAACCATTGATGAAGCGCAATAACCGGTGAAAGTGCTCCGGTAATAAGAGAATCCGGTGGTGATAAATCTTCTGTAACCGGCGGCACAAAAGTATTAAGCGACAGAATTAAAGTGCGTGTTACAACAGAACCCGGCGAAAGTTTTTTAGATAAAATGATTGCATTGGTTGAAGGCGCATCAAGGCAAAAAACACCAAACGAAATTGCATTTACTATTTTGCTCGCAAGCTTTACATTCATATTTATTATTGTTTGTGTAACATTAAAACCATTTGCAGATTATGCGCAAACACTCCATTAACATTGCAGCATATATTTCTTTATTTGTTTGTTTGATACCAACAACAATTGGCGGTTTGTTAAGTGCAATTGGTATTGCAGGAATGGACAGAGCTTTCGTGCAAACGTGATTACAAAAAGCGGTAAAGCAGTTGAAACTGCCGGTGATGTTGATACATTATTGCTTGATAAAACAGGAACAATAACTATCGGCAACAGAAAAGCAACAAATTTTTGGCTGTGATGGAATTGAAACAGAAAAAAAGTTTATTGAAGCTTGTGTATTGGCTTCACTTGCTGATGAAACACCCGAAGGAAAATCAATTATTGAACTGGCCAGAACAAAGGAGTTACAAAGCTCTATCTATTGATGAAGCGCGAGGATGCATTTTATTGAGTTTACTGCGGAAACAAGAAGCAGCGGCATTGATATGCAATGGAGATGCATATTCGCAAAGGTGCATTTGATGCAATTAAAAATAGAGTTGAAAAAGCCGGCAATACAGTTTCTCCATTCATCATCAACAAAACAAAAGAAATTGCACAGCAATGGCGGAACGCCGTTGGTGTTAAGTTATAATAATGAAGCTAACAGGTGTTATTGAATTGCAGGATATTATCAAACCAGGCATACAGGAACGTTTTGAACGTTTGCGCAAGATGGGTGTAAAAACAGTAATGGTTACAGGCGATAATCCTTTAACTGCAAAATATATTGCAGAAAAAGCAGGCGTTGATGATTTTATTGCAGAAGCAAAACCTGAAGATAAAATGAATTACATCAAACAAGAACAAAAGGCGGTAAATTGGTTGCAATGATGGGCGATGGAACAAACGATGCACCTGCTCTTGCACAGGCAGATGTTGGCGTTGCAATGAACAGCGGAACACAGGCTGCAAAAGAAGCAGGCAATATGGTTGATTTGGATAATGACCCAACCAAACTGATTGAAATTGTTGAAATAGGAAAACAATTATTAATAACAAGAGGAACCATTACAACATTTTCCATTGCGAATGATGTGGCAAAATATTTTGCAATTGTTCCGGCATTGTTTATTGTTTCCATTCCTTCATTGCAGGCATTAAATATCATGCATTTGCAAGCCCGCAAAGTGCAATTCTTATCAGCCGTAATTTTTAATGCCATCATTATTCCGTTATTGATTCCGCTTGCATTAAGAGGTGTTGCATATAAGCCAATTGGTGCAAGTGCATTGCTAAGAAGAAATTTATTGATTTATGGTCTTGGCGGCATTATAGTTGCCATTCATTGGAATAAAATTAATTGATATGTTGATTGCAATTTTTATGAAGTAATTAAACATAAAAAATAATTGTATGAAACAATATATTCTTCCATCATTAAAGCTCACACTTGTGTTGCATTATTATTATGTTCGGTAATTTATCCCTTATTTATTGCTGTGTTGGCAAGATTAACGCCAGGCGGTGGTGATGGTGAAACAGTTAAGGTAAATGGCAAAGTGGTTGGTTATGCATTAATCGGTCAAAAATTTACCGATGATAAATATTTCTACAGCCGTCCTTCGGCTGTTGATTATAATGCTGCAGGTTCGGCAGGTTCAAACAAAGGACCAACTAATCCTGATTATTTAAAACAAGTACAGCATAGAATTGATACTTTTCTTGTTCACAATCCCGGGATTAATAAAAAAGACATTCCATCGGAATTGGTTACAGCTTCAGGAAGCGGTGAAGACCCGGATCTTTCTCCTGCCGCAGCTAAAATTCAGATAAAACGCATTGCAGCTATTAGAAATATTAATGAAAGCAAATTAAACAACCTTGTTGATGCACATATTGATAGACCGTTGCTTGGTTTATTCGGCCCTTCAAAAGTGAATATTCTGAAATTAAATATTGCATTAGACGAATTAAAAAAATAAACAAAATACAAGTGAAGAAGAAATTAATTGCCATTATTATTTTAAAAATTTCTCCTTCAATAATGCCTTTTTTAGAATAGAGTTGAGAAATATTTATGGTGATAATGCTTATTTTACAAAAGATGAAAGCACATTAACAAAGAACACAACTTTATAACAATTGCTCTGGCTTTTTTTTCTAAAAGAATTTTTTAATGCCTGACGAGATAATAAAAATTGCAGATTTATCAACCTCTATTTCTGAAATAAAGAATAAAGGAAAGCTGAAAATTTATATCGGCATGAGCGCCGGTGTAGGCAAAACCTATCGCATGTTGCAGGAAGCGCATGCATTGCAACGCAATAATGTAAATATAAAAATTGGTTTGGTTGAAACACATAACCGTAAAGAAACACAGGCCTTAATTGAAGGTTTATCACTTATACCGCGAAGAGAAGTTTTTTATAAAGGAAAAAGATTGGATGAGCTTGATGTAAATGCAATTTTATTATTACATCCTGATGTTGTGATTGTTGATGAGCTGGCACACTCAAACATTCCGGGCAGTAAAAATGAAAAGCGATGGCAGGATGTTTTGGACGTTTTGGCCGCAGGAATTGATGTAATTACGGCTCTAAACATTCAGCATATAGAAAGCATTAATGAAGGAAGTAAAACAAATAACCGGTGTTGATGTAAATGAAAGAGTTCCTGATAAATTGTTGCAGATAGCAGATGAAGTGGTGAACATTGATTTAACTGCAGGTGAATTAATAACGCGTTTAAAAGAAGGAAAAATATACGATCATACAAAAATACAACAGGCGTTAACCAATTTTTTTCAGCCCGAAAAAATATTACAGTTGCGTGAACTTGCATTAAAAGAAGTGGCAGGCCAGGTAGAGCGTAAAGTTGATTACCAGATAACTGCAAAGCAAACACCTTTCAGGCATGAGCGTTTTCTCGCATGCATTTCTTCTAATCATGAAATTGCGCAGCGCATCATTCGTAAAACTGCAAGGCTTGCATCTTACTATAACAGCCAATGGTTTGCTTTGTATGTGCAAACAAAAAAAGAATCCGTTGATAAAATTCCGCTTGCTGCACAGCGGCATTTAATTAATAACTTTAAAAATGCAACAGAGCTTGGCGGCGAAGTAATTCAGAAAAAATGTGAAAACATTGCAGAAGCAATTATTGAAACGGTGAATGAACATAGTATTACTACCATTTGTTTAGGCAAGCCGCATTTAAATCTTTTCCAGGTAATTTTAAAAACAAGCGTGTTTAACCAATTGCTGAAAACACTCTCGAAAAATAATGTTGACCTTGTTATTCTATCATAATGGCATTATCAGTTAAGAAAAAAATATGGCTGGGCACGTTGTTCCTGTTTCTGCTGCTTTTGATTACAGGAGGCACAGGCATTTATTTTATGGCAAGATTAAAGGATGAAGCAGCAGAATGTGCTTAAAGCAAATTATGAGAGTTTATCTTACTGCCACACTATGCAACAACAGCTAAACACGATTGATGCCAGTTACAATAACATCTGCAACAGAATTTGAAACCGCTTTAATAAAGCAGGAACATAATATAACAGAACCAGGTGAAAATAAAGAGACACAAATTTTAAGAAACGATTTCAATAAATATAAGTCTGGCGATACAAGCAGGCAAAATGTAAAAGCATTACAAAACGATATACAATACATTCTCACGCTTAACATGCAAGCCATTCAAAGAAAAAGTAAAGGTGCAGAAAAAACAGTGAACGATGCACTTACCATTATCATTGCTTTGGGAGGAATTGTTTTTCTGATTGCATTTACTTTCATAGTTAATTTCCCGTCGGTAATTACCAACCCCATTAATAATTTAACAGAAGCTATAAAAGAAATATCAAACAAAAATTATAAGCACCGTATTCATATTGATAACAAAGATGAGTTTGGAAAACTTGCAAATGCGTTTAATGAAATGGCAGCACGTTTAGAATATTTTGAAAGCAGTAATTTAAATAAGCTGATGTTTGAAAAAAGCCGTGCTGAAGTCTGTAATAAACAGTTTGAAAGATGCAAGTATTGGCATTGATAAAAACAATCGTTATCTTATTTGCTAACGGACAGGCACTGGAACTTTTAGATATTCGCAATGATGATATTGTTGGAAGAAAAGCGATGAAGATATTGCCGCAAAAAACGACTTGTTTAGATTTTTACTTGAAAATAATACAACAACGCCGTTTAAAATTGTTCTTCAGATAATGCAGAAAATTATTTTGTGAAAGAAACGGTTGAAGTAAATCAGAAAGATGAACAGGTAAAAGTAATTATCGTAAAAAATATCACCTCATTTAAGGAGCTTGATGTAGCCAAAACAAATTTTATCGCAACGGTTTCTCATGAATTAAAAACGCCGCTTGCCGCTTCTGATTTTAGTTTGAAATTATTGGAAGATGAGCGCACAGGAAGTTTATCAACCGAACAAAAAGATTTAATTAAAAATCTGAAAGATGATAACCAGCGCATGTTGAAAATATTAAGTGAATTGCTAAACATGAGCCAGGTGGAGGCGGGAAAAATTCAACTAAAGCTTATCGCCACCAATCCAAAAAATATCATTGTAAAAGCGATTGCTGCTGTTGAAACAAATGCGAAAGAGAAGAACATTAATGTAAAAAATCTTGCAGAAGAAAATTTGCCTGATATTAATGCTGACGAAGACAAAACAATTTGGGTGCTGAATAATTTTTTAAGCAACGCTATTAAATATTCAAATGAAAACAACGTTGTTGAAGTAAGAGTTTATAAAAAAAACAGCAATATTATTTTTTCAGTAAAAGATTATGGCAAAGGCATTGCAGCAGAGTATCAACAAAAAATTTTTGAGAGGTATTTTAAAGTGCCCGGCGCCAATGAAAAAGGAACAGGTTTGGGTCTTGCTATTTCAAAGGATTTCATAGAAGCGCAAGGCGGCAAAGTTTGGGTGGAAAGTGACATTGGGTTTGGCTCTAATTTTAATTTTTCATTGCCCATTCCATAGCTTACTGATGCGCCTTACGCCAGGTAACTACGGCATTTTAATTAACCTTTACTTAAAACCTGCAATAAATAATCTTCAGGACTTTTTCTTTTCAGTATATGTGGAAAATAAAAATGCAGCACTGCATTTTATATTTTTAATTTTGAGTTGAAATGAAATCACAACTTCATCTTGATAAATTACAGCAACTGCTTTCAGAAAGCAATTATATAATTCGTTATGAACGCGGCACTTTTCAAAGCGGCTGGTGTTTGCTTGAACAAAAAAGAATGGTTGTATTAAATAAATTTTTAGATACCGAAGGAAGAATAAATACGCTGCTCGATCTTATTCCGCAGGTGCAAATAGATTTTGATAAACTTACGCTTGAAAGCCAGAAATTATATTCTTCCATCATCAGCAAAGAACAGCAAACAGTTATGCAATTTTAATTACTTCAACTGATGAAGTAAGTTTGCAGTGTGATCTCTCCTCCTTTAAAAATTACTTTTCTTGGCTCAGGCACAAGCACCGGTATTCCAATGATCGGCTGCAGTTGCTCCGTTTGCACATCAACCAATTTAAAAGATAAAAGATTGCGTTCAAGTATTTTGGTTGAATCTTTAACCACAACCATTGTTGTTGATACCACGCCCGATTTTCGTTTCCAGATGCTGCGCATGCACAACACAAAATTAGATGCCGTGCTTTTTACGCATCCGCATAAAGATCATATTGCAGGTTTGGATGACGTGCGTGCTTATAATTTTTTTCAGCAAAAGCCGATGGATGTTTTTGCAAATGCTTTAACCGCCGAAGCATTAAAGCGGGAGTTTGCTTATGTATTTGCCGATAAAAAATATCCGGGCATTCCGCAAATAAATTTAAATACCATTGATGAAACTGTTTTTACCATTGGCGATATACAGGTGCAGCCGCTAACAGTATGGCACCATAAAATGCCTGTGCTTGGTTACCGTTTTGGAAACTTTACTTATATTACAGATGCAAACAGAATTGATGAACCGGTGAAAGAAAAAATAAAAGGTTCTGAGGTAATTGTTTTAAATGCTTTGAGAAATGAACAACATATTTCTCATTTTACTTTGAATGAAGCGATTGATGTGGTGCAGGAATTAAAAATTCCAAAAGCATATTTTACGCATATCAGTCACCAGTTGGGAAAGCACGATGATGTTGAAAAAAAATTACCGCCGGGCATTCATCTTGGTTATGATGGTTTAGTATTGCATGTTTAATTTTTTCAACTCTGCATCATGCAAAAAAATACCTGGAAAGAATGGTTTATTTTTACCAAACGCGACAGAAATGCTGCCTTCATTTTACTTTCAATAATTATTTTGGTTGTAGTGCTGCCTTATTTTTTCCCTTCAAAAAGTATAGAAATTCATGTTGATAAAAATTTGCAGGCCGAGTTAGACCAATATCAATCTCAGCAAACACAACCAGCATCTTTTCAAATCGCTGCAGTTGATACATCTGTTCAGGATACTTCAAACGCAACATTATTTTTCTTTGATCCGAATACTTTAAATGAAGATGGATTTTCAAAGCTTGGCTTATCAAAAAAAATAATTCATACAATAATCAGTTACAGAAATAAAGGCGGATATTTTAAAACGCCGGATGATATTCGGAAAATTTACGGGCTTTCTAAAACCGATGCAGACCGGCTAATTCCTTACATTAAAATCGCATCAATCAATGCAAAACAAAAACAAGAAACTGCAAATCTGCAACCGGTTGCAACTGCAACAACGCATTCATACAAAAGAATAGATATTAATACAGCAACGGCTGCAGACTGGAAAAATTTTGCCGGTATTAATGACGCCATTGCCAACCGCATTATAAAATTCAGAACAACTATTGGCGGTTTTAAATCTGTTGACCAGGTTGCAAAAACGTATGGTTTAAATGATTCTGTTTTTAAAACAATAAAACCATTTTTATATTTAAAAGATTCTGTTAACACAAATCATTAAAAAAAATTCTTGTTGATGGCAGAATGAATTTAGTTTTGCCGCTAACATTTGTTAGTTTAATACATGATAACGGAAGAAATTACACAACAGGTTGGCGAAACAACAAAAAATTTTGCGGCGCATCATATAAAGCCGCATGTGATGCAGTGGGATGAAGTGCAGGAATTTCCCGCACATATTTTTCATGAAATGGGAAAGTTAGGATTGATGGGTGTTTTAGTGCCTGAGCAATACGGCGGATCGGGTTTAAGCTATTCAGAATATAAAGTGATCATTGAAGAAATATCAAAAGTTTGCGGATCAATTGGTTTAAGTGTTGCCGCACATAACTCGCTTTGCACAGGGCATATTCTTAGCTTTGGAAATGAAGATCAGAAAAATAAGTATTTGCCAAAACTTGCAAGCGGCGAATGGATTGGTGCGTGGGGTTTAACCGAACCCAACACGGGCAGCGATGCAGGCAACATGAAATGCATCGCCACAAAAAATGGTGATGAATGGATATTGAACGGAACAAAATCGTGGATAACACATGGCAAAAGCGGCAACCTTGCTGTGGTTATTGCAAGAACCGGTGAACCACGCACAAAAAATAATGCAACCGCTTTTATTGTTGAACGCGGAACGAAAGGGTTTTCTGGCGGGAAAAAAGAAAATAAATTAGGGATGCGTGCCAGCGAAACCGCTGAAATGATTTTTGATAACTGTGTTATTTCTGATGAAAACAGGCTTGGTGAAGTTGGTGATGGTTTTAAACAATCGATGAAGGTTTTAGATGGCGGAAGAATTTCAATTGCATGCCTTTCTTTGGGTATTGCAAAAGGTGCTTTTGAAGCTGCTGCAAAATATAGCAAAGAACGTTACCAGTTCGATCAGCCTATTTCAAATTTTCAGGCAATAAGTTTTAAGCTTGCAGATATGGCAACCGAAATTGATGCTGCTGAACTTTTAATTATGCGTGCCTGCGATTTAAAAAACAATCATAAAAAAGTTACGCGTGAAGCGGCGATGGCAAAATATTATGCCAGTGAAGTTGCCGTAAAAGTTGCCACGGAAGCCGTACAAATTTTTGGCGGCAACGGTTATACAAAAGAATTTCCGGTAGAAAAATTTTACCGCGATGCAAAGCTTTGCACCATTGGAGAAGGCACATCAGAAATACAAAAAATTGTTATTGCAAGAGAAACGCTGAATATGTTTTGATGGTTTCATCTCATCACAAATCACCCAATTGCGGACGCAATAAAATTTCTTCAACACAAGCCTGCGGAGAAAGCAACGAAGCAGCATACACCATGTTGGCTACATCATCAACATGCATAATGCGTTCAGGTTGCACATCGCTGCCGGCCCAGCTATCTGTATAAACAGCGCCAGGAATAACAGCCGTTACTTTTATGTTATAAGCTTTTAATTCTTCACGCAAATTTTTAGTTAAGCCAAGTAAAGCAAATTTACTGATGCTGTAACTGCCACCATTAGTATAAGATTCAATAGAAGCGATGGAACACATATTAAAAATATGACCGCTTTTTGCTTCCATCATTTTGGGCAGCACTGTTCTGGTGAGATGATAAGCGCTACACAAATTTGTTTCAAGCATTTCTTCAAGCGTTCCATCTTTTTCTGTATGAATGCTGCCGGGTAAAAAATTTCCTGCATTATTTATTAAGATATCAGGCGTTCCTTCTTCAATACAATAATTTCCAAACGCAATTGCATTTTCTTTTTTGCTGATGTCAACGGTCATCATTTTTATTTTGCAGTTAGAATTATTTTGCAATAATTGCTGCACGGTTGCATACAATAAATCTTCATTTCTTGCGCATAAAAAAAGATGATTGCCCGCTGCTGCAAACTTTTCTGCCATTGCTTTTCCCAAACCTTTTGATGCGCCTGTAATAATAACGTTCATACAAAATTTCTATAAAGAAATTCCACGTTTCCATGGAATAAAATCATCGTGCAAACCGGCTTCTGCTTTTGCCAAAACATTTCCGTTTGCAACATCAATAATATAATTTAAAATTCTTTCGCCGGCCTGTTCAATGGTTTCATTGCCTTCAATAATTGTTCCTGTATCAATATCAATAATGTCATTCATCTTATTAAACAACGCAGTGTTGGTTGATACTTTCAACACCGGCGCCACAGGGTTTCCGGTTGGCGTGCCTAATCCTGTTGTAAACAAAACAATGGTTGCACCTGCACCCACTTCTGCCGTTGTTGATTCAATATCGCTGCCCGGCGTACATAATAAATTTAAACCCCGTTTTGAAATTTTTTCAGGATAATCCAGCACATCAGTAACCGGTGAAGTGCCTCCTTTTTTTGCAGCACCTGCAGATTTTATGGCATCGGTAATTAAACCATCTTTTATATTTCCGGGAGAAGGATTTGCATAAAAGCCAGAACCAACTTCCATCGCACGTTTATTGTAGGTCGTCATTAACTGCATAAATTTTTCAGCGGTGTTATCATCAACACAACGATCGCTCAATTCCTGCTCAACGCCGCACAATTCAGGAAATTCAGATAACACAACCGAGCCGCCCAAAGCAACCAGTAAATCAGATGTATAACCAATTGCAGGGTTTGCGGAAATGCCGGAGAAACCATCAGAACCACCGCATTCTAACCCGATGCATAATTTGTTTAATGGTGCCGGTTTGCGCATAAATTTATTTGCTTCTATTAATGCTGCAAATGTTTTTTTTATGGCTTCGCTCAATAACTTTTTTTCGTTGCCAATTTTTTGCTGTTCTAATAAAAATAATGGCTTTGAAAAGTTTTTATCACGCTTTTCAATTTCTTCTTTTAATACTGCAATTTGTGCGTTTTGGCAGCCAAGACTTAAAACCGTTGCACCTGCAACATTTGGATGCGTGATGTAACCTGCAAGCAATCCGCATAAAGATCTTGCATCATCTCTTGTGCCGCCGCAGCCAAGCGTATGTTTTAAAAATTTTATGCCATCAACATTCGGAAAAATTTTTGTTTTGTTTTCATGTAAATCTTCAACAGCAACATCTTCTTCTAAAATATTCTTTTCGTTTTTCCCTGATTGATATTGATGCACAAAATGCTGCACCATGCTCTCGTAAGGCGATAACTTTGGCTGATAGCCGAGTGCTTTTATAAACGCTTCCTGCAACACATCCACATTTTTATTCTCACAAAAAACCAGCGGAATTACAAGCCAGTAATTTCGTGTTCCCACAGAACCATCGGCACGATGAAAGCCGTTGAATGTTTTATTTTTCCACGATGAAATATCTGGCTGATGCCAGTTTATTTTTCTTTCTTTTAATTGATAATTATTTGTTGCATGCTCTATGTTTTGCGTTGATATTAATGCGCCCTGCTGAATAAATTTTGTTGCCTTGCCTACTAAAACTCCATACATAAAAATACCATCGCCAATGTTTAAATGTGTTAAAGCAAATTTGTGTTTGGCAGGAATATTTTCTTTTAATTCAACTAAAAAATTTCCATCTTTTATTTGTTCGCCTTTATATAAAACGGTAAGTGCCACGGCAACATTATCGCTGGTGTGTATTCTTAAAGTTTTTGTTTGCATAACTATTCAGTTTGCCTGTTTATATATTCTCCGTTTATCATTCTTACAATATTTAACGGATTATTATTTTGTAATGCTTCGGGCAAAAATTTATCATCAAAATTTTGATAGCACACAGGTCTTGTAAACCTGTAAATGGCTGTTGTTCCAACAGAAGTAAATTTGCTGTCGGTGGTTGCGGGGTAAGGGCCGCCATGCATCATAGCATGTGTAACTTCTACGCCAGTAGGCACGCCGTTAATAATTATTCTGCCTGCTTTTAATTCAAGATAATTTATCAGTTCAGTATATTTTGAAATATCATTTTCAGTTGCCCAAACTGTTATGGTTAACTGGCCTTGTAATGATTCAGCTATTTTAAAAAAATCGTTTTCATTATTTGCAATTACATGAATGTTGGCAGGGCCAAAAATTTCTTCATGCAATTCTTTTTGGTTGATGAATACATCTGCCGAAACAGTAAACATATATGGCTGTGCAGCGTTTTGTTTTTCTGTTTTTCTGTTGCCTGTAAACGATTTTATTTCATTTAAAGCAGCAATTTTTTTTGTTTTTTGCTGATAAGAATTAAAGATAGATTCACTTAACATTGTTTCGCTTGCTGATGCAGCAATGCATTCAGAAAATATGTTTTGAAACATGTTGATTTCATCAGATTTATTTGCAATGATAATGCCTGGATTGGTACAAAATTGTCCTGCACTTAAAAGGTTGGATGCAGCCAGCGCTTTTGCAATTTCACCGGCGTTTTTATGCATCATTTCCGGCAAAATAAAAACAGGATTTATGCTGCCCATTTCTGCATACACCGGAATAGGTTGCTGCCGTTTTGCGGCAGCATCATAAATAGATCTTCCTGCGGCAAAAGAACCTGTAAATGCAATGGCTTTTATAAAAGGATGTTTTATTAAATGCGTTATAGGTTCTAACGATGAAGCCTGGATCATTTCAAAAATTCCATCAGGCATATTAGTTTTTTGCGCTGCTTCACTTATAATTTTTTCAACAAGTTTTGAAAGCGCCGGATGTGCAGGATGCGCTTTATATACAACAGCACAACCTGATGCAAGTGCCGAAATGGTATCGCCGCCGGCAACGGAAAATGCAAAAGGAAAATTACTTGCACCAAACACGGCAACCACACCAATTGGCTTTTGCATTTGCCGTATATCTGGCTTGGGCAATGGTTTGCGTTCTGGTTGCGCAGTATCAATAATGGCTTTTACCCACGAACCTTCTTTTAATAAATCAGCAAATAATTTTATTTGGTTAATGGTTCGGTTTATTTCGCCATTCAATCTTGTTTCGGCAAGAAAAGTTTCCTGCATGGATGTGTGCAATAGAACATTTCTGTTTGCTTCAATGCCTGTTGCAATTTCTTTTAAAAAGTTTGCTTTTATGTTGCCTGAAAAATTTCTGTATAACAAAAAAGCAGCATGCGCTTTTTGCACAGCTTCATTTATTTCATCTTCGGTTATTTTATTGTTTGAGGAATTTTTACTGCCGGTGGATTGTGCGCCTGTCACTTAAAATTATTTAATTGTTATTGCAAAGATCACAATTTTATATACACGATATTTTGTTTGAAAGACCAGGTGATTATAAATAATTATGAAAGATGGAACTGACCACGAATTAATATTCTTTTTTCTTCCACACAACATTTCTTTGATGGAGATAATTCATTACAAAATCAAAACAGTTTTTGTATTTACCAACAAGCTCCGGCGGAAAAACTCCTTTTTCATTAAACAAATTTTTTGCGATAAGATTGGCTGATGCAGTGCATGTATAACCTGTGGTGCGGCCCATTGATGAAGTTTTTGTTGCTGCATCATAATAATCAAGCAAATTATATTCAATTGTTTTTTCTGCTGATTTTAATATCACTTTCATCACCGTTAATTCTTCTTCATCATCACCAAGCTTCCATTCATTAAATAAAATTTTTGAAGTGAATTGCAGCGGCGAAATTTCTTTTTCATCAATCCTGATTTTTTCTTCATTAAAAAAACCGCTTTCTTTTAATGCAATAATCAAATCAATATGCCCAGGATAACGCAATGTTTTTTCTTTTTGATTTTTTATATGCGGCATTGTAAATAATAATGAACGCAATCCATCTGTATTAAATGTTTCCAGCGTTCCAAGTTCATCAAACTGCATCCATTCACGCTCAGTTAATGCAGGTTTTATTACAATGTTTCCGTTTTCCATTAAACGTGCCGGACGCATATATTCTTCAATCACATCAACCGGAGAAAACGGCGCTTTATATTCAAAAGGTTTTTTACGAATCTTAGGTAAGCCGCCAACATAAATTTCGAACGCATCAATTTTTATTTCTTCATTATAGCGGCCAATAATATAATTACTCATGCCCGGCGCCACGCCGCAATCTGTAATTACGGTAACATTATTTTCTTTTGCAAGCACATCAAGCTCCAAAGCATTTTGCGGAAAAAAAGAAATGTCTGCAACATTTTTTTTGCATTCAATTACAGCTTTTAAAACATCAAAACCCATAAATCCCGGAACGGCAGTTATAATCAAATCAAACGGCAATAAAAGTTTTTTGTATGAATCATAATTCTTTAAATCAGCCTTAATGGTTTTAATGTTTGCATTTTTATTTTGTATGGAATAAAGATTTTTTTCATTCACATCAACTGATGTTACGGCATGTTCATTTGCAAGATCAACAGCCATAACGCTTCCAACCATACCTGCGCCCAACACAGCAATATTCATTTTAAAAATTTTTGCAAAGATGTATAAAGCTGATAAATTTTTATGTACAGAATTTACAACTGAATTTTGATTGATGAACTGGCAAACAATAGCGCATGAATTTATTAACGAAATAAAACAAACCACGTGGCTTGAATACATTGCCGTGTTCAGCGGAATTGCCAGTGTTTGGTATTCGCGTATTGAAAATATTTTAGTGTATCCTGTTGGTTTGGCCAGCACCATTATTTATGTATGGATAAGTGTAAAAGGAAATTTGTTCGGCGAAGCCAGCGTAAATTTTTATTATACCGTTGTAAGCATTTACGGCTGGATTTTATGGACGAAAAAAGATGCGCATCAACATCATATTGTACACATAAAATTTTCAAATGCAAAACAATGGTTGCAGCAATTATTGTTTTTTGCTTTTTTTTATGTGGCAATATTTTTCATTCTTACTTATTTAAAAAAATCATTTGCACCCAATGCTATTCCATGGGCTGATGCATTTGCAAGTGCCACTGCGTACACCGGCATGTGGTTAATGGCAAAGAAAAAAGTGGAAAGCTGGTATTGGTGGATTGCAACCAACATTGCATCCATTCCTTTGTATTTTGTAAAACATTACGTGTTTACAAGCGTGTATTATTTTATTCTTTTAATAATGGCTTTTTTTGGTTTGATTGAATGGATGAGGAGGGCAAAAAAGAGACAACAGACAATGGACAGTCCACAGCTAATTGCGAATGCACAATAATTTTTTAACTATGGACTATGGACAAGAAAAAATATGATTAAAAAAATAGTAGCCATAGGGCCGGAAAGCACAGGCAAAAGCACGTTGTGCCAGCAGCTTGCAAAACATTTTAATACAATCTGGTGCCCTGAATATGCCCGGGAATATTTAAACCAAAATGGTGTAAAATATGGTTATAAAGATTTAATAAAAATTGCACAAGGGCAATTAATAATAGAAGATTATTGTGAGGAAGAAGTCAATAGTCAATGGTCAATGGTCAATAGTAAAGAACAAATAAATTTAGAACTCATTACAAATCATTCACAACTTCTTTTTATAGATACCAACATGTATGTAATGAAAGTTTGGTATGAATATGTTTTTAAAAAATGCGAGCAATTTGTATTGGATGAAATTGCAAAAAGAAAATATGATTTGTATTTGCTTTGCAATATCGATTTGCCATGGGCTTTTGATGAAATGCGTGAATATCCTGATGAACAGCCGCGAATGGAATTATATAAGATGTATAAAGATATTCTTATCAATCAATCAACACCGTGGGTTGAAATTAGCGGTGGTTATAATGAAAGGTTACAAACAGCAATTACTGCTGTTAAACATCTTTCAACCCATGCCTAATTGTTCCTGAATTTGCTCTAATGATTTGCCTCTTGTTTCAGGCACTTTTGTTATTACCCACACAAGTTGCAACACCATCATAAAAGAAAAAAATGCAAAAATAGGCCAGGGATTATTTTTTAAAATACCATTGTCTTTATCTATAAAAACAGGAGATACAAGCGTAATAAAAGCAGCACATATCCAATGCGTGCCTGCGCCAAAAGATTGCCCCAGCGCCCGAATTTTGTTTGGAAATATTTCTGAAATAAATACCCAGATCACAGCGCCCTGCCCTACTGCATGTGAAGCAATAAACATGGCTAAAAATGTGGTTAATAAACCCGCACTTGCATGATGATAAAAACACCACGCAACAGCAGCCAGGCTAATAATATAACCAAACGAACCAATTAATAATAATGTTTTTCTGCCTGCACGATCTATAAGATATAAGCCAACAAAAGTAAATATCAGGTTGGTGCCGCCGATTGCAATGGAGCTTAATAAAGAATCATTTGCTGCAAGCCCTGCTCTTTCTAAAATTCTTGGTGCATAATATAAAATAAAATTAATGCCCGAGAACTGGTTGAAGAAAGCAACAAAAAAAGCAAGGCTTAAAATAGTTGCATGTTTTTTACTTATAAACGGAATTTTTTTGCCGCCACCATCTTCATGTTTTATGCCTGCTTTAATAGATGATACTTCTTCATCAACATTTGTAATGCCCAATTTCAGTAAAATTTTTTTTGCTTCATCATCGCGGCCGTTTGTAATAAGCCATCGCGGACTTTCAGGAATGCCCAATACTAAAACGGAATATATTATTGAAGGAATGGCCATTACACCCAACATCCACCGCCAATCGTTAGGGCCGCCAACACCTTTAAGCAAATAATTAGAAATATAAGCGATCAAAATAGCAAATACAATATTAAACTGGTACATGGCAACCAGCCTGCCTCTTGATGAAGGCGTTGAAATTTCTGAAACATACGTTGGCGCTGCCACTGAAGAAACGCCAATGCCCAAACCGCCAATAAATCTGAAAAAAGAAAAAACATACGGCCCTGGCGCCAGTGCTGAACCAATAGAAGAAACCGTAAAAAGAATGCCTATCCATATCAGCACTTTTTTTCTTCCATATTTTTGTGTGGGAATACCGCCGCCCAAAGCACCAACAACCGTTCCCCATAAAGCCATCGACATAATAAAAAATCCATGAAACCAGGGTGATGTATGCCATAAATCCTGGATGGGTTTATCAGCGCCCGATATTACAACCGTATCAAAACCAAAAATAAAACCTGCCAGCGCAGCAGTTAGTGATATTCCAAATAAAGCACTTTTACCATTTGATGAAATGCCAGCTGAAGCAATGTTAGTTTGCATAATGTGTTAGAACTTTATTAAAACAAATGTTGTTGTTATAAGTTCTTAAGCAAAATACAATCTTATTTCAGGCAGATAAAAATTAATTTTTATTACAAAACAAAGCCCGGCAATTAACCGGGCCTTAATCAAAACAAAAATAAATACTCATTAATTATAGCACATTAAAGAAAGCGAATTATGCGGATCAATTGATGCCGCTTTATCAGCAGCCAAAGGAAACTCGCCATATTCCAATTGCAAAAAAGAAAATGCCGGCCGCATTTGCCATAAATACATTTTTTTATTTTCAGGCTTATTAAATAATTCGGGTAAAATTTCATGTATCAATCCGTTGGCGCAAGCTTCTTCCATTTGCTCCTGCGCCGTTAAATTTTTATCGGTTATTTCTTTATTGCACCATTGCCGCTGTGCAAAAGAGTTGTTGGTTACCAGCAAGATTTCCTGTTGTGTAGAATTTGTTTTCATCTTATAAATTTTTATTTTTCTGAAAATTTCCTGATCTCTTTACTTTCAACCACCCTTAAAATTTTAGACATCAATCCATATTAAAAGATACATCTGTATTAAAAAAGATCCGTTAAAAAATTTCGCCTTGTTTAACGCATACTTCTTATATTTAAAAGCTAAATTTATTAGCTTTGTCATCTTAAAAAATAAAAGCTTGAAAATGAAAAATGATAAAGAAAAAGATTTGAGTTCAGATAAACTTAAAGCCTTAAAACTAACGATTGAAAAAATTGATAAAGACTTTGGCAAAGGCAGCGTGATGATGATGAATGAACGCGGCGAACGCACAATGGAAGTTATTTCAACCGGTTCCATTGGTTTGGATATTGCGTTGGGCGTTGGGGGTTTGCCAAAAGGAAGAGTGGTTGAAATTTATGGGCCTGAATCAAGCGGTAAAACAACTATTGCAACGCATGTAATTGCCGAAGCGCAAAAAAAAGGCGGCATTTGCGCTATTATTGATGCGGAACATGCATTCGACAGTTCTTATGCGCAAAAATTAGGTGTTGATATTGATAACCTTTTAATATCGCAGCCCGATTATGGTGAACAGGGTTTGGAAATTGCAGACCGGTTAATTCTTTCCGGCGCATTGGATGTTGTGGTGATAGATTCTGTTGCAGCGCTTGTGCCCAAAGGTGAACTGGAAGGTGAAATGGGCGACAGCAAAATGGGTTTGCAGGCAAGATTAATGAGCCAGGCTTTGCGCAAGCTTACTGCAACCATCAGCAAAACAAATACAATTTGCATTTTTATAAACCAGTTGCGTGAAAAAATTGGTGTTATGTTCGGCAATCCTGAAACAACAACCGGCGGTAATGCATTAAAATTTTATTGTTCGGTAAGGTTGGATATTCGCCGCATTTCGCAAATAAAAGATGGCGACGAAGCCATTGGAAACCGCGTAAAAGTAAAAGTGGTAAAAAACAAAGTTGCACCGCCGTTTCGCAGCGCAGAGTTTGATATAATTTTTGGTGAAGGCATCAGTAAGATTGGTGAAATTATTGACATGGGTGTTGAAATGAGCATTATTCAAAAAAGCGGAAGCTGGTTTAGTTATGATAGCAATAAACTTGGGCAGGGCCGTGAAGCAGTAAAAGCTTTGCTTGCAGATAACGAAGGTTTGGCAAACGAAATTGAAGCAAAGATCAGAACCAAACTTACTGAAATGCAAACCGCAGATGTTGCCTGAATTCATCCGCAGCTATAAGCCATTTCATTCAAATCAATTTTTGTTTGTTGAAATTCTGCATTAGAATATGCATGATTGATCTCATCAAGCAAAATAAAAATTGCTTCTGCGTTTTTAAGCGTTGTTAATTGTATGCGGTATTCTTTTATGTTTGGAAGCCCTTTTAAATAATTGGCGTAATGCCTGCGCATTTCAAGCAGGCCAAGCGTTTCGCCTTTCCATTCCATGCTTTTTTGCAAATGTTTTTTTATAACATTGATGCGTTGCTGAATTGTTGGCGCCGGTAAATAATTGCCTGTTTTAAAGAAATATTTTATCTCGTTAAAAATCCATGGATAACCAATGGCTGCACGGCCAATCATTATTCCGTCAACGCCATAACGGTTTTTATATTCCAGTGCTTTTTCAGGCGAATCAACATCACCATTACCAAAAATTGGTATGTGCATTCTTTGATTATTTTTTACAGCGGCAATCAAACTCCAATCCGCTTCACCTTTATACAACTGGCTTCTTGTTCTGCCATGAATGGCCAAAGCCTGCACGCCAACATCCTGCAACCGTTCGGCCACTTCAACAATGTTTTTACTATTATCATCCCAACCCAAACGCGTTTTTACGGTAACCGGCAACGACGTTGAATTAACGCAGGCTTTTGTTAACCGAACCATCAATTCAATATCTTTTAAAACCGCAGCGCCGGCTCCTTTACTCACTACTTTTTTTACAGGACATCCAAAATTTATATCTAACAGATCAGGATTAACGGCATCAACAATTCTTGCGCTCATCGCCATCGCATCTTCATCACCACCAAAAATTTGTATGCCAACGGGGCGCTCATAATCAAATATGTCGAGCTTTTGTTTGCTTTTTATCGCATCGCGAATCAATCCTTCACTTGAAATAAATTCGGTGTACATTAAATCGGCGCCATTGTCTTTGCAAACAGCCCGAAACGGCGGATCGCTTACATCTTCCATTGGTGCAAGCAATAAAGGAAATTCAGGTAATGATATGTTGCCGATTTTAATCATTATTATTCATGCAAATAATTATTTGCCTGTATGTGATGTGCCTCGTATAAATTTGAGCCGCAAATTTAAGCTATACAATTTTATGTTGAATGATGAAGTGCAGCGGCGATATTCACCGTGGTCTCAATTAGCCATTTTATTATCATTAAGCGGCGTTGGTTTAATTGCCGGAAGTTTTGTAAGCATTCTTATTGCAGATGCTTATTTGCATGTTCCGCTGATAAATTTAGGTGATGCTTTAAAAAATTCCACTGATGCAAATCTTTTAAGATTTCTGCAGTTTATAAGCACGCTTTTTTTTATGGCCATTCCATCGTTTGTGTTTGCAAGAATAATGAATAACAGGCCTTTTAATTATATAGGTTTTAATGGCGCCATTTCTTATAAACAAATGTTTATTGTAGCGGCTATTATGTTGCTGGGTTTATTTGTAAGCGGCTGGTTAAGCGGGGTAAATGCGATGATACCAATATCAAAAAGTGCGGAAAAATATTTTAAAGATTTAGAGAATGAATATAATAAACAGATGCTGGCAATTGCCAATATGAAAACGATGTATGATTATTTTATTTCGCTGTTTATGATTGCTTTGCTGCCTGCAATATTTGAAGAAATGTTATTTCGCGGATCGCTGCAACCGGTTATGATTCGCCTTACAAAGAATGCGTTTGCCGGCATACTTATTACAAGCATTTTATTTAGCGCCATACATATTTCTTATTATGGATTTTTACCACGGCTTGCGCTGGGTTTAATTATAGGTTATATATTTTATTTCAGTAAAAATTTATGGCTTTCCTGTTTAGCGCATTTTTTATACAATGCTTTTGGTGTTACGCAATTGTATGCGCTTAGTAAACATGGCCAGTTAACCGCAGAAGCTATGAATGATTCTTATTTTTCAATTTATTTTGGCTTGCTTGCTGCTGCGGCTTTGTATGCCGTTATTATTTTTTTTAAGCGTGAAAGTGAAGCAGTAATTGTTACATATAATTCTGCCAAACAAAGTAATACTGAATAAAATTGAATGATGACGAATGCAGCTTTTTATAACATCAACTGCAGCTTTAAGCACATTCTGAAGGTTGTATATTATAAAGAAACATATTGCAGTGCAAAAAAAATTCCGGTCAATATTCTAAAAGAATTTATGCTTTAAAAGAAGCTATAAAAAACGTTCCAAAGAAAGTAAAGAGATAGATATGTTTTGCAGCGTTACGGAATAATCTTTGTGTTGTTAATCATAAAAATCTTTATGAACACTAAACCCATTTCTGCCACCACTCATGGCATTATTGATTATGTATATGCCGCAATGCTGCTCACTGTTCCCAACATTTTGGGCTTGAATAAAAAAGCAAAATTTTTATATGCTATTGATGCATTAAATGTTTTATCGTACAGCACTTCCACAAATTATGCTTTGGGTGTAAGAAAATATATTCCATTCAAAGTGCATAAACACCTGGACATAGATAACACAAAAGCATTGTTGCTGGCAACATTATATAAACCTATCCGTAAAGAAAAAAAGACTTTATGTTTTCATTTGAGTATGATTGCAGCAGCTTCAGTCGTAATTGCATTAACAAATTGGAACGATAAATAATTAGTTCAGTTTGTCTTTTATTAAAATTGCGTTATAAAGTATTGCAGCTCCGAGCCGGTGAAAAGATAATGAATGTTTGAATCGTTTACTGAGCCAGGCGATGCTGGACAGTGAATATGCATGTTGTTTGACAGAAACTAAGTAAAGTTTGCAACTTCGCTTTTGTTATTTTGAAGTTTTCAACTTCGTTTATTGTATTGCTTTAATGCTGAAAGAAAAGTTATAAACTGTAAGATAGATGTGGCGAAGTTGCAAACTTTACCAAGACAACAGAACACTTCGCCGGGTTAGAGATGTGTTTTATGTAGTAAACAAAATAAAAGTAATTTTATTCAATGAGGTTGTTTGAATTATATGAAAGAAAGATTTTCATCTTTTCAGCTTTGCTTGTATGCAACTTAATTTTTCAATCATGTGTAAAGGAATATAGCCTGGAAAACGCTAATTCAACCACTGACCTGGCTACAGGAACTTTAAAAGATTCATTAAACAATTGTTTATTCAACTCAGTGCATGGTAATTATTATAAGGGAATTGCCGCCCAAACTGATTCCAATTTTTTAGAACTTGGTGTAAACGTAACCCACACCGGCTATTATTCTATTACTACAGATTTGCAGAACGGTTTCAAATTCGCAGATTCCGGATTTTTTACAACCACTGGTATACATACCATTTTGCTAAAAGCTGTGGGTAAGCCAATTTCGGCAGATACTTCTACTTTTAGTGTAGGGTTTGATAGCTCGCTTTGCAGTTTTTCCGTAAATGTTTTAGACAGCACCGTAACAACCGGTGGCGGAGATACAACAGGTGGGTCACCCGTAGATCCTGATACTTTAACAGATAATTCGTGGATATTTACTGCAAACGGACATACTTATTTTGGACCTATCACAACGGCTCAGCTTGGGCAAATTAACGTAATTTACGGAGGGGGTTGGGAGTTATATATCTCCGGGCCTACTCAATCTTCCCAGGATACAGCATTTATCTTAACTGTAAAATTTTCGGGAAACATAAGCATCGGTACTTATAATACTTTTGCCGAGGCAACGGCTTTTAACCTGGGTAAAACAACAGGCAACAATGATCCAATTTATCTCTCTGATTATTTAAATACAAGGCAGGTAGTGACTATTGAAATTACCAAATACGATGAGGCTACAAAAACAGTAACAGGGGTGTTTAGTGGAAATTCCAGGGATATTAATGATAACCGGGTTCCTATTACAAATGGAGCTTTTAAAGCTACGATTCAATAAACACGATTGCTTCTTGCTGGGAAATTTTATTACTTTAATTGTCGAGCATCGTCTCGCCCATGCGGACGATGCGTTTTAATTGAGCAATAATTTTTATTTTTAACTATGCCAATAAAACTAACTCAAACAGAAAATGTGCAAACTTACTTCCTACGCCATGGTTCGTGTCTGCACGAACCATTTTACTTTTCATTAAAGCTTATTTTTAAGAATGAATTACTTCAAAGAAAGAAGAAAATCATTCATTGAAATTGGTAACATTTATTTCTGGACGGCTACTATAAATAGTTGGATAAAGTTGTTAGAGCACGATGCTTTAAAACAAATAGTCATTAACTCATTAAAGTATCTACATGAAAAGAATAAGATAGAAGTTTATGCATTTGTTATTATGCCTAATCATATTCATCTCATCTGGAAGGTTCTTGAAAAGAATGGAAAAGAAACGGCACAGGGTTCATTTTTAAAATTTACGGCTCATGAGTTCAAGAAGTACTTAGCTATAAATAATCCTATGTTATTACCGTCGTTCGCCGTAACAGCGCATAATAAAAAATTTGAATTTTGGCAACGTGATTCTCTTGCTTTTAAATTGTTCAAAAGAGAAACAGCATTACAAAAGTTAGATTATATTCATAATAATCCTTTGTCTGAACGCTGGCAGCTTTGTACTGACCCGGTAAATTATTATTATTCTTCTGCAAAGTTTTATGAAACAGGAATTGACGACTTCGGATTCTTAAAACATATCATGGATGAGTTTTGAACTTTCGGTTCGTGCGAACACTTCGAGTTCGAGCCATGGTTCGTATCTCCACAAATCATTTAACTGACAGCTTAAGTTTTCGGTTCGTGCGGACACGAACCGAGGCAATGGATTCCTGAATGGCTTCTTTTGCAAGGGTTGCTAACTTATCCTGACGTTTTATTTAAGGTATTTTCCCATTTTAATTCTTCGTTTATCAATTTGGCAATTGATTTTTGTTCGTTGTCGTTAAGCTGTTCTACTTTTTCAAGAACTTCCTTTAATTCAGAAATCATAAGCTTGTTATTATGAAAAAAACAAAAGTAGAATTTATATTGACTTTTAAAGCAATTGAGTGTTAATGTCTCATAACCTCAATGTTGTTGATAAGCTCGAAGAATATTTGTATAGCAGTGCAAGATTTTATTATAGCAAGAAATGTTTGATTTGAATTAGCTGCTAAATAATATGTGCGCTGATTGAACAGGAACTAAGCGAAGCTTCCGCCATTGCGGACACGTGCAACTTGCTTTTTTTTCTCAAAATAAACTTTGTTTGTATTGCTTTAATGGTGAAGAAAAGTTATAGGCTTTAATATA
>CAVSVA010000011.1:0-150758 GCA_963731245.1 uncultured Bacteroidota bacterium
CGCCTCGGTTCGTGTCCGCAGGTAACTATATACGTGTTAGACCACGGGGAATAAAAAAATTAGTTTCGACTATTTAATAAATTAAAAACCCGGTCAATCTCTGCTTTGTATTCTTCTATCGGTGGGATAGCAAATTGTTTTTTGGGAAGTTCTGGCATCTGGCTTTCTGCATACCGATATGCCTCATTAAACATAAGTGTGGCATCCTTGTAAAACTCATATATGTTCTCTCTGCTCTTAATTTCACTCTACGGTATTTGATATATAGATTGCACTGCCAACACCGCATGATGCTTATTGGAATCGTCTATTAGAACGTATTGCTTAACGATGTTTAGCCCCAGTTTATCACCATTGAGATGTGGTTCAGATGCCCAAGTAAGAGCTGAGCGTCCCAACCCTATAATAGCTGGGAAATCCAAAGGTGAAATTCTAAAATCAACTCTATAACTTCTTGCATTCATTATGCTTTCTTTTTGGCTGCCTTTTTTGCTTTTGGCTTTGGGTTACCTGCAACAGATGCTTTCATAATATTATGAAATGTATTAGATGCTTCTTTAGCTGATTTTTTTTTTGTTTTTGCCATTTTAAAAATTTATAAAGCCCAAGTTTTAACTGCTAATTCGGCAAGTAAATTTTGCCTTTCTTCAATAGCTTCTTTATTCCAAATTTTAAATTCAGCTATTTGATTAGTTAATAAAAATGAAGATTCTTTGTAAGATTTAATTTTCTCTTTAAAACTTTCATTGCCTACTTTACCATTTTGATTTGCTTGCATCAAAACTAAATTACCAAGCCTGTTTAAATGTGTTTCCAAATCTTGTTCTGAAACGTGTTTCCAATTTTCATTTAATGATTGAGGCATGATATGTTCCAAATTTATAACGAGTTGGTCATTGGGTATTAACTCTGGACTTGGTTCTTTTCTTGCACTACTTTCTAAAGAACGAAGGTAATACCTTGCCAATTTTGATACGCTAACGCTAAATGTTTCAAATGCAGATTTAAATTCAGCATCTCCAATAACAATTTTATCTGCTTCAAGTTTTAAGTCATTAGCATTCTTTATTTCTTTATTGTAAATTTTAAAAGACAATTTAGAGTAACCTTCATCAAGCCTCCCGCCTCTAATGCCTAATACCATAAATCTAACTGACCATGAGACAACCTTTTTAAAAGCAAATGATGCTTCTTTTTTATTGAAATATTTTGATATTGATAACATCAAAGGTCTTATTTGTGTTACTCCCAAAAGGTTCATAGTCTTTATGTGCTCTCTAATATCCGCAGGATATTCATTCCATTTGTGGTGGTCTGGGTTAAGTATAGCTGCATATTCTCTGCTTAATTCTTCCAACACAGAAAGTGTATGTATTGCATCAGATTTATTATTCGTTTTTTCTTGTATTTTTTTTAATACCTCTTTTTTGGTAGTTAATCCGGCAATTACACAACAAGCGGCACGCAAAAATTCCATTGTAATATCATCGTCATTATCCGAAATAGTTTCTATTGCACCTTTCATTGAAGACCACAATCTTTGAGCTTCGCTTAATCTATTATCAGCTAATTTAAAAACATGGTTTTTAACTAAATCAGCTTGTGAAGTTTTTAACCTCTATCATTCAATGTTTCAAACAGCGTAAAAGCCGTTTCTTCATTATTAACAACCAGTTTTACTATTCTTGTTTTTTTCTTCAAGTATTCAATTAATTCGTTTAGATAAATATTAATGTGTTTATCTCCATATTGCTTTTCCAGCGTTTTAATATAATCTTTTATAAATTGAAAAGCACTACTAATTAGCTTGTGCGAACGACGTTGTGTTGAAGTGGGTTTTCTTGATTGTTTTCCTAAATACTACATTGTTTATAAAAAAATCGTTGTAATGGAAAGATTTTTAAATGCCGCGAAAAGCAATGCAGACAAAAATTTTCTGTTACTGTTGGAACTATTTATGAGAACACAAAAATTCCTTTAAGCAAATGGTTTTTGGCAACTTATATTTTAGCTGTTCACAGCAAAGGTATAAGCAGCTTGCAGTTAGCAACTTGGTTAGGCGTAACACAAAAAACTGCGTGGCACTTAAACCATAGAATTAGAACTATGCTCACAGATAAATCACCTGAATTATTAAATGATATTGTTGAAGTTGACGAAACTTATATTGGTGGTAGCTTAAAAAATATTCATGCCAGTAAAAAAGAAAAATTAAAAGGCTTAGATAACAAGACTATGGTATTTGGTGCGCTTCAACGTGGCGGCAAAGTAAGAACACAAGTAATTACTCAAACTAATATTGAAAATGTAAGTGCAGCGATTAAAGAATTTGTTGCGGAAGATAGTACTATGGTAACAGACGAACATCATGCTTATAACAAAGTTGGTCAAAAGTATAAACACAGAAAAGTAAACCACAGAGACAAAGAATATGTTCGTAAAGAAGATATACTGGTACATACAAATAATATTGAAGGTTATTGGAATATTTTAAAGAAGCAAATTGATGGCATACATCATTCAGTAAGTAGTAAACATTTACAACGCTATTGCAATGAAAATGCTTTCAGGTATAATCACAGAACTTCATTTCAAGATGAACGTTTTGCAGATGCTTTGGCTAATTGCAATGGCTCATTAAAGTATAAAACCTTAACGGCAAAGAATGAAGCAGAATAATATTTTTTTAATAGAAATGGGTAAAAAGATTAAATCAGCGCGAGAAGCAAAAGGGCTCTATCTACAAGATTTAGGAAAGCTGTGCAATCTTCATTACGGTGCAATTTGCGAGATAGAAGCAGGTAAAAGAAATAGTCATATACTAACATTAAAAAGCATTGCTGATGTTCTCGAAGTAGAGGTTAACTATTTTTTATAGTTTATTACTTAAAAATATTTCCAACTTCAAAACACTCCTAAATTTTAACTAATAATATTATAGAAATATCAGGTTCCCCAGATGAAAGCTATATAAGTTTAGGTGTACAAGCAGATCAAGATGGAGTAATTAAGTTGAATGTTTCAAGTAATAATAACGCTGGCAAAATTCAATTAAATGTTGCAGGTGATGTTGAATTAAATGCAACAAATAATACTGTAATAAAGCAGAACAACAGTTTAATTATTCAAACCTCTAATCCGATAAATGAAGATAATTACTCCAGCTTTGAACAAACAAAAAATGAAAATAATTTTAAGGATAAGCAACATAACATTGATACCGGCTTATTTAATATTAATGATGGTAACGAAAACTTCATTTTAGGTCAAACCTTCAAACAATTATTTGACAATTTCATTGATACAGTATCAAAAACCACAGTCTCAACAGTAATGGGACAGATGCCGATACTGAATGCAGAGCAAGTAGCAGAATTTAAAAATGAAACAAAAAATATTCTTTCTCAGGTCGGTTTTATAGATAAATAATTTTTCGATTAATCCCTTAAATTCGTGATAAATAATTGCTGTATGAGTACCCTTATCAAAAAATTCTTTATGTTATGAGACTTTCTGATGTCAAAATCGCACCAATTGTATTTTTAATTCTCTCTGCACTTAGCTCATCTATTTTAAATTGGTATCATACAACTTCTTTGGGAGATATTCTAGGATTGAATATAGTTTGGGGTATAGTGGTAACAATTGTATTTATTATTTCTTTTATCATTGTTCTTGCTACAGGTAAGATTCTCACTGTGAAATGGGTAACTACATTAACCGGCATTATTTCGTTTATAGTCATTGGATTTTACATTTTAAATGTTGCAGTATTTACTAAAAATGTGCAACTATATATAGCGGAAAATTTTGGGGAATATGTACATCTGAATTATGGTGTTTATGTCTGTCTTATATTTTCATTTATCACTTTCATTGTTGGACTAACAATTCCAAATGAGAAATCCGTCAATAGACTAAATCAAGAAGTTTCTGCTAATGTGCCTAACAACTCATTTGAAATAAATAATAGAGAAATATATACACAATTGACCCAATTAAGTCAATTACATGAAAAGGGTATTATACCTGAAGAAATTTTTAATACTCAAAAAAATCTCTTATTAAAAAAATTACAAAATAAATCAAAGACAGATTTTGATGATAATGAAGTAAAAGAATCTCCTCATTATCATCCTCAAAGCGGTATATCAGCAGGCTGGATTATAATTCCTTTATTTCTTTTAGTTGCGGGCTTACTTGCCTTTTATAATACAGAACATTCAAATAAAAATAATCAATAATAAGTGATACAAATATTGATACCATGAGCGTTGCAACACAGGTTAAGCAATCAAAGGAAGTTGACAATACATTAAACCAGAGTGCTGAAAATACTCAGATACAAAAACATAATGAGATAGATTCACTTATTAATAAACCAATATTTTATACGGACAAACCGTCCATTATTTTTCAGGGAACCAATACTTATTGTGATAGCGATGGACAATGGGTATGTAGAATAACTATAGACGGGAATAAATTAACATTAATTGAAAAATTAAGTGATGGGAACGAAAGTAAGCCTGAGTATTTAACAATAAAGGATGGGTATATTTTTACAGATTTAGATAATGAAAATTATTTAAGGTTAACCGAAAACTCAGTTATTTATCTGGCAACCGGAAGTGCAACAGTTGAGGAAGAATATAAATTATGCAATTAAATTTCGACTTAGCTAATGTTTAAACTCAAAAATTGTTTATTAATTAATGTTCCCTTAACTGGTGAAGTCAACTGGACTAATCGAAACAGTTCTGATGTATATTGGTATGAAATCAATATCAGTAATAAAAAAATACTGTTTCCTTATTATTGACAGCAATATCAGAATCAAGTTATAAACCCGCAATTCAATTAATTTAAAAAGCTAATGACAAAGTATCATTAAAGAAGTGCATGTCTATAAAATGGCTGAAAATGCTTTTAAAACAATTGCAATTTTTATGTGTGAAACTGTATAGCTGTGTAGGTAAAGAAAGCCATTAAATTTCTTCAATTAATTAATCCTCAGTTTACTTTAAAAAATTAATTAATTATGAATGCCATTGATTTAATTAATAAAGCACTTGATTTTGTATGCTTTCATGAGAAGGATATGTGTAATTGGCAACTTGAAAAAGTTAAAGATAAACCACCTTCTCTTTTAAGATTGCAACAAATTGAAGCGTTACTTCAAGCCTTTCAGATAACAAATTGGTTTCGTTTAACCTCAAAAAGAATTATAAATGAAAGGGGAGATTATAGGCACAACTTTGATACAGGCGAACATCTTATGAGCAACCTTGAATATTTCATTGCAGGAAACTTTATACCGGAAAAAGAATCTGCACATAACCCGGAGCTTGTTAAAGTCATGAAAGATTTAGTATTATCAAGGCATTCAGATTTATATAAACATGGCAAGAAAATGTATTTAATCTTTTCAAGTGGTTTTCAGGATTTATTTGAATACAGAAGAAAAATTCATTGTTACACTAAAATTACCGGATGGCAACTTGAAGGTATTGATGTAGTGCAATACTATCTTGAAAAAATTCAACGACAATTTATGGAACAATTAAAAAAAGATTTAAGAATAATTGATAATGTACTGTCTTTAATGATTGACCCTGAACAGCGTGAGTTCTCTATTCAGCAATTAAAAGAAAAATATGACTACCCGGATGTTGATTTGAAAGAAGTTGATAGGAATTGGTTCTTTGATAATTTTTGAATCAAAACAGAACAGGGAGTAAAGAGTTAGCGTTTAGTACAATGGGGAAAAGAAAAATGAGGAGCGAACAGTTGAGTTTACCACCACTTGAACGTCCGAAACGCTCTCCCCAAAAGCGAAAATACAAATGATAATGAAAAAAGCCCACAAAAGAACTTGCCTGATGTGAGCTTAATAAGTCATTGGTGAAGGGTACTCTCACCATCAGTCATGCAAACAAAACGTTTACACCCGGCGGCGCACCCCATAATTTTTCCGCTCTTAATGACGATGTAAAATTAATTAATTAAATAATCGAAAGCACTTTAATAATTTTATATTAAGGCTAAGTGCTTTCAACAACCATGTAAACAATTCATATTTTCTTAGTTGTAAATTTGTAAAAAATCGAAAAAGTTTCCTAAGTATTTCGGTTTGTATTAAAATTAATTAATGGCAAAGTATCCAACATATCCTATAATTATCGATGAATTAATAAGTATTTCAATAGGAGGTTTAAATAAATTAAAACTTCTTTCAAAAGAATATAATTGCGGTGTTGTAAAGATTGGGAAGTATAGTATAGTGACCGGGAAGTTTATTCCTTATGCAATAATGGATGTAACAGTTATTTTAAATGAGCATAATCCTCATGTTGAGTTTGAATATACAGCCGCAGGGAATTCTTTCTGCTATAAAGTAAAATTAGTTCCCTTAAATAGCAACTTAGGAAAGGGCAAAGTATGGTTCTTTATATGCCCGAAAATAAGTAAGCGGTGTAGTAAACTGCATCTACACCAAAATGTCTTTGTGCATCGTACTGCTATAGAATCAGGAATGTATTCAAAACAAATAGTAAGTAAGACACATAGATCAGCAATGGCCTTCAGTGATAAAATAAACCGGGTAAGGGAGCTTCAGAAGGCATTGCAAAAGAAACACGGCCAGATAAGATACAAAGGAATGTTTACATCAAAAATGAGAACGTTGATGGCATTGAATAAAAGTCTGGAGTGGCGAACTTGACAACTTAGCCAACATAATTTATGGACATAAAAACTAAAATTATAGATAGGTAGATATTGTAAACTCGTGAATAGAAAATAAACAGTAATATTACAAAACAAATAAACAGAAAAGCCGAAACAAGAAGATTAAGTAAAAATCAAACATAAATTATGGCAGAAATAATTAACAGTGATCCTCCTTCACCGAACAACAACCCCGCTTCCCAAAAATTTTGGCAGGATATATTGACTGATGTACTTCAAGAACTTATGTTAGCGTCTAACAATTTCAATGCACCTTGCAAACAAATATTAGAAGGAATGAGAGATGCGGTAATCGCTCATGACAATTTGGGAGCCGCAAGAGCTTACGAGAGTTATTTAAAGTGCATGGGACGGCCAGCACCATTAAGAAATGTGCCTACTCCTTAATAATTTAAAAGATTGTTTTCTTTATTGTTATCTGTTTATTATTCCAGAATCAATTCTTTACTACCAAATTTTTAATTAATTTATTATTTTTATCAGAAATCCTTAAAGTCAACGATTGGCTTAAATCGCCTCTAAATGCGTAGTTTGCTCATGCATAGTATTACCCTTCGATTGCTTCATTTCTCTCAATATTCCTACGAAGCTTTCTAATCAAAAAATATAGCCCAACACCAATACCAGCTATGCCAAATGAAGTAAAAATAAGTACAATTGCAGGTATGCCACCGCAACTTATACTGCAAAGAATGATGGCTAAACCATATAATAATCCCACGCCTGAAAGAACAATCAAAAGAATCAATAAAGCATCTTGCTTAGTTGGTCTATGAGGTTTTCCAATTTTTTTATAAGCCTTTATTTCTTTTCTCAATTCACTTCTTAATTCCTTTCTTAAAGTATGCTTTTCTGACCTGCTTAAATTATTATTGGTTCGCAGTAGTTCTATCATTTCTGCTACAGATTTTTTATTTGATGAATCAATCGGGAGAGAAACTGTAGTTGATGCTGCTTGAAAATTCAGCAAACTAAAATTGTGTTTATTAAAAAAGCAGGTGATAAGAAAAAAACAAGTTGAGGTAATAAAGAGCATCGTTTTTTGAAATGTATAAGATATTCTTTTAGTATATGGATATAAGATTGAAACTCCTGAAAGAATGATGACAACCACAATCAACGATGAAATAGAAAAATTGAATTGAAGGTTTTTAGAAAGATAAAAAGCAATAAGTATAAGTAAAGCGTGAATGAACGAAACTATAACACGTGTAATAAAAACATGATTTTTAGCCCATAGGGAAATCTTTTTCATGCTGGTTTATTAATTTTAATTCAATTTATGAAATGTTTTGCTGCCTTTTTATTAACGCTTCTATTTCTTCATGTTGTTAATGCACAGGACACAGAATATATTGACACAGTTCATCACATCTATGTAACAGGAATGCTTGGTTCTACTGTTCATAGAACAGACAATGGATTTGTTATTGCTCCTATAGATTCAAATAAAATCATTAGGATGAATAATTCTCTTATGAAGTATTTTGATAGTGTCCCGTTATCACACCCGTATGCAAATTCGGAAGGTAGTTATATGATAGTAGCCAATGCAGATAAGGAAATTATTGATCCCGGTGAACTTATAAAGTTTGAAATTTATTTTACAGGTTATGGTTTTGCTGAACGATCTAAAGTATTTTTTGCAACATCGTCAGATTTTTATGATACAAGCTATTCACAAGTGTTCACTGATGCCACTGTAATTAATAACCAATTAATATACGGTATTGATTCTAACTATCTAAGCCCATACATATCAGGTAAAATATTTTCAATGGGTGGGGGTCAATTTACTGGTTACAATGGAAAGATTTGGAAGAAGCCTACACCATACTTTGATATACATCCGTTTGATGAGCAAAACGGCACAATTTCTTCAGAGGCAAAACTTGAAAAGGCACCGCTGGAATTTCATTTAAAAACAAAAGATAATATTGCGGCTGGAACCTATTCTGTTCATTTTGTTTATACGTATTACGACGGATTAAAATGGCGAAATGATGAGCAAACCGTATCATTTCAAGTAAGAACATGGACGGATATTCATTGGAAACTATTGTTATGGTTAACAGTAATCTTAGGCTCACCACCAATCATTGAATTTCTACTAAAATATAATATAATTACATTTTTTATAAGGCGGTTTAAAGCAAATAAAAACACTTTATTAACGGAAGAAGGGCGAACGGAAACTGAAAGTAATGATGTACCACAACCTATTAGGAATAATCCTAATCCAGCTAAAAAAATTAAACCAAAGGGGAAATCAAAAAATAAATAGGTAGAAACATTTGTAAGTAAATAATAATCTATTATAAAACTATTTGTATGCAAATTGTATGCAAATAAATAAAAAAGGGTTCCACTATAAATTAATGAAACCCTTGCTATGACTAAGTGGGAGTTGACGGGATCGAACCGCCGACCCTCTGCTTGTAAGGCAGATGCTCTAAACCAGCTGAGCTAAACTCCCTTTATTTGGGCTGCAAATATAAGTGCTTCAACATTTCATTTCAAACTTTCTTAAAAAGAAAATCCCGTCGGTGAACCGATGGGATTTGTTATGAGCAAGCAACCGATTGACACTATTTAAACGTCAATAGAACATGCAAAATATAATTTTTTTACAATCCGAACAAATGTTAGTTTATTTTTTAAAAAATATTTTTTCTCGTTTATTAACTTATATCATGCATTACAGCACACCTTTACACATGCCGAAAAATTTTAAGCTAACATTCATTTTATAAACTGTCTACTCATTATAAATATAAGCTTTAAAGCAGCGTTGCATTCAATATAACAAATTTTAAATTTTTTCTTTGCCTATTTTGCAGCCAAACTTATTTCTGAAATTAATCACTGCTTTTTTTAGACTGGTAAGATGGCCTAATTTAATTTTCATCGCCATAACACAATTACTGTTTATGTATTGCGTGTTAAAACCTTTGTTGGCAGTAAGCGGCAAATTACCCAATCTTAATCATGGCAAATTTTTTTTGTTGATACTTTCGTCTGTGTTAATAGCTGCTGCAGGTTATATAATTAACGATTATTTTGATTTGAATATCGACCGCATTAATAAACCCAACCGCTTAATTGTTCAAAAAATTATCAGCCGCCGGTGGACGATCTTGTGGCATTTTTTTTTAAGCATGTTTGGCGTTGCCATTGGGTTTTATCTTGATCTCACCACACGTGTAACATTGCTTGGTTTGCCAAATTTAATTTGCGCCTGCCTGCTTTTTATTTATTCTATTTCATTAAAAAAAAGATTATTATCAGGCAATATTCTTATCTCACTTTTAACCGCATGGACGGTGCTTGTGGTTACCTGGTGCGAAGCACGTTTCTTTTTAAATCCGGCTGATGTAAACATTCATAAAATTATTCGCATCACTTTTTTATACACCGGTTTTGCTTTTGTAATTTCTTTAATTCGTGAAGCGATTAAAGATATTGAAGACATTGAAGGCGACCGAAAATTTGGTTGCAAAACCATGCCGATTGTTTGGGGCATTAATGCGTCTAAAATTTATGTGGCCGTTTGGATGGTTACCATTACGCTTACATTGTTATTATTATTGGTTTATATGCTGCAAATTCACTGGTGGTTTGCCGCAGCTTATTGCCTGGTTTTAATTATTCTTCCTTTGCTTAAAATATTTCAAAACCTGTTTAAAGCAAAAACGCCAGAAGATTTTCACAAGCTCAGCAACATGGTAAAATTTGTAATGTTTACCGGCATTTTTTCAATGATATTTTTTCGCATTTACAGTTAATCAATCATGCAAAAAATAATTCTTGCTTCACAATCTCCCAGAAGAAAACAATTGCTTGAATGGGCTGAAATAAATTTTGAAGTTGAAGTAAGTAATGCTGATGAAAATTATCCGGAACATTTATCAACCACAGAAATCCCAATTTTTATTGCATTGCAATAAAGCAAAAGCCGTTCAAAGAAAACTGAATAATAATTCACTTATTCTTGCGGCTGATACCATTGTTGTTTTAAATGATGAAGTAATCACAAAACCTGAAAATAGAAATCATGCAATAGAAATTTTGCAGTCATTATCGGGCAAAAAACATGAAGTAATTACCGGCGTTGTTTTATTGCAGCATGAAAAGGAAATAGATTTTGCTGATGTAACGCAGGTTGAATTTCACCACTTAACTGATCAGCAAATTATTTTTTATGTTGATAAATATAAACCTTACGATAAAGCCGGCGCTTATGCCATTCAGGAATGGATTGGCGTGGTTGGAATTAAATGCATCAACGGAGATTTTTATAATGTGATGGGTTTGCCCGTAAGCCGCGTTGTGCAGGCAATAAATAATTTCAACTAAAAATTTTAAAACAATTTTTGTAACTTGTTCATGCAACTTCTAAACCCATGAACGAAAAGCTGCTGCAATTTATCTGGCAATTTAAATATTTCAATCAATCGTCTTTATTAACAACAAATGGAAAAGAATTGCAGATAATTCATCCTGGAAATCTTAATAAAAATTCAGGTCCGGATTTTTCCGAAGCTAAAATAAAAATCGGCAATACAACATGGGTTGGAAATATTGAACTGCACGTATCAGCATCGCACTGGAACCTGCATAAACATGCATCAGATAAAAATTATAACAACGTTATTCTGCATGTTGTGTGGCTGAATGATGTTGAAATTTTTGACAGCAATCATCAGCCAATAACAACAATAGAATTGCAATCGCTTGTTCCAAAAATGGTGTTGCAGCGCTTTGAGCATTTAATGCAAACCGCAGATTCAATTCCGTGTGCTTTTGCGTTGCCTGTTTTAAATGAAGTAAGTTGGTTAAGCTGGAAAGAAAGATTAATTGCAGAGCGGCTTACAGAAAAATCTGGTTTAATAATGCGCTGGCTTAAGCAGTGCAATAATAATTGGGAAGAAGTTTTTTGGATAAGCCTTTGCCGCAGTTTTGGAATGAATGTAAATGCAGATGTGTTTGAAGAAATTGCCAAAACAATTAGCGTAAACCTGCTTGCAAAACATAAAAATCAAATTCATCAGTTAGAAGCTTTGTTGTTGGGCCAAGCCGGTTTATTAAATAAAAATTTTGAAGATGATTATGCTATCATGCTTCAAAAAGAATATACATTTCTTGCAAAAAAATATATGCTGAAACCAGTAAATAAACGGCCTGCTTTTTTAAGAATGCGGCCATCAAATTTTCCAACAATTCGTTTAGCGCAACTGGCAATGCTGGTGCATCAATCCAATCATTTATTTTCAAAAATAAAATCAGCAAAAAAAGTAAATGAAATTTTTCAATGGTTTGATGTTACTGCAAACGATTTCTGGAATTATCATTATACATTAAAAGATGCAGCAGTTTACCTGCAAAAAAATGCAGGCAAACTTTTTATGCAGCACATCATCATCAACACCATTATTCCGGTTTTATTTGCTTATGGAATTAATAAAAATGAAATTGAATGGAAAAATAAAGCGCTGGATTTTTTAATGGAAACCGAGCCTGAACAAAACGCCATTACAAAACAATGGAAGGCGCATGATGTATCAAATAAAAACGCGTTGGAAAGCCAGGCGCTTATTCATCTTAAAAATAATTATTGCAATGTAAAAAGATGCCTTGAATGTGCGGTTGGCGTAAAGCTGCTGCGGAATAGTTGAGAAGTTGAGTTGTTGATTGGTTGATACAACAAGTTTGTGCACGTCATGTCGAGGTACGAGATATCTCTTGAATTTAAAGTCGTTAATAGTGCAGAGATGCTTTTGTTGAAATCACGCTCAATATCAACGAATCAACCTTTCAACAAATCAACTTAAAAATTACCATCCAAAATCAACATTCAGTTCAATATCAGGATGAATGCTTTTTGCAACCGGGCAGGTTAGCGCCGCTCTTTCCAAAATTGTTTTTTGTTTTTCATCAAGCTTAAGTGAAGATGGAAAATTAAACCGCACCTCAATGCCGCCAACACGCCTTGGCTCTGCCTTCATTAATTTTTGAATACTCACTTCCGTTCCTTCAAGCGAAACATGCATATCTCTTGCTTTAATGCCCATAATGGTAAGCATGCAACTGCCTAAAGAGGTTGCCAGCAAATCAGTGGGCGAAAACCGTTCACCTTTGCCCTGGTTATCAACCGGCGCATCTGTTTCAATAATGGTGTTACTTTGCAAATGTTTTGCTTCTGTTCTTAACGTGCCTTTATAAATTATTTCAGAGGTCATTACACAATTTTTATTATAAATTTACGATTATCAAATTAACATGTACAGGAAGATTTATTTGCTCATATTCTGCTTAATAACTTTGGGTAAAATTTTTGCACAGCAACCATCCAAACCTTTAAGTGAAAAAGAAAAAAAGCAGCAGGAACGCAAACAGCATATTGCAGAACTTGTTAAGCGTGAAGAAGAAGGTGCACTTATTTATAACAAACAATTTTTATTTGGTTTTAAGTTAAACACCGATGGCTGGACGGTTTTATACGAACACGGCAAATACAAAACCATCAGCACAACCAACACCTGGTTTGTAGAATTTGGCGAACGCAAAAGCCATAAAGAAGAAAGAATTACGCCCACAGATCCATACACAGGCTTTCCGGCAGGCAACCCTTTTATTTACGGAAAAGAAAATAATTTTTACAATTTAAACATCGGCATCGGCCAGCAAAAACTTATTGGCGGCAAAGGTGCCAAAAACGGCATTGCTGTATCTGCGGTGTATGGCGGCGGTTTTTCTGCAGGGCTTTTAAAACCATATTATGTTACCGTGTACAACCCAACCACCAATCAAACGAGCGATGTAAAATACCAGGGCCCCGGCGATACATTATTTCTTAATTATCCTATTTCATCGGCAGGCGTAACAAAAGGATTAAATGAAATAAAATTTGTTCCCGGCGTTGTTGCGCATCTTGGCTTGCGTTTCGATTATGGCCGCTACAACGAACTGCTCTCCGCACTTGAAATTGGCATCAGCGCAGAATTTTACACGCAAAACATGCCTATTATGGTAAATGCTCCTGAAAAAAAATTCTTTTATAATTCTTACGTAGCTATTGAATTTGGCGGCCGCAAGTAAGTTATTTTTGCAATAATTTTTTTGGAGCAATCTTCAGATCAAATGGCATCACGGTTGTGTCACTCCCTTGTACATCCGGGAATGCTATTCAGCTCCGGTTTCAACGTTTAAGCGTTTAAATAAACTTTGAAACAATGAAATTTTTGAAACTTAAACATGGAACAATCAAATTGCATAACACAGGATATAAAACCTAAAATTCAAAAGCCAAACTGGCTTCGTGTAAAATTACCCATCGGCGAAAGTTATAAGCATGTACGCAATTTGGTTGATACACATAAACTGCATACCATTTGCGAAAGCGGCAATTGCCCAAACATGGGCGAATGCTGGGGTGCAGGCACAGCAACGTTTATGATTCTCGGTAATATTTGCACCCGCAGTTGCGGCTTTTGCGCTGTTGCCACCGGCCGTCCTGAAGCGGTTGACTGGAATGAACCGCAACGTGTGGCAGAAGCCATTTATTTAATGAAGGTAAAACATGCCGTTATCACCAGCGTTGACCGTGATGAATTAAAAGATGGCGGCTCAACCATTTGGTACAATACAATAAAAGCCGTAAAAGCTTTAAATCCTGATACAACTTTAGAAACTTTAATTCCTGACTTTAAAGGCCAGCACGAAAATATTGAACGTGTGGTTGAAGCAGCACCGGAAGTTATCAGTCATAATATGGAAACGGTTGAGCGGCTTACAAAACAGGTACGCATCCAGGCAAAATACCGCCGCAGTTTAGAAGTGCTTCGCTTTTTAAAAGAATGCGGCGTTCGCACAAAAACCGGCATCATGCTTGGCCTCGGCGAAACAAAAGAAGAAGTTATTCAAACCATGAACGATCTTGCCGCCGTAAATCTTGATGTATTAACGCTTGGCCAATATCTTCAGCCAACAGCAAAACACTTAAATGTGCAGCGTTTTGTGCATCCGGATGAATTTGCCGAATACAGGGAAATTGGTTATTCTTTAGGTTTTGATTATGTTGAAAGCGGGCCGCTGGTGCGCTCATCTTATCACAGCGAAAAACATGTGTTTAAAGGCTTTGGAAGAACACAGTGGTTAAACGAAAAGCGTAATTAATTCATCATACTTACCATATTTACCAGCTTGTTGGCTGGTGTCCTCACCAGCCAACATCAAATATCACTTAGGCAAACAACTACGTGCTAAACGAAAAGCGTAATTATTCATCATACCTGCCAATATTTATTACACTCAATTACCTTATTTTTGCGCCCCGTTTATGCGGATGTGGCGAAACTGGCAGACGCACCAGACTTAGGATCTGGCGCCGCAAGGCATGTGGGTTCGACCCCCTCCATCCGCACACCCTTTCCCTAAAAGGGTTTTATCAACTTTCAATGCACCCCTTCAGGGGCGGGGGCTTAACAATCATGGCAACAATTACACGTGAAAATATTGGCAACTTAAATGATAAGCTTACAGTAAATCTTGGTAAAGAAGATTATATGCCTTCATTTGAAAAAAGCCTGAAGAACTATGCAAAAAATGCAAACATTTCTGGTTTTAGAAAGGGCATGGTGCCTCCGGGATTGATTAAAAAAATGTATGGCCAGTCTGTTTTTACAGAAGAAATTTTTAAAACAGTTGAAAAAGAACTGAACGATTATATGACGAAAGAAAAGCTTGACATTTTTGCCCAGCCTTTACCTTTTGAAAACGATTCCCGCAAGCTGAATATGAACAAACCTGAAGATTATGCTTTTGCTTTTGAAATAGGCTTGAAACCGGAAATTAATATTGATCTGAATAATCTTTCCGGAACATTTTATAAAATTCAGGTTACCGATGAAATGATTGATGATGAATTTAACCGTTTGCAATCACGTTACGGAAAAATGGCAGAACCTGAAACCGTGAGCAATGAAGATGATGTTTTAAATGTAAAATTTACAGAAGCTGATGCAAATGGAAATGCTATAGAAGGCGGCATTGAAAAAGATAATTCTTTGCTTTTAAAATATTTTAGCGCTGAAACACAGCAGCAGTTAAAAGGCAAAAAGAAAGATGATTCAATTTTAATTCAGTTAAATAAAGCATTTGAAGAAAAGGAAAGAGAATGGGTTTTAGAAGATTTGGGTTTGGATAAATCTGTTGCGGAAAATGCGGAGAAATTTTTCAATATTACCATAACAAAAATTGGATTTGTTGAAAAAGCTGAATTAAATGAAGCGCTTTTTAAATCAGTGTACCCTGGTGAAAATATTACAACGCAGGAAGAATTTCGCAATAAAGTAAAATCTGAAATTCAAATTTATTTTGATAAACAAAGCAGCAACCAGTTTCAGGATCAGTTGTATCATCATCTTATTGATACTGTTCAAATTTCTTTCCCAGAAAAATTTTTAAAACGCTGGCTTGAACAAGGTTCTGAAAAAGCAAAAACACCTGAAGAAGCAGAAAAAGAATTGCCCGCATTTTTAAACCAGTTAAAATGGACGTTGATAAGCAGCAAGCTTATTAATGATAATGATATAAAAGTGGAAACTGAAGAAATTAAAAATTTTGCTCGCAATCAAATTGCAGGTTACATGCAAGGCCAGGGGCAGAATTTAAATGATATGCCATGGCTTGATGATTATGCAAACCGCATGCTGCAGGATAAAAAATTTGTTGAAGAAACTTATTTGCGTATTCAAACTGAAAAATTATTTAACCTGCTTGAAAGCAAGGCCACTAAAAATGAAGAGCCGATTTCAGCAAAAGATTTTGAAGAAAAACTGCATCATCATCATCATTAATACGCAGGAACGTTCTTATAATTTTATTGGTTACCGGCATTACGTTTACATTTAATTATGCTGCCATATTTATTTTTGATTGATAGTTTATATTCTTCTTACCAATTTATTTTTGCAGATTATTTGGTCTTGTAGTACAATGGATAGTATAAGGGTCTCCGAAGCCTTTGATTCAGGTTCGATTCCTGACAAGACCGCAACGGTTTAAAAATATTAGTTTTTATAGCTTCTTATAGCAAGCAAAAACTATTTTTCTTTATATCTTTTTAAACCGGTTGAAGCCAATAATGTCCACTTGCCTTTCAGAACAACTATCTTGTATTAAAGAAAAATGAATAGTATAAACTTTTTGTTTACTATTATCCGCGTTAATGTTTTCCGGTTAGTGATTTTATAAATGCAGTTTCTTTTGCATTATAAGGCGTTCCATCTTTTCTAAAAATATCATGAAACCAAATTTTTGGCTCTTCGCCATTTGGCATTGGCGTATCCCATGCATACATGGTATTTGTTTTGCCCGTAACCAACCCCCAGTTAATGGCAACAATTTTATTTTGTTTTAATAAAGGCATGATGGTAAAGAAAGTACTGTTGCGCAACCTTGCCATATATTCTGTACAAACCAACGGACGCCCGTACTTTTTTAAAGTATCAATTGTTTTGAGATGCACATTAACCGGGTTATAATCGTGATAACTGATAACATCAGAATTGGATAATTGATAAGCATTTAAATCTGTAAGCTTGTTGTTCCAAACACCGGCAGTTAGTGGTTGATCTGGATTGATAGTTCTTGCCCAGGTAAAAATATTTTGCAACAAAGGCAAGCTTTTATTTCCATAGTCTGAATTGCCGGGTTCATTATATAAATCCCACAAAAAAATTCTTTTATCATGTGCAAATGATGCCAGAATATCTTTTACATAAGCTTCCAGTAAATTCACTACAGCCGGGCTATCATATAACAATTGCCCGGGATCTCTTAACCAGCCCGAATTATGAATGCCTATTTTTGGTTCAGGTTGCTTGCCTGCATGATACGTTGAATTCCAGCAATCATCAAAAAAAACGAAAATTGTTTTAATGCCATGTTTATCTGCGATGGATAAATACGTATGCATGCGTTGTTTAAAACCACTGCTATCTGCCTGCCATGCCACGTGATGCAAAAACACACGCATTATATTCATGCCAATGCCTTCGGCATAACCTAATTCACGATCAATGGTAGCAGAATCAAAAGTTTCTGCCTGCCACATTTCAAGTTGGTTAATGGCAGTGCTTGGAATAAAATCGCAACCACGCAACCATCCGTAATTTGCATACCATGCATTGGCTTTTTGTTTGCTCCAAACAGCGCGTTCTGTTTGTGCATAAATGTTTGTGGTTACAACAACAAATAATAACGCAAGAACAACTTTTATTTTTTTCATAATGATTTTTTTAATCGTTTAATCTTATGACTTAGAGCCTTGGTGTCTTGGTGGCATAATTCTTTTTCAGCTACTAAGGCACGAAGACACAAAGATTTTATTCTGATGGAATTTCCATTGCCACTCCCTCTTTCACGGGCTCGCCAAAGTTGGGCGTTCCATCTTTATTCCAGAAAAATTTTTGTGCTCTTGGTGAACGATACATGCCGCAACCTTCGCCCGGTTCATCATTTGCATGATATAAAATCCAGTCTTCTTTGCCATCGGGCGATTTAAAAAATGAATTATGGCCTGGTGCATACACATGATTTTTTATGGATGCTTTAAATACGGGTGTTTTAGATTTATGCCACGATGATGAATCGAGCAAATTATTTCCATCAAAACTTAACATGCCCAAAGCGTAAGCATCCGTCCAGCAACCGCTTGCAGAATAAACGATAAATAATTTTCCATTATGCTCTAAAAACTGCGGGCCTTCATTTACGTTTACATGCGGCGGGTTATTCGCATCATGCAAATCGCCTTTCGTTTCCCAATCATATTGCGGCGCAGAAATTCTCACTCGTTTGCTTTCAATAGTTAAAGGGTCTTTCATCTGTGCAATATAAATATCCTGCTCACCATTTACATCTCCCTGCCAGCCGCTCCAGGCAATATATAATTGATTTTTGTATTGATAAACGTCTGCATCAATTGCCCATTTATCGCTGCTGTCTGCAAGCTTGCCTTTAAATTGCCATTCGCCCTGCATCGGATCAACAGAACTATTTTCTAAAACATACAAACGATGATGATTGTTGTTGCCATCATCTGCCGCAAAATATGCATACCATTTATTTTGCAAAAACATAATTTCAGGCGCCCATAATTCTTTTGAATGCAACGTGCCTGCCTCCGGTTTATAAATTATTTTATATTCCGCATCTTTTAAATCAGCAATATTTCTTGTTTTCCAAATCTCAATTTTATTACCTAAAGTATTTGTGTAATAATAAAAACCATCTTTATAAAAACTGTAAGGATCAGCACCGGAAGGCAACAATGGATTGGTGAATATTTTTTGGGCAATGCAAACAACTTGAGAAGCAACTATAAAAACTAAAATAAAAAATTGCTTCATTCACCTGAAGGTTTTTTTATTGCAGTATTAATTGCAACAGGAGTTCCAAAGTTTGGGGTGCCATCTGTGTTCCAGCTAAACTTTTGCATTCGCGGATTTCGTGCATCTCCACAGGGAAACTGATAATTGCTTGCCGCCAAAGGATTTGCGTGATAGATGATCCAGTTTTCTGTTCCATCCGGTGAAACAAAAAAACCGTTATGACCAGGCCCATAAGCACCTCCAGAAGCATTTGTTGTAAATACGGGTGATGAAGATTTAGTCCAGTCGGAAGCGTTCAAAGGATCACCGCCGGCTTTTAAAGAAAGCATGCCCAAACAATAATTATCTGTTCCGCAAAAACTTGCAGAGAAAGTAAGAAACGCGCTTCCGTTTGTATTGGTTATTTCTTCAGGACCCTCATTAACCGGAAAACCATTTTTTTCCCAATCGTAAGTTGGCGAAGAAATTAAAACGCGGCTGCCGCTGATGGTGTAAGGATTTGAAAGCTTTGCGATGTAAATATTTTGCTGGCCACCCGAGTTATTCATCCATCCGCTCCATATTAAATAAGATGAACCGTTGTAATCAAATTCTGATGGATCAATTGCCCAATTGTTTGATGGTTCAGAAATCTTTCCTTTAAAAGTCCATGAGCCTGATGTGGGGTCAGCAGATGCGTTTTCCAAAACATATAAACGATGCGTTGCATCGATGCCTGCGCTGTCTGCAGCAAAATAAATATACCATGCATTATTTATGTAATGAATTTCAGGTGCCCAAACATCATCAGAGTAAGCAGTGCCGGGTGCTGCCGTCCAAACTGTTGTTATGGCTGCATTTTTAAGATCAGACATGGCTTTTGTTTTCCAGATGCTGATCTTATTGCCCTGCGTTTCTGTGTAATAATAATATCCATCTTTTTGTGCAACCCAGGGGTCTGGGCCGGAGGACAGCAACGGATTTTTAAACGTTGTTGTGTCTGTTGCCGGCGGCAGGAGTTGGGGCAGGGTTGCTTCCATTTTTTCCGCAGCCAATCATCAAACATAAAAACAAAAAAGCTACAAGTGCCTTCATCACTAAAAATTATAACTAAATTATTTAAAGCGTCATTTCGAAGAAGGAGAATTCTTTATTAGTTCACTACTTCAAATTAATGAGAAGCCTCGTTCGCCGACATGACGCTCAACAAAATACTTTCTATCTTAATAAAACTTTACCAGTCCCGGGTTTTGTTTAAGATTTGGGTTCACATCAATATCTTGTTGCGGTATTGGCCAGTATTCATCTTTTCCAACAGCAAAATTTGCAAAACCAGCATCCCGTGAAGCAAGCTGCGGGCCTAAATCGCCCCATCTTAATAGATCTTCCCAACGATGTCCTTCGCCTGATAAGTTCTGTAATTCTTTCATGCTTCAATTGGGCTAAAAAAGCAGCTTTAGATAATCCCGGCATTGCTGTTGACAAAGCTGCAAGTCCTGCTCTTTCTCTTACACGGTCAACATATTGATAAGCAAGCGTTGTTTGTCCTAATTCATTCAGTGCTTCTGCATATAATAACAATACATCGGCATAACGAATAAAACGATAATTGTTTCCTGAATGAAATACTTCACCGTTCATTGTTGAATCATCTAAGAATTTCCTGAAAACATACTTCGTGAGATGCTGTTGTGCTGATCATCAGGCACATCCTGCAAAGCCATAACTGAATCCATGGAATTGCCATAAGCAAGTGTATATTCAGGGCCTCTTACATCTGTTGAATCATATAAAAATGTTGCTGCAAGCCGGGGATCACTTTGGCTGCCAATTGTTTTTTCTTTTAAAAATTCCCAAACAACCCAGCGACGTGCCTGCCCGTCTGTAAATCCGATTGGTGCCGGTGCAAAAAATGGTGGAATAGATGTTCCATAATTTAAATTATCTTGAAGTACCAATTTGCGTATCATCATGGTGTGATCATTTGGATTAACTGCATTTTGAAATTCGAAAACAGATTCTTTATTATTTTCAGAAGGCTCAACAAAATTGCTGCGATAGTTGGGCATCAAATCATAATAACCTTTTCCATCACCTTCAACCAGCCATTGAAATGCATCGTGCGCCTGTTGCCACATGTGCTGTTGCATGTACGCTTTGCCAAGCAATGCATACGCTGCGCCTTTTGTAGCCCTTCCAACGTTGGCATCATCATAAGTTGCAGGTAAATCTTTAGCCGCATCGGTTAAATCTTGTTCAACCTGTGCCCAAACATCTGCCTGAGAAGATGTTGGCGGTGCATCATTTGGCAAAGAAGTATGTAATTGCAGCGGAACATTTGCCCAATAATCTGCGAGATAATAATAGAACAATGCACGCATAAATTTTGCTTCGGCAAGATATTGGGCTTTCGTGGTTGCATCCATGTTAATGTTCGGCACATTATCAAGCACCTGGTTTGCACGGTTAATTCCAATATAACAATCCTGCCACAGCGAAACAATTTCCCACAGATTATAATCGGTAATAATAAACCTGTCGAAGTTGTTGATCAACGTTGCGTTTGGGCTGGTGCTGTACCCTTCATCAGAGCGGATAATATCCTGGAAAAATTGATTTCTGCAAAGCCCCGGACGATGATAGGTGCTATAAATTGCGTTAATGCCAGCCAATGCATCAGCAGATGTTTTCCAATAGTTTTCTGTGGTTGGCGTATTAGGGTTTGTTAAGTTTAATTTTTTTTCGCAGCCAAACATCAGCAGCGAAAAAAGTGATGCTATATAAATTGTATTCTTCATAAATAATTTTTTCATGCTTTAAAAATCGAATTGAAGACCAAATGTTATAATCCGGCTTGATGGCCAGTTGCCGCTGTCGTAGCCTCTTAATAAAATTCCGTTGCCTACTACATCAGGATCAAGACCTTTATATTTAGTGAGGGTGAAAAGGTTTTGGCCGCTTACAAAAATTCTTGTGGAATTAAACCCAATGGTTTTTAATGTAGCCGCCTTAAATATATAACCCAATTCAAGATAGCGTAATCTAAGGTAAGAACCACTTTCAAGCCAGCGTGAGCTTGTGGCGAGGTTATTACTTGCAATGCCTGCATCGCCTGTTTCTAAACCAAGCCGCGGATCACTTGTATTGGTGTTGGTTGGCGTCCATGGATTTATATCAGATCTGAAATTGGTGTTTTGATAACCATCTAAATTATGGCGAATATCATCATAAATCTTATTACCAAACACGCCTACAAACTGAACATTTAATGTAAACTGTTTATAAGTGGCATTAAATTGTAATCCGCCCTGAAACTTGGGCCACGGCGAGCCAACAAACTGCCTGTCGCCATCATCAATAACACCATTGCCATCTGCATCTACATATTTTATATCTCCCGGTTTTGCATTAGGTTGAATTTTATTTCCGTTTTTATCAACATAACTATCAATCTGCTGTTGATTCTGAAAAATACCGGCAGTTTGCAGCATGTACCACGCATCCATTGGGATGGCCAACCTCTGATCTTGAAAATTCTGCGCCTTCAATATAATTTATGCCTGCAGCCTGGTGGCCAACGCTTTCAACCATATTTGATATAGTGGTTCCATTTACAGAAACATCCCAGCTAAATGGTGAATTATGGTGATTATAAGTGAAAGTTGCTTCAATGCCTTTATTGCGAATTGATGCCGCATTTGAAGTTGCAGACGCTGAAGCACTGCCCTGGTAAAAACCGATCGGCACATCAATTAAAACGCCTTTTGAAAGATTATTATATAAATCAACGGTTACATTAAAAATGTTATTCATCAGCGATGCATCAAAACCAATATTAGCTTCATTTCTTTGTTCCCAATGCAAATCAGGGTTTACAATTTGTGCTGTGTATTCTCCTACCATTGGCGATTGACCGACACCATAAATAGCACGAGGGCTATTATTTATCACTCCTAAATATTCAAATGCAGCAAGCGGACTAATACCTAATTGGCCATAAGAACCACGAAGCTTTAAATCTGATATCCAGGGCACCTGGAAAAAGCTTTCTTTAGCAATTCTCCATGCACCTGCAGCGGCATAAAAATCGCCTGTACGGTTAGCAGGGCCAAATCTTGAATCCTGATCAATTCTGCCTGAAAAAGTAAGCAGGTATTTATCTGCATAATTATAATTCAGCCTTCCTAAATATCCTTGTGTTCTATAATATTGTCCAATATCAGTGACATCAATTCCACCATTGGCAGTTGCCGGCCCGTTTGCAGAAACAATGGTAGTAAACAATTGGCCATTTATATTTTGCAAATACAGTTTGCTGCCCGATGTAAATTCTCTTTTTACATCCTGGTAAGAATATCCAACAACACCATTTATATTATGCAGCCCGAATGATTTATTGAAGTTTAATGTATGCTCTAAAAGAATATTGGTAAACCTTTCCCTGTCTTCGCCAATGCTGGTTGCAGGCATTTGATCTTCATAACGCCAGATGCCTGAATCACGAACTTCTTTGTGATAATCAAAACTCGCTTCTATCCCTGCATTAAACCTGTAAGAAAGCCAGTTGGTAAATTTTAAATCGGCATAAGCATTGCCCACCACTTTTGAATAATTGTACGACTGTTTGTCTAAGGAGGCATTGGCAATATAATTATTGGCGAAAGAAGGAATATCATTTGTTCCAAAGCCCCATCCTCCCGGGTTAGCCCTCGGATCAATATAACTTGCACTTTGCACAGGAATGATGGGCAACGAAAGCGGGGCTTCATAAAAAGCATTTACGCCTCCGCCAGGGTTATTTCCATCGCTGTAGCTTAACACCATATTTTCGCCCACAGTAAGAATGCCTTTATGTATTTCGGTATTTACGCGAAGGCTTGCTCTTTCAAAATCATTTGCTACTAAAACTCCCTCGTTTTTATAATAACTGGCAGATACAAGATAATTGCCGGTAGCTGAGCCGCCAGACATGCCTATATTATAATCCTGTTCATTACCCGTTCTATAAATTGCATCCTGCCAATTAGTGTTAACGGTGTTGTTTGCAAGTTGGGCTGCAATGCCTGCGGGCAATGTTGCATTTGAATTTTGATATTCTGTACTTACAGTTTTAAGATATTGAGATGCGTTCATTACATCCCATGTTTTTGGTATTTGCTGAATGCTGTACCTTGCACTGGCTGTAATTTTTGCAGCACCATTTCTTCCTTTTTTCGTTGTAATAATAACCACACCATTTGCAGCTCTTGAACCGTAAATGGCGGCTGCAGAAGCATCTTTTAAAATTTGAATGGTAGCAATATCATCTGTGTTAACGGTTGAGTTTGCATCGGCAATCATACCGTCAATCACATACAGCGGATCACTGTTTCTAAAACTGGCAACGCCGCGAATTTCAATTACAGAATTCTGGCCCGGCGCACCGCCCGTTCTTACTGTAACTCCTGGTGATTGCCCCTGCAACTGGTCAACAACAGAATTACCAACGATCTTATTAGAGTTTTGCGTGTTCACAACTGATGTAGCACCGGTTAAATCCCGCCTTCTTACTGTTTGATAACCGATTACCACCACATCATTTAAAGTAGAATCAGTAGCATTTACCATAGCTACATTAATTATGGTCTGGTTGCCAACAGTAATTGTTTGCTGCTGGTAACCGATGGAACGGAAAACAAGCACATCACTGCTTGCGGCTTCAATAGTAAACCGGCCTGCATTATCAGTTGATGCGCCTCTGGCTGTGTTTTGCACGAATACTGATACGGCGGGTAATGGCTGGTTATTGTTTCCTGTAACTGTACCTGAGATTGTTCTTTGCTGCGCAAATAAATTTGCGGCAATGATTGCAAAGAGTACAACCATAGAAATTTTTAAAGTAATAATGCGGGGAAATAGAATTTTCCTGGCACGGGTGTAGCCGTTTTTCATACGCTATATTGTTTAATTTTTAAGCTAAAAAAAAATCAATCGTTTGGATAAGACAGACAGCTTAAGTAAAACGATGCCTGTAAATTAATCATTTTATTTCCAAAGAAGAACTGTTTAAAAACTATAATAAAGTACTTCTACAGTTTATTTAAAATCTCTTTAATTGTTGCAGGCAGAAATGTTTTTAATGAAACACTGTTCATAATCTTAAGGTCTTCTGTTAAGCTTGTTTCATTGTCTAAAAATTTAAAAACAGATTGAGGTGAATTGTTTTTAAAGAGCTGCGCAAAAAGTTTATCGCCGCTCATTTTTTTATTGTGTAATACATTTAATAAAATGCTGTCATATAAATTAAACCTGCCTTTCAAAGGCAGGTTTTTTAAGCAGCGGATCTTTGTTTTGAATGATGGCCTCAATAATTTTTGCTGCATGTTTTTGTATGAACTGAAATGTATAACCGCTGCTTGCCTTTGTTTGGCCGCCTGCGGTGCCAATGTTTATTATTCTTTTTTCACCGTTTAAAAATTGATAATTCGTCATTGGAATAACGCCAAATTCCTGATGCAGTATTTTATAATTCTTTATTTTTAAAAAGGTTGAAATATAATCTGCAATTGCTTTTTCGTATGCTTCCTGCTGCAGTATATCTTCAGAAAAAATTGTGTGTTCTATCAGTGCTTTATTTTTATCAACAGGCAAAACATACGCGAAAGCAGTTTCGTTATTTTGAGCCACTCTAAAATCCATGAATGTTGCAATGCGTTCATTAAAAATATCTTCATCCGCTTCAATTAACCAGCCTTTAAAATGCTGCAATAAAACATAAATATTTTTTTGTTGCAGCGCTTGTTGTTTCCAATCATTAAAAATTATACTGTTGAAAACATAATCAGCATACAATTCTTTTGTGTTTGTTTTTACTGCTGCCGAATCTTCGTCATTCAACACAGATAAAACATCATCATAAATTATAGTAATATTTTCATGTTGCTTTGCTTCATTCAAAACAGCATTATACAAATCAATGCTGCGGATCATTTTATACACATAAGGTTCTATATCAAACCGTGCAGAAAAATTGGTTGAATAAAAATCTATTTGCTGCCAGCGATGAAAAACAATTTCTTCAAATAAGCCGGGTTGTTGCTCCCAAAAACACCAGGTTCTGTCGTTATTATTTTTTGGTGCTTTATCAATCAGCAATATTTTTTTATTGTTGAAAAATGATTGCTGCATCATTCTTTTTAAAAGACTTAAACCTGCACAACCTGCACCTGTAATTATATAATCGTAGCGTTGTTGCATAATGCTGAATAAAGATATACAGCGTTAATCATACGCAACAAGATGTATTACCTGGCCATTGTAATAATACATTCTGCCGTTGGTGGAAAGATATTTTTTTTGTGTTGCTTTATCGGGTAAAAATTTATCAGTAAAAGCTTTTATTTCATCATGTGTTTTGTTTGGATTGCCATCTGATGGCTGCAACGAATGCACATAACTTTTTATGTTTTCAATGTAAGCGGCAAGGCAAACATCGGTGCCGTTAAAAATTTCTGCGTTAATAATGCGGTTGCCTGTAACGGCAATAAAACCTGCATAACTGCTATCGCTGTTTTTCATTTTGTTTATAAAAAAACGCAGGTAAGAAGTATCGTCAATCAGGCTATCGTTGTATGCTTTTAAATAAGCAGAGGTTTGATTTTTTTTATTTTTTTCTGCAAGCTCATTATCAATTTGCTTCCAAACTTTACTTTGGCGTTTGGTTACATCAATCTGTTTTCTAACATCAGCATCGGCGGTGCCTGCATGTGTAAATGTTTTTGCCCTGTCATCCCACCGGCCTTTTTCAACACAAAAAACCGGTACATAATTTTTATGTTTGCCGGGCGGAATAATGGTTGTTTCTCCAAACGCCCTGTCTTGCTTGCCGCCCTGCACCATTTCACCGCTCATAAGCATAATATTTTGTTGTGAACGATTTTTTACAACAAGCGTTGAAACATCTGCGCCGCCTGAAGATGTTTCTTTAATGCTTATTTTATGCTTGTTCATGGCTTCGCTAAAACTGATAATATTTTTATTAAACATGGTATGATTTGCATGGCCGCTATCTTTTCCTGCATCTTTAAAACGAATTGGAATGAGCTGCAGTTTTTTAAACGTCCATGGGCTATCGTACTGAACACTTAATTCATTGTAAGTAAGCTGCGCTTTAGTTTGCAGATGAAACATGAACATCATCAGCACAAAAAAATAACTGTATGTAAGCAGTTTAAGCATCGGTAATTTAAAAACGCATAAGTTAGAATAAATCTTATTGAACGTTTTTGTTTAATAAAAATACTGGTTTGTTTATAAAAAAAAGCCACGCTTTTATGCGTGGCTATAAAATAGGAGACAAAAAAAGTTATCGTGTTCCGCCCATTTGTGTTGCATCCTGCAAACCCTGGCCTTGATTTTTACTTTGGCGTTTGAATAATGATACATCCATCTTGCCAAAACGATAAGAGAAATTTAAACGAACCAATTGCGGATTATTTAACCTGTAATAATCCTGGTAAAAATATGGGCTCATTGAAATTTGCTCGCTTGATCTTGTTCTGAAAATATCATTTACGCTTAAGGTTATTGCGCCTGCCTGGTTTTTAAAGAATGTTTTCTTTATTGCAATATCGGTTGACCAGAATGGCAATATATAACCTTGTGATGAAGACTGCGCAGATTGAGGCGGCCCAAAATTGTTGCCACCCTGGTTAATTGGCAAATTTGTTTTGCTTTGATAATTTGCAGAAAGCTGTATTGTAAAATTATCAGGCAGTTTAAAATTATTATTCCATTTGCCAAACCAGCTTAAAATAGAACCCTGCGATGCAAGCTGAAGATTATTTGTATTTATTTTTGAGTTATAAACATTTACGTTTAAATTAAAATCCCACCATTTTGCAACATAATCAACCGTGGTTAATTCGGCACCGTAAGAATAGGCAGAATTTGCATTTACATACGTATTAATTATTTCATATTTCTGCACTTCAGGATCAAACTCATTATCCTGAAAACTTGTTATAAGATTTGTGGTGTACTTATAATAAATTGATGCAAGAAATGTATTGCTTTTACCGTAAGTTTTGTTATAAGAAACTTCGAATGAATTTGTAAATTCAGGAACAAGATTAGGATTACCGCGGGTAATACGTAAACTGTCTGAACGATTGGTATATGGAATAAGCTGGAAGAAGTTTGGCCTGTTTATACGGCGTGAAAAATTTGCCTGGATCTCCTGCCTGTTTGGAAGTTTATAACTTAAGAACACAGAAGGAAATAAGCTGATCGGATATTTATTGGTGAAATGGCCCGTATCATTTAATACGCCATTATAATTACTGCTTTCTGCACGCAAACCAAGCTGGTAACCAAAATTTTTAATAGCGCTGGTAATATCAGCATACGCTGCATATACATTGTTTGTGTTATGATACACTTCACTTGAGTATGGAAGTTTTACAGGCTCAGTACCATTTAAATCGTAGGTAACATTATCGTTGCTCACTTTATTTAATTGTGCTCTTAAACCGGCTTCTAACTTTGTTGTTTTTGTAAATGGATTTACATAATCTGTTTGAACGGTAAGAAACTGGTTGGTGCCGTCTGATATTTGCTGTTGTGTGCTTTTATACAAAAAATTGCCGTTTGAATCGTAGTTATTATTTGTATAAAGCTGGTTGCCTGTATTCTTGCCGGAGAAAAAGTTTCCATCTGCAGTAAGCTGTTCGCCCTGTTTTGGAAAGTTGTACACAAAACTACCCTGCAAACCGTTTGCATTAAAGCTTCTGTCGCCGGTGGAACTACGTGTGCCGGTAAAATTTTCTGTGTGATCAGAAAAAATACTGTCTGATGTAATGTTATCCAATTCATTCGGTTTAAACTCACCATGCACTTTTATGCCTGCCAAAGAAATTGTTGTTCTGTTGGTAACAAAATAATCAAGCCCCAATCTTCCAAAAACAAACTGGCCGTTATTTTTAACTACACTTGTTTGATAGCTGTGCGTGTTTATATTTAAACTATCGAAGTTATACGACTGGTCTGTATGGCCGGTTGTATAATTGTGTCTATCGTTTAAGTTAACCGCTGCCGATACATTAATTTTTCCTTCTCTTACATTAAAATTGGCACCGGTATTATAACCGCCACGGCTATCAACACCTGCCATTAAATTTCCGTTATACCCTGTTTTTTTATCTTTCTTTAAAATAATATTTAAGATGCCGGCATTACCGCCGCTTGCATCATATTTTGCAGAAGGGTTTGTAATTACTTCCACACTTTGAATGGCATCTGCAGGAATTTGATCAAGCGTTAAAGTTGTTGGCCTGCCATCAATATAAATTTGCGGTGTTGCATTACGCAGCTTTACATTACCATCAATATCTATTTGCACAGAAGGCACATTTTTCATTACATCAATGGCAGTGCCGCCGCTGCTTACAATATTTTTATCTACATTAAATGTTTTTTTATCAATATCCATTTTTAAACCGGGAGTGGTTGTTGTAACAGTTACAGATTGCAACTGGTTTACATCTGTATGTAATTTTATATTTCCTAAATCTTTATCTGTTGCGCCTGGCAAAACAATTACTGTTTGCTGATAATAAGCAAACCCAATTGCAGACACTTTTAATTTAAGATTGGCGAATAAGGGCAGGTTTTCAAAACTAAATTCTCCGTTGTTGTTAGAATTTAAACCTTTTAATAAAATATCTTTTCTTTTTTTGGTTGATGAATCATATTTGGTTTGAAGTATAAGCACAGATGCCTGGGCTACCGGTTTATCAACACTATCTACCAGCTTGCCGTATATGTGGCCAATTTGAGGCGCATTTTGAAAATTTCTTTGCATGCCTGCGGGAGGTTGGGCAAAAACGCCAACAGCAGAAATTATAATCGTAACAATCAGTAAAATCTTTTTCATAAATAATAAATATTCAGGGTGCAAAATTATTATTCAATGCAAGTGCCATTTTTCAAATGAGACAAGCGGATAAAAATATGCGACGAAAATAAATTGAAGTAAAAAGGTTGTTAATGTTTGCCTGTTATTGCAGCAATGGCATCTTTGTAATTGTCGCCAACCGGTATTTCAATATTATCTATAAAAACACTGTTTTTTCTAATAGATGTAATATGTTCTTTTGAAACAATAAAAGATTTTTGAATGCGCAGAAACATGTTTGCAGGCAACTGCTCTTCAATTGCTTTCATGGTTATGCGTGCCACCAATGGTTTGGTTGAACTTTTTAAATGAATTTTTAAATAATCTTTTAAACCTTCAATCCACATAATATCTGAAAACACCACTTTTACCAGGCTGTAATCTGCATGTATAAAAAAATAAGAAGGCTGTTCTTCAGTGCTGTTTTCTTTTTTTGTTTTAAGCTGATGCAGCTCCTGCGCTTTATTACAGGCTTTTATAAACCGTTCGAGCGAAACTGGTTTTACCAAATAATCTACCACATCAAGATCATAACCCTGCAATGCATATTTTTCGTATGCGGTAATAAGAATAAACATTGGCTTTAATGTAACGGTTTTAATAAATTGCAAACCGGTTAAGCCAGGCATTTGAATATCCAGAAAAATAAGATCAATATTTTGATGCTGCAAAATATTCATAGCTTCAATAGGGTTGCTGCATGAAGCGGCAAGCTTTAAAAAAGGCACTTTGCTTATATTATCTTCAAGCAATTCCAGTGCAAGCGGTTCATCATCAATAGCAAGGCAGCTAAGCATTAGTGTAAATTTATTTGAAGTGAAACAGTAAACCAGCCATCTCTTTTATTTATCAGCAGCACATGATTTCTGCCATATAATAAATTCAATCTGCGCCGCACATTGGTTAAACCAATACCCGAATTTTTGTCTTTACTGCCGTTTGTGGTATCGTTATAACGGTTGCTTACCATAAACTGCAAAATGCCGCCGTGTTCTTTTAATTCAATATTTATCTGCGCATCTTTAATAATGCCGGTGCCATGTTTAAAAGCATTTTCAACAAAAGGAATTAACAGCATGGGCTCAATTTCGCAGCCGTTATCAATTTCGTTAAATATTGTATTTATCTGCACATTTTTTCCAAAACGCTGCTGCTGCAGATCAACATAACTTTGAATGTATTCCATTTCTTTTTCAAGCGGCACTTTTTGTTCATCGGTTTCATACAACATATAGCGCATAAGCGATGACAATTTTATAAGCGAAGTTTCAAGCAGGTCAGATTTTTTTCGCGCCAGCGCAACCATATTATTTAATACATTAAACATAAAATGCGGGCTAACCTGCGATCTTAAAAACAAAAGTTCTGTTTTTAAATTTTCCGTTTCTCTTTGCTGTGCAAGCCTTAGTGTGTGCTGCCTTTCAAGCAAAACAAAATATGCCGTGCTGCTTGCAATAATAAACAAGTAAGGAGATATGTTATATGCAATGAAATTAGCCGGTTTAAAATGCTGTTGCATAATATATAAATTAAAAAACTCCCAATGCACAAAATATACAACAGCCATTGCTGCAAGATGCAGCGCAACAAACTGAACAATTTTTTTTGTACGAAAAAGAAACGGCAAAAACAAATAAGCATTCAGGTAAAAAAGAATTACCCACATAATGCTGCTGATAAGATAAAAATACCTGAAGGCCGCATCATCCGGCTGTGGCGCCCTATGTTCATTTTTATAAGATGTACGTAAAAAAAATGGCAGCGAAAAAAGCGTGATCCAGCATAAGGCATGCAATAATATAGTAAGCCACTTTTTACCCGTTACATTAAATTTCATTTCATCAAAGTACCAGACATTTTCTTTAAAAGAAATGGAATTAGAAAATATTGCGACAAAAGCAAAATTTATATAGATGAAAGTGATTTAAAAAATGGAGAGTATGTTACGTTGTGTTACTGTATAACCAGTTGAAATTATAAATTAGGGCTGTTGAAACCAAGTGCTTTCATGCCGGTTTTTATTTCGGAACAGCTCATAAATAAATTCCATAATAAACCGGTTCTGTAATTTTCAATCATTACAATTTCCGGACCCTGATCAATTGCTAAATAAGAATTGGCAAACCATAAATTGTTTAGATTAAATGCATCAACAAAACCATAATTGCCCCAAATTTTATTACCCAAAGTATAATAAAAGAATCTAAGCGCATTCATACTTTCGGTTGGTGAATATGGCAATGATGAAATAGCTGCAGTTGGTGTAATAGTGCCGTTATCATTTGTGGGGAATGTGCGCTGTAACCATTTTGTTCATCGCTTGCAGTTAAACCCCAACACAAATTGCTATAACCAAAATAATGATTCGGATTATTAATACAATAATTATAATTGATCATAGTATGAGCAGTATCCTGAGTCCAATAATTCGCATAAGCATCACTTAAATTTTGCGGATTAATTCCAAGAAAAGAATAATGCGCAAAGAAAAGCGGACCGCCAAATGCAGGGCCAAGCGGTAATTTGATATCATAATAAACATTATTATTTTTTTCCTCACCATTTTGCGCCCAGCCATTATCATAAACAATTTTAGGAATTGGATTTGTGTTTGATGAAGCAGCTAAAGCATATACGATCATCGCTTCATTCCATCCCGAAATTTGCTGGTTAATTGCCCATCCATAATCAGGGCTCCAATGCCAGTATAAAACGTTTTGATTGCCTTGGCGAAACCAATTCCAGTCAACAGCATTCCATAATGCATTTACATTATTCCTTAAAGTGTCTTCTGTTGCATTGTTTTGATTGAAATATTGTCTTGCGCATAATAACCCTTGCATTAAATAAGATGTTTCTACTAAATCAGCGCCGTCATCCTGCGTACTAAAAGGAATTGTTACACCGGTTGCACCATTTATCCAATGTGCGTATGCGCCATGATAAGCAGTGCATTTATTTTTATAAAATGAAACTATTTTTTGTATTCGGTTAAGTGCATCTGTTCTTGAAATAAAGCCACGATTCACAGCAACTAACATGCTCATAATACTAAAGCCCGTTCCACCGGTTGTGCAAACATCACCAGAAGAATTTCTTTCTCTTGCCATTCCCGATATTGGATGACCAAAATCCCAAAAGTATTTAAAGGTTTGTTGTTGTACTAATGTTAGCAAAGCACTATCTGAAATACGTTGAAATTTATCGGTTGAATCAATGCCTGTAAAAAGCTTTACTGTTATTATATTTTGTAAACTGTCACCAGTTTTATCATTAAGTGCAGGCGAAATTTTTAATGTGTATACAGTAAGAAAACTTAAGGTATTTGGCTTAACATACAAAGTGCTATCCTGATTGGCAAATGAAATTTCAATTGGTAAAGAAACGCCGTTACTATTTGAAAAGATTACGGAATTTTTTACGCTTGCTGTATCTAACGGTTTTGTAAAAGTAAGTGCAATAACAGGAGAAACATTTGTGCCGTAATATATAAAATTAGGGTTAGAAATGTTATTTAGTTTAATTGAGCTATAAGTGAACGATCCTTTTGGATGAGGAGGATTTTGTAAGTTCTTTTTACAGGAAAAAAACATTAGTGCGATGGCAATAAGAAAAATTAATCCTTTCATACAACTCAATTTTCTAACGCTGATTTAATAAAAAAGGTGCACCAAGTACACCTTATATAAATGAGTATTGTTATTTGTTTGACAATTATCTGCCTGCCTGTCCATTTAAAAATAGGCCAGCTACTTCTTGTTGCGTTAATGCCTTGTTGAAAAGCCTTAACTCATCTAATTTACCTACAAAATTACCGTTTGCGCCTAAGGTAGGAGAAACGCCGTATACTCCAGGAGCCCAAGTTCCGATTGTACCCATTGTTGGGGGCGTAGTGGACCAATTAATATTACCCTGTGGATTAGAGCCTGCTGGTCCATCTAAAAGAATAGTAGCAGTAGATGTACCGTAAGCAGACTGGTTCATCATAGGAACGCCATCCTGATAAATCACATAAGTTGAACTGCTGCCATCATAAGTCATAACCAGGTGTACCCATTTTCCAATAGCTGCTGTATCAAAAGTATTCATGGTAAAGCCTTTCCAATTAGTGGCAGCCGTAAAAGTTAATCCTGCATGAATTTCAAGAGAATCACCCGAAACAGGGGCATAATGTTCATTTTCTAAGATAATAAGTGGGTCGGCATTAGCATCTGCAAGAAAGAATAGCCCTTGTGGCGTATTTGGATTGCCGGAGCCGCCAATAGGTTGCGCTGTTTGCCAATACCATACGCTCAGTGAAAAACTTTGTAAACCTGTCATGGCAGGACTTGGCGTAAACGAAGCATAAGCATTAGTAGCGCCCTGGTAAGCTTCACCCCTAATTCCAGCAACGTAGCTGTTATTGACACCTGTACCTGCTGCACCACCTTTATGATCATTAACATCTCCATCAAAAGGCCAATAAGCTACCAGGTTAGCCGAAGCCACTGAATCTGATGAAGTATAACCACCTAAAGGAGTAATTGGTGGAGTACCGCCGCCTGAAGATTTTGAGCAGGATTGAAGTGAGCCCGCAGCAATAATAGCTAAGCCTGCGAAAGCTGCAAAAGAAAATTTACTTGTTATTTTTTTCATGTCATCTTTTTTAATTGATAAAAATATGTGTTAAAGAGTTTAATAAATGTTATTAATTTAAGAAGTGATATGCAGGCTTTTAACCTTTTTAATACGTAAATATTGCTTTGAAGTTCTTAAAATTAAATTAATATCCAGGGTTTTGAGTTAGTTTACCACCAGAAGATGCTATTTCAATAGCTGGTATAGGTAACAACTCATTTCTGCCGGCAACAAAATTAGTTTTGCCTGCAGCAATCATTACCTGTGCAGCACGGCCCTGCCTTACTAAATCCCAAAAGCGGTCATGCTCCATAGCAAGTTCAACGCGTCGTTCATTCCATATTGCTGTACGAAGAGCCGACTGGCCAGAAGCTGTAGTTACATTTAAGCCGGCTCTTGCTCTTACCTTATTTAAGCTCATTGCAGCAGTTGATGTATTGCCTAATTCATTCGCTGCTTCCGCATTAATCAATAATACTTCTGCATACCTTAATATATGAATATTTTTCTGGCAGTCTCCCCTGCTTCCTTCAAAAACTTCGTATTTCTGATCAGGTCTTTTGCTGTGGTATGCTTTGTAATTGTAATTAATAGTCATCCCTATTAAAGTAGGTATTGTAAATCCGTCCCATAAAGTATCTGGCTGACTGGAAGCAGGTAAATGAATGATGGTAGCATCTCTTCTACGATCACCGGGTTCATATGCATTATATAAATCTTGTGAAGGCTCATCAAATCCAAAACCATCATCCCCGGAAGGTTGATAAAAACCGGGATTATTCCAGGGCGTAGTAGGTATTCCCATTCCATTATCCTGCCTGGCGCCCTGAAACTCAACATATTCCGGAACTCCATAATCTGCGCTTCCATAAATTCCTGTTTCTACTTCAAAAACTGATTCAACAGAGTTATCTCCCGCCTGTCTCCACAACAAAGAATAATCAGGCATTAAACTGTATTGACCAGAATTTATAACATCAGTTGTTAGGTTATAAGCGTCTTGCCAGTCTTTTAAATACATATCAACTTTTGCCAATAAGGTTTCCGCAGCTCCCTTTGTTGCACTACCTGTGGTAGTAGCTGATTTTAACGGAAGATTGGCAACGGCAAATTGCAAATCAGGAATAATAACCTGGCTATATACATTATTTGCTGAAGATCGATAATAAAAAGAACTGTCTTGATTTAGAGGACCGGTTGGAACTGTTAAAACAATCGGAACACCACCAAACATTCTAACAAGATTGAAATAAAAATAGGCACGTAAAAAGCGTACTTCCGCAGATTTTTCTGTTACAATATTTGCCGCAAGTTTAGCTTGGCTTAAAGCCTGTAAGACATTGTTGGCCCGGGAAATACCCGCATAATATCCTTTCCATAATCCATCTATGTAAGTATTATCAGGCGAAAGCTGAAAATTATCAAACTGGGCTGCTAAAGGCTGATCCCCAGGATAACTTCCTTTATCTGCATCGTCAGACATAATATTTGTAGCAGTAATAAAATAAACGCCATGAATATCATACTGACCAAAGCCTGATCTTTCAGGATCGGGAGTAATTAATGCATTGTATGCACCGGTTACTTCATCTAAAGCTACCTGTGGATCAACTGAAGGTAAACCCTGGCCTTGGGGAGGTACATTCAAAAAGTTTTTTTTGCAGCCTGGTAAAATGATTATGCAACAAAAAAAAGTAAGGATTTTATTTTTCATCTGGCAAAAAATTATAAGAAATGTTTTCCATTAAAAATTAACGTTTAAACCGGCAGCGAATGTGCGTATTGTTGGATAGGTACTCAACTCTATACCTGCGTTTGTTGCTGAACTGCCCGGAAGTTCAGATGAAAAGCCTTTGTATTTTTTTAAAGTTGCCAGGTTTTGACCGTTTAAAAAGAATCTAAAGCCTTTTATTATTCTGGTATTATTTAAAATACGTGCAGGCAAAGTATATCCCAATGTAACATTATTAAGGCGTGCAAATGTTCCTGAAGCTACAAAATAAGTAGATGCCGGTAAATTACCTCCATTGGCTCTTGGCTGAGTGTTTGAGGGATTTGAAGGCGACCAATAACCAGTTGCTACTGTTTTTTCAATATTATCGGTTTGCACTACTCTTGCCTGTAATTTTCCATTATAAACCTGATTACCAATATTGGCATAAATATCAAAAGAGAAATCAAGATTTTTGTAATTAAGCCCTCCATTTATGCCTAAATACGCTTTGGGTTGATAGGAGCCTGCATAAGCAGTATCAAGTGTTCCGTTGTCATTGTATTTATAGATAAAGTCTCCGGGTTGCGCCCCTCCCTGCAGCAAGTTGCCATTCTTATCTTTATAATTATCTATCTGCTGCTGGTTTTGAAAAACGCCTAAAACCTGTCTTACAAAAAATGCACCTATAGGATAGCCAGTTTTTGTTTGCGTTATAAAATAGCCGTTTATATTTCCATCATAAAAAGGTACACCGCCATTTAAATTCATAACCCTGTTCTTATTAAATGAAACATTACCACCAATAAAATAAGAAATGTTTTCATTGATGTTATCCTGCCATCTTACAGAAATTTCTAATCCTTTATTTTCTATTGAAGCTGCATTGGCAATAACATAACCGGGCGCAATACTGCTGTTTGGGTTAGATTGACTTCCGAAAGTGCCTGGTACATAAATGTTTATTAATGCGTTATCTACTTTTTTATCATAAACATCAAGTTCGCCTGTTAATTTGCTTTTAAGAATGGCGAATTCCAGCCCAATATCTGCTTCTTTGGTTATTTCCCATTTTATGTTTTGATCTTTTATCTGCGGAACTATTGAGCCTGTTACAGCAGTACCTGTTTGATTACCGGTGCCATAAAAGTATGGCAGATTTGAGAGAGTAGTTGCAAAAGCGGCATCTGAAGCAATATTTGAATTACCTAATTCTCCATACCCGGCTCTTAGTTTCAGATATTGAAAAATATTTTGACGCTCCATAAACTGTTCTTTGCTTATTACCCATCCTGCGCTTATTCCGGGAAAATTTCCCCAGCGATTATTTTCTGTAAATACTGAGCTTGCATCTCTGCGAAAAGTTGCTGTTACCTGGTATTTATCATTAAAACTATAAAATATACGGCCCAGGTATGATTGACGGGTGTATTTATCCTGTGTGCTTCCGTTAACCTGCTGATTTGCGTTGCCGCTATTTAAATACCACTCGCTTTGCACAGGTGGAACATAGTATCTTATACCATTAATACCTGTTGCATAATATTCTTCTGCGGTTGTACCAGCAAGAACAGTAAGCCTGCTTAAACCAAATCTTTTATCAAAAGTTATTGTATTATCCCAAACCCAATCATAATTCTTGTTATTAACTACACTTAATGTGCTTCTGTTTGCACCCTGCGTTCCGCCATTTGTATTAAAAAATGTTGTGTCGTTCGGATGTTGATAAGTATAAGCTCTGTCATCAGCAAAATCTATTTCGCCTCCAATATTAGATCTTAATGTAAGAAATGAAACAGGTTTAACTTCTATATAAAAATTGCCTTGCGCCCTGTTATCGTGCGAAAGATCATCGGTATTATAAGCATCTAATACAGGATTGCCTACATTTTGATATTGAGAAGTATTTCCATATTTTCCATTTAATATAGCCGGTACAGTTGGGGCAGCACGGTAGGCGTCTTCAGTTATTGTACCGGTTGGCACATTTTGAGATGTTCCGTTTGCAAATGATGCAGTAGTGCCAATCTTAATAAAAGAAGTAGGCGTAAATTCATTATTAAACCGGATAGTATATCGCTTATAATTATTTGCGATGATTATGCCATCTTGATCAAAATATCCTACATTAAATAAATACCTATCTTTTTCGTTGCTGCCTGAAACAGAAACATTGTGAGTTTGGTAGAGCGCATTTCTTAAAACCTGGTTATACCAGGTTGTTGAGTAACCGGTTGGTTGAAAGGGTAAACCTGTTGTTGCCTGTTGATAAGTAGCATACTCTGTTGCATTGGCCATTGGAACAACATAGGCTGCTTGCGTTAATCCCATATTTAAACTATAAGATACGTTCATTTTTCCCGAACCCTGCTTTGTAGTAATTAATATTACTCCGTTAGCAGCACGAGCACCATAAATAGCGCTGGAAGAAGCATCTTTTAAAACATCAACCGAAGCAATATCAGCAGTATTTATGTTTGTAATATCAGAACCTTGAGGAAGTATAACGCCATCTACTACATATAAAGGATTAACACCTGCTAAAATAGATCCTGCACCTCTTATTATAACCTGTGGTGAGCTTCCTGGTTGTCCGCTGCTTATAATCTGCACACCAGCTACTTTGCTCTGCAAGGCCTGAGTAGCTGTTAATACAGGTTGCTTTACCAATTCTGTACCTCTTACATGTGCAACAGAGCCGGTTACATCTATTTTTCTCTGCGTACCATAACCAACTACAACAACATCATTTAATTGAGTTCCTGCAGAAACCAATGTTACATTTATTTCTGTTTTACCGTTAACTGTAATAGTTTGTGGTTTATATCCTACATATGAAAAAACAAGCATATCATTATCGCTTGCAGCAATTGAGTAGATGCCATTATTATTAGTGATGGTACCCTTAGAAGTGCCCTTTATCTGAACAGATACTCCATTTAATATAGCATTACTATCATTAACTACTTTTCCGGTTATTGTTTTTTGTTGAGCAAAAATTTCATTTGCTTGTAATAAAATAAGAAAAATTACTATAACCTTAAGCACTTTTTTTGTACATAAAACAGATAATATCAGTTTCATAAATTGACAGCAATTAATATTATTACTCAAGTTATTTAAGAATGTAAATATAGTTTCTATATAAAAGAGACAGCTTTTTTTTAATATCAGATGCTTGATATAAAAAATTAAATTACCATTTTTACAGGCGGAGGTATTCATTTTTTTAAATAGTAAATTGCATCTTAATCTATACATCATGTCGCTACAAAACTTCGAAAACCTATTTCAGCAAAATATAGATGCTGAAATAAAAATTGAACCTAAAAACTGGATGCCTGATGCTTATCGCAAAACATTAATCAGGCAGATAAGCCAGCATGCGCATAGCGAAATCGTAGGCATGTTGCCGGAAGGTAACTGGATAAGCCGTGCTCCATCTTTAAAACGCAAAGCAATTTTACTTGCAAAAGTGCAGGACGAAGCCGGTCATGGTTTGTATTTATATTCGCCTGCGAAAGTTTAGGCACAACACGTGCACAAACAATAAACGATTTGCATAGCGGCAAAGCAAAATATTCTTCCATATTTAATTATCCAACGCTTTCATGGGCAGATATGGGCGCCATCGGCTGGCTGGTAGATGGTGCCGCCATTTTAAACCAGGTTATGCTCTGCAGAACTTCTTATGGGCCTTATGCAAGAGCCATGGTTCGCATTTGTAAAGAAGAAAGTTTTCATCAGCGGCAGGGCTTTGATATTTTATACACTTTAAGCAATGGAACTGACGCTCAAAAAGCAATGTGCCAGGATGCAATTAATCGCTGGTGGTGGCCGTCGTTAATGATGTTTGGACCGAAAGATTCAGGAAGCTCCAACACCGAACAAAGCATGAAATGGAAAATTAAACGCAAAACAAATGACGAGTTGCGCCAGCGGTTTGTTGATATGTGTGCAGAGCAGGTAAAGATTTTGAACATGACCTTACCTGATAAGGATTTAAAATGGAATGCTCAAACACAGCACTATGATTTTGGTGAAATAGATTGGGCAGAATTCTGGAATGTGGTTAAAGGCAACGGACCTTGCAATAAAGAACGCCTCGAAGCACGCCGCAAAGCACATGAAGATGGTGCGTGGGTTCGTGAAGCAGCGGCGGCACATGCAGAAAAGAAGGCAAGCAAACTAAAATCACAGGGGCTTAGAAGCAGCATAATAACTATCAATGTAATCATGCATAAAATCAGAATATTATTACGGTGATATACCATGACAATTCAGGTGGTAATAACGATGTAAATAACGCTCCTTTAGTGGAGATGCGGGGCAGAAACTGGCCTTTGTGGGAAATCTTCATCCGCAGCAAACAGGGGCTCGATCATAAACATGCCGGCAGTTTACATGCAGCCGATGCGCAAATGGCCATTGAAAATGCACGTGACGTTTATACACGCCGCAACGAAGGCGTAAGTATTTGGGCAGTTGAAAGCAAATACATTCACGCATCAAACCCCGATGAAGCAGAAAGTTTTTATGAACCTGCAACAGATAAAGTTTACCGCCATCCTACTTTTTATGATTTGCCTGAGGAACTTAAGCATATGTAGAGGGGAATTGGGAATTGGAAATTAGGAATTTGTAATTAGATTTAAACTTTATATGAATTATCGTGGTTATAAAGATTTGGAATGTTACAAACAAGGAAGAGAATTAAGAATATTGATTTCTTCTCTCGCAAAAAAATTTCCACCGCATGAAAAATTTCTGTTAACTGCACAAATTCTTGATTCTTCAAGATCAATAACGGCAAATATTGCTGAGGGTTACGGCAGATATACTTATATACTGACACAAGAAATTTTTTTATCATTTCAAGAGGATCAGTAACTGAAACAATGGAACATTTATGCACAGCATTTGATGAAAAATTTATTAGTAATGAAGAGCTGAAAGCAGGTGAAGAAAAATGTGAATTAGTATTCAAGCTTATTAATGGTTACATTAATTACCTTGATAATCAAAAAAATCAAAATAAGAAACGCAATGGCCCAAATTCCTAATTCCAAATTCCTAATTCCATACACCCTTCATCTCGCCGATAACACACTCATTCTCGCACAGCGAAACAGCGAATGGTGTGCCCACGGACCAATTTTAGAACAAGATATAGCCATCACAAATATTTCTTTAGACATTTTAGGACAGGCAAGAAATTTTTATCAGTACGCCGCTCAAATTATCAACCAGTCACAAGCCTCCCACACCTTGGGGGAGGTTTGGGGGTGAGGTCTCAGAAGATTCGCTTGCATTTTTAAGAGATAACCGAGATTTCAAAAATTGTTTGTTGGTTGAATTGGAAAATGGTGATTGGGCAAAAACAATTTTGCGCTTGTTTATATTCAGCAATTATCAATATTTATTGTATGAAAATTTGCAGCACAGCAACGATGAACAGCTTGCAGCCATTGCAGCAAAAGCTTTAAAAGAAGTAAGATATCATTTGCAATGGAGCAGCGAATGGGTAATTCGTTTGGGCGATGGAACTGAAGAAAGCCACCAGCGCATGATAAACGCAATTGAAATATTATGGCCTTACGTTGATGAATTATTTATGAATGCAGATTATGAAACAGCATTGTTACCAGAAAATATTTCTGTTGATGCATCTGCCTTAAAAAATAAATGGCTCAAAAAAACTTCCGCCATTTTTGAAGAAGCTACTGTACAAATTCCGCAAAATGTGTTTGCACAAACTGGCGGCAAACAAGGCATGCACACAGAAAAGTTAGGATACGTGCTTGCAGAAATGCAGTTTCTGCAAAGAGCTTATCCAAACAGTGTTTGGTAAACTAAATACATCAATGAAAAATCTATCAGCAACAGAAAAAATTTTATCTCTTTTTGTAATTGCTTTTGCATTTTTATTTCCGCATTTTGCAGGTTTTCCATTTTTTTCATACACCATAATTGTATTGCTTGTAATCTGGCTTTTTTTAAAATATGCAGCGCATGAAACTTTTAATAACATCTTTTTTAGCTTTAAAAAATTTCGGATAAAAGCAATCTGGGTTGGTGCATTTGCAGCAATAATTTTATTCGGTTTGTTACAATATGCAATTATGCCGCTTGTTAAAAAGTTCATTCCTAATGCAACAATCAATTTACATGATTATGATTTCATCAAAGGAAATTTGATAAATTATATTTTAGTGATGATTGCCGCATTAATTGCCGGCGGTTTTTATGAAGAACTGGTTTTTCACGGCTTTATTTTTACAAGGTTTGAAAAGCTTTTTAATAAAAATGCAACTATAATCGCTTTTATATTAACAGCGATCATTTTTGCAGCATACCATTTTCAGCAAGGCATTTTAGGAATGATAAATGCAGGCATTGCAGGATGCGCTTATCATGCACTTATTTTAAAAAATAATCGTAACTTATGGTATGGAATATTTTTTCATGCATTCTATGATTTTATTGGCTTAAGTTTTATTTATGCAGGGCATTAATTAATTATGATTGATGAATTAAACATACACGAAAAACAGATCTGGAAAATTTTGGAAACAGTAATGGATCCTGAAATTCCTGTGGTATCAATTATTGATCTTGGCATTGTGCGTAAAGCAGAAATCAATCCATCAAATAAAACAATTATCACCATCACACCAACATATACAGGCTGCCCTGCGATGGATGTAATTAATATGAACATACGAATGGCGCTGCTTGAAAACGGATTTAATAACATCGAAATAAAAACAGTTTTATCTCCCGCATGGACAACAGACTGGATAACCGAAGCAGGCAAACAAAAATTAAAAGCCTATGGCATTGCGCCGCCAAATCCCAAACAAATTGTTTGCACCGCAGATGCGTTTCAGCAAGAAGAAGCCATTCAATGCCCGCATTGCAATTCATATCATACACAACTCATCAGCCGCTTTGGTTCAACCGCATGCAAAGCACTGTACAGGTGCAACGATTGCAAAGAGCCTTTTGATTATTTTAAATGTCATTAATCACTTAGATACATTTGTTTATTAACTTTAAATTATGTCTTCTGTTTTATTTGAAATAAAAGATTCCGTTGCATTCATCACCTTAAACCGCTTAGAAAAAATAAATGCATTTAATCGTGATATGGCTTTGCTGTTACAGCAAAAATTAGATGAATGCAATCTTTCAAAAGAAATTCGCTGCGTGTATTTAACAGGCAGCGGAAAAAATTTTTGTGCAGGGCAAGACCTGGCTGAAGTGGCCGAACCAAATGCATCAGCCATGCAAAAAATTTTACCCGAACAATTAAATCCCATCATACAAAAAATACGGTTGCTTCAAAAACCCGTTGTTGCTGCAGTGAATGGCGTTGCTGCCGGCGCAGGCGCTAACATTGCTTTGTGTTGTGATGTGGTTGTTGCCAATAAATCTGCAGCATTTATACAGGCATTTATTAAAATTGGATTGATACCAGATAGTGGCGGCACTTATTTTTTGCCAAGATTAACCGGCTTTCAAAAAGCAAGCGCATTAATGATGTTGGGTGATAAAATAGCTGCGGATGAAGCAGAGCGTTTAGGAATGATTTATAAAGTTTTTACCGATGATGTGTTTGAAGCAGAATCAAAAAAAATTGCACAAACACTTGCGCAAATGCCAACACGTGCCTTGTGGCTTACTAAAAAAGCATTAAATGAAACCTTTAAAAATTTTGAAGATCAGTTAAAGCTTGAAGATGTTTTGCAACAACAAGCTGCTGCAACAAATGATTTTAAAGAAGGCATAAATGCATTTTTACAAAAAAGAAAACCCGGCTTTAAAGGAGAATAAAAAATTGATTTTTTTAAACGTTGAATGGTTGCCATTTGCTTAACATTTCAATTAATCAACCAACTTCTTATCTTCATGTATGCAATATAAAAATCCCGCTTCTGTTGTTGCACACATGATGCAGCATGATGCTTTCAGCAACTGGCTTGCCATAGAAATTGCAGAAATAAAAGAAGGCTACTGCAAAATAAAAATGAAAATTCGTGAAGAAATGGTGAATGGGTTTCATGTTGCTCATGGCGGAATTATTTTTTCATTCGCAGATAGTGCGCTTGCTTTTGCCTGCAATACGCGCAACAATTTATCATTGGCAACAGATTGTAATATTTCGTTTTTAAAGCAGGTGCAGATTGGTGATGAGTTAACCGCTGAAGCAATTGAAATTCATAATGGCAAAAGCACTGGTGTTTATTCAATTAATGTTATCAATCAAAATAATCAGCCAGTGGCTTTATTTAAAGGCAGTTGCTTTAGAACAGGAAAAAATTTAATTGTGTTATAAGTTTTTTTGGTGATGATATCTGAATGATGATGTATAAAATTCTTTCATTAATATTATTACATTTTATGCAACAGGCAAAGTAATTATAAACGTTGTTCCTTCACCTTGCTTACTCTCCACTTTTATAGTTCCGTTATGTTCTTTTGTGATGATTGTCTGAACCATGATTTATAGGATTATCAGATGAACAGGATTAATTTATGTTATTGGTAAATTGATTATAAACATTGTTCCTTCACCTTCCTTACTTTCCACTTTAATAGTTCCGTTATGTTCTTTGGTGATGATGTCATAAGCTAAACTCAAACCTAAACCTGTTCCTTGTCCTGTTGGTTTTGTTGTAAAGAATGGTTGAAAGATTTTATCAATGATGTTTTGTGGAATGCCGTTGCCGTTATCGCTTACAACAATTTCAACTTTGTCATTTAATTTTTTTGTTTGAATAAAAACAAGCGGTTTATATTCATGCGAAAGCGGCTGTGGACTGTTGACCGTTGACTGTTGACTTTTCTCATTCACTGCATAAAATGCATTATTAAATAAGTTCAGTAACACTCTTCCAATATCCTGCGGAACAATATTTATTTTTCCAATACTTTCATCAAAATCTGTTTTAAAATCTGCATTAAAACTCTTTGTCTTTTGCACGCAAGCCATGATAACTTAATCGTAAGTATTCATCACACAAAGCATTAATATCTGTTGGTTCTTTTATGCCTTTTGTTTGCCGCGAATGTTGCAGCATTCCTTTTACAATTGCATCTGCACGTTTGCCATGATGATTTATTTTTTCTGAATTATCTTTTATATCATTCAAAATATTTTTTACTTCTTCTAAATTTCCTTTGTCAACTTCTTCTGTTGCTTCATCAATCATTTCTTTATTCACTTCGCTAAAATTATTTACAAAGTTTAACGGGTTTTGAATTTCATGTGCAATGCCTGCGGTAAGCTCTCCAAGCCTTGCCATTTTTTCGCTTTGTATCAATTGGGCTTGGGTTGATTTTAATTCTGACAAAGTTGTTTCTACTTTTTCTTTCTGCTGCAGCAATAAAATATTGGCCTTACGTTTATTTCGAAGACTGTTAAAGGCTACAGCAGCTAGTAAAAAAGTGAGTACTAACCCAATTATTAATGTAGTTTGTTTGGTTTTTGCAACCGCACTTTGCTTTTGTTGTTCATCTTTTGCTATCTGTTGTTTTTTGGCAAACTCATAATTCATAGTAAGCTCTGTAGCTTTTTTTACATTTTCTTTTCCACTAATTGAATCTGAAATCTTTGCCGCCATTTTATATGCGGCCAATGCTTTTTTATAGTCTCCAGTGTTTTCATAGCAGCCAGATAATTCTTCATAAGATATCCCAACTTCTTTATCATAAATATCAGATTTGCTTAATGAGCTAAATGCTTTTTCAAAATAAGGAATGGCATCGTTGTATTTTTTTTGCATCTTAAATATTGCACCCATGTCATGATTAGCCTGATAGATGTTAAAAGGCTGTTTAGATGAATCAGCTATACGTATAGCCTCACTGCCACGTTCCTCTGCCTCTTTAAATGTGCCCTCGTTCGCCAAAGCCAAGGCAGCCCTGGATAAACTGCTTGCTTCTATTCCTTTGTCTCCCATTTCGTTTCCTAACATTGCCGCTTTCATTCCATATTCGTACTGGTTTTTATAATCCTTAAGATTCTCGTATGTTGTTGATAAATTTGAATAGCAATAAGCCAGTACATTTTTCAGATCTAACTTTTTTGCCAGATCAACGGCCTTAAAATAAGATGCTTGTTCACGTGCGTTTTCGTCAAGGCTTGTATAAGTAATTGCCATGTTCAGGTAAACATACGCTTCTGATTCTTCATCATTCATTTTTTCGGCAATGTTTAAAGCACTTTGAAAATTTGTTAGTGCCAGCGGATAATTTGCTTCCTGCAAATAAGCAATTGCATTATTCTGATAAGCAGTACCGAGTATAGACTTATCTTTTTGCGTTTGCCCCATTTCAATCGCTTTATTATAAAATATATGAGAAGTATCAAATTCATTTTGCATTGAATACATCATGCCGTAATGACAATATAAATCTTCGATTAATAGTGAATCGTTTGCATGGCTAAGAATTACTTTTGAAATATCAAGATTGTTTTTGGCTGCTGCATAATCGCCCGTAAAACAATAGTCGCCTGCCAATCTTATTCTTGCTTTTGCTTCACCTTGTTTATAATTAATTTTTTGTGATTCATTAACCAAAACTTTAGCCAATGCAATGGCTGAATCTAAACTTCCGTTGGCTAAGATCCTTACTTTTTCAAGCTTTAAATTAATTCTTTGTGTATCAGATGCGGACTTATTGATAAGCCTGTTAAGGCTATCAATCGCTCTTGATTGCGGCAATGCTTTTATTATAAAAAAAGAAAGTAATGCAGATAATAAAACTTTCATATTTGCTGCTTATATTAAATGATTTAAACAAAATAATTTTTCAATCCAATACCTATTATTATATCCGGATGATAAAAGTTGTGCCTTCACCTTCCTTACTTTCCGCTTTTATAGTTCCATTATGTTCTTTTGTGATGATGTCATAAGCAAGTGATAAACCCAAACCAGTTCCTTCACCTGTTGGTTTAGTTGTAAAAAATGGTTGAAAAATTTTATCAATGATGTTTTGCGGAATACCGTTACCGTTATCGCTAACGGTAATAGCGACCTCACCCCGGCCCTCTCCAAAGGAGAGGGAGGAGGAATGCTTTGTTGTAACAGTAACAAGCGGTTTGTATTCGCTCCCCTTTAGGGGTTGGGGGCTTTGCATTACCGCATAAAATGCATTATTAAATAAGTTCAGTAACACTCTTCCAATATCCTGTGGAACGATATTTATTTTACCAATGCTTTCATCAAAATCTGTTTTTATTTCTGCATTAAAAGATTTGTCTTTTGCACGCAAACCGTGATAGCTCAATCGCAAATATTCATCACACAAAGCATTTATATCTGTTGGTTCTTTTACGCCTTTTGTTTGACGAGAATGTTGCAGCATTCCTTTTACAATTGCATCTGCACGTTTACCATGATGATTTATTTTTTCTTCATTTTCTTTAATATCATTTGCTATCGTCTTTACTTCTTCGGTGTTTCCCTTATCAACTTCATCAACCAATTCACTTATCAACTCTCTATTTACTTCTGAAAAATTATTCACGAAGTTTAAAGGGTTTTGAATTTCATGTGCAATGCCTGCGGTAAGTTCTCCGAGACTTGCCATTTTTTCTGATTGGATGAGTTGAGCTTGTGTTGATTTTAATTCCTGTAAAGAATTCTTTAATTCAGCAGTTCTTTCTTCTACTGTTTTTTCCAATTCCAACTTTTGTTGCTCTATCAATTGACTTCTTTCTATTTCCTTTTCTTTTGCAAGACGTTCTTTATCTAAATCTTTTTGAGCATTCTCTTTTCGTAACTGGTTATAACGTATAAATAATGTCCAGGAAAAAAATAATATAAGCCAGAGCACGCAAACCATTTCCAGGGGCCTGTATAACGAAGCTATCTGGCTTAAAAAATTTAAAATGCCTGCAGGTAATATTTTTGAGAACCCCATATCAAGTTCACCATTGACAGGGAAAACTATAATTTGCAAAAGCATTAATGGAAACGCTGCTATTATAAAGAAATGAAACGCTGTGTTCTTAGAACGAACGAAAAGTAAAAGGGTAATCAGGATACAGATTGGAATAACAAAAAAGCTAATAAAAAAATCAGGGTAACGGAAAAAATGTAAAAAACTAATTAAGAATGTATATCTAACGAAATTTAAAACATAAGCGCTAATAAATATAATAGCTATAATAGATAAAGCCTTATCCCACTTTCTATACTTTTCTTTTACATGAAAAAAATGCCGAACAAACTGCAACAGAAAAAACGATATAAAAAGCCATGCAAAACCTAAATAGTCTACGTAGGGTACCAAATGGGGATTGGAATGGCTTAAATAAATGTATAAAATATTATTAAGCCTGTTAATGCCGAGAAAAAAAGTAAACAAGGCGAAATACAAATACTCTCTTTCTTTAACAACACTAAAAAAAAATAAATTAAAAAAAGTGCTTAACAAAAGCAATCCTATCATAAAGGCTTCCACGAGGTTCACTATTTCATAAATTGCTTTTCCTTCGTCCTGATCATTGATGTATTTCTCTTTAATTGCTATATCTGTCGGAAGAATGGAAACAAGCGAATCTGCAGGCAATATTTTGCTCTTATTGTAAACCCTTTGATATACAGTAATTGAATCGCCCGGATTAATTATAATTGGAATAAAGTTTCCCCATTTCATTCCATCTTTTTTTTCAGGATCAGTTAAATAACCGCTTGTAAGATGTACAGGTTTTGTTGCGGTTGAAATAATATAATAATCATCATTTTCTGATGTGGATTGCAACGATATTCTTGCCTGATGGGCCATTATATTTTTTAAACGATACTGGAACCAATAAGTGCTTACAGGCGCTGCTTTATTATTTGCTGTAAGGTTATTAAAACTGGCATTTATGCCGGGCATCAGCATATCCTTGATCATCAGCTTTCCACTTTTATCAAATAGCACCCTGATAAATGAGTCAGTTAATTCATAACTCTTAACAGTATCGCTTTTTATTTGATAAACGGGAGGCAAATTGTTTTGCGAATGTGCTTTTATCACTATCAATATAAACCAAAACCAAATCGCTTTTTTCACCTTGATTATTTATTGTAAAAGAATAATAAACTTAGTGCCTTCACCTTCTTTGCTTTCCACTTTTATAGTTCCGTTATGTTCTTTTGCGATGATGTCATAAGCAAGTGATAAACCCAAACCAGTTCCTTCACCTGTTGGTTTAGTTGTAAAAAATGGTTGAAAAATTTTATCAATGATGTTTTGCGGAATACCGTTACCGTTATCGCTTACAACAATTTCAACTTTGTCATTTAATTTTTTTGTTTGAATAAAAACAAGCGGTTTATATTCATGCGAAAGCGGCTGTGGACTGTTGACCGTTGACTGTTGACTTTTCTCATTCACTGCATAAAAAGCATTATTAAATAAGTTCAGCAACACTCTTCCAATATCCTGTGGAACAATATTTATTTTTCCAATACTTTCATCAAAATCTGTTTTTATTTCTGCATTAAAAGATTTGTCTTTTGCACGCAAACCGTGATAGCTCAACCGCAAGTATTCATCACACAAAGCATTAATATTTGTTGGTTCTTTTACGCCTTTTGTTTGACGAGAATGTTGCAGCATGCCTTTTACAATTGCATCTGCACGTTTGCCGTGATGATTTATTTTTTCTTCATTTTCTTTAATATCATTTGCTATCGTCTTTACTTCTTCGGTGTTTCCCTTATCAACTTCATCAACTAATTCACTTATCAACTCTTTATTTACTTCACTAAAATTATTTACAAAATTTAAAGGGTTTTGAATTTCATGTGCAATACCTGCAGTAAGTTCTCCGAGACTTGCCATTTTTTCTGATTGGATGAGTTGGGCTTGCGTTGATTTTAATTCCTGCAATGTGTTTTCTACCTTTTGCTTTTCCTGTTGCAATGCTATGTTTGCCTTTTGTTTGTGTTTATTGCTTCTGAATTGTATTACTGCAATAATTACTATAGCTAACACAACTGTTCCAAGAATACTATAAATAAGTTTTGAGTGAGCCGACTGTAATGCATTTTCTTTATTGAGTAATTGTATTTCTTTATTTTTAACTTCGGTGAGCCTTTCATTCTCAAGTGCAGCTATTTTTGTTTGGCTTTCATTATTAAAAATTGAATCTTTATACTCTGTAGATCTTGTATAAAAATCAAGCGCTGCTTTATAATTGCCAAGTAATGCTTCTGTTTCTGATAATGACTTTGTGATCGTCATCAACAAAGATAGATCACCCATTTTTTCAGCTAATGCCAATGCTGTTGAATAGCAGCTATAAGATTTTTTTAAAAGCGCATCTTTTCCTGTTTTCAACGAATCTGATATAGTATATTTTCCGGAGTCGCCTTTTGCCATGAGGCGATAAGCATCTCCCATGCCAAAATAACCATAGGCAATTGTGCTTTTTATATTTAAATTTTCTGCAATAGCAATTGCTTTTTTATAATAGAAAATTGCTGAATCGAATTTCATTTGGTCTCCAAATATATTACCCCGGTTATTATATATTCTTCCTAAAGCAGGTTTATCATCAATCTCTTTAAAAAGCTGTATTGCTTGTAAATTGTAATCGTTTACGTTTTTAAATTCGCCTTCTCCTTCGTAAGCACTCGCCATGTTATCCAGCGCAGATGCAATAGCAAACTTGTTGTTTGTTTTTTTAACGAGTTCAAGACTTTTTTTATAATTTTCAATTGCTTTCGGGTAATTATCAAGAGCATAGTAATCATTGCCAATATTATTATATAGTGTGCCGGCGGCCTCTTCCATATTCAGTTCTTCATAAATACCAAGTGCCTTAAAATTGTTTTCAATGGCTTTGGAATAATTACCAAGTCCTCCATAAATATTGGCAATTTCCACGTCTGCATTTGCAATTCCTTTTTTCCATTTTAGAGAGTCAAAAATTTCATAAGACCTGTTGGCATTTTTGAGGCCTGTAATATAATCTGAAGTTGTTCTGTATATTCTTGCCTTACATAGGTATGCAAGGGCAATCCCTTTTTTCCATTCCTGCTGTTGCGCTAACTGCATGGCACTATCGGCATATTTCATCGCTATAGCAGGGTCTGAATCAACCAACGCCTTTGCTATACTGATCATAATATTGACATATGAAGTATCGGTTTTTGTTTTAGGTAATTCTTGTATCAGAGAATCAGCAAGCGCCTTACCTTCCAGCTTTTGTGCCTTTAATAACTGAAACCCCGAACAAGTAAAGATCAAAACAAGAAGTAACCGGATTAAATAATCAGAAGCTTTTATTTCGGGCAAAATGTTTACACTCATAAAAAGTATTGTTTAAGTTCCTTCCTGTTTTATTGTGATTAATTTAATCAGGTAAGCGTATGATAAACTCAGTGCCTTCACCTTCTTTACTTTCCACTTTTATAGTTCCGTTATGTTCTTTTGTGATGATGTCATAAGCTAAAGTGATAAACCCAAACCTGTTCCTTCGCCTGTTGGTTTTGTAGTGAAGAAAGGCTGAAAGATTTTATCAATGATGTTTGATGGGATGCCATTGCCGTTATCTTCAACTCTTATTTCAACCTTATCATTTATTTTTTTTGTTCGAATAAAAACAAGCGGTTTATATTCATGCAAAAGCGGCTGTGGACTGTTGACCGTTGACTGTTGACTTTTCTCGTTCGCTGCATAAAATGCATTATTAAATAAATTCAGCAACACTCTTCCAATATCCTGCGGAACGATGTTTATCTTACCAATGCTTTCATCAAAATCTGTTTTTATTTCTGCGTTGAAATCTTTTTCTTTTGCAAGCATACCGTGATAACTCAATCGCAAGTATTCATTACACAAAGCATTTAGAGGTGTTGGTTCTTTTACACCTTTTGTTTGCCTTGAATGCTGCAGCATGCCTTTTACAATGGCATCTGCACGTTTGCCATGATGATTTATTTTTTTTGAATTATCTATAAGATTATTTGCAATCGATTTTACTTCAACAATATTCCCTTTATCTGCTTCTTCTTTTAATTCTTCAAGCAGTTCTTTATTCACTTCACTAAAATTATTCACGAAGTTTAAAGGGTTTTGTATTTCGTGTGCAATGCCTGCGGTGAGTTCACCAAGACTTGCCATCTTCTCGCTTTGTATAAGTTGTGCCTGGGTTGATTTTAATTCGGTTAAAGTGATTTCTACTTTTTCTTTTTGCTGCTCTATTTCTTTTTTCTGATGCTGTAATAATGCATTTGCTTTTTGCTTTTGCCTGTTATTTCTCAACTGTATTACTGCAATGGCTATAAAAGCCAATACCACTACAGCAAGCCCTGCAATAATAAAATACTGTTGCGTTCTTTTTCTTTTAGTGTCTGCATCTTTTTTATCCTGTATAGCTTTTGCCAGCTCCTGTTTCTTTTTAAACTCATAGCTCACAGCCAGCTCTGTTGCCTTACGAATGTTATTCAAATTTCTAAGTGAGTCGTTTATTTTTGTGGCAAGCTTGTATACCGATAATGCTTTATTAAAATTTCCTGTTTTTTCATAACACTCTGATAAAGCTGCATAATGGTCTGCTACATCGGGATCATATATATTTCCACCGGGAATTAATTGAGAATATTTTTCATAAAACGGAATGGCTTCCTTGTATTTACCTTCTCTTTTTAATATATCTCCCATTACGCTGTATGATAAAGAAATACATAAAGAGTCTTTTGATGAATCTGCAATAACTATTGCATTGCTGTTTAATTTTGCGGCTTCATTAAATTTATTCAGTCCTGCCAGAGCTGCGGCTGCATCTGATAAACAAGAGGCTTCCAGTCGCTGATCTGCAACAGCTTTTGCTAAACTTGCACCGTTCATCGAATAGGTGTAAGCCTCATTATATTTATACAAACGGTTATATATATTGCCTAATTGATGACAGGCATAACCTTCTGTTGATTTGTTACCAATTTTTCTTGCTATTTTTATTGCGTATAAACAATATGGTTCCGCTTTTACAACGTCTCCCATGGAATACAGGGCACCGGCCATATTTGAATATATAGGAGCTTCATCTGATTCGTCATTTAATTTTTCATCAATTGATAAAGCTTTTTGATAATAAGTTAAAGCAAGGGGAAAATTTGCTAATTCATGGTATGACAGTCCAATATTCATATATATGGTGGACAACTCGCTACTGTCATTTGACGGAACAGCAGAAACTTCCTTTATATAAAATACCAGGCTACTATCCAGTTTCCCTTTCAAAAAATACATAGCCCCATAACTGTTATAGTAGTTTAAAAGAGCGAATGAATCTTTTACGGTTTTTAAAAATTCACCTGCTTTATCAAGATTTTTTTTGGCTATGGCATAATCGCCCTTTTCTGAAAAGGCAAGCGCCAAATCTAACATTGCATACAATTCTCCATGTATATAATGAAGAGATTGGCAATCCTGTATCGCTTTGTTCTCAAGTTGTATTGAGGAATCTAAGTTTATATCTCTCATTACATTAGCTTTTCGAATAATTAGATTAATTCTTTGTGTATCAGAAGTAGCTTTTGATATAAGACGGTTAAGGCTATCTACTATATATTGCTGTGCACTTACAAAAGCAGGCAGTATCAACAACAAAATAATTTTTATAAGCAGTCGCATTTTATATTAATTATTTGGTATTTGTATAATGAATATTGAACCTTCACCTTCTTTACTTTCCGCTTTTATAGTTCCGTTATGTTCTTGCGATGATTATCTGAACTATGATTTGAATGATTTACTGATTATACAGATTTAAATATTTAAACAGGTAAATTAATAATAAACTTACTTCCTTCGCCTTCATTACTCTCCACTTTTATACTTCCGTTATGTTCTTTTGTGATGATGTCATAAGCAAGTGATAAACCCAAACCAGTTCCTTCACCTGTTGGTTTAGTTGTAAAAAATGGTTGAAAAATTTTATCAATGATGTTTTGCGGAATACCGTTACCGTTATCGCTTACAACAATTTCAACTTTATCATTTATTTTTTTTGTTCGAATAAAAACAAGCGGTTTATATTCATGCGAAAGCGGCTGTGGACTGTTGACCGTTGACTGTTGACTTTTCTCATTCGCTGCATAAAAAGCATTATTAAATAAATTCAGCAACACTCTTCCAATATCCTGCGGAACGATGTTTATCTTACCAATGCTTTCATCAAAATCTGTTTTAAAATCAACAGTAAAACTTTTGTCTTTTGCACGCAAACCGTGATAACTTAAACGTAAATATTCATCACACAAAGCATTAATATCTGTTGGTTCTTTTACACCTTTTGTTTGCCTTGAATGCTGGAGCATGCCTTTTACAATGGCATCTGCACGTTTGCCGTGATGGTTTATTTTTTCTTCGTTTTCTTTAATATCATTTGCTATCGTCTTTACTTCTTCGGTATTTCCCTTATCAACTTCATCAACCAATTCACTTATCAACTCTTTATTTACTTCACTAAAATTATTTACAAAATTTAATGGGTTTTGAATTTCATGTGCAATACCTGCTGTAAGTTCTCCAAGACTTGCCATCTTCTCGCTTTGTATGAGTTGTTGTTGGGTTGACTGCAGGTTTTCAAATGATTGTTCCAATTCTGAAGTGCGTTTAGCTACCTGTTTTTCCAGCATATCATTTTGAGAAGATAATAATTGCTGCTTTTCCCGCTCCTGGGCAATATTTTTCTGAGATAGCTCATTGACCTCAATTAATTTTTTTTGTAGGCTTTTGTTCGCAAAAGCAAAATCGAGGGCAAGAAACAGTGAGGCCGATGTAGGTAGGCTAAAAACAAACAGCATAAAAATTACTAAACTCGAAGTTTCATGATCTAAAACAAGCGATGAGTCCAGAGCGTTAATTCTAAGCTGGAAAGCGACAAAAAAAACAACAGTACTAACGCCGCCAATTGCAATTATCCACGCACCTCTTTTTCGTTTCAATGCGCTGGTGAATGCAATACGAATTATATTCAGTAAAATTAACGGAGTGTATATGGCACCAGCCTTCCATCCCCACGGATAGATGGCTATACTAAGAATAGTTGCCACAATAAATAGAATGATTGAAGCCGTATAAGTAAAATCCCACTTAAGCTCCAGGATGTACTTTAAGGCAATAAGAATAAACAAACTACTCGAAAAGAGAAGCAGAAAAGCAGAATTTCCAAGATAAAACTTATATGCTACTATGTGGTTGAATCGCTGTAAGATCAGCTGTAAACTAATTCCAATTAAGGCAGACAAAGCGTACAGCCCAAAATAAAGATTTCCTTTTTGGCCGCGATAAACAAGGTAAAATGCCATGTGAAGTATGAACATCATTAAAAGAATACCAATGGGTATAAGTGCATTGAATTGGATAGGCATAGATACCCTTTGATAATACATAATCGCATTATTTGGCTCCATAAGTTTTATCCATAATAAAGGGTTTGCAGTTCCAAATGCATTAGTATAAAAAATATTTTGCTGCAGCTCATATCTTACCGCTAAAATGTGTTTTGTATTTTTCGATAAGGGCAACTCAAACGGTTTCCATAAGGGATCATAAGCTCTTGTTACTGCTGTGTTTCTACTGATTCCCCCCATAACATAAATTAAGCTATCATCAAGATAAATTTCTGATGCGCCGGATTGCTGAATAATCATGGACAATTGTTGACGAAGCGAATTGCCAGAATAAAGATGTAGCCTGAGCCAGCAAATCCCTTTTTTTGAAACTTCGGGCAAATAATAAATATCTTTTGTCGGATCAATAATATTCCAGGAACTATCCTTATAGTCATTTTTAGCCCAACCAAGATTATCTCCCGCGTGGAATTTCCATCCATTATTTAATAATAAACCTTCGGCAGGAATATGTGTTACATCAATAGCCGTCGGAGCAGCGTTTTGTGAAAAAACATCAGAGAAAAAAAGTAACCTAAATAATGAAAGGCAATATAAAATCTTCATACGTAAATTTAGGAATTCCCTTTCAGCGATAAGAAATAATAAAATCAGTAAATTCTCCTTCGTTGGTAGTCGCTTTTATTTCCAGTGGTGTGCTTTCACGATACCTTAGTTTAGACAACAGATAATTGAATAGTAAACACACTTCCTTCACCTTCTTTGCCTTCAACCTTTATCGTTCCGTTATGTTCTTTTGTGATGATGTCATAAGCAAGTGATAAACCCAAACCTGTTCCTTCGCCTGTTGGTTTTGTTGTAAAGAATGGTTGAAAGATTTTATCAATGATGTTTTGCGGAATGCCGTTGCCGTTATCGCTTACAACAATTTCAACCTTATCATTTATTTTTTTTGTTTGAATAAAAACAAGCGGTTTATATTCATGCGAAAGCGGCTGTGGACTGTTGACCGTTGACTGTTGACTTTTCTCATTCACTGCATAAAACGCATTATTAAATAAGTTCAGTAACACTCTTCCAATATCCTGCGGAACGATGTTTATTTTACCAATGCTTTCATCAAAATCTGTTTTAATAGTCTGCATTAAAATTTTTGTCTTTTGCAAGCATAGCCGTGATAACTCAATCGTAAATATTCATCACACAAAGCATTTATATCTGTTGGTTCTTTTACACCTTTTGTTTGCCTTGAATGCTGCAGCATGCCTTTTACAATGGCATCTGCACGTTTGCCATGATGATTTATTTTTTCTTCATTTTCTTTAATATCATTTGCAATTGCTTTTACTTCTTCTATATTTCCTTTATCTATTTCATCTTTTAATTCATCGATCAATTCTTTATTTACTTCAGAAAAATTATTCACGAAGTTTAAAGGGTTTTGAATTTCATGTGCAATGCCTGCGGTGAGTTCACCAAGACTTGCCATTTTTTCGGATTGTATAAGTTGCGCCTGGGTTGATTTTAAATTAGTAAGTGTTATTTCTAAAACTTTGTTTGTTTTTTTTCTTTGCTGGTTATTGCGGTATAATATTAAGGCTACAATTAAAAGCGTTGCAATACCAATAAACAGCACATCAAACTTTAATTGCGTTTTTGCCTCTTGTTTTGCATCCTGTATTTGCTGCTGGCGCATTGCTTCATCATAACTAAGGCTTTCCACTTCCCGCTGTTTTTCCTGGCTAAACATGCTGTCTTTTGCCGCCATGGCAGCGCTCTGGTAAACAAAAGCGCTGTCAATATTATGTATGGCTGTATAGTATTTTGTTAGAAAACTGCTTGCATGCAACACGTCATCAATAAAGCCGCCCTGCTTTCCCATGTTAAAAGAAAGCTTTCCATAATAAAGACTCGAATCTCTGTTGCCGGCCTTTTGAAATAGTTTTGCCATGCCCAAATAGCTTTCACATAAGCCATCATCATCCTGCTCTTTTTTTAAATATGGTATTGCCGCTTTATATTTTTGCATTGCAATATCATCTTTACCCGCTTTAGAATAAATGTTTCCGAAGTTGTTTAAAGTGATGCCGATATTGTCTGTTTTGTGTAATTGCACCGCTGCATCATAAGCACGCTGCGTGTAAATCATTGCAGAATCGAGCATGTTTAATTTTTCATAGTTATCTCCAAGATTTAGCAGCGGCGTTTGGTTATTTTTGTTATGATTGGCTTCAGCCATTGCAAGCGCCTTTAGCGAGTAATTAATTGCCTGCCGGTAATTGTCCTGCATGTTGTAATCAAAACTTATAGGAACAAGTGCTGATATGATTTTATCTTTATTACCTGTGGCTTCTATGCTTTTTAAACGTTGCAAGTCAAGCTCAAGTGCCTTTGAATAATTTCCTGTCATTGCAAATGCATACGCAACATCTGCAAGACAATAATCTTCTCCTTTGGCAAACCCAATTTTTTGAGCGAGCAAAAGACCTTGCTGCCCCAGTAAAACTGCGGTATCAGGCTTAGACTCCACATAAGCAACACTTAAATCGTCAAGCAACAATACTTTGCTGGTATCCTGTTTTGCATTTTGCAACGCATGTTTAAGGCTATCAATTTTATTTGCCTGCGCACTTAAAATTGCCGGAATTAATAAGAGAAAAAATATTTTAATAATTGCTCTCATGCTTTAAATAGAAGTTGTATTATAAACGTTGTTTCTTCAACCTTGTTTGCGCTCTGCTATTGTTCAGTTATGTTTTTTAATGATGATTGTGTAAACCATGATTTATAATATTTGTGCGATTAACATGATTACATATTATACAACTGGTAAGTTAATTATGAACGTTGTTCCTTCACCTTGCATGCTCTCCACTTTTATTGTTCCGTTATGTTCTTTGGTGATGATGTCATAAGATAAACTTAAACCCAAACCGGTTCCTTCACCTGCTGGTTTTGTAGTAAAGAATGGCTGAAAAATTTTATCAATAATGTTTTGCGGAATGCCGTTGCCATTATCACTCACCATAATAGTGACCTCACCCGGCCCTCTCCAAAGGAGAGGAGGAGGAACGCTTTCGTAGTAACAGTAACTAACGGTTTGTATCCACTTCCCTTTGGGGATTGCGAGCTTTGCATTACTGCATAAAAAGCATTATTAAAAAGATTGAGAAGAACCCTTCCAATATCCTGCGATACAATATTTATTTTTTCAATGCTTTCATCAAAATCTGTTTTAAAATCTGCATTAAAACTTTTATCCTTTGCACGCAAGCCATGATAACTTAATCGTAAGTATTCATCGCATAAAGCATTGATATCAGTTGGTTCTTTTGTTCCTGTACTTTTTCTTGAATGCTGCAACATGCCTTTTACAATAGCATCTGCACGCTTGCCGTGAAATAAAATTTTTTCATTGTTTTGAAAAACATCATTCAATATCTCATCCTGTTCTTCACTTTTTAATTTCGACTTTTCGACTTTTTAATTCTTCAATCAACTCATTATTTACTTCACTAAAATTATTTACAAAGTTTAAAGGGTTTTGAATTTCGTGTGCAATGCCTGCGGTGAGTTCACCAAGACTTGCCATTTTTTCTGCCTGAATAAGCTGCGCCTGTGCTGCCTTAAGATCGTTAAGCGCATTATGCAAAGTGTTATTTGTTTCAGATAAATTTTTGTTTGAATTATTTAAATCAGCCTGCGCTTTTGAAAGGTCACGCACCATGCTGTTAAACGCTTTTGTAAGTGCACCAATTTCATCATTTGAATACGTTGTTACAACAGGTGAAAGATCTCCGCTGCCTACTTTTTGTGCAGCCTTGCTTAATGCTTCAACAGGTTTTGAAATATTTTTTGATAACCAAAAACTAATCAGCATGCCAATCAGTAAAATGCCAATGCTAACCAGCAATGCCGTAATTTTTATACTTTTTTTGTTTTGATTTATTTCTCTTGTTGAAAAGGCCAGCATTACCGCACCAGACATAAGCGAGCTGTTAAAATCAGCTCTTTTTACAATGGCAGAATCGTTTGAATTTGCCTGTAAAGAAGTATGAACGCTATCGGGAAATGTTTTAAAAATGCTTTGCTTAATTGTATAATTTGTGTGTGCATTGTTCCAGGCAGTATCAATTTGCACAAGGCTTACAAAAAGCAGGTCTGGCTTATTTTTTACATAATCCATTGCTGTTTTTACGCCTTCAAAATTATCTTCATTTAAAGCAATTTTTACACCAAGCGCAACCGAGTTGGCAAGGTTTTGTACCTGGCTGTTATAAGCTCTTAGCAAATAACCGGCTTCATGTTTTGGAAAATAAAAAAGTGCAAACGAAGTAAACAATAATATGATTATAAATACGGCAGCACGTATTTTAATTTTAATTGGAATAAACATAATTGTAGATTATCGCAAAAGATAAAATATACTATAAAATTTGATAACGTTACAATGTTTTCTTTCCATCAATTAAAACAATATGCGTATCTGCAGCAGCAGGCGGCTGATCAATTACGCCGATGGCACCCGGATTTTCAGCAACAAAATTTTCAATTTCAGATACAGAATTAAAAAATTCGGGCGGGTCTGCCTTACCCTGAAATACAAGCGCCAGCCAAAACTTTTTTAACTCATCGCCGCTCATATCATATATTTTTTTGCAGGTGTAATTGCCGGCGGGCGTACTGGTTTTCATTAATGCAATCGTAATTTTATTGCCATTGTGCCAGCGTTGTTTTTCACCCATTAAAATAGACTTTAGTTCAGACATTTTTAATGCGGCAGGTGCACCCTTATCATTGCTTATTATGGTTAAATTTTCTGTTTGTGCCTGTGCAGTTAAGCTGGCAAAAAGTAAAATCATACAAATACATACCTGTGCAATTTTTACAACTGCAGTATTTGTTTTTTGTATGTGAAGTTTGCTTTTCATGTTTAAAAACCTATTGCAATTTGCATGGTTACCTTATCATCTTTTCCTTCAAATTCTGTGTTTGTATGCTGATATTCCAGCTTTGCAACAATCAAATAATTTACCTGGTATCTTAAACCAATTACAAAATCTGTAGTGTTATCTTTTGTAAATAATATTTCACCGTTTTGATAATGCAAATCATCAACACGTATATAAGGAACTATTTTTTGTGCTATTTTATATCCTGCATATAAATAAGAAGCAAGCGTTTGCGTGGTGCCGGTTGTATCTGTATGGTTTAATGCAAGCGTGCTTTCGGTAAGCAGCTCAAATTTTTTACCAAAATAAGCAAACGAACCGGTGAGCAGCTGCTGGTTAACTTTCCAGTTTATTATTTTGCCTTCAAAATTTGCACCCTTTGATAAAACATCATTATAATAAGATGCGCCGATGCGCATGCCTTCAACGGGTTTAATATGTGCAGCAGCAGTGATGGATTTATACTTATCATTATCAGCAACAGGAGCAGAACCTATTCCATTTCCGATCATAAGATCATATCCAAACTTTACATCACCCAAATCATGCCCCTGAAAATTTATTCCGGTTGTATGCAATGGAATTATTTCTGCATCAAATAATAAAGGCCTTTCAATGGTTGGATAAAAAACGCGGCCATGATGATAGGTATCATTCCAATAATTAATTGGCGTATGCACCTTGCCGATGATGATATTGTTATTGCCGTAATAATTATACTTTACAATAAGCCGCTCAATGCTTACGCTGAAATCTGTTGATGATGAAGGATCATACTTAAAAACACTTTCACCTAAAAATGAAAAGCGATCATTTAATTGAGAAGTGATAAACAGATCCTGCTCATCAAAGACCAAAAGAAGCTTTTTTATCATACGTAGCCAGCACGTCTGCAAAGCCTTTAATGGTTGTATTCTGGCTGAAAGAATTTACAGACAGGGCAATACCACAAATGATAAAACATCCAGATAAAAAGCAGCGCATAATTTTTAGAGAAAGCGGCGTAACCATGTTTCAGTCAATAAAAATATTCCAAATTTAATAAGCCGCATCATTATTATAAATAATAGTTTTAAAACGGTTATAAAAATTGCGCTTCAATTTTTTCGATCTTATATAAAACATGCCTGCGCAACGAACTGTTTACAGCAATATTTGGATGATTGAATTCGCCTGCTTTTTGCATACCGATAGATTGCATTACTTTTTCTGATCTCAGGTTTAATTTAGATGTGAACGAAAAAATTTTTTCAAACTGCAATGTTTTAAATCCATATTGCAAACATGCTTTTGCTGCTTCGGTTGCATAACCTTTACCCCAATATTCTTTTTGCAACCTCCATCCAATTTCAACGCATGGCGTAAAAAAACTTTTAAACAAAGGGCACATAAAACCTGTAAAGCCAATAAATGTTTTTAATGCAATTTCCTCAAGGGCAAAAACTCCGAAACCATATTTTTCAAAATGAAATTCAATGCGCTTCATCATGGCAGCAGTTTCTTCGTTTGTAAGCACGTTAGGAAAATATTCCATTACATCCGGATCTTTATTCATGTTCGCAAATGGAATAAAATCTTCGCTATTCCATCTTCTTAATATTAATCTTTCTGTTGAAATTATAACTGAAGACATACAATCAAATTACATCAAATAACAATTATACTTTTTAATTAACCGCCGGATTATTTATAAAATAATAAACCCGCTTTAAAAAGCGGGCTCCTTTTTTCAATTCTAAATTCTAAACCCAGTTGTGTTACAACTTTTTATTTATTATGAAACCAGTTCTATTGCATAAGAACCTTTTTCTGTTTCACTTAAATTTTTTACTATTAAAAACCTGTTGCCTTTTGCGCCAAGCGTTTGCGGCGCAACAGTTTCTTCTTCATTTGCACGCAAAGTAAAAGCAGTTGCCGGCATCACATCATTTTTACCGGGCACCAATGCAGTTTGCAAAACCGTATTGCCGCGATTAACAAGTTTTAACTGATCGCCATCATCAAACGTTTTTACAATTGCGAGCAGCGTTTCGCCACCTTTTACATCAAGCTGCAAACTTTGCTGTTGGCGGTTTTTAAGTTCCTGCAGCAAAAAGAAATCATTTATAGCTTCTGGTGTTGATTTAAATTGATACATCAACATTCCCAACACGCCATATAAACCTTCAGCCAGGCTTAAACGGCTAAGTTCAATATCTTCATCGTTGTTTGCATCAGCCGCTTTTTCGTTTGCATAAGCAACTACAAGAGCATCATAAAAATCATCAATATCTGCCTTTACTTTTTGCAACGCAGCATCGTTGCCAATTGCAAGACTAAGTTCACCGATTGCAACAATTATTTGCTGCGTTTTTTGCTGTTGAAAAAGCTGGTTTTTGGCTGAAGACAAAATTGCATATTCAGGTGTTTTACTGTTATAAACGTTTTGAATATTTAAATCCCATTCTTTAATTTTTGCATTGTTTAATTGCGCCAGCAAATAAGATACAGTTTGTTTTTTTACTTGCTGAAATTCTTGCTGCTTTAACCATTTTACATAAGCAGCAGTATAATTATTTATCTGCGGCGTTATTTCTATAATAAGTTCGCTGCAAATTTTTTTAAGTGAATTACAATTTGCAAGCGCTGTTAAAGTATGATCAGCAATTTGTTTAGCCTTACGGTAAGAATAATTTGTTGCAGCAATAAAAGGATTAATTGAATACACCCACGAACGGTACATAATTGGTTTTTAAGTTAGAACATTGGATTAACAATTGAAGATAACGCATTTTTTTACAGTTGAGTATTTTTAATTAAAGAAATAAGCGCAAACAATCAATTTGCTTCTGCGCTTTAACGCTAACAAAAATTTACTGATGCAGAGTTTGCGGCAGCCATAATGAAGTTTAATATTAAAATGATGCTATTAATGCTTCAATTGCTTCGTGATAGTTTTTAAATTGAAAGCTATCAATAACTTTTTGCATGTTAGCAGCAATTTCATCGTTCATTAAATTTCCAATGCTGCCTTCGTGTGTGTGATGAATTTCCGTTGAATAAGTGAATTGATTCTCTTCAATATCCAACCCAACTTTTTTATACGCATCGCGAAAAGGCAATGCCTTGTATAAACAAGCTTATTTACTTCTTCAACACTAAATAAGTACTTATACTTTTCGTCTTGTAAAATATCTTTTTTTACTTCAATATTAGTTCATCATCAATGCAAGCCATGTCGATGCAAGTTGCGAAGCGTTTGAAATGCGGGAAATAGATGTTCTTTTAATAATTGCAAATCGCGATGATAACCGGAAGGAAGATTCGTTGTCATCATCATAATTTCATTTGGCAAAGCTTTGATGCGATTGCAATACGAACGTATCAATTCAAATACATCAGGATTTTTTTTGTGCGGCATAATGCTGCTGCCTGTTGTAAGTTCTGGCGGAAAAGAAATGAAACCAAAATTTTGATTCGAAATACAAACATACATCCATGCTAAAGCTTAGCTAAAGTGTCTGCAATATTTGCCAATGCTGATGCAACAATGCGTTCTGTTTTACCGCGGCTCATTTGTGCATATACAACATTATAATGCAAATCATCAAAGCCCAATAATTGTGTTGTTAATGTGCGATTGATAGGAAATGAAGAACCATAACCAGCCGCAGAACCCAAAGGATTTTTATTGACAATTTCATAAGCTGATTTAAGTATAATTAAATCATCCAGCAAGCTTTCTGCATAAGCGCCAAACCATAAACCAAAAGATGAAGGCATGGCTAATTGAAGATGTGTGTAGCCGGGCAGCAAATCATCTTTTATGCTTTTCACTTTGTTCAATTAATAAATCAAAAAAAGATTGAACTGCTAAAACGAGTTTGTTCAATTTCGCATACTTAAAAATAATTTAATATCAACTAAAACCTGGTCGTTACGGCTGCGGGCAGAATGAATTTTTTTTCCAACATCACCCAAGCTTTTCGGTAAGCAAAAATTCTATTTGAGAATGAATATCTTCCACATCAGGCTGAAATGCTGAAAGTCAGAAAGCTGAATGGTTTTATAGATTGATTTTAATTCTTTCACCAATGCTGTCTGCTTCTTCGTTTGTAAGCAAGCCAACAGATGGCCAGCATTTTTGCATGTGCAATATTTCCTAACACATCAAAAGGTGCTAACTGTAAATCAAATTCACGATCGTTGCCAACAGTAAAATTTTCTACTTCTTTAAGTGATGTTATATTTTTTTGCCAGAGTTTCATTAGACACTATCTATATTTTTTTGATGGATTTCTTTTATGATGGAATATAGTTGTAATAACAATAGTCTTGTTTTTATTCTTTAATAAAATAAACTATTGTAAATGGAAATTTTTCTGCTTTCGGCCTCGTAAAAATATTTATATCTATTATTGAATGAGTAAGGAGATGCAGCTATAGAAAGCAGAAACATTTTCAATGGCAGTATACAAAATTTTCTGAAGCTTGCGGACTGTTGTTCTTGATACCATGCTGTTGATTCGGCATATTCCTTTATTGCTCTTTCCTAATAAATAATTAAATAAGCAGGCATTAATTTTTTTGTAAAGAATTGCCTGAATTATTTTATCTGCTTCTTCTTTAGAAACTGCTTCACCCGTTCGTTCATAGTCTTCATATTCTTCATCTAGTATGCGTTTTATTTCATCTGAATATTCATCTTCCTGCAAAAGCTCATACACTTCCTGCAATTTTTCTTCAGAAAAGTTATCTATCATTTCATGCAGTTCTTTTCTAAGTGTATCTTCCATAAAAATACTTTCTACGAATTTACAATTTTATAAAAACAACTTATTTCAATATTTTGTCAAGCAACTTTATATACAATTCAATTCCTTCTTTTATTTCATTCACAAAAATAAACTCATCTGCGGTATGGCTTCTTGCACTATCGCCCGGTCCTATTTTCAATGCAGCAAAAGGCATCAATGCTTTATCGCTTGTTGTTGGCGAACCATAATAAGTTCGTTTTAAATCCAATCCTGCTTTAACTAAAGGATGATCTAATGCAATATTTGTTGAACGTAACCGCAAACTTCTTGGCGAAATTTCCGATTGAATATTTTGTTTGATGATGTTGATCACTTCATCAAAATCATATAACTCATTCACACGAATATCAACTGTAAATTTGCATTCCGATGGAACAACATTATGTTGTGAACCTGCATTGATAATTGTTACACTCATTTTGTTTGGCCCAAGTAAATCTGATACTTTATCAAACTTAAAATTTTTAAACCATTCAATATCTTTTACAGCTTTATAAATCGCATTATCGCCCTCTTCTCTTGCAGCATGACCAGCATTGCCATAAGCTGTACAATCCAATACCAGCAAGCCTTTTTCAGCAACAGCCATATTCATTAATGTTGGTTCACCAACAATACCGCAATCAATTTTTGGTAAGTTGAGGCAACAACAATTCAATGCCATTCTTACCACTGATTTCTTCTTCTGCAGTTGCCGCTAAAACAAGATTGTATTTTAAATTTTGCTGATTATAAAAATGTATAAATGTTGCAATTAACGAAACCAAACATCCGCCTGCATCATTACTTCCAAGCCATATAATTTTCCATCTTTCAATTGTTGGTTGAAATGGATCTCTTGTATATTGTTTATTGGGTTTAACTGTATCGTGATGTGAGTTTAAGAAGAATAGTTGGCTTGATTTCATCAAAATATTTATTTTTTGCACCAAATATTATTCAGTAATCTTTTTGCTTTAATATTTTTTGATTGAAGAAATGCTTCAATTGCATCAGCGGTTTTATTTTCTTCTTTTGAAAATGAAGGAATGGAAATCAATTGTTGTAATAAGTTGTCAGCGCATCAATTATATAGAATTGTCAATTTCCATTATTGCAGTAATCAATGTTCCGACAGTGTTCTGTTTAGTTGTGTTTTGAATTAAGTCATTTGCATCACCAATTAATACTTCATGCACACCTGCATCAATGGCTGCAAATGCATTATCTATTTTTGGCAAGATGCCTGCGAATAATCTTTGTTCATCCAGCAGTTGTTTATATTTTATCTTTATTGATAAGATTGATAACAGAATTTTCATCATCAATATTTTCCAACACGCCTTTTTTTTCAAAACAATAAATTAAGCGCACATCATAAAATTTTGAAAGCGACAATTGCAAGTGATGAAGCAATTGTATCTGCGTTTGTATTTAAAATATGACCTTCTTCATCATGTGTAAGCGGCGCAAAAACAGGCATAAGATTATTATTTAACAACAACATTAAACTTTCAATATTAAACATTGAAACATCAACATCTCCAACCCAACCAAAATCAATGACCTCACCCAAACCCTCTCCAAAGGAGAGGGCTTTGAAGCACGTTTTTTTGCAGGAATAATATTTCCATCAGCACCGGTTAAACCAATTGCATTGCAATTAAACGATTGTAATTGCGCAACAATTTTTTTATTGATTAATCCACCATACACCATCGTCACCAAATCAATTGTATCATCATCTGTTATTCTTCTGCCATTAATATATTTTGATTCGATGCCAAGCTTATTGCCAATCTCAGTTGCAATTTTTCCTCCCCCATGTACTAAGATTTTATGCGATTGTATAGATGCAAATGATTGAAGAAATGATTTCAATTTGTCTTTATCATCAATAATATTTCCACCAACTTTTATAACAAAAAGTTTATCCATTGCTCAATCAACTAAAGATTTAAATAATAATCTGAATCCTTTTAATTGGCTAGCAGTAAGTTTTCCAATTGTTGCTAATATTTTATCTTGTTCAACAGTGGCTATTCTTGAAATTTTTATAAGTGAAGGCACTTTAAGGTTATTGGTTGAATCAGGTTGTAACAAAATTTGTAATGTGCCAATCGGCTCACCAATTTTCGATGTTATTAAACAAACAATAACATCATTGTAATTATCTTTTATTTGTGTAACTACAACTGCAGGTCGTGCTTTATAGTTAATTAAATCGGTATAAGGAAAAGAAACAATTATCAATATCGCCTGTTTGCATGATTTATTTTTTCAGATATTCATTATATAAGTCTTCACCTGAATCTTCAACATAATTTTTAAACCACGCTGATGAATTAATTGTTGAAATATTTCTTAAATCGTCTTCAGATTCTTCATCAATAAAAGTAATCAATACTTTTTGATTACGATTTGATGGCGCTGCTTCAAGCAATTTTATTTTTCCATCTTCATAAATGCCCTTTATGGTAGTCATAAAAAAGATTTAATCAAATTTAAGAAAGGGTTTTCAGGATTTCTCCAATCACAGCCTGTGCAGCCCACACACGATTGGCTGCTTGTTGTGTAACAATACTGTTTTCACTATCCAACACTTCATCACTCAATTCAACATTTCTTCTAACAGGTAAACAGTGCATCACTTTTGCATTGTTGGTTAATTCAAGTTTTTCTTCGGTTAACATCCACGCAGGATCATTCTCATAAATCTTACCATAATCTTTATACGTGCTCCAGTTTTTTACATATACAAAGTCTGCATCTTTCAATGCTTCATCTTGATTATGTGTGATGGTTGCGCCTTTTGTAAATTCTTCTTTCAACTCATAATCTTCAGGATGCGTGATCACAAAATCAGCTTCATTCCAGGCATTAATCCATTGTGAAAAACTATTCGCAACACATTGCGGCAAAGGCTTTACATGCGGAGCCCAGGTGAGCACAATCTTTGGTCGACGGTCAGTCAACGGTGTAGCTGTTCAAAAATTCTTTAATAGTAATTATATCGGTTAAACTTTGCAATGGATGCAATGTTGCGCTTTCCAAACTAATAACTGGAACGCCGCAATATTTTATAAACTGTGTAATGTACAATTCACTGTAATCGTCTTCGCTGATTTTTTAAAGAAGGAAAAGTTCGTATGCAAAGAATATCAAAATAATTTCCTAACACCGGCGCTGCATCTTTTACATGCTCAACAGTATTGCCGCTCATGATGGCGCCTTCTTCAAACTCCAAGTGCCCAGCCTTCTTTATCAACATTAAACACAATTGCATCCATTCCCAGATTTGCTGGCGGCAACCTGTGTGCTTAATCGTGTACGCAAACAAGGATTCAAAAACAACAATCCAATGCGTTTATCCGCACCCAAACGTTTTATCTTTAAAAGGATTCGCTTTATACATCAATGCTTTTGCAACAAGCGCATTTATGACCTCCCCTAAATCCTCCGGTGGAGGGGACTTTTAAATCGTGCACAGAAGTAAATTGTTTCAATGCTATAATTATAAATTTAATTCAACGATTTCTTTCTCCCCTTTTGGGGCGGAGTTTCAATTGCTTCATTCAATGTGTCTAAAAATTCATCCGACCTGTTTTCTTGTAATATTTAATGCAGGCAACAAACGAATCACATTTGGTTTCGCTTCACCTGTAAAAATTGAAATAATCATTCAATAATTTTTTACGCAAATCTTTTATTTCATCAGGCACATCAAAGCCAATCATTAAACCTTTACCACGAACATTTTCAATGCCATCAACCGTTTTTAAATGATTGATAAAATACATGCCGCGTTGCTTGCAAATCTCAATTAAATTATCTTTTTCAATTACTTCCAAAACAGCCAATGCAGCAGCACAAGCCAAATGATTTCCGCCGAATGTTGTGCCTAACATTCCATGCTTTGGTTTAATGTAGGGTGCAATTAAAATTCCGCCAACAGGAAAGCCATTGCCCATGCCTTTTGCCATGGTATAAATATCTGCATTTACACCTGCATGATCCGACCAAAAAATTTTCCGCTTCTGCCATAACCACACTGCACTTCATCGGCAATAAAAAGGCATTGTATTCATCACATAAATGTCGAATGAGTTTTAAAAAACTTTCGATTGCCACATTAATTCCACCAACACCTTGAATGCCTTCAACAATAACTGCGCATACATCATTTCCATTTTTATCAAAATAATTTTTCAATGCATTTTCATCATTAAAAGCAAGAAAATCATATGTTCGATGTTTCATTAACAGATGCAACAATTTTTGATTATCGGTTGCTGCAACTGCTAAAGAAGTTCTGCCATGAAAGGATTTATTAAACGCAACAATTTTCTTTTTGCCTTTATGAAATGAAGCAAGCTTTAAAGCATTCTCATTGGCTTCTGCGCCACTGTTTACCAAAAACAATTGATACTCTTCTTTGCCACTTATTTTTCCTAATTTATCAGCCAGTTCTTGTTGAATTGGAATGTGAACAGAGTTGGAATAGAAGGCAATTTTGTTTAACTGGTCTTCAATTCTTTTCACCCAATGCGGATGCGTGTGTCCAATGCTAATTACTGCATGACCGCCATACAGATCTAAATACTGCACACCGTTTTCATCCCACACATAAGAGCCTTGTGCTTTGGTAATGGTGATGTCGTTTAAAGGATATACGTCGAATAATTTCATAGTTGTGTTATTGTTGTATAATAAGTTTAAAAATAATTTGCTTTTAAGTTTAAGTCCGGTTGTTTCATTAATGCCAAACATTAAATTCATATTTTGAACAGCTTGCCCGTTGCACCTTTTAATAAATTATCAAGCGCCGAATGCACCACTAATTTGCTGCCAACTTTTTCCAATTGAATTATACATTTATTTGTGTTTACCACCTGCTTTAAAAAAATCGGTTGCATCACTTACAATTGTAAATGGGTGATCAGCATAAAAATCTTTAAATAACTCTTTTAATTCCTCAATAGATTGTTCGCAATGAATGGTTGAACTTACAAATATGCCTCTTGTAAAATCTCCGCGCCAGGAACAAAGTGATAATTCGAATGTTGTTGATTAGTTTGTAAGTTGTGCTATTGATTGAACAATTTCTGCAAGATGCTGATGCGATAAAGTTTTATAAGCCTGTATATTATTTGCACGCCAGCTAAAATGCGATGTTGTTGTTAAGCTTTGTCCGGCACCTGTTGAACCTGTAATACCGGTTGTATAAATTTCATCTAACAAATTTGCTTTAGCTAATGGCAATAAACCAAGCTGAATGGTTGTTGCAAAACAGCCAGGGTTTGCAATATTTTGCGCTGATTTTATTTGCTCTTTATTTAATTCAGGAAGCCATAGATAAAGTTGCGGGCTTTGAGCTTTGAGCTTTGAGCAAGACGAAAATCATTCGCTAAATCAATAATTTTTATGTTTAATGGAATTTCATTTTCTGATAAAAAATTTTTTGAATCACCATGACCTAAACATAAAAACAACACGTCAATATCTGTTGCTTAAAGAATTAGTTAAAATTTTAATTCAGTTTCGCCAATTAAATCCTGATGAACAGATGAAACAAGATTGCCTGCATTGCTTTTGCTATGCACAAATGCAATTTCAGTTTCAGGATGATTAATTAATAAACGAATTAATTCTCCGCCTGTATAACCTGCTCCGCCTATAATTCCAACCTTTATCATGAGTTATAAGTTTTACCTGGTACATTATACGTAAAACGTAGAACGTACAACTTATCACCTTCTACTTATCACTATTCAAAAAATGATACATCGCTGTTTGATTACCAAAAATTTTACTGAAGCCACGAACATCTTCACCGGTAAAACCTGTATTCATTTCTCCATATTTCCCAAACCTGCTGTTCATTAAGTCATGCTCGCTTTCTATACCAATAATTTGAAAACGATATGGCATCAATTGAACAAACACATCACCAGTTACATTTTGTTGAGAGCTTTGTAAAAATGCTTCAATATCCCTCATAACAGGATCCAAAATTTGTCCTTCATGCAACCAGTTGCCATAAAAATTTGCAATGGTATCTTTCCAGCTTAATTGCCATTTTGTAAGCACGTGTTTTTCTAATGCATGATGTGCTTTGATGATGATCATCGGCGCTGCTGCTTCAAAACCAACCCGACCTTTTATACCAATAATTGTATCGCCAACATGAATATCTCTTCCAATTCCAAACGCACCTGCAATGCTTTGCAAATATTGTATAGCTTCTGACGGATGAGAAAAGTTTTTACCATCAATATCAAGCAACTCGCCTTTAGTAAAGCTTAAGCGGACTTCCTGACTTTCCGACTTGCTGACTTTTGTTGGCCATGCTTCTTCAGGCAACATACCTTTACTGTTTAATGTTTCCTTACCACCAACACTTGTGCCCCACAAACCTTTGTTGATTGAATAAGCTGCCTTCTCAAAATTCATATCAACACCTTTCTGTTTCAAATATTCAATCTCTTGTTCGCGACTTAATTTTAAATCGCGTATGGGTGTTATAATTTCAACATTCGGAATCATAATATGAAACACCATATCAAAGCGCACCTGGTCGTTACCTGCACCGGTGCTGCCATGTGCCACTGCATCAGCATTTAATTTTTTTACGTGCTCTGCAATATGCAAAGCCTGCACCAATCGTTCTGCACTTACACTTAAAGGATAGGTATTATTCTTTAACACATTTCCAAACACCAGATATTTTATAATGCGATCGTAATAACCTTTAACAGCATCAATAGTTGTATGCGTTTTAACGCCGAGTTTGTATGCATGTTCTTCAATTTTTTTTAATTCATCTTCATTAAAACCACCGGTGTTTACGATGATGCTGTGCACATCATAACCTTTATCATCAGTTAAATATTTTACACAAAAGCTCGTGTCTAAACCGCCGGAAAAACCAAGAACAACTTTTTTCATTATAGATTGTGATTTGTTTGCCACTAAGGCACGAAGACACAAAATAAAACCTTCATTGACTTTGTGGCTGTTATCTATGAAAAAATTAATGAAAACATTGATACCAATGAACGTTTTCGCTTTTCTTCTTTTGCTTCAAATTTATTCTTATCTTTTTTTTGAAAAGCTTTTATAAACCCATCCTGTTTTATGCGCATTAATCGTTCATACACCTTGCTTTTTTTATTAAAATGATCTTTTGTTTCTGTTGGTTCGTAATGATCTGCAGGATCATATAACATGGCGGTGCAAAAACAATTTTTGCGTTCCTTGCTCATTAAAATATCATAATTCACGCAGCTTTTGCAACCAGCCCAAAATGTTTCATCTTGTGTAAGCTCAGAATAAGTTACAGGTTCGTAACCAAGATCACTGTTTATTTTCATAACAGCGAGGCCCGTTGTTAATCCAAATATTTTTGCATTCGGATATTTTTTTCTGGAGAGCTCAAATATTTTTTGCTTTATCTGTTTTGCAACGCCTGTTTTTCTAAATGCGGGCGCAACAATTAAACCGCTGTTCGCAACAAATTCGCCATGGCTCCATTCTTCAATGTAACAAAATCCAACCCAGGTATTATCGTTAGTTAAAGCAATAACTGCTTTGCCTTCTATCATTTTTTCGATGATGTATTGAACGCTGCGTTTGGCAATGCCTGTGCCACGGGCTTTGGCAGATTCTTCCATTTCTTTTGTGATGGTTTCTGCCAAATCAGAATCGCCACTATTGGCTATACGTACTATTATATGTTGTTCCACTTGTTTCTGCTAAATTGTAAAAGATGATTGTTTATATGTAACGATGGTTACATGATGCATGCGGAAATGCGCTTTGCAGGTATTAAATTCTCGGTCGTCGTGCCGGTCGGAAACAGCGTGGGTTTGGTAATATAACAACACTCATCAATAATTGATGAGAAACATGAAGACTGTTATGTGTTGCGTTCTTTTTCAATTTCAGTTCAATATAAATTGTGAACCAATAATTTTTTTGAGAATGTAAAATTAATGATGTTTAAAATATAATGGCGTTAATTTTTTTTACAGATGCTAACGGTTGTTTGCAAATTGATTTAAGGCTTTAATGATGCTTAATTTTTATATAATGATGTTACCATTATTTTCATCGAAATAAATGATCTTATTTTTTGAAAAAGCAATTCCCTTTTCTGTTGCAATATCTGCATCATTTTTAGATGATCTTCTTGCAATAATTGTTTGATCAGCTAAAGAAAAATAAACGAGTTGTTCATTTCCCATATTTTCAAATGCAATAATTTTTAAAGTGCAATCGCGTTTGTCATTTTCATTTTCGCAAATAAAAATGTCTTCCGGCCTGATGCCAATTTCAATTGGTTTGTTGTTGAAATTTTTTAAAGCATCAGAAATTTCTTCGCCTAAAAATATTTTACAATCAGAAAATGAATGCATGAAATAATAACCATTTTCATACTTAATAATTCCTTTAATAAAATTCATTGTTGGCGAGCCAATAAAACCTGCTACAAATTTATTATTGGGTTTATTGTACAAATTCATGGGCGTATCAATCTGCATTAACTGTCCTTTATTTAACACGGCTATGCGGTTGCCTAAAGTCATTGCTTCAACCTGGTCGTGTGTTACATAAATCATGGTTGCATTTATTGCCCGATGCAGCTTTTGCAATTCAATGCGCATTTGGCTTCTCAGCTTTGCATCGAGGTTGCTTAACGGTTCATCAAACAAAAAAACTTTTGGTCTTCTTATAATAGCACGGCCAATAGCAACACGTTGCCGCTGGCCGCCAGACAGCGCTTTTGGCTTTCTTTGCAACTCATCTTTTATTTCAAGCAACTCTGCCGTTTGCATTACGCGTTCATTAATTTCTTTTTTGCTGAAACGTTTTAATCTTAATCCAAAAGCAATATTATCGTAAACAGTCATGTGCGGATACAATGCATAGTTTTGAAAAACCATCGCAATATCTCTGTCTTTCGGATCAACATTATTCATTTTTCTTCCATCAATCATCAGCGAGCCTTCGCTTATTTCTTCAAGGCCTGCGATCATTCTTAATAAAGTAGATTTTCCGCAGCCGGATGGGCCAACAATCACCATAAATTCTTTATCATGAATATCAAATGAAATATCGTTCACCGCTTTTTTTGCAGAAGCGTTTTTTTTATCATCTTCATACTTTTTTGAAATATGATCTAATCTTACTTCTGCCATAAAATTTTTTTACAGTGAAAAATATTGTTGTGAAATTTTTGTAATGCGGCAGGCAAGATCTAATTCGCCTGATGCGATAATAAAATCATTTTCATAAACGGCAATGCCGGTTGTAAACACAACATCATTTAAATAAATTTGATGTGCGATGCTGAAAGTTAAGCCTGCATTGGCTTGCAGCAAAGGATGATGTTCTGCCTGCTTTAAAATTTTTGCCGGATCATTTTTATCAAGCAATGCCCAATACGTTCTGTAAATGCCAACATCACCTTTATTTTCAACGCCATGATATAACATTAACCATCCATCTTTTGTAAGAACAGGTTGTGTGCCGCCGCCGATTTTTGCGTTTGATGAAGAAGATTTGCCAGCGCGAAGAAATGCGTTATCTGAAGGTTTCCAGTGCAATAAATCCGGCGATGATGCAAGCTGAACAGAAGGGCCCGGATGATATAATGAACCTGGCGATGAAGCAAAATAACATTCGCCTAACGGCCTTGTTAACGCATAGTATTTATTGTTGATTTTACCTTCAAACAGCAGCATGTCTTTATTCTGATGATCGAGCACAACACCAACACAATCATAATTCAATCCATCATCTGAAACATACAACATGGTTGAATGCCGTTCGCTGCTAACACAACAGGTAGTCATATAATAACGCCCATCAATAAAAGAAATTCTTGCATCTTCAATTCCATATTCCTGGCTGGTAAATTGCGGCGAAATAATTTTATCGTAATGAATTTGTTTAACAGCAGAACCATCTTCATTTAATTCAACGGGCAAAAGCCACGATAAAGATGTTAACGCAAACACAGGAAAATTATAGGCATTAATTTTAAATTTTCTTGGATCGGTCATATTTACTTCAGATAAATTCCATTCGTCCGTTACAAAACCATGCGCTTTATCCCATCTTATATTATACACTTTATTGCCTTCAACGGCATTTTGCAAAGCTTCTGCAACACGCACCATCATTAATAAATTTCCGTTTTTAAGGCGGCATAAACCAGGGTTAAAAGCGCCGAGCACATACGTATCTTTTTTTAATGTTTTACGTATAGGTGAAAACGAAAGATCAACATCATCCGGAGAAAAAATTAATACGTCTGATTTTATATAAGTTTCGTTCATCTAATCATTAATTACTTTTTGCGATACTTGCTTAATGCATTTTTTATTGCTGAAGAATTATCAACCTGTTGCAAAACAAGTAATGCTTCAATTGTTGATTCAGCACCTGAATTAAAATTTATTTCTGTTGATGACTTAATGCCATCATAACATATACCTGTGCTTGTTGAATACATAATTTTATTGGCATCGTTTGCTCCAAAAAACCATGCGGCGATATGGCCGGCCATATCAGCATATTTATTATTATGCGTTTCTTTGTACGCTTCTTCCGCAGCAAAAAACATTGGTTCTATTCCGTAAGCGATCTGATCATATTTTTCTTGACTGATCATCTTAAAATTATTTTCTTGTTTATTAATTGCAAACGAAGAAAAATAACCATGTTTCAAAAGCCATGGATAAAAATTGTTTACTTCATTCATTGCTTTATTTGTATAAGTTGAATCACTAAAAAAAACGCCGGCCTTCAGCAACGCATAAGCCTGCAGGTTGCCGTATGCATGCCAGTTATTTTCCCAGCTTAAAAAACATGAATAAGGAAAATGATTTGCATCGCCGGCCTGCATCATCATTATTCCATCAGCAAGTTTTTTTATAAAGCTTTTAATTGCTTTATCGTTATGCATTTTAGAATAAGCAATAAGCGAAACAATTAAAAGCGCAGATTGATCTGTGCCGCTGCCGGCTGGTAACCATTCAGGCACATGAATGCCATGTACAAATTTTGTTTTTAAAGGAAGATTTATAAAATCAATTTTAATTTGTTTAATTAATTTATGTATTGAATTATCAATTGTATTTGCAAGCGGCACATTTATTTTTTTTATGAATGGTTCAGCTTCAACAAGCGACTGCAATGCACGCCACGACCACCAATCAGCTTTGTTAACGCTTGTTTTTCCGGTTTTATTTATCGTTCCGTTTTCAAACAAAAAATTATAAAAATAGCCGTTTGCAGATTGCATCTTTATTATAAATTTTAAAAGATCAACTGCTTTATGCTGAACAGATGTGTCTGAAAAAAACTGCGGACTTCTTACATAAATTAAAACTGCTCTTGCAACATCATCAACACAAATAAAACCTTCGCCGGCTGCATTTACAAAATGATAATCCGGCGCTTCTGCATAAATGTAAACGCCCGCTGCTGTTGTGCCATCAGCAAACTTAACGGGAACATATAAATGATTAAGATGGCTTAAATTAACTAATGAAGTATTATTTTTTTGAGCAAATATCAATAGCGTGCAACTGCTTAAAAGCAAGCTAAAAAAAAGTTGAAACGCTATTTTTATTGCTCGTTTCATTTTTTATTATATGCTTTCATTTCGTTCAAAAGTTCATCAAGTTTTATTGTAGCAAATGCAGTTGCAGCATCAGAAACGGCATACGGAATAACCAGTAACTCTTCATGCAGCATACAACCGCATGTATACACAACGTTGGGCACATAACCTTCACGTTCAATTTCATTTGCTTCAATTAATGGTTTATTTAACCTGCCAATAATTTTTGAAGGATCATTTAAATCAAGCAAAATTGCGCTGATAACATACGTGCGCATTGCACCAACACCATGCGTTAAAAGCAGCCAGCCTTTATTTGTTTTTACGGGCGAACCGCAATTTCCAAGTTGCAATAATTCCCATTCATACTCAGGTTCCATCAACACCTGGAAATTTTTCCAGACGTATAAATTTTCTGAAAACATGATGTTGATTTTTTCGCCGCCCTGCCTTGATATCATCACATATTCTCCATTTATTTTTTCAGGAAACAAAGCCATGCCTTTATCTGAAACTGCAGCACCCGAAAGTGTGCGTATTTTAAAATCATTGAAGTCTTTTGTTTCTATTAATTGCGTTTTAATATTTTTGCCATCATAAGCGGTGTATGTGCCGTAATAACAAGATGCATTTGCATCATTAAACTCAACAAAACGCACATCTTCCATGCCCATGCACTCCGATTTTGTTGATGGAAAAATTACCTTTTCATTTAAAGGCAAATGCGCAGAATTTTTTAATTCATAATTTGAATCGAGAATATCTTCAACTGCAGCAATATTTTTTTTTAATGATGCATCATTTGCATGTTCATTAAAAATTGCATGCGCTTGATTTGCGGTAAATGTTTGCGGCAAAAGCGATAAAATATTTTTATTGAATGATGGATCTGTAATTCGTTCAACTATAAATTGCTTTTCATAAATAGCTTCTGTATTTCTTTGCAAAGCCGTGCAATAACCGGATGATTTATCAAGATTGATATTGCCCGCATTATCAACAACACCCGTTTTAAAAACAATTGAAGAAATATGCCCTTCGCCGGTTGCACGCAAACTCATCACAAATCTTTTTTCACCTTGCTTTACATTAGTTTGATCGGGATGCAACACAATAGAAGGATTAAATAAAGCGGCTGCTTCAATAGAATATTCCTTTGTAAAAAAAGCGCCTGTTAATAATTTTTTTGTGTGAGAAAAATGCTGCAGATTTTTGCCATAAAGCTTTTCAATTTTATTAAAATGATCTTTGAAAGTTTCTTCAATATCGCGATGACGGCTTGCAAAATCATGCATTACTTTTTTCATTAAACCATCCGCTTGTTGATCGTTTAATTTCTCTATTCGTTCAATTACATTTTCAATGCGGTTGTTGCCGGGCAGGTTTAAAAATTGCGTGATAACCGCTTTTGGTGAAGCATATAAATGAAGTAAAGATTTTTTAAGATTCATTGTTTGATTCAATATTCAGTTGATAATTTAGTTTTTATTCATTCACCACTCAATCTTTCAATCCTGTTGAAGCCATGCTTTGTATAAAATGTTTTTGAAAAAATAAAAATGCAATCATAACCGGAAGCGCTAATAAAACCGCAGCAGCAATTTTTACTCCGAGTTGTGCATCCGCTCTTCCGCCAACTGCAAACAGCGTTACCAGTTGTGGCATCGTCATTAAATTTTCGTTGCGAATAACAATTAATGGCCACAACACTTCATTCCATGAACCAATAAATATTAAAATAGCAACGGTTACTATTGTTGGTTTAATGTTTGGCCATAAAATGCGAAAAATAATTCCAAGCTCGTTGCAGCCATCTAATCTTGCTGCGTCAATCAATGCTTGTGGTAAACCCTGGAATGCCTGCCTGAACATCAAAATGGCAAATGCGCTTACAGAAAAAGGAACGATGAGCGCAAGAAATGTATCAACAAAATGCAGGTTGATCATTGTAATATAATTTGGAATTAATGTAATTTGAAATGGCAGCGACATGGTGAAAACAATCACATAAAAAATTAATTGCCTTCCTTTAAATTTCATTTTTGCAAGCGCATAACCAGCCGTTGATGAAGTGAATAAAACCAGCAATGTTGTAGCAGCTGCAACAAATAAACTATTAAATAATGAACGCGTAATTGGAATTTTTGTGAGCATTATTTTAAAATTATTTAGTGTTGGATGTGAAGGAAATAAATTCATTGTTCCTATTTCATTCATTGGTGCTAATGCGCCGCCAATCATCCAGATAAACGGATAAATAAATGATACAGCCGCAATAAGCAAAACCGCATACATTAATATCTTTTCAACAGGAAAACGCTTCTTCATTTTCAAATTTTCAATCATCAAATTTTCAAATTGCTATTCTTCTTTTTCAATAAACTTTTTTTGCAGTATTACAACGGTCATAATTATCAAAGCATAAAAAAATCCAAGCGTTGCAGAATAACCCATATTATAATATTGAAAGGCCTGTTTATAAATGTAAAGAACCGCAGAAAGTGTTTGGTTCATCGGGCCGCCGCCCGTCATAATATAAGGTTCAATAAACAAAGAAAACCCGCCAATGGTTGATAAAATAACTACCATAAAAACAGTTGGATTTATCATGGGCAATGTAATGTGATAAAACTGTTGCCATTTATTTGCGCCTTCTAATTTTGCAGCTTCATAATATTGCGGCGGCACTGTTTGCAAACCCACTAAAAAAAGAATGATGTATAAGCCAACATTCTTCCATGTTGCCATAATTGCAATGGAATAAATTGCTATATCAGGGTTCACCAGCCAGCCAACTTTTGATAAACCAATAATGGTAAGAAACCTGTTTATAATACCTGAATCAAAGGCTAATAATTGCTGCCATAAAATTGTAATTACCACACCGGAAACAATTACCGGCATAAAAAAAGATGCCCTGAAAAAAGATTTTGCTTTTATGTTTTGATTGAGAAGCTGCGCTAAAAACAACGATACAATTAATTGCAATGGAATATGCAGCAGTAAAAATTTCAGCGTATTTAAAATGGCTAACCAAAATAATTTATCGTTGAATAAATGCCTGTAATTTTCAATGCCGATAAAATGCATTGGCGCAATGATGTTCCATTTATTGAAGGTTAAAAAAAAACAAAACAACACCGGAAATAAAACAAACACCAGCACAAAAATGATGTATGGCGAAACAAGCAAATACGGCAGCCATTTTTTTGATGTGGATGATGGCTTTTTACTTTTTTTTATGGAAAGGTTTCGCTCAAGATTATAAGTTTTTTGCGACCAGCGTTGCTTCTTCTGCAATTTTTAAAGATTCAACTGCATTTAATTCATTAATAATTCTGTTATGCCCATGGTCTTCTATCCAGTTGCGCTGATCTGTTATCATCGCTGAAAGCATTTGCTGGTAACGTTCCTGCTTCTCTGCATTTTTTCCATATTCAATTGTAACATGCGCATCAAATTGCTTTGCTGCAAATCTTCCTTTCAATTTTTCTTCATCACCAATATGATGAATAACCAAGGCCCCGGGAATAAGTTCAAGTATTTTTTCTAATTGCTGGTTTGTAAAAATGCCGTGCAATTTTATTTTAACAGGAATCCATTCATACAGCGTTATTTCGCCATATTCAAATTGCAAACGCATTTCCTGGCGGTCTAAAATTTTCGGCTGGTTAAAGCCATGATAAAAATTTACAATTCCGTTTTTATATAAAACAGTTGCTTGAACACGATCTGCGATTTTTTTATTGCAAGAAGATTGCAGTGCTAATGCATTTAAAAGTTTTCCTTTGCCAAGCCAGCCGGAGAACATATCAAAAAAGTGAACGCCATGTTCTATAAATATGCCGCCGCTTTTTTCATCATTCCAAAACCAATGCGTTTCATTTAAATTTTCATCACTTGCATAATTTTCAAAAAAGCCATGCAGAAAATCTCCTGCAAGCTTATCATCAATAATTTTTTTTACAACACCATACAAAAAATTATAGCGCTGCATTAAATTAACAACATACAATAAATTGTTTGCGTTTGCAATGTTTACCAATTCTTCAGCTTCATTAACATGAAGAGCAGCGGGCTTTTCGCATATAACATGTTTGCCTGCAAGCAATGCCTGTTTTGATTGATGATAATGCAAAAACGGCGGCGTTGCTATGTAAATAAGATGTACATTTTCATTATTTAAAAGCGCATTATAATCTGTGAAAGATTCTGCGTTTAAAGTATCAGCCAATTCGTTTGCAACTGGTTTATTTATGTCGCAAACGGCAACAATGTTTATGCCTTTAACCTGTACAAAAGCATTTGCTGCAAAATGCGCAAAGCCGCCTGCACCAACTATTCCAATGTTTAACTGCATTTAAATGTATTCGTTCATTTATTATTTGCAAGCAACACATTCACTTCATTTGCTGCATCGCTTATTGCTTTCTCCGGTGTTTTTTTTCCGTAAATAACGCAAGCTGCATATTCTTGTGAAATAATATCAAACACTTCAACAATCACATCACAATTATCCACTCCTTTTATGTAAGGAACCTGTTTTGCAAAGATTTTCATCATTGGATTTTTATTGAAAAAATCACTGTAAAAAACATCGCTGTTCAAATTTTTTCTTTGCGGTATTTGCCCGGTAATTTTTAATAGCTGAAGGTCTCCATCTTTATCAATCATTGTTTTAATAAAATCCCACGCCTGCTGCGGTTGTTTGCAGGTATTAAATACCACAATATTTTTTGGATCAGCATACGTATAAACAGGGCCCTGGTGATCATCAGGAACAGGCGGTTGTAATATAATCGAACTTAAAATTTCTGCCCGGCATACTTAACAGAAAATTTGTTTCCCAGGGGCCGGTAAATTCTGTTGCAATTTGCTCTGTAACAAACGGATCATTTGAAGCGGCTAAATTTTCACGCGTAAAATATCCGTTGTTATAAATTGTTTGCAGAAAGCGAAAAACTTCAACTGCATATTTGTTATTGAATACCGCTTTATTGTTTTGAATTAACGGAGCGCCGCCGGAAGCTGCGAGGTACAAAGGATAAAAATTAAAAAGCCGCTGATACCATATCTCTTTTACTTCTGTATAACCAAACCATTTTTGATCTCCATTTTTTGTTGTGTTGTTTTTAAATATCTGCGCATCGTTAAGATAGCTGCTGTATGTTGTTGGAAGTTGCGTAATGCCATTCTTTTCAAACAGATCTTTATTATAAATTGTAAGAAAGGGATTTACTTTCCAGGGCACCTGGTAAATATGCCCGTCTGCAGAAGTTATTTCTTTTATAACCGCACTATCGCAGCGCTGCTTTATAAACTGCATAAAATCTTTTAAAGTATCTAATGCAATTAAAGCACCTGAGCGTGCATACATTTCAACATTGCCCTGCCACATGTTGGCATAAATATCAGGCGTGGTTTTGCCAACAACTGCAGCCAAAATTACTTCTTCGCTTGATTGCCCTTCGGGAACCGGCTGTATGTGAATTTTATTATAACCGTGTGCATCGTTCCATGTGTTTGTAAATGAAGTGCAGAAATTTATTTCTTCTGCATTGTTTGAACACCAGAATAATAACTGATGTTTTTTTTCATGATGAAAACTGCATGAATCAAACATCAAAGCAATCATCAAAACAACAACACATCTTACAAACATTATAATAAGAATTACAAAACGGTCTTACAAAGTTTACAAGCTTTCTTCAATTGTATAAATTGATAAAATATCTGCATCGGATAAAGCTGTATTGTAAAAACGAATGTCATCTAAAGAACCAATAAAAAAATCACCGGCATAAAAAGCATACTCGCTGTTTGGATCGGTGAGATTGTAAGCATCTTTAGGCAATTCATTTCCTATGGCAAGATTAACCGGTGGCGTATCAATAGTAAGCGGCGTTCCGCTAACAGCAACGGTTTTAACCAGGGCACCGTTAATATAAAATTTCATTGTTCCGTTGGTGTAACTTACGGCAGCGTGCGTCCAGGTTTCATCAGGAATAACGCCTGGATTATCATCCACATCATGATAACCAGCATCAGTATGAATAGTTAAGAAAAGAAAATTATTGCATTGCAACTGAAACTTGTAACCGTTCCACCTGTTTAATGAGAAAAAATAATTGTTGCAGTTGGTGCCATGTCTTTTCATCCATAAACTTATTGTAAAACTTTGCGGGTTTAAAGCGCTGTTATAAGGCACTTCAACCGTTGCGCCATTATTAAAATCGTAGGCCATATTTGGTCTTCCAAACCTGTCGGGCACAAGCGTTGGCAACATGCCGCCATCAGTTGCTGTAGCTGCACTTGAGCCAACCCAGCCGGTTTTTAAACTGCCGTTATGCCCGTTTCCGGATGAATCAATTGCATTGCCGTTAAACTTCCAGAATGCAACAAGATTGGCCACAGAAACTTCCTGTATTAAATGCGAGCTGAAGGTTGTTACAGCACGTTCAAGATTGTTGGTTGCATTGTTTACCTGTTGCTGTGTATAGCTGTTGCTTGATGCTATATTTTTAGCCAGCATCAACACAGAATCCAACACTTCTTTTGAACCTACGGCATATTCGCCAGGCTTGCTGCCTTCTGCCGTTGTGCCTAAAAAAGCGGTTACAGAATCTATTAAATTATTTAAAGCAGTTTTATCTGTTGTATACGTATTATTTCCTCCATTATCTTTTTTACAGGAAGAAGAAAAAATAAGGCCTGCGGAAAGAAACAGAACAAGCAACAGTAAAATATTTTGTTTACGCATGATTATATAGTTTCAATGATAAAAAATTATTACAGTTTATGATTGGTATCTCTTTCGCTTTGCGGAATAGGAAAAAATTTATCCTGATCATAATTAAAATTCGGCACATCTTTCATGGCATCTGTTGCATAAGCACTGCCATAGCGAATCATATCAAAAAAGCGATGAAATTCCAGCGCAAGTTCTGATCTTCTTTCTTTACGGATAACATCTCTTAACTGCGATTGAGTGGTGGTGGTGATATCAGGCAATAAGCCATCGGGCACCGTTCCAAAACCAGGCAATGACGCATCATACAAATAAGATTCACGTGCTCTTTGGCGCACTTTATTTAAAGGCACCAAAGCTTCTGCGCTTTTGCCTTCTTCATTCAATGCTTCTGCTTCAATTAACAATACATCAGCAAAACGGATTGCTTCATAATTTAAATTACCATCACCTTTTATTGAAACAGGAATTTCTGAAAGCGGCTGAATTTGTTTTTTAGTGATGTAACCCGTGGTTGACCATGAAGGCTGATAAACCGTATCGTAATAATTTGGTGCATTAACGCCTGATAAAGTGTAGCCGAAACGCGGATCAACTACGCCGCTGGGCGATGTTTCAAAATTACTGATGAGGCTTTGTGTGGGATAAAAAAATCCATACCCGTTTAAAGAACGCGGCGCAAACCATTGATTTAAATTGTTGCCCAAAAAAGGGCTTGCGCCGGATTTATGCCATACAGTAAAAATGGCTTCGGGATTATCTTTTGTATTGGCATTAAAATTATCTGTAAACAAATGCGTTAAACTGTAAATATTTAATGCTTCAACCTGTTGCGCCGTTGTTGCAGCAGAATCCCATTTTTGCTGAAACAAATATGTTTTTGCAAGCAAAGCCAATGCTGCACCTTTTGTTGCACGGCCATCATCGTTACCACTCCAGCTTGTGGGCAATGCATTAATAGCATCTTTTAAATCGCTTTCAATTTGCAAATAAATTTGCGCCTGCGGAATAGCAGGGCTTTGCACTTCATCAGGTGTTTCTACCTTTAAATGCAAAGGAATATTTCCATAACAATTTGTAAGAACGAAATAATAATAAGCGCGTAAAAATTGTGCCTGGCCAACAGAAAGCGTTTTTACACTTTCTGAAACCTGGTTGTTAGATGCAGGCAGGCCAGATATTACCACGTTGCATTTAAACACGCCGTCATAATATCTTTTCCAAACGGCTTCAACTGCTGAATTAGATGGCAGAATATTAAATTCATCTATATTTTCAAAGTCAGCCTGGTCGCCGGGGTTGCCGCCTTTAATGGCATCGTCTGAAGCAACATCACCCAACACCCAGATTGCATTTGAAGAAGGATCTGTAAACAGCAGCGGAACATACGCTGCATTTATTGCGGTTTGCGCATTGGCATCAGAATTAAAAAATTCAGAAGCCACATAATTGCCAAGAACCGGCTGATCGAGAAACTTTTTGCAGCTTGTTTGTGTAATAAAAGCAAGCAGTAAAACAGGTACAAAAATTTTATAGAATTTCATGTGAAAGTGTTTTAATTTTTTAATTGCCTGTAATGAGTTATAAATTGTTTCAATAATTGTTACATTAAAAACTATAACTCATTTCATATATTCAGTTTCGTTTTTTAAAAATTAATATTTACACCTACAGTGTATGTGCGTGCTACGGGATATGTTCCCCAATCTATACCAACGGCAGCCTGATATTGCTCAACCAAAGAATTATTGCTTATATACATTTCAGGATCTAATCCTTTATATTTTGTTATGGTAAAAACATTTTGTGCGCTTACATAAATTCTTAAACCCGATACATTTAAACGTGTAAGCATACCTTTTGATAAAGTGTAACCCAACTGCACATTTTTAAGCCTTACATAAGAACCGTCTTCCAAAAATCTTGTAGAAGGCATTTTATTATTGGTTGCACCATTCCACGATAATCTTGGAAGCGTGTTTGATGTGCCTTCGCCATGCCAGCTATTCTCCGCAACATTTTCTGTTATATTAAATGCACGATAAAAACCTTCAATATCCGTCATCACCTGGTCATAAATTTTGTTGCCATAATCTCCCTGAAAAAATAAATTCAAATCAAAATTTGCATATTCTAAACTTCCGGTTAAGCCATACGTAAATTTTGGAATTGGGCTTCCAACAAAGCTGCGGTCATAATTATCAATAACGCCATCAGGTTTACCGTTAGGGCCGCTTATATCTTTATACATAACATCTCCCGGTTGCACGTTCGGCCCCTGGTAGGCATGTGTAAAAACATCTTTACTGGTTTGAAAAATGCCTTCATCCTGCAATAAATAAAACTCACCGATAGGCTCGCCAACACTTGTAAGTGTAGCATAATAATTATTATCAATTCTGCCGCCGGCAATTGGGCTGTTGTTAATAAGCGATAAAACTTCGTTATGCAACAAAGCAAAATTTCCGGTTATTGAATATGTAAGTTTTCTGTTGCCGGGGCTGTTGTACGTTGCCTGTAATTCAAGTCCGGTATTTTTTACTTCGCCGGCGTTTTCAGTAGGCGGAGTTTACGCCGCCTCCGCTGGTTGGAAGTGGTATTGGAAAAAGAAGGTTGGTTGTTTTCTTAATATAATAATCTGCTGTAAACTGAAACCTGTTTTGAAAAAGACCAAGGTCTAAACCAATATCTGTTTGCGTGCTGGTTTCCCATTGTACATTCGGGTTGCCTTCTGATGTAATGGTATAACCTTGTGCAGGCATGCCGCCAAACGGATAGTAATATCCGCCTGAAATAATTGATGCGTATGCATGATTCGGAATTTCCTGGTTGCCCAACTGGCCAACACTTGCACGCAGTTTTAAAAGAGAGATATTGCTGAACTTTTTCATGAAGTTTTCCTGGTCAATTCTCCAGCCCGCAGAACCCGAAAAAAAGTTTCCATACCTGTTGCTTGGGTCTAATCTTGAAGAACCATCCCTGCGAAAATTAAAGCTTGCCAAATACTTGTCTTTATAACTATAATTTATTCTGCTGAAGATGGAAAGTAACGACCAATGATCTTCATTGCCGCCGTTGAGCTGGTTGCCCAAACCTGCATCGAGGTATTGAAAAGTTGATGACTGATCTGTAAAGTTTGTTCGAGAAGCAGACAGTTGCTTTATGTCATCTTTTATTGCTTCTGTGCCAACTAAAAGATTTATGATATGATCACCTGCATGAATATCATACGTGGCAGTGTTTGTGAAATTATAATTAAGTTCTGTTGTATTTGATTGCGCTAAACTGTTGGGCGAATTTATGTGCCTGTCAACACCCCATGTTGGAAAGAACTGCTTATAATTTGTTAACACAAGATTGCCGCCAAGGTCAGATCTTATTCTTAAATTTTTTATTGGATCAAGTTCAATAAAAGCATCACCCAAAACAGAATAATTATAAAAATTGCGATCTGTATTATCAGCAAGGCCAACAGGATTTAAACCATCACCAAAAAATTGAGATGGATTGGGCAAATCAACCAACTGGCCATTTTTATAATATACCGGCGTTGCAGGTGTTCTGAACAATGCATACCGAACAATACTTGCGCCCGGGTTGCCGTTGCCATAACCATCACCCGAAGTGCCTACCTGCATTTGTTTTGAATAAGAAAGATTAATGTTTGTGCCCACTTTAAATAATTTGCTTAAGCTTGAATTAACAGCCGTACGAATATTAAAGCGGTTATAAGATGAATTATTTATTAAGCCATCCTGCGAAAAATAATTTGCAGAAACAATGTATTGCGAGTTTTCGTTACCGCCGCTTATGCCTGCCTGCACATTGTTTATCGGCGCAGGTTTAAGCACTTCTTTAAGCCAGTTAACATCGGGCAATGTATCTATCGTACTTGCAGGTATTTGTTCACGGCCATCATTAGCCGCAGCAGTATTATAGGCATTTACATATTGCTGCGTGTTTGCCATTTTTATTAAATGCGCCGGTGTTTGTATGCCGGTGTATGCATTTACATTCACTCTTGTTTTGCCAGATTTACCATGTTTTGTGGTGATGATAACAACGCCGTTTGCTGCTCTTGCACCATAAATAGCTGCTGAAGATGCATCTTTTAAAATGTTGATGCTTTCAATATCGTTTGGCGAAATTTCGTTGATGCCTGTTTTTGTTGGAACGCCATCAATAATGTACAGCGGGTTATTATCATTAATTGTTCCCACACCTCTTATTCTAACAGCAATGGCATCGCCGGGTGCGCCGCTTTGTGCCGTTACCGCAACGCCGGCTGCTTTGCCCTGCATAATCTGGTCAACACCACCAACAGGAATATCATTTATATCTTTATTATTTATAACCGATACGGCACCGGTAAGGTCTTTTTTCTTTTGGGTTGAATATCCTACAACAATCACATCATTTAAACCGGTAACTGTTTCGTTTAAACTTACCTGCAAAATATTTTGCCCTGCAACTGGAACTGATTTTGTTTGATAGCCAACATAAGAAACCACGAGCACAGAACTTTCGTCGGGAACATCTATTTGAAAATGCCCGAAGTTATCTGTTACAACACCTTTTTTTGTTCCCTGGATTGTTATGGAAACGCCCGGAAGCGGTTGCCCGTTTTGGTTTGTTACAGTGCCGCTAACTGTTTTATCAGGAATGTTTACTTGTGTTTGCACCTGCATTGTATCAGCTTTTTCTAAAGTGTATGCACGATACAAAAGAATTTTCTCATCAATAATTTTATAATCAATTCCTATCGGCACAAAAAACTGATCGAGCAAATCCTTTAATGGTTTGTCTGAAACAGAAAAACTTATTTTTCTGCCTGCATCAATTGTTTGGGAACTATAAATAAACTTTGCATCGGTTAAGCGTTGCAGTTGCACAATTACTTTTTTTATTTCGGTGTTTTGAACCGTAACCGTTATGCGTTTACTTAAAACATCCTGTGCCGAAGTTTTGTTTGCATAACTGATAGATATAAATGTTAAGCAAAGAACAATTTGCGTGAATGTTATTTTCATTACTGTATGCAGTAAAGCAGCGAGTCGTTTTTTATTCATATAATATTATTTTATTTTTCATTTTAAGCAGTAATATATTTTAAACAGTTGTTTAATTTTTGTTCACATTAATTGCATCCTTTTCCGTCAATCACAATACTGGTTCCTCTTATTTCATAATTAGCCTGTATGGCCTGGCAAAGCAAATCGAGCTTGCTGTATAATGATTGCTCTGTTATATCTCCGGTAAAATAGCAGTGATTTATTTTTTCATTTTCTACTATAAACTGAATTTTATATTGTGCTTCCAAATCTGTTAGCACCTGCGAAACCAAAGCATCATCATACGAAAATTTTATAGTCTGAATTTTTTTATCTTCAACAGGCACCGGTACAGGATTTTCAACAAGCGAAGTAATAAACTGGTGATTGTTTGTATAATAAGTTACTTTTTGATTTGGCGTAATAACCACGCCATTCGTTTTGTTATCCCGCTCTTTAATTTTATTATTTTCAAATACAGCTACCCTGCCGGTTAACACGTCTACTTCAATTTGCTGATCAACTTTTTTTATGATAAAACTTGTGCCCAGCACTTGCGTTATAATGTTATCATCATACACATAAAATGGCCGTTCCGCATTTTTTGAAACTTTAAAAAAAGCAACGCCTTCTAAAAAAACTTCTCTTTTATCTGCGGCAAATTTTTTAGGAAAAGCAATAGCAGCGCCTGGTTGCAGCAATACAATGCTTCCATCCTGCAATAAAATTTGTTTTACTGCGGTTGTTTCATTTTTAATTTGTTCAAAGCCTTTTGATGCAGTTGATTCTTTAAAAACATCTTTTTGTTGTTTTGGAAGCAGGTAATAAACCGATAAACAGATCAATCCAATTAAAACTGCAGCCATCGAAATTTTAGCAATAACAGCAAATTTTATTTTTAGCGCAGGTTTATTTTTTATGCCAATGTTATGCTGAATTTTTTTCCACAGCCTTTCTTCAATTTCATTCATTTCTTTTTCATTAACCGGCAGCAGTGAATTATCATCAAGCAGTTGATACCATTGATCTATCAAATGTTTTTCTTCATCAGAACATTTGCCATCAACATATTTTTTTAAAAGCTGGTGAAAAGCTTTCCGGTTCATACATATCAATTAAAGTAAATGAGAAGAGCACAGTTATTTTGGCTCAATCGCAATTATGGCTTCGTCTTCAGAACTATCGCTGTTAGTTATTATTAGTCAACCAAAAAGAGTTATACCCTAAACTTTTTAGATTTTTTTTAAGAAGGAAGCTTTACAACTGGTGCAGAAAAAAAGTGCATGCAATTGCAACCATAAAAGAAATAATTTCTTTTAAATAAAACCGAAGCTGTTTAAGCGATTTTGAGATGTGGTATTCAACAGCCTTTTCGGAAAGATGCATGCTTTCAGAAATTTGTTTTACGGTGTAGTTTTCGGTGCGGCTTAAATTAAAAATGATTTGCGTTTTTTCGGGCAGGTCATGAATAGCTTTATCAATTATACCCGTTAATTCATGCACCAATAAATTTGTTGAAGAATTATCTTCCGTTTCCGCATAATTATTTTTAAGGTTTTTAAGATATTTTTCTTTTGCTAAAAACGATTTGAAGTAATTTATCACCTGGTATTTTACAGCAGTTTGCAAATAATTTTCCAAATGCTGAACGCAGGAAACTTCCCTGTTCTCCCAAAGTTTTACAAACACAATTTGCACGGTTTCTTCTGCAACATCATGCCGGTGCACTTTTAAAAAAACGGTTTTATACAATTGTTTCCAGTAACGGTTATAAATTTCTTTAAAAGCATTTTCATCACTTGCTTTTAAAAGCTTAATCAGCAATTCTTCGCTAAGCAACCGGTATTCCATAATAGCTCATAAATCAGATGGCGTTTACAAAGATGACACTTTTATAACTTACAAAATGAGATTTTATTTAGCTTTCTTGTACCGGAAATATTCAACCTAAAAATTTTTGCTGCATTTTTTTAAACGTTTAATTGTATGGCTTAAAATTGGAAGCAGTTTTTTAATGAACAATGAAATTCATATCGGCACTTCGGGCTGGAGCTATAAACACTGGAAAAATATTTTTTATCCTGAAGGTTTGGCAACAACCAAATGGCTGCAGTTTTATGCAACTTTATTTAATATTACTGAACTCAACACAAGCTTTTATCATTTGCCCAAACTTGAAACCACACAAGGCTGGGCAAAAAAAGTACCGGCAGGTTTTATGTTTTGCCCTAAAATGAGCCGCTATCTTACCCACATGAAAAAATTAAATGAACCTGAAGAAAGCTTTGAAAAATTTTTTGATGTATTTACGCCGCTTAAAAGAAAACTTGGACCAGTTTTAATACAATTGCCGCCATCGCTTCATTTTAATGCAGAAAAAGCAGAACATGTTTATAAGCTTTGCAAACAGCATTATGCATATTATCGTTTTGCCATGGAAGTGCGCCATACTTCGTGGCTTGAAAAAGAAAGTTTAGATTTAATGAAGCAATACAATATTGCCTTTGTGGTTGCACAATCCGGCATAAATTTTCCTTATGCAGAAATTGTAACAGCACAGCATATTTACATTCGATTTCATGGCCCGCAGCAATTGTATGCTTCTTCTTATTCTGATGAGCAGCTTAAAAATTTTGCAAATTTATTTAAACAGTGGAAGCGGCAAGGCCACAGCATTTGGGCTTTTTTTAATAATGATGTTTTTGGTTATGCCTTTGAAAATGCAAGAACTTTAATAAACATGTGTGCAGAATAATTCTTAGTTTCAAACTAAATAATTTTTAAAAAAATATTCTTATTGATGGCATGGTTTTTCATTCATACTATTTATCTAAAAAAATAATATTATGATAGCGAGAGATGGCGCCAACGTTAGTTTATGGCAAAACACAGCGAACGAATTCATTCCTAAAAATCTTCCTGATAAAAAAAATTATGACGTGGCCATTGCAGGCGGCGGCATTACGGGAATTACCACTGCACTTTTATTGCAAAAAGCAGGTAAAAAATGTATTGTATTTGAATCGTACAATTTATGTTTTGGCACCACCGGCGGCACAACGGCGCACTTAAATACGCTGCTTGATAACCCGTACAACGTTATCAGTAAAAATTTTGGAAACGAAAATGCGCAGCTTGTTGCAGATGCAACTAAAGAAGCAATCGAACTTGTAAAATTGCATATACAGGAATATAAAATTGATTGTGAATTTGAAGACGCTTCTGCTTATTTATTTGCGCAAACAGATAGCCAGGTTAAAGAACTCGCAGATATTCATGATGCCTGCCGTGAAGTGAAACTAAATGTTGCGTACGCCAAAGAACTTCCTATAAATATTGATTGTAAAAAAGCCATGATTGTAAGTGAACAGGCAAAATTTCATCCGGTAAAATATGTGCAGGCGCTGGCAAAAGCTTTTGAAGATGCAGGCGGCGTAATTGTGCAGCAATGCCGTGTTGAAAATATTGAAAGCAAAGAAACGGTGCAAATACAAACATCAAAAGGAAACTTTCAATCGCAGTATTTTATTTATGCAACGCACATACCGCCAGGTATAAATCTGCTGCATTTGCGTTGCGCTCCTTATCGCAGCTATGCCATGGCTGTTAGCTTAAACGATAACAAATATCCTGAAGATTTATTTTATGATATGTATGATCCGTATCATTACATCCGTTCACAAAAAATAAATAATACCAATTATTTAATTGTTGGCGCAGAAGATCATAAAACAGGGCATGTAGAAAATACAAACGAATGTTTTATAAAATTAGAAGCATACATAAGAAAGCATTTTGATGTGGCTGAAGTTGTAAATAAATGGTCGTCTCAATACTTTGAACCCGCAGATACGCTTCCATACATCGGTCATTTACCGGGCAATAAAGACAATATTTTTGTTGCCACCGGTTATGGTGGTAACGGCATTACGTACAGCCACGTTGCAGCCATAACTTTACAGCATCTTGTATTAAATAAAGAACATCCTTTTATAAAATTATTTGATCCCAACCGCATTAAACCGGTTGCAGGTTTTGTTTCTTTTATCTCGCATAATGCCGATGTGGTTAAACAATTTGCAGGCAAATGGTTTGGCAACGAAAAACTGGATGAGCTCACGCAGCTTGCAAACGGCGAAGGCAAAGTTGTGAAATATGAAGGCGATACAATTGCTGTTTATAAAGATGAAAAAGGCGGCTTGCATGTGGTTAATCCAACATGCACACACATGAAATGTGCTGTTACATGGAATACATCTGAACAAACCTGGGATTGCCCCTGCCATGGGGCACGTTATGGCATTGATGGCAATGTTGTTACAGGCCCTGCAAGTATTGATCTTGAAAAAATGGAAGAATGAAAATGCATGTTAAACTTGCAAAGAATATTATATGCTTATAAGAAATAGTTATGAAAGTTTTGGTTATTGAAGATGAAAAGCAATTATCTAAAAGCATTTGCGATTATTTAAGCACAGAACAATTTGCAACTGAAACAGCATTTGATTTTAATACAGCACTCGAAAAAATTTCTTTGTATGATTATGCCTGCATTATACTTGATATAACATTGCCAAATGGAAGCGGGCTTGATATTTTAAAAGAATTAAAAGCAAATAATAAGACAGATGGCATCATAATTATTTCTGCAAAAAATTCTTTGGATGATAAAATTTTTGGATTGAAGGCCGGCGCCGATGATTATCTTACCAAACCATTTCATTTATCAGAATTAGGTGCAAGAGTGGCAGCAATCATCAGAAGAAAATCTTTTGATGGAAAAAATATAATTGTGTTTGATGAATTGAAAATAAATTTTGATGCAAGACAGGCGTTCATCAATAATAAAGCATTAGACCTTACAAAAAAAGAATATGATCTGCTGCTGTACTTCATCAGCAACAAAAATAAAGTGATCAGCAAATCTGCAATAGCCGAACATTTGTGGGGCGACAATATGGACGTTGCAGATAACTACGATTTTATTTATACGCATATAAAAAACCTGCGCAAAAAATTGTTACAAAACGGTTCGGCAGATTACATTCAATCTGTGTACGGAATGGGTTATAAATTCAGCCTGCCAAAATAATTGCATGAAACTGTTTACAAAATATAACCGCATAAATGTATTACTAACGGTTATTATTTTTTTGTTAGGATGTGTTGCTTTTTCTGTTTTGCTGCGTTATGTAATCATCAGCCAGATTGATGAAGATCTGAGGATTGAAAAAAATGAAATTGTTGCGTATGCAAAACAAAACGATCGTTTACCGGCAATTATACAGGTGCATGATCAACACACAATCTATCAACCCATAACTTCACCACAATTAAAAGGCAATAAAATTTACTCGCATAAACTGTACGATTCAATTGAACACCATAAAGAATTGCGCCGCATAATTCAATTCAATCTTTATACAAATAATTCATGGTTTTTAATACGTGTAAGCAAATCGCTTGAGGGCACCAACAATCTTATTCAAACAATTATTGCTATCACTATTTCAATAATATTATTAATTCTGGCAGCTACATTTTTTATAAACAGGATAGTGCTGCGCAGGTTATGGAAACCTTTTTATGAAACGCTAAACAACATGCAGCAATTTACTTTAAGTGATGCGCAAACAGTGAGTTTGAGCAATACAAACATTGATGAATTTAATTACCTTAATTCTAAATTGTCAGTTGTTTTAAATAAAGCACAACAAGATTATCAAACCTTAAAAGAATTTACTGAAAATGCTTCGCATGAACTGCAAACACCCCTTGCGGTAATTCAATCTAAGCTTGATGTGCTTATTCAAAATGAAAAACTTTCTGAAGCAGAAAGCCAGAATATACAAAGTGCATACACTGCATTGAAAGGATTAAGTAAACTTAACCAGTCATTATTATTACTTGCAAAAATTGATAATAAACAGTTCAGTGAAAAGTCAGCAATTAATTTCTTGAAATTGATTGAAAATAAAATAAGCCAGTTTAATGATTTATGGAAAAGCCGGAATATAATTATACATTCAACAGTTGCAGATAAAACAATTAATGCTAATTTTTACCTCGTTGAAATTTTGCTGAATAATCTTTTAAGCAATGCCACAAAACATAATATTAATAATGGTTCAATAAACATCTTGCTGAAAAACAATTTAGAAATTACAAACACCGGCATTGATAAAAAGCTTGATGAAACAATGTTGTTTAAACGATTTTCAAAACAAGATCATTCATCATCAAATCATGGTTTAGGGCTTTCTATAATTTACCGCATTTGCCAGGTTTCAGGTTTTAATTGTTCGTATAATTTTGCCGAGCCAAACCTGCACACATTTACTATAACTTTTTAAGTTCAAATTTTCTTCAAAATCATTTCTTTGTTTTACAGTTTTTAATTTTTCTGTAATAATGCTGATAACGGCAATTCAAAAAAATATAAAAACCATTTTGCTCATCCTGCTTTTTGCAAAGCCGGCATTTACTTCTGCGCAGCAAAAAAATCTTGATTATTTTATTGAACAGGGTATTGGAAACAGCCCGCTGTTAAAAGAAATTAATAACAATATTCTCATCAACCAAATTGATAGTTTACGCATTCTTGCCACATTTAAACCACAGGTTAATGGCATCAGCAATAATTATTATGCGCCAATTATTAATGGATATGGTTATGATGAAATAATTACAAACGGGCGCAATTTGAGCGAACAAATAAGCGCCACTAAAACCTTTGTTGGTAAAAGAAATTTGCAGATACAGTTTAACGGAATTCAGTTGCTTAACGATTCGCTTTTAATTGCAGGCAGAATAACAGAACAGGATTTGCGCCGCACAATTATTGCCGCTTATATTGCTGCATACGGAAGCTGGCGGCAATTTAATTTTAATAACGAAGTATATAATTTGCTTTCAACAGAAGATACTATTTTAAAAAAACTGGCGCAGGCAAGCGTGTACCGGCAAACAGATTATCTTACTTTTTTGGTTACGCTGCAGCAACAGCATTTAACCATAACACTTGCCCGGCAACAATATCAAAGCGATTATGCAACACTTAATTATTTATGCGGACTTATTGATACTTCGTTTACACCGTTAGATTCTCCGCATATTGCGTTGCAACAATTACCTGAGTATAATAATTCCATCTTCTATAAAAAATTTATAACAGATAGTTTGTTGCTGAAAAATGAATCGCAAAGAATTGGATTGGCTTATAAACCAAAACTTACGGTAACTGCAGATGGCGGCTATGTTTCATCATTAACGTATATGCCGTATAAAAATTTTGGCGCCGGTGCAACTGTAAATCTTATCATTCCTATTTATGATGGCAACCAGCGCAGGCTTCAATATCAAAGATTAAATATTTTGGAACAAAGCCGCCTTAGTAACCGTAATTTTTTTACCAATCAATACAGGCAGCAAATTGCAGGGCTTTCGCAACAGTTGCAAACAACCAATGAAATTATAAATGAAACAAATGAACAGTTAAAATATGTACATACATTAATTGAAGCAAACCGCAAATTGCTTATTACAGGCGACGTTCGAATTGCAGATTATATTATCGCAATAAGCAACTATTTAAATGCGCAAAACACGATAACGCAAAACATTATAAAACAATTTCAGATCATTACACAAATAAACTACTGGAATAAATAATGTATAAACATTTATTTTTTTTATGGATGATTTTTTTTGCAGGCTTAATTAATTCATGCAAAAACAACAATGCAGAAAGTGCTGATGAAGATATTTCTGCAGCAGATGCTGTAACGCCTGTTACCATCACGCATCCAACACATGGCAGCATTAACCAAACGGTTGAACTGAATGCAACTTCTGCATTTATGCTAAAAACATTTGTAAAGTCGAATGCCATTGGTTACCTGCAATCATCTGGCATAAAGATCGGCGATTATGTAACCAAAGGTCAAACGTTATTCACTATAAAAACAAAGGAAGCGGTTGCATTGGGCAACACTATAAATAATCTTGATTCATCACTTCATTTTCAAGGTATAATAAAAGTAAGATCACCCATTAGCGGTTATGTTTCGCAACTAAGTTCTGCTGCGGGCAATTATGTGCAGGATGGCGAACAGCTTGCAGAAATAACCGATCAATCAAGCTTCGCTTTTTTGCTTGATTTGCCTTATGAACTTAAACCGTTTATTCAGCAAAATAAAACTTTGCAATTGCATCTTGCAGACAGTACAACGTTAGAAGGTTATGTTCAATCAGCCTTGCCATTGGTAGATTCAGTGGCGCAAACGCAGCGTTACATCATTAAAGCAAAAACAAATAAGCTGATACCAGAAAATCTGGTTGCAAAAGTGTATCTCATCAAACAACAAATTAATAATGCAACATTGCTTGCAAAGGCGGCTGTGTTAAGCAATGAAGAGCAAACAGAATTTTATATAATGAAGTTGATGAATGACAGCGTTGCTGTTAAAACAGATATTAAAAAAGGAATTGAATCAAATGGAAATATTCAAATTATTGCACCGCCGTTGAATGACAGCGACAGAATAATTCTTACTGGAAATTATGGATTGAGCGATACAGCGAAAATTAGTATTATAAAAAACGAGCAATGAATTTTTAGCCACGAAGGCACAAAGTTGTAATAAGTTTTTAACAATAAGATGTTTGATAAAATGATAAGCTTACACCGTTACCTCAACGATAGGAAAGTTCTCAATCATTTCTTGCAACTTAAATTTCAAGAGATATGTTCTATCGTCGAAATGACGTTCCAATTTTTATTTGTGTCTTCGTGGCTAATTTTTTCTTCATGAACAATTTTTTCACCACATACAAAAATCCGATAACTGTTCTCATAGTTATTATTTTATTGGGCGGGGCTTTCGCTTACAGCAAAATGCAAACCGCTTTGTTTCCTGAAATCACATTTCCAAAAATAAAAATTATTGCCGATGCCGGCGAGCAACCCGTAAGCAAAATGATGATTACGGTTACGCGCCAATTGGAAGCTGCCATAAAACAAATACCCGATCTGCAAACGGTGCGCAGCACCACCAGCCGCGGCAGTTGCGAACTATCAGCATTTTTAAACTGGGATGCTGATGTGAACCTGGCGCAGCAACGCATCGAATCAAAAATCAGCGAAATACGCAACACACTTCCTGCCGGTGTAAATATAACGGTTGAACGAATGAATCCTTCTATTTTGCCCGTGATTGGCTATTCGTTAGAAAGCAACAGCCGCTCTCCCATTGAAATGAAGAAGCTTGCTTTGTACACCATAAAACCTTTCCTGTCACGGGTTTCAGGCGTTGCCGATGTGCGCGTAATTGGCGGCAAAACAAAAGAATATGATGTTGCATCTGAACCAGCAAAAAATGAATGCGCTGGGCATCACGCCAGATGCCATCAACACATGCCGTTGAGTCAAAATAATTTCATACAATCGAATGGTTATCTGAATGATTACCGGCAGATGTATCTCACCGTTACTGATGCTTCGGTGAACTCGCTGGAGCAATTGCAAAACGTAGTGTTGAGCAACAACAACAAGCGAATTGTTTTACTAAAAGACATTGCCGACATTCAAATTAAAAATGCCAAAGAGTATGTAAAAATAAATGCCAACGGGCACGAAGGTTTGCTGCTTGCCATCATTAAACAACCCAATGCAAATCTTGATTGAGGTTTCAAACCAAATGGAAACCGAGGTAAAGAATCTTACAGAAAAATATTACCGAAAGATGTCTCATCAAGCCATATTATATACAGGCCGATTTTGTAAACGATGCCATTAAAAGTGTTACCGATAGTTTGTGGATTGGATTGTTGTTAGCCATCATTGTTGCCATAATTATTTCTTCGTTCATTCAAAGCCAGCAGTGTTATTTTAGTAACCATTCCGGTTACATTATTTCTTACATTGATAGTGCTGTATGCAACAAATCAAACCCTAAACATTATGACGCTTGGCGCCATTGCCGCAGCCATTGGTTTGATAATAGATGATGCCATTGTAGTGGTGGAACAAATTCATCGCACACATGAAGAACATCCCGGCGAGCCATCGCTTACAGCTGGTGCAAAAAGCAATACAATTATTTATTTCCCGCAATGGTGAGTTCATCGTTAAGCACCATCGTTATTTTTCTTCCGTTTGTGCTGATGAGTGGTGTGGCCGGCGCTTATTTTAAAGTGATGACCAACACGATGATTATTACGTTGGTGTGTTCATTTTTTGTTACCTGGCTTGCGTTGCCGGTGATTTATTTGTTGTTCACGAAGAGCAAAGCCCGAAAAAAGCGGCAAAACAAAAACCGCATCCGGTGTCAATCGACAGCAATGGGTTTCATTTTTTATTCATCAGCGCTTATATCGTCGTTTGTTTATTGTGCTTATTTTAATCGCTGCTGTGGTGTTGATTTTACCCAATTTGCAAACCGGTTTTTTACCCGAAATGGATGAAGGAAGCATTGTGCTGGATTATACATCGCCGCCCGGAACTTCGCTTACAGAAACAGACAGAATGTTGCAGCAGATTGAAAAAATGATTATAAAAGTTCCTGAAGTGGAAGCGTATTCAAGAAGAACCGGAACGCAGATGGGTTTTTTTATTACTGAACCAAATACAGGTGATTATTTAATTCAGTTAAAAAAGAACAGGAGCCGCAGCTACTGATGAAGTGATTGCAGACATCCGCAAACAAATAGAAACCTCACAACCCGCACTGCGCGTGGATTTCGGGCAGGTGATAACTGATATGCTGGGGGATTTGATGACATCTGTTCAGCCCATTGAAATAAAAATTTTTGGTAACTGATCAAACCACACTGCACGACTTTCACAACAAGTTGCAGATGTGGTAAGTCAAAGTAAACGGCACTGCAGATGTGTTTAATGGCATTACCATTGCCGGTCCCTACCATCAACATTCAACCCAACAGCGTAAACCTTGCGCAGTATGGCATTACGCCAGACAACTCTGCAATACCAGTTGCAAACGGCGTTGGAAGGCAATGTGGTGGGCAGTGTGTACGACCCGAAACAGTTAAGCAACATCCGCATGTTATACCCCAACAATCGCACATGAAGCTTTGACTGAAATGAAACAGTTGCAGATCTTTTTACCGAACGGTCAATTAAAACCAATTGGCTCATTGGTGAATGTGAAGTTAATTCCGGCGATGCCGAAATACAACGTGAAGACATGCAAAACATGGGCGTTGTAACAGCACGATTAGAAAACCGCGATTTGGGCAGTGCAATGAAAGACATACAAAAAGAGGTGTCAAAAACAAATTGCATTTGCCGCAAGGTTATAATATTGTGTATGGCGGTGCGTATGCAGAGCAGCAACAATCGTTTCATGAATTGCTCATTATCCTTATTACATCAAGTCTGCTTGTGTTTGGCGTAATTCTTTTTATGTTTAAAGATTTTCGCATTGCACTGATTATTTTATTCATTGCGGTGCTAGGCATTTCGGGCAGTTACATGGCTTTGTATTTTACCGGCACGCCGTTAAATGTGGGCAGCTATACAGGTTTGATTATGATTGTTGGCATCATTGGCGAAAATGCCATTTTTACTTTTTTGCAATTCAAAGAATCATTGCAAAGAAACCGGCAATGCAGATGAATGCGGTTGTTTATGCCATATCAACAAGGCTTCGTCCAAAATTAATGACAGCATTGGGCGCCATCATTGCATTAATGCCAATTGCATTGGGCATTGGAACCGGCGCACAATTGCATCAGCCATTTGCCATTGCAGTAATTGGTGGCTTTATTATTGCAATGCCATTACTTTTAATTGTGCTGCCCACATTTATCAGAATGATGTTTAAGAAAAAAAATATTCATCAATTATTATAACTTTAAAAGATGTTCTTCGCTAAAAAATCAATTAAAAATAAAATTTGCTTTATGAAAAAAATATGCCTGATTTTACTTGCCTGTTTGTTTTTTGCTAACTCGTTTTCACAAAAAACTACTTTAAAAGTTGCCGATACATTTCATATAAAAAGCAGCGGCGGATGGGATTATATTTTTGTTGATACCGCATCAAATAAATTATTTGTGTCGCATGGCACGCAGGTAAATGTGATTGATAAAAATAACGGCGATTCCATCGGCATCATTCCAAATACAATTGGCGTGCATGGCATTGCGCTGGTGCATTCTTTAAACAAAGGTTTTACAAGCAACGGAAGATTAAATAATGTTTTTGTGTTTGATCTGAACACATTAAACATTACAGACAGTATTGCAACAGGCCAAAATCCTGATGCAATTTTTTATGATAATTATTCAAAAAAAATAATTACCTGTAATGGAAGAAGCAAAAATTTAAGTGTGATAGATCCATCAACAGATAAAGTAGTTGCAACCATTGATGTAAAAGGAAAACCTGAAACAGCGGTTAGTGATGGCGAAGGAAAAATATTTATAAATAATGAAGATTTAAGTGAAATAGAAGTGGTGGATATAAATACAATGAAACTGATACATAGCTGGCCAATTGCGCCGGGTGAATCGCCATCGGGATTATCTATCGATAGAAATACAAAACGTCTTTTTGCAGGATGCGATAATAAATTATTGATGGTAATAGATGCAACAAGCGGTAAAATAATAAGCAAGGTTGCTATTGGTGATGGTTGCGATGGAACTGCTTTTGATCCATCAATTAAAACAATATATTCTTCTAATGGTGAAGGAACATTAACGGTAATAAAAGAAGTATCGAAAGATAAATTTGAAGTTGAAAATAATTTGCCAACCAAACGCGGTGCAAGAACAATTGCAGTTGATGTAAAAACACATACTATCTATTTACCTACTTCAGATTTTGGCCAACAAACCGATAGTACAAAACGGCCGCCAATGATACCAGGAAGTTTTCAGATAATTGTAGTGAAATAAAAAGGAGCAGAAAGTTTAGTAAAGGTGTAAACAATTCATACATATAGAGGCTACTTTTACAACTGATGAATTGCCAGGCCCATCAAGCTTTGCCAAACTTCCTGCAATACAAAATTTGCAAATGCATATACCAAAACAAATATAAGTTGGATATATAAATGACCATAAAAGACAAACATTATTGTATTGTAAAACACCAGTCCTTCAGCGATATTTTACTGGTTATAAATTCCACCAGTAATTAAATTTAATAACAAGTGCATTTGTTTTAACCGCAAATGGTGAAGGAAAATAATTATCAGTATAAACAATAAAAAGATCTGATGCCGGCTTAAAGCGCCATTGAAACCGGGCATTAATATTTATGTTATTCTGCTGCTGGTTATATTGAATATAAGTTGTAAAAAAAATAGTGTTGGTAAACGTTATATCAATGCGCGGACCGATAAGCCAGAAATGTGTATTATTCCAGGGTTGCGGCAACATTAAATTTGTATACGTTGTGCTGAAACTTAAGTTTACGTAAGGCTGAATTCTGTAACCGGGATTAATAGTTGCTGTAAAAATTTTTCCATCATCATAATAACTTCCGTAACGCAAAGAAGCCGTGTATGTAAACACATGCTGCGGCGCAGAAACAAAATCAAAACCGGTAAGATTATAATGATGAATGCTGCCTGCAGCCAATGAATCTTTACCTGTATTTGTAGGATCGAAAGGTTGCAGTAAACGCACATAATCATTCTGCGCTAAAACAGATAAAGTTGCCTTGCTGCGAAAAGCAAACAGCCATGCAAAAATATCTTCATGATCTGTTTGATGCAGCTTTGTATCAAAAAAATAATTCATGGTTAACTGCGGCCCGTGCGTTAAAATAATGCCATGCTTCGGAAAAAAATATCTTGTTAACTGCGGATTTAATTTAATAAAATTCGTGCGTGGCACATAACCAACTTCGGCGTTATAATTTTTTCCAACATATTCATACTGCGCATAAGCCAGCCATTTGCGGCTGCTGTATTGCATATTTGATGCCTGCACAAAATCGTTTCCGCTTTTACCGGGCGTAAATGATTTAATGAATAAAGCCTTGCCGGTAAAAACATTGTTGGCAGATGCAAGATTATATTCAACTCCAATGTTTCTGTTGTATTGATTATGTTTTGAACTATCTTTTAAAGCGTTATAATCAATAGCCGTTTTATCAATATAAATCAACCCAATATTCGATCGCTTAAAAACTTTTTGCTGCAATGATATTACCGCATAGTTTTCAGCCGGCAAATCATTATCTGTATTGCCTGCAGTTTCCATATCCATCACGCCAATGCGCAATGTGTTGTTTAGTTTTCCGCTTAAACGCAAGCCTGCATTAATAGGCGTATTTAAACCAATTCTTCTTGAAAAAAAAGGGCGAATATCACTGTAACCAAAATTGCCAAACAAGTCGCCATTCTCTAAAAAAAATTGCCGCTTTTCAGGAAAAAATAATTCGTAACGACTAAGATTAATTAATTGCTGATCTACTTCAACCTGCGAAAAATCCGGATGAATTGTAAGATCAAGATTCAGTGATGTTGAAAAACTTATCTTGGCATCAACACCTTCTCTGCCGCGTATGCCGGATGAAACATTTTTTGTATAATCTTTATCGGTGCTTGCAAGAAAATATGGAATGATAGAAATATTGCTGCGTGGTTCCGGCGGCGGCGCATCCCAAATTAATGTTCCGGTATATGCAAGCGATGCGGTGGGAAATTGCCTTGGAACCGGCGCCCAGCTTGATTTTTCGGTTGTCTTTAAATCGTTGCGACTATAATTAATTCCCCAATGCAACACATTTTTTTTATACCGCAATGTTTTAAAAGGAATGGCTGCTTCAAATATCCATTTATCATCATAATTTTTTACAGCAGATATCCATTTATTATCCCAGTTTAAATCAACCGAGCCGCCGGCATACATCGTTCCATCCCATTGTGCACCTTCTGCATTTGCGCCAAAAGAATAGCCGGTTGTTTGGTCTTCGAACGGATCTATAAAAACCAAAAAATTATCATTCTTTACAAAAGAAAAATCGCGCCGCAGCGATTCAACCATATTATTACCGGCCCTTGGTTTATAACAAACGGCGAGTAAATAAAAATACTTGTCATCATACGTTACTTTCACTTCTGTTTTTACATGTGCATGGCTTGTATCCATTGGCAGCACCATAAAAAAATTTGCAGCCGTTTCTGCGTTCTGCCATGCAGCTTCATTTGCAATGCCATCAATAGTTATAAGTGTAGTTGTTTTGTGTATGTGAACCTGAAAAGCTGCATTCTTTTTTTGTGCGCTGGTTGTAAAATTTATAAATGCGATCGCAGTAAAAATCAGGAGCAGTTGTTTCAAAATCATATTCTGTTGAAAGATAAGAATTGCTAATTACGGGCAAAAGATTATCATTTAAAAAATTAATGCAAACCTTATTTTTATAGCGATGGAATTTATTTCATCTTTTAAAAAAACAAAATGAATTTTATTGTACTTGAAACATTCGATAATTATATTGATGCAAATTTAGTTTTAGGCAGAATGCAGCAGGCTGGCATACATTGCTGGCTTAAAGATGAAAACACGGTAACCATTGATCCGATACTTACAAATGCTATTGGCGGCATAAAATTAATGGTATCAACAGATGACATGCAAAATGCAACAGAAGTTTTGCAAATACTAAAAGAAATAAAAAGAAAAAGTTATGCCTGTCCTAATTGCGGAAGTCACAACATTGAATACATCAACACATCACAAAAAGCCATTAATTGGGTTAGCTCTCTGCTAACATGGCTTTTAGGAAGTTATGCTATTGGAATAAAAAAGATATGGCACTGTTTTAATTGTGGCAAAGAATTTAATGAGCCGGTATCTTTAAATGATCTTTATTTAAGCGAAGAAAATAATAATTGAAAAAAAGCAATGTGTTTTAATTAAAATTGCAAAATTGAATTAAGCCGTATGAAAAAAATAATTCCTGTTTTAAAGCTTGCTTATAAAACTGCATGCACAATAATTTTTTTATTAATGATGAACGTTTTTGCAGTTAAAGCAAACAATGTTTTTAATGTGCAAAAAGACAGTGGTTCTGTTACCGGAAGATGGGATATGACAATTTATATAGATAATCATCAATATCCTTCATGGCTTGAAGTGCAAAGTTCAGGCAATATTTTAGTGGGCGAATTTGTAGGCATTGTTGGCAGTGCACGCCCTGTTTCCAGAATTAATTTCAATGATAATAAAATAAGCTTTTCTGTGCCGCCGCAATGGGAAGATGGAAAAAATGATCTTTCATTTGAAGGTGAATTAAACAGCGATAGTTTAAGTGGTACAATGGTTTCAGCCGATGGAAAAAATTATAACTGGAGTGCGGTGCGTGCTCCTTTATTGAAGCGTGCGTCAGCGCCGGTTTGGCAAAAACCAATCACCTTATTTAATGGCAAAGATTTAAAAGGATGGCATGCATCAGGCGAACAAAATCAATGGATAGTAAAAGATGGTATTTTGCAAAGCCCGCATTCAGGTTCAAATCTTGTAACAGATGCAGTATTTAAAGATTTTAAACTTGCATATAGAATTTCGTTATCCCGAAGGCAGCAACAGCGGCGTTTATTTACGCGGCCGCTATGAAGTGCAGATTGAAGCAAGCCATGAAGATGAACCTTTAAAAGGTGTGTTCAGTGCTATTTACGGTTTTATTGCGCCAAGTGAAATTGCTTCTAAAAAACCGGGCGAATGGCAATCGTATGATATTACGCTTATTGGCAGAATGGTAACGGTTGTTGCTAACGGAAAAACAGTGATCTGCAATCGGGAAATTCCGGGCATAACAGGCGGAGCCATTAATAGCAAAGAAGGCGAACCCGGGCCGTTATATATTCAGGGAGATCATGGCCCGATTGATTATCGCAATATTATTATTACGCCGGGGAAATAATAAGATACTTATTTTGTTGCAGGTTTTTGCAGCTGTATTTTTTTTAAAACCAGTTCACCGATTTTATAACCCTGGTCTTGCCCATTTATAATTGCAGAGCGATAATGAATGCCGCCATAAAATCTTGAAATAGCTGCTTCATTGGCTGCATCAATAAAAGAATTAAAATGCCTGACAGGTAAATTAAATTCTTCTTCTGTATAATCATCAAAAGAAAAATGATCTCCAAAAATTTTTGTAAGTACAACCGCAGAAGCTGTTGATATTACGCTATGCCCGCTGGTATATTCAGGAAATGGCGGCGTTTGCAATAAAGGCCGCCAGCTTTCATCAATATATTTATTAATGTATGTTTCAGGACGAATACTGTTGCTCCTGTATTTTTCATCCCAGCAACTGATAAAACTATCAAACAAAGCAATTGAAACCAATGTATAAGCAGCAGATGATTTTAGAATATCGCTGTTTGTTTTTTTGCAAGCAAGCGCTGTAATATTTATCCAGTGGCCGCCGGGTGAAATTTTTTTTGATGCAAAATATAAATGACCATTGGTATTTAGATCAAAAGGATTGCAATCCCAAAAGCTCGCAATAGCTTTTTGCTCTTTTGATGAATTATTTCCGATTGCATATACTTCATAAGCCTGCTTATAAAAATCACTTCCAGAATCTTTACTAAAGGGTACTACTGTTTTTGGCTTAAATTGATTAGCAGAATCCAATGTTAAACACCTTATTTTATTCCAGTATGGTTCAACCGCTGCAAAATAACCCGGCGGCGTCGGGCTCCATTTGCCATCTTCTCTTAAATAAGCATATCGCCTCAATCTTCTTGTTTCTTTATAATGATCTTTTGATGCATAAGTAATAATGCTGTCTGCAATTTGTTTTCCATATTGAAGCGAATTTTTATAAACAACTGCATCAATTTTTTTGTTGTACCATTTTAAAATTAAGTTCATTGAATCTTGCAGCACAGAATCTGAATACACCAAGTGTTTTCCAACCAATAAAAAAGAATACACAGATGCAAGTGAAAATGAAATTTTATTTTTTGGAGCCGGAATTTTTGGAAACGAATCTAACTGTGTTTGCAAAGACATATAGTTTGCATCCTGAGTTAACCAGCACTTCATAAGCAGCCATGTTTGCATATACATAAATGCGGCTTGCAACAGGCGGCGAAAAAATATCATGAATAATAACATCAGTTAATGCTTTTTCCGCACGATGCAAAGGCGTTGCATCTTTATCAAAATCTTGTTATTTGCGCATTGCAAAAAAAATGAGTCAACAATAAACCTGAAATTGCAATCAATCTTTTCATTTATTATTACATTTTAAAACCTGCACCGCATCTGCATTTTTTCCAATTATAATAAGGTTGTCTTTTTTATTTTTTATTTCAGTTACAGCACGCACATCACCACCAATATAACAACCGCTTACATGCGGATCAACAGGCTTAAATGTTCTGTTACCATAACCTTTCAACAACAAGCCGAGGCTTGCATCATCTTTTCCCAATTCTGTTTTGTATGAAAAAAAATTGCCCGCAATTAAAATATCTTTAATGCCATCGTTATCAAAATCATCCACCACAGCTCCGTATATTTTTGAAAACTGCGCTTCAAGCGGTAAAGGCTTAAACTCAAATTTATTATTGCCATTATTATATAAAATGCCCGAAGCACAACTGGTTGCAGGTATATACTTTTGCTTTTTTAATTTGATCTGCTGAAAAGATATCATTAATGGTTGCATCAGCATAATCATTGTATTTTATAAACTTCTTTTTAAGCGAAGGAATTTCATCAAGCAATTCATCTTTTGATGCCATCGGATAACTTTTTCCGTTGATGTAATAACAAACTATCGGATCAATTAAACCATCATTGTCAAAATCTGCAGCATACATTGTAACAGGTTTTTTATCGCTTGCCTTAAACTGGTTATTATAACCGCAATTACCCAAAATAAAATCTGTTCTGCCATCACCATCAACATCTGCTGCTGTAATTGATGACCACATGCCGCTTAAGTTTGTTAACTGATTTGAAATGTTCTCAAACTTTCCTTTGTTGTTATTAAAAAGCATAACCGGCATCCAATCACCGGCAATTAAAAGATCAGGAAAATGGTTATTATTTATATCTGCAAAACATGCAGCCGTAACCATGCCCGGCAAACGCAGTTGCGGACAAACAGCATCTGTTACATCAGTAAAATGTATGTTGCCATTTTTTGAATCGTTATGCAATAAATAACTTTTTGATGCAAGCGGAAACGAACCCGGAGCACCTCTGCCGCCAACAAACAATATCTGTATAACCATCGTTATCAAAATCACCAACTGCAACAGCGCACTTGCTTGAAAGCATTGCCGGCAAAGCGTTTGAGGCCTTTGTAAAATTTCCTTTACCATCATTTATGTATAAACGATCCTGGTATTCGGGTGAATTATCATCATACACATTTCCGCCGCTTACCACATATAAATCTGCAAAGCCATCATTGTTTGCATCAAAAAAAACTGCATTCACATCTTCGCTTGCTGAATCAATATTCCATGGTTGCGATGGTGATTCATAAAACTTTCCATCTTTATTTTGCAAATACAATTTTGAAGATTGATTAATATCGCCGCCCAAAAAAATATCTTCTAAACCATCACCATTTACATCAGCTTTTGCAAGCGCCGGGCCTTGCTTTGATAACTGATAAGGCAATAATGGTTCTGATTTAAAATCAATAAAATTATTTTGTTTATGAATGAAATTGATGCCTGCAGTTGCCGTTACATCTTTAAATATTTTTATTGAATCTTTTGTTTGAATTAAAACTGGTTGTGCATCGCTTTGTTTTAATTCTATTGTTTGATCTGCCTTAACGTTTTTTAAAATTGTTTGTTTATCATTTGGCCAAACAATTTTAATTTGATTGATGATTGTGTCTTTAGATAAACCAAAAATTAAATCCTGTGTAACGGTTGACTGATAACCGCGAACCGGATACAATTCCTGGTATTGCATGTTGCTGTCAGGCGTAACAATTTCTGCTTTTGCACCATACGCTTTTGTATTCATTCCTTCACCAATTAAATGAAGCTTGATGTAATGATTGTGCAAAATTTCGTTTGCATTGTTGCGGTATAAAAGTGCAGGTTCATTGTTGTTGCAAACAATTAAATCGAGCGCACCATCATTATCAAAATCTGCATACGCCGCGGCGTTTGAAACAGTTGGTTTATACAAACCCCAATCTTTTGTTTTATTATTGAAAGTGAGATCATGATTATTCTGAAAAACATAATTGCTTAATTTATTGGAAGGCATTTTTTGCACAAGATCATAGGTTTGAAAATTTTGATTGCCTTGTTTTGCTGCTTCAATTTTTGCATCAGCAACATCAAACTTTAAAAAATCCATGTTTGTATAATCGCGCAAATAACCATTGGTGATGAATAAATCTTTCCAGCCATCATTATCAAAATCTGCAAACAAACCGCTCCAGCTCCAGTCTGTGTTTGAAACACCGGCCAACTGACCTATCTCATTAAAACGAACATTTTTATTTTCATCTTCGCCTTCATTTAACTGCAACATATTGCGCATTTGCTGATAATAAAATCCGCTGTCAACCAGCAAATGATATTGATCATAATCGTCAGGGCCTTTTAATAATTTTTGGCGATGATTATCTTCTGGCAACATATCTAATGTAAATACATCAGGGCGGCCATCATTGTTGTAATCCGCAATATCAGCACCCATTGAATATTTTGAAATATGCGCAAATGATTTTTCTAAAGATTCAGTAAAAGTGCCATCATGATTGTTGATGTAATAACAATCTTTTTCGGTGTAATCACTTGTTGTATAAATATCAGGCCAGCCATCTTTATTTATGTCACTAACGGTAACACTTAAGCCAAAATTTAATGCATTGTTTATGATGCCGGATTGTAATGTAACATCAGTAAAATGAATTTTGCCAGATGCATCTTTATCATTTCGAAACAAACGATTGCCATAATTAAAGTTTGGCGTTGCTCTTATTTTACTTGTGTTTGCAAAAGGATCGAACGTGTTGATGGAATGATTTAGCAAGAACATATCCAGATCGCCATCTTTATCATAATCAAAAAAAACGGCTTGCGTGCTTTGTGTGCCCGGCGCATCCAGTCCATATTCTTTTGCCATTTCTTTAAAAACAGGAATGCCATTTTTTATTCCCTGGTTAATAAATAATTCGTTTGATAATTTTTGCGGATCATTATAATAACCGGAATGGCAAACATAAATATCCAGCAAGCCATCGCCATTAACATCAGCAACACTTACGCCGGTGCTCCATGTTCCGTTTCCTGCAACGTTTGCAATTGCAGTTACATCTTCAAACTTAAAGTTGCCTTTATTTATAAATAACTTGTTTGATGAAGTATTGGATGAAAAAAATATATCAGGCAAACCATCGTTATTAAAATCGCCGATGCCAACGCCGGCACCATTGTATAAATATTCATAACGCAACACATTCAGCGAATCATCTTCTTTAATATTATTGATAAAAGAAACGCCGGTTTGTTTTGGGTTTAGTAATGTAAATAAGGGTTCTTTATTTTGAGCGCTGGTTAATCTATGTAAGCAGCAGCAAAAAATTAACTGCAATGAAATATGTAATAAAATTTTTTTCATTGCAAAATATTATTGCAAACTAACATTCTCATCACCTTTTTCATACGGCAGAAATAACATTAATAAGGTCATCATTTCATCTGTTGAATACATATCGCCAAAAGACCAAACGGTTTGCGGCGGATTATGCGGATTGAACGGATTGTTTGTTGTGTTATCATACGTGCCAATGATATGTATGGTAGAACCTTTGGGCACTTTTACAAGATGTTTAAATTTATAAATATCCTGCCAGCGGAAATCCCATTCCGGTATATGAACAAGCTTTATTGTATCATTAGTTGGAGTTGTAACAAAGGCTGTAAATTCTTTACCCAAATAATGCATGTGCGGCCAAACGGTCATGATAGAAAAATCTTCGCCCGGGTTTGTTACATCAAGCCGAAAGGTTTTTATTTTATTTGGTTCAATATAAAAATCAGGATAAATTTCTTTTTCGCCAATGCCGCCGGAACCAAAACTGATGACCTTTACTTTACGCAGCACAGGGTTTTTTGTAAAGAAAAGATTTACGCCTGAAATGCTTATTGTATCAATGGGCGATGGCGCATAATGAACGGTTAATAAAATTACGCCGCGTTTAGGCATTACCCAGCCAAAACCTTTTGGATATGATTCATAACCGGAGCCGGGAATCCATCCGCCATAATAAGAAATTTCTTTTTGATAAGGAACATACTGTGCAAATTTTGTGCGATCATCTTCAGACAAATTTATAAACGATGCGGTTGTATAAATATTAACGCTTGTATCTAAAACAGGATGAATTGCATAATTGGCATGGTGAATTAATTTTTTATTGCTGCTGTAAAATTCGATGGCTTCAACGTTTTGCGAATCTGGCAATTCAAAAGGAATTTTATATACTACAAATATTTCCGACTTGTTACCCTTAACATGAAAAGTATCTTTTGCCATTAATATTAAATCGGGTTTGCGGTTGTACATTGTTCCGCTTAAAGCCGGAGCTTCGCTGGCAGATGTTTCTACACCTGCAGGCGCTTTATCATCAATCCACTTAACTATTGCATTAATTTGTTTTTGAGTTAAGGAACGATCGTTTGCAAAATGCACATAGTTGTTATCAGCCTTCCATGGCGGCATGTATTTTTTTTGAACAACTTCTTTAATAAAGCTGGCGCGTTTTGCAACATCATCGTATGTTAATAATGAAAACGGTGCAGATTCGCCGGGTTTATGGCAACTGCTGCATTTTGTTTGAATGATGGGGCGAATATCTTTATAATAGGTTAGCTGCTGGCCATAACATTTAAAAATCATAAACACAAAAACAAAACCCAGTATCGTCCTCATATCAATAATCATTTATACTGCAGCCCACTGCCTTTGTTCGTTTTACTAATACAGTTTTATTGCTTGTTGATTGCTGCAATGCATCCTGCAAAAAAAATTCTGTTACGTTTACTCTTTGCCTGCCAAGTGATTGAACCCAGTTATCAATTGCTCCTTTATACAAAAGCACATTTTTATTGTTCAATAAAATTACCTGTGGCGTAACAGAAGCATGCAAACAGGCAGTAAGCTTTTTATTTGCATCAATTAATATTGGAAATGAAATTTTGTATTGATGAGCAAACTTTTTTACATCATCAATTGTATAAGCTTTGCCAGGAATAATTCCATACATCTGCACATTAGCTGCATATTGCCTGCACAATTTATTTAATGTGGTTGAATAATTTTGGCACAAAGGGCATTCAGGCGATAAAAAAATAAATAGCGTTAAAGGTTTTGCATGTTGAACATCATTTAAAAAAACGGCATTACCGCCATTTGCATTTTGCAATTTAATGTTTGCAATAACAGATGGATTAAAAACAGAATCGTTGATGTTTTGGGCGGCAGCATTATTAAAAAACATAAGCATATACACCCAAACAATATTTAAAAACGGATGAACTGTTTTGCTTATTTTAAAATTGAAAGTCATATTAATGTAACAGCCAAATTATTCTATTTATTGCTTAATTGAATAAGGTTAATTACTTATTTAGAACGGTTAAAAACAAAAACTCCCCGGTTAAAAATAACAGGGAGTTTATATTGAGACAAAAATTTATTTTATTGTGCATCCCACCAAACCCTGCCGTTTGGATCTTGGGGTGCGCCAAAATTAGGATCTTTCTCCATGTCTTGAAATGCAGCCTGCTGGTTGGCATAATTTGCATCAGTAATTGGCAACGGTGTTAAAGGTGCACGCCTTGGTATAACTAAGGGTGCGCCATGAGATGTTAATGGTTCCCAAGCCAAAACAGATGTAGTGTTTGGATAACCCGTTCTTTTCCACCATGCCCATGCTTCGCTTGGCTGCCGGTAAAAATCAATATATGCCTGGCAAACGATTTGATCAATTGCTTGTGTAGCATCGAATGTTACACCCGGAGAAGCAAGATAGTTACGTTATTTCTGTTGCCGTTACCGGTGTATAGTTTGAAATTTTTGCTGCTTGTGCACGTTGATCATAAAATACAATGGAAGCGGTAACGCCATTTGTGTACCATGTTGCAGCATCATCAGATGTTATGCCTCTTGCACCTAATTCCGCTCTTATAAAGCAATATTCTGCATATGTAAGAAATGGGAAGAATCCAACACCAGTACCCGGGCCATTTCCATCACCTTCATCATAATCTGGTGTAAATAACCTGTGCTGAATTTCAGACAATGTATCTGCCACAGAATATAAAGCCGCATATTGAGGAAGATGAGATGTATCAGGATTTGTATAGCTTCCTACATAATCGCCATCTTTATTTGGGCGATAATAAATACGTAAGCGAGGATCAGCATGTGCTTTAAAAAAATCTACCACAGGCTTTCCGGCTGCAAAACCGGTAGGATTATAATTGCCGCCAGCATCAGCATAAGTTGGGCCTACAAGCAATACCCATGTATCATCAACCGAAGACATTTGATTTGGATCGGCCAATACTTCAGTGGCAATGGCTTTTAATTTTGCCGGATCACGCTTCATTAGCCGCATAGCAATTTTTAATCTCAATGCATTGCCTGCTTTTGCCCATTCGGCTGCTTCATCTGCTGCTGAACCATAAAAAGGATCTTTAGCTCCATAAAGTGTTTGAGCAGTGCTTTGGGATGTTTCGAGCGTTTTAACTGCATTTTTAATTTGCAGGTCAAGTGTATCAAACAATTCTTGCTGCGGATCGTAAACTGGCGTTAAGGTGCCGCCATATCTTGCCTGAAATGCTTGTGTATATGGAATGCTGCCGTTTATATCGCTTACATAAAAAGCATAATAAGCTTTAAAAATTGCAGCAATGTTAACTTCATAAACACTGGCAGCCTGTTCATCTGCGCTCATTTTAGCAACTAAGTAGGGAATATCTGATAAATCTGCTCCAACACGGCCGTAAAATATTTTACCGTATCTTGTATCAAAGTTACTGCCTACCCCAGTAAAATTATAACCATTTCCCGGATCAGGGGTTATATATTGCATCCACGGCATTATATCGCGGTACATATCATAATAATATTCAAAATCGTCCTGGCTGCCTGAGGCTGCTGCTAAAAACTGATCACCCGGATCAACCGCATATAAAACATTCGGATCAATGTTAGCCTTAACAAAAGTTTCTTTTTTACAGGAAGCAAATAATACTGTAAAAATTAAAAAAGGTATTATTGTTTTAATCGGTTTCATCTGTTTAATTTTTATTTTTTTATCAAATGGAATTCATCATAAATTTTCATTGCTTATAAACAGGATTCGAAAATTTGATTAATTCATTCCATATTCTGCTTTAATGTTTTTAAAAACCTGCGCTAATTGAAAATCCTAAACTTCTTATATAAGGTAATCCGCCATATTCTGCAAACCCGGCTGCATCATTATTATACAAGCCTTCAGGATTAATACCATCTTTTGCGGTTTTATACAGGTATCCGAGATTTCTTCCTATTAACGAAATACGCAGGCTGTTTATGTTTATTTTCTTTGTTATGCTTGATGGCAAATTATATCCTATTGAAACCTGCCTTACTGCTACCCACGAATTTTCGAAAACGGAGTAAGCTCTGATACCGCTTGCCCAGGTTGTTAAATTATACCAGTATGCATAAGCGGGAACAGGCTTTAAATATCCTTTGCTAACTGCATCTGCATAACTCATTCCGCCAAGATTAATGGTTTGGCCGCCAGATGTAACACTGATATATCATTTGCCAAAACACCGTCGGGAATAATACCATCATCATGCTTAACACCGCTTGCATCTGTATAAGATACGCCGCCATGTGCTGCATCTCTTCCAAATAAAGAATACGTAAAGGCACCGGACTGGCCGCCGTATTGATCTGTGGCAGACGCCATTAAACCGCCAATTTTTGCATCAATCTGAAAGCTTAAAATAAAACTCTTGTAATCAAATTCCTGTGTAGTTGCCGGCAAGGTAATTTTCCATAATATTACCTAAAGTTTTTTGAGAACCATCGTATTCACCTGATCTTAAATAAGTATAATAGGCACCTGCTCCGGCTGTGTATGCAGCATTATTAGGCGTGCCGATTACACGTTTACCATTGCTTGGGCTTGCTACATTATTACCGTTTGCATCTTTAGCCTGGTAGGTTGCAAAAGCTGATTGTGTAACCACAGTGCCATAAGTTGAACCCGGAATGGCTTCAGCAACCACATCAGCACCAAAAGCAAGTTCCAACTGGTAATTATCAACGCCTGGTGCTAAAGAAATAATCTTATTCCTGTTTCTTGTATAATTTACGGTTGCATTCCAGGTAAAATTCCTGCTTTTTATGGGCGTTGCAGTTAACAATAATTCTATACCCGCGTTTTGAATATTACCGGCATTTATAAGTTTTGAACTTACACCACTTTCTACAGACGCAGGCAAGCTTAATATTTGGTTAAAGGTGTTCTTTTTATAATAAGCTGCATCTATGCCAAGCCTGTTGTTAAAGAACCTGATGTCCGCACCAAATTCTATTTCACGGGTAAGTTCATTTTTAACGTTAAAATTTGGCAATGTGCTTCCATTAAATGTATATACTTGCTGATTGCTGTTTCCTGAATTATTAAACGTTCCCGATAATCCGTAATTACCGGTTTGATTTAATGTGTATGGAGTTAAATCATATCCTGTATAACCTAAACTTGCCCTGAGCTTACCATAAGAAAGCACAGAATTTGTATTTTTAAAATAAGGTAATTCTGTAAACACCCACGCCAAACCTGCACTTGGATATAAGTAAGAATAATCTCCTGTGCCGTTTGCATAAGTTAAGGCAGAAGACCAGTCGTTACGTAAACTGAAATTTAACGTAAGCATATTTTTCCATGTTAAATCTCCATAAGTGTATAATGCAGCTAATATTTTAGATGGAACATTGCTTACAGTAACACCGGCAGCATTTAACGAGTTAGATATTGTATAAATGCCAGGTATAGTTAAGCCTCCGTTTGTATAAGCATCGCTGCTTCTTCCTCCAAAATTTCGGTATCAACTTCACCACCTATACTTGCATTTAAATCAAAATCATTATTAAGGCTTTTTGAAAAGTTCAATAAACCTTGAAACCTTGCATTTCTGTAATTGCTTTGAGCTAATTCATAGTTAGCAGCAGGATTAAAATTATAATATCCTGAACCGCTAAAACCTGCGCCAATACCATTTCTCTTTGATTCTGTAATATCGTTATAATTGTTGATGTTCGATCTTAGCAACATGTTTAACCATGGTGTAAAAGTTACATGTATATCTAAATTAGCCAGCAAATTATTTTCGGTTCTTTGCGAATTATTTTCAAAATAATCCCAGAAAACATGAGCTAAATAATAAGGGTCTTTGTTTGGACCGATACCTACAGCTTTTCTGCCGCCATTAATAGAATCAACATAATGACTCATGTAATAATCAATGTCAGCGTTTCTTGGTGCAAAATAACTAAAGGCAAAAATCGGGTTGTCGTTTCCTCCCTGTGATATTGGATTTAAAATTTTATTGTTCGTATAATTTATACTGGCATCTAAGCTGATATTTTTTGAAACCTGTTGTGTTGCCCTTAAATCAAAACTGTTTCTTTTAAGATTATTATTAGGCATTACACTGTTGTTGTATAGATTAGAATAAGAAAAACGAAAAGTGCTTTTTTCCGTACCACCTTCTATGGCAACATTTGTGTTAATATATTTTCCTGTTTGAAAGAAATCCAGCGGATTATTGGCAACCCAGGGAACTGTTCTGCCATCCAGATCTATAGCAGGTTTTCCATCAAATTTTGGCCCGTATGAGAAAGTTGCATCCGGAGCATTGCCTATATATGCCGAGCAGGATCTACAACCCTGTTGCCCTGGGCGTCTGTATTCCATGTTGTAGAAATACCGGCCCCATATTCATTTTGAAAATCAGGCAATTTATATGCTTTATCGTAAGATTCATTATGCGTAACAGTAACTCCAAGGCCTTTTCTTGCCGACACCTTTCTTTGTGGTGATTAATAAAACGCCATTTAAAGCTTTTGAACCGTATAAAGCAGAAGCTGCCGAACCTTTTAAAACGGTTACGCTTTCATAATCATCCGGGTTAAGGTCTTTAATAATATTACCAAAATCCTGGTTGGCGCCCCATGAATTTGCGCCTGTATTTTCCGGCTCAATCAATATACCATCAATTACCACTAATGGTTGCGTATTCGGGTCTAATCTTGAGTTGCCGCGAATTCTTATTTGTGCGCTGGATGAAGGGCCGCCGGCACCTTGAGCTATATACACACCGGCTACCTTGCCTTGTAATGCATCAACAAAATTTGCATTATTGGTTTTGGTAATTCGATGCCCTTTACTTCCGTAACAGAGTAAGACAGTTTCCTTGTATTTGTTCTGGTTCCAAAGCCTGTTACCACCACTTCACTTAACGCATTGTTTGCTGGTTTGAAGTGAAACTGCCATAATGGTATTACTGCCCACCGGAGCTTCCTTTGTAACATATCCAACAGATGAAAATTGCAAAGCACTCGTTGGCATTGGCATGCAATTTTAAAATTGCCTTGTGCATCGGTAACAGCTCCGGTTTTGGAATCTTTTAATCTCACAGAAACATCGGGAATGCCTCTGCTGGCGCTATCCTGCACAATGCCGGAAATAGTTCTTTTTTCCTGGGCTTTCACATACATGCCTATGGTTGTCATAACAAGAAACAATAGTAAGCGAATAGGTGTTTTCATAAGAATCATTTTGATTTTAAAAATTCTGATTTATCGTTTTATTCATAATAAACTTAATGCATGAATTGGTTTTTTCAGATCAATCTTTCAAAGTTTTCCATCACCAAAGCGGCAGCGCCAATTAATTCTGCCTTATGTCTAATATTGACATTTCAATTTCGGTATGTGCTGCAAGCCTTGGAATGCTAAATTCATTAATTGCCTGCTGCATGGGCGCTTTCCATAACTTTCCTGCAATGGCTCCTCTTCCGCTTAAAATAATTAGTTTCGGGGTTTAAAAGATGTATTAAAATCGAGATACCTCTTCCTATTTCATACCCTGCTTTTGAAATCACTTCAATAGCAAATTGATCGCCTTTTTGGGCTGCTTTTACTATTAGTTCAAAAGCAGTTTCAACATCAACATTAAAAATCTGGTCTTTAAAACAGATGTTCTGCCATCGTTTAAACCCTGCTTTGCTTTTTCAATAATTACAAAAAGCGAGGTTTCTGTTTCAAGACAACCCATTTTTCCGCAGGAACAAAGTTTATTGTTTGAAAAAAGAGAAATATGGCTGAACTCACCCGCAAAACCATTTTCACCCCTGAATAATTTTGAATTTAATATCATCCCCAATCCAACTCCCCATCCAATATTAATAACCATTGCATTTTTTTTGGCTTTGCCTAATACCAAATTTTAATTCTGCAAAGGCAGTAAGGCTTGAGTCATTATCAATAAACACAGGCAAACCCGTAGCTTCTCAAATAATATCACAAATGCTTTTATTATCAGATTCTAAAAAAGAATAATTCAATCCTTTTCTGGCATCAATAAAGCCAGGCATACCAATTCCTATACCAATGATTTTTTCTTTTGCTATGGCCGATTCTCTTATTACCTGTTGAATATGTGTAATTAGTTCCGGCAATGCATCGGCGTTTTTTGCCAACGGAATTTCAAACTTTGCAACCGAACCAACCAAGGCATTACTGGTATCCATTACAGCAATTCTTGTTACAAATTGATCCATGGCAACAGCAATAATGTATTGCAAACCTGGTTTTAATGAATACATAACAGCACGGCGGCCGCCTGTTGAAGGCGCAAAGCCGGTTTCAACTACAAGTCCTTCCTTAATTAATTCATTTATCACTTTCAGAATAATAGGTATGCTTTTATTTAAACTGGTGCTTAAAGCAGCAATAGAAAAAAACTTATTAAAATACAATTGTTTTAGTATTTCTTTTTTCAGCAGTTTATTTCGAATTTCCATTGCTTATATAAAGTTTAAAAACTTTTTTAAATTTTTTAATAAGTTTGTTAAAAATATCAATATTTAGCCAATAATTGTTAATTATAAGCAAACGCAATGAAGATAGTTTCTACAAACATCAGCAGTTTATTTAAATCGCCGGTTAATATCATAGAAAGAGATGAGGCATTTTTTTCTTCTTCTTTTCATGCACATCCTGAATTTGAATTGGTTTATATTAAAGAAGGATTTGGAAAAAAGATAATAGGCACAAAAGTTACTGACTTTGCCGCAGGCGAATTATTATTGATTGGACAAGATGTGCCGCATATTTGGATGAGTGATAAAAGCTTTTATGCTGAAAATTGTATTAAAAGATCAAAGGCATTGGTGGCTTATTTTAATGCAAAGATTTTTTCTGATTGTTTTTATGAAATGGAAGAAGCAGCGGCAGTGAACAAGTTGTTTTTGCACGCTAAATATGGAATTGAGATTGCCGGAAAAACCAAAGAACAGATAGTGGTAAAACTGGAAAAAATGCTTGCCGCACAAGGCTTAAACAGATGTATTATTTTACTTGACATTTTAAATACAATTGCTGTTTCAAATGAATACAATTGCATTAATGAACAGGTTGCTGTAAAACAACATCCGGCTTCAGACAGGTTAACAAATGTGTTCAATTATATAAATGCAAATTTTAAAAAGAACATTTCTTTAAAAGAAGTTGCCAGAATTATTAACCTTACACCCGAATCATTTTGCCGTTTCTTTAAACAAAAAACCGGTAAAAATTTTATTGATTATTTGCAGCAAACAAGACTGTCTCATGCATCAAAATTTTTATTAAATACTGATTTAACCGTTGCTGAAATTGCTTATAAAACCGGTTTTACTACGGCATCTAATTTTAATAAGCTGTTTAAAAAACATACCGGTTGCTGCCCAACCGCTTATCGCAAAACAATTATTGTACAGTAAGTTTTTGTTTTAAACGAATATCTCTTGAAGAAGCGCCGATGCTGATAGAATAATCGCCGGACTCAACAATTTTTTTCATATTAACATCAAACAGGCTAAGCATATCCGGCGTTATAAGAAACGAAACTTTTTTTGTTTCTCCTGCTTTTAAATGTATTCGTTTAAAAGCTTTTAATTGAGTTACCGGTTGTGCAACAGAAGATAATATTTTATGAAGATATAATTGCACCACTTCATCACCGGCTTTGCTTCCTGTATTTTTGATATTGCATGAAACAACAACCGAATCATTGTTGTGAATACTGTTTTTTTCGAGCACAATATCGCTGTATAAAAAATCAGTATAGCTTAAACCAAAACCAAAAGGAAATAAAGGCAGCCCGCTTAAATTATAATAGTCATCACCACGGCCGGTGGGTGCATGATTGTACACAAGCGGCAACTGCGCTTCACTTATTGGAAACGTTATGGGCAGCCGGCCGGCAGGGTTATACTCTCCAAACAAAATATCTGCAATGGCAGCGCCGCCTTCTTCACCAGCATACCAAACATCCAAAACAGCGCTTGCATTGTGCAGCCAGTTATTCATGGTAATTGCGCTGCCGCCAACCAGCAATACAATTACCGGCTTACCCGTTTTTGCAACCGCATTAATTAATGCTTCCTGGTGGCCGGGCAAAGAAAGCATTGCCCTGTCTTGAAATTCACCTTCATGAATGCCGGCTGTTATAATTGCAACGTCGGCCTGTTTTGCTATTGCAACAGCCTGCTGAATTTTTTGTTGCCAGTTATGCTGCACACCAACATTCCAGATTAACTTAAGATGTGCATTTCCGTTTGGTTCAAAAAACTCTATCTTAATATCATACGGTTTATTTTTTTCAAAATAAAAATCGGTTAGTAACGTGCTGTACGTTTGTTTTTGCCAGTTATCAATTACAAGTTTATTATTTAAATACAACCTGAATCCATCATTGCCTTCCAAACCAATTTTAAATTTTCCGGTTGATGGTGATGTGATTTTTCCCTGCCATTGTGCAGAATAAAAATTATCTTTTATTAATTTATCAGGTAAGGATAACGTCCATAAAAAATTAATTTCTTTATCAACTTTTTTAACCGCGGGCTCGCCGGATAAGGTTATGTTATTAAAATAAGCCGCACTTAAACCTGGCTCATTGTTTAAGCTGGTTAAGTATTTTGAATCAATCATCGTATAATCATTTTGCATTACTGCAACGCCTTCAGTATATAAAACTTTTATGTTTGGCGCAGCCTTTTGTTTTATTCCATTTAATATACTAACAACATTATTTCCAGTGCCGCTGTAACCGCCCAGCCTTACACTATCTGCATCTTTTCCAATCACAGCAATTGTGTGCATGTGATTATTTAAGGGAAGAATATGATCATTATTTTTTAATAAAACAATTGATTCAAGCGCAGCTTTTTTAGCAATTGATTTATGTAAAGAATCGGTTGCATTATTTATTAAAGATGTATCTGCATACGGGTTTTCAAAAAGACCCAATTCAAATTTTGCTTTTAAAACTCTTGATACTGCATCATTAATTCTTGTTGTATCGATGGTTCCATTAAGAAAAGCAGGCAGAAAAAATTTATAATGATATATGCTTGATTGAAAAATCACATCAAGACCATTATTAATTGCATGGGCGCCTGCATCTGCATAATTTTTTGCGGTGTGGTGCAATACAACATCACCGCCAACAGCATTGGCATCAGAAATTACGAAGCCACTAAATTTCCATTCGTCTTTTAATTTTTGCTGCAGCAACCAACTGTTTGATGAACAGGAAATGCCGTTTAATGAATTATATGCCGTCATTAAAGAACGCGATCCACCCAAATTAATACATGCTTTAAAAGGCGGAAAATAAATTTCATCAAGCAATCTTTCATCAAAATAAATCGGGTAACTATCGCGGCCGCCATCACCCACATTTGCAATAAAATGTTTGGGCGTTGTAATAATATTTTTGTTTTCAAACGCGCTTACAAAAGCAACACCCATGGCAGAAGCAAGCACCGGATCTTCACCATAAGTTTCTTCTGTTCTGCCCCAACGCACATCGCTGGCAATATTTATAACCGGCGAAAGCACCTGCCGTATTCCTCTTTCTTTTGCTTCATCTGCAATGGCAGAAGCCACGGTAAACATAAGCGAAGAATCGAACGTTGCAGCCAAAGCAATTGATTGCGGAAATGCAGTGCTGCCGCCGCGTACAAGGCCATGCAAGGCTTCATCAAACATAATTGCAGGTATGCCGAGCCTTGTTTTTTCAACAAAATATTTTTGTATGCGGTTAATTTTTTTTGCGAGAGCACTTGCGGTTTCTGTTGTGTTATAGTTCAGCATTTGGCCGGCTTCATCTTTAGAAACGGCACTAACCTGCAAACCAAAAATACCGTGAATTGTTGTGCTGTCATTTATATCAGCATCATTTGCCGGGCACATAAAAAGCTGCCAGAATTTTTCTTCTGGCGTCATTCGCGCAAGCAAATCTTTTACCCGTTCATCAACTGAAAGCGAATGATTTTTATAAGGAAGTACATTTTGTGAAAACGTTGCCGCAGATGATAACAGGCAAATAATTGATAAAAAATTTTTGATTAAATATTTCATTATATAATTAATTTAATAACAGATAAGTTTGTAAAAATGCTAATCTAAAAAATTAAAATTATGGGCTTTAAAAAAGAATCTTTTTCAATTAACGGCGAAGGCCTTTTAAAAAAAATAAAAGAACTTCTTTCAGAAGGCAATATCAGAAAAATAACCATTCATGATAAAAGCGGAAAAGAACTGATGAGTTTTCCGTTAACGATTGGTGTGGTGGGTGCGCTGGTTGCGCCTGTGCTTGCTGCAGTTGGCGCAGTGGCTGCATTGGTTGGCGAATGCAGCATTACTGTTGAGAGAGAAGAGGCCGATGTAACTTCAACTGAATAATTATTCATTTATTCTGGTGCATAAAAACAATGCAAACATATTAATTATTAATGCTGGTTCATCCAGTATAAAATTTGCTTTGTTTGAAATAAAGGAAGAACCAGTTTTGAAATTATCTGGAAAAATTGAGAAAATAGGATTGCAAAAAGGAAAACTGGTTGTAAAAGAAAATGAGGTAAAAAAAGAGATTGACATTAATGCGGATGATTTTAATGCAGCAATCATTTCATTAATTGAATGGTGTAAAAAACAATCATGGTTTGAAAATGTAAAAGCAACCGGTCATCGTATTGTTCATGGAATGCATCACACAAATCCTGAAATAATAACTGAAAAATTTTTAAATGAATTAAACAATATTGCGGATTATGATCCCGAACATTTGCCTGCTGAAATTGCGATCATTCAATTATTAAAAAATCAATACCCTTTATTGTTACAGGTTGCCTGTTTTGATACAGCTTTTCACACAACCATTTCGCTGTTGCCAAAACATTTGCCATTCCAAAAAAATATTTTGATGAAGGCATTCAGCGTTATGGCTTTCATGGCATTTCTTACAGTTATTTAATGCAGCAATTAAATAAGAATGATGAAGCTGCATCACATGGCCGCATTATTCTTGCACATCTTGGCAACGGCGCAAGCATTGCTGCAGTTAAAAATAAAAAATGCATTGATACAAGCATGGGTTTTACGCCAACCGGTGGCATTGTGATGAGCACAAGAAGCGGCGATTTTGATCCCGGCGTTGCCTGGTATTTTAATGCAGAAGGGAATGAATGCAAAAGCATTTAATGATCTTATTAATCATCAGTCTGGATTGTTGGGAATTTCGGGCTTAAGTGCCGATATGCAGACATTGCTTCAGCATGAAAATAATAATAAAGATGCAGCTTTGGCAATTGATATTTTTTGTTATCAAATAAAAAAATGTATTGGTGGTTATATTGCCGCTTTAGATGGGTTGGATACCCTGATTTTTTCTGGCGGCATTGGTGAAAATGCACCTGAAATCCGTAAACGCATTTGTAACGATTTTAATTATATACAACATGCAATTGGATGAAGAAAAAAATAATAAAAATGAATGCGCAGATAATATCAGCAGAAAAAAGCGGAGTGAAAGTTTATGTTATTCCAACCAATGAAGAATTAATGATTGCAACATCAACATTTGCAATTTATAAACCCAATCAAAGCAATTAATTCATCATAAAAATAAAAAGATGAAAACCAAACCTTTTGAAACCGTTAAAGAAGAAATATCCCCGGCGCTTTTACAAAAACATGAATGCATACTGGCGTGCTGCAAACTATCTTGTCTGTTGGGCAAATTTATTTATGAGATAACCGCTTTAATAAAAGAGCCTTTAAAGCTTGAACATATAAAAAAAATGTTGCTGGGCCATTGGGGCACAACACCTGGTCAAAATTTTATTTATGTGCATCTTAACCGCATCATAAAAAAATATGATCTTGATATGATTTATATTTCAGGCCCTGGCCATGGCGGCCCTGCGCTTGTTGGCAATACATATCTTGAAGGAACTTACAGTGAAATTTATCCTGAAATAACACAGGATGAAGAAGGCTTGAAAAAATTATTTAAACAGTTTTCTTTTCCCGGTGGCATTCCAAGCCATGTTTCACCTGAATGCCCCGGCTCCATGCATGAAGGTGGTGAATTAGGTTATTCATTAAGCCATGCATTTGGCGCTGTGTTTCGATAATCCTGATTTAATTGTTAGTTGCGTTATTGGTGATGGCGAAGCTGAAACAGGCCCGCTGGCAACCGCCTGGCATTCCAATAAATTTTTACATCCGGTTAATGATGGCGTAGTGTTACCTATCCTTCATTTGAACGGTTATAAAATTGCTAATCCAACTGTGCTTGCAAGAATAAGCAATGATGAACTTGAAAATTTGTTTAAAGGTTATGGATGGAAGCCATATTTTATTGAAGGGGATGACCCGATGCAGATGCATCAGAAAATGGCAGCGCTTCTAGATAAGGTGATAGAAGAAATTAAATCAATCAAAGCAAATGCAATTAATAATAATGACCCAGACGTGCACGTTGGCCAATGATTATTTTAAAAACACCAAAAGGATGGACAGGGCCAAAATTTGTTGATGGATTGCCGGTTGAAGGCACATTCAGATCGCACCAGGTTCCATTATCAGATCCGGCAAATAATCCAGAACATTTAAAACAATTAGAAGAATGGTTAAGAAGTTATAAGCCCGAAGAATTGTTTGATGAAGATGGAAGTTTATTATCTGAATTAGAAGAGCTTGCTCCTAAAGGGAATAAACGAATGGGCGCTAATCCCATACCGAATGGCGGCATGCATTCACACGATCTGCTTATGCCTGATTTTAAAGAATATGGTTTGAAAATTAAAACACAGAAGCGAAATTGGTCCCGGCGATACATTGGTATCCGGAAGTTTATAAGAGACGTTATCAAGCTGAATATTGAACAAAAAAATTTTCGTTTGTTTGGCCCGGATGAAACATTATCAAACAAATTAAATGCTGTGTTTGAAGCCACCAACCGCCAATGGGAAGCTGAAACAATAAGATACCGATGAGTTTCTTGAAAAAGAAGGCCGCGTAATGGAAATGTTAAGCGAACATCAATGCGAAGGCTGGCTGGAAGGTTATATTTTAACCGGCAGGCATGGTTTGTTTAATTGTTATGAAGCCTTTATTCACATCATTGATTCTATGTTCAATCAACATGCAAAATGGCTGAAAGTAACTCGCTGATTTCACTGGCGAAAAAAATTGCCTTCATTAAATATTCTGCTGGCATCGCATGTTTGGCGGCAGGATCATAATGGCTTTACACACCAGGATCCTGGTTTTATTGATCATGTTGTAAATAAAAAAGCATCTGTTGTTCGCGTGTATTTGCCGCCAGATGCTAACTGCTTATTATCGGTAATGATCATTGTTTGCGCAGCAGGCATTATGTAAATGTTGTGGTTGCAGGCAAACATCCTTCGCCGCAATGGCTTAACATGGATGAAGCTGTTATTCATTGCACAAAAGGCATCGGTATATGGCCCTGGGCAAGCAATGATGAAGATGAAGAACCCGATGTAGTAATGGCATGTGCAGGCGATGTACCAACACTGGAAACACTGGCTGCGGTTTCTATCTTAAGAGAAAAATTACCTGATCTTAAAATACGCGTGGTAAATGTGGTTGACCTGATGAAACTGCAACCCGAAACTGAACATCCGCATGGTTTAAGTGATAAAGATTTTGATGCACTGTTTACAAAAAGCAAACCGGTGATCTTTGCTTTTCATGCCTATCCATGGCTCATACATCGTCTTAACTATACCGCAGAACCAATCATCATAATATTCATGTGCGTGGTTATAAAGAAGAAGGCACAATAACCACACCTTTTGATATGACCGTACTGAATGAATATGGACCGTTTTGATTTGGTGCAGGATGTTATTGACAGGCTGCCGCAATTAGGCGATACGGCTGCATATTTAAAGCAGGAAATGCACGATAAACTCATTGAACATAAAAATTATATAAGGCAAAATGGAATTGATATGCCTGAAGTGAAGAACTGGAAATGGAAGGTTTGATTGCATACATTGCACATTATTACAACCGATTGGTGTTAAAATAATAATTACTTGTTTATAAGATCATGAATTGGTACGAAGAAGATGTTCAGCGATTAGAAAATGAAGCATTGAATATAACATACAAACCTGAAATGCTTTTTTATGGAAGCTCAACCATTACATTGTGGCAAAATTTGTACGAAGATTTTGAAAAATATAAACCCGTAAATCTTGGTTTTGGCGGCTCTACTTTAGAAGCCTGTGTTTATTATTTTAAACGAATTATAAAACCATACAACCCTGAATATATTGTTGTGTATGCAGGCGATAATGATTTGGGTGATGGCAACAGCGCAGAAAATGTTTTTAATTTTTTTGAACAGCTTGTTACACTCATCACAGAAAGTTTTGCAACAGCAACCCTATTTTATATTTCAATTAAACCAAGCCCTTCAAGATGGAATATTAATGAAAAAATAAAGCAGGCTAATGAATTGATAGAACAATCAATTAATAACAATCATCCGCAAATAAAATTTATTGATATGTATCATAAAATGCTGAATGAAAACGGAGAACCCGATGCAGCATTATTTGTTGAAGATGGATTGCATTTAAGCAGTAAAGGATATGCCTTATGGAAAGAAAACCTGTTAACATACTTTTCTTTAAATATTCATGATAAGTAAACAGGCTACTGCAAAAAATAACGCATCATTGCACTTTAAATAATATGCAGCGCTTATATAAAAAATGGATGAGCCCGGCTCTTGAAAAAGAAATGGAAATGCTGGTGTTTGGTTATGCCGGAACGCCTGTTATTTTTTTTCCTACACGCACTGCACGTTTTTATGATTATGAAAACTGGAAAATTATTGATGCCATCAGCGATAGAATTAATAACGGCGAACTGCATGTGTTTTGTGTTGACAGCAACGATATTGAAAGCTTTTATAAAGACATTCCTGCAAGCGAAAAAATTAAAAAACATCTGCAGTACGAACAATATATTTTATGGGAAGTTTTACCGTTCATCTGGTCGTGCAATAACAATAAATTAATTACAGTTGCGGGTTGCAGTTTAGGTGGTTATCATGCCGTTAATCTTGGGTTTAAATACCCGGCTTTTTTTTCGAAAGTGGTGGGCATGAGTTCGCGGTACGATCTTACTACTTCTTCACCAAAATTTCCTGATCTTTTAAACGGAGAAGTAACCGAAGATGTTTATTTTAACATGCCATCAATGTTCATTCCCAATCTTACTGATGAATCAATTCTGCGGTTATTGCGGCAGCTTAAAATTATACTTGTTATTGGCAGAGATGATCCCTTCTTTGAAAATAACATTCAATTGTGCCAGGCATTAAACCGTAAAAATATTCATCCTGAATTTTATATTTGGAATGAAGAAGCGCACAGGCCGCGGTTTTGGCAGCAAATGGTGAAATTATATTTATAGATTGATCTTTATTTTTTTGCTTGCATTGCTTTTTTAAAAAATTCTCCTGATGGTGTTAGATCAAAGTTCCATGACTTGATCATTTGAGGCCACCATTCAGGATCATATACCCAGGCCAACCAACTGATACCATTTTTTTCAAGATAAGTTGTAATACGCTGGCCATAATGTTCCGCGCCATCTGCAGGATCATTTTTTTGAACGGTAAACCCGATTTCCGTTGCAATAACCGGGTAACGTTGCGCCGCAAAACCAAAATCTTCTTCCCACTTTGGTTCCCAGGGTTGCGAGCGTTTGTTGGGATATGGATGTGTAACGTAACCAATATTTTCTGCATTAATGGGCTCTTCGCGCAAAGGTGTAAGATCGTACGCCCAATCAAAACCCGCCACCAGCGGAATGGTTTCAGCATCATACGAGCGAATAAGGTGAATGATGTTTTCATTTATCTCTTTCCAGTCTTTCCAACTCACCACACCTAATTGCCCGCGATAGGTTGTAGGCTCATTAAACAGTTCATAAAATGCAATGGTATTATTGCCCGCAAAATGTTTTGCAATCGTTCGCCAAAATGTGTAGGTTTCCTGTTTGCTTGTATTGTACATCGGGTCTTGAAATAATTCCATTTCAAGATTGCCTATCGAGTGCCAGTCAATATCAATATACAAACCAATATCTGTGCACCAGCTTACTGCAGAATCTAATAAAATTAAATAATTAACCGGCGTTCTTTCGCGCCATGCCACGGGATGCACCGGAATACGCACCAGCATTGAACCGATATTTTTTACCTGTTCAAAAAGCTGTTTGTTCCAATGGCCTTCATGTTCAATTTTATCGGGGTCGGCAATGGAAACGCCGCGAAATAAAATAGTATCTCCGTTTGCATTTACAAATTTATTGCCCTGCACTTTTATTAAAGAAAGCTGTTTTGATTTTGGATTTTGTTTTGATGAAGGATAGTTATCCTTCCACCATGCATGGTAATTTTTTGCTGAAGTTGCCTGCGCAAAAACAACTTGCAAAAAAATTATGTTGATGACTGCCGGATATAAAATTTTTCTTAGTTGCATATTAATCTTTCTTTACAAACTTATAGGTTGCAGGATCTAAGGCATGCGGCGACCAGTTTTGTAAAAACTCAAGTATTTTTTCTTTATTATATCCTTTTCCTTCTTCAAGATATTCTGAATTTTGGGTGTGAATGCGGTTGCCTTTATCATCTAAAATAATAATTACAGGAAAGCCGAAACGCTGCGGGTAGCCCAATTTTGCAAATGCATCATGGTTCATATTTTCGGGGCTGTAGTTTAAATGATACACAACAAAATCAGCGTTAAGTGTTGAATCAAGCTGTGCATCTTCTGTAACCGTTTTATTAAAGCGTTTGCACCAACTGCACCAATTGCCGCCTGCCTGTATTAAAACAAATTTATGTTGTGCTTTTGCTTTTTTTACAGCGGCTGATATATCTTTTGCAGCTTCAGCTTTTGGATTATATAAATGGGCTGTATCAGTTGTTTGCGCATCAGCATTTAAAAAAACAAATAGGCAACATGCAAATAATAATGACTTCATAATTTATTAATGTTATGCAAATCTATTATCAGTTTCATCATTCAAACAAAATTAACTTTGCATAAATCAGCAGTATGGAATTAAATAAAGTAGTTACCATAACCTTTACCTTATTTGCTGTTATTGATATTATTGGTTCTGTTCCCGTGCTTATCGGGCTGCAAAATAAAACCGGAAAAATAAATTCATTAAAAGTTACGCTTACATGCGGCGCATTGATGGTTATTTTTTTATATGCGGGGCAACCGTTGTTAAAAGTTTTAAATCTTGATGTGCATTCTTTTGCCGTTGGCGGTTCTATCGTAATGTTTTTGCTTGGTCTTGAAATGGTGCTGGGGCTTACTTTTTTTAAAGAAGAAGCCGGTGCTACAGGAACGCTTGTGCCCATTGCATTTCCGCTTATTGCAGGCACAGGCACGCTTACAACCATTATGTCGCTTAAAGCAAATTATGAAGCGAAATATATTTTAATTGGTATTTTAATAAACCTTGTTATAATATTTGTAACGCTGCATTTATTAAGCTGGCTTGAAAAAATTTTAGGTAAAGCAGGATTGATTACGGTACGAAAATTTTTTGGTGTGATATTGCTTGCAATTGCAGTAAAAATTTTTGGAGCCAATCTCGCTGCGTTTGGAAAATAAGCTTTAAATACCCTGATTTATCCGAATAATTTTCTTATTTTTTTGGCTGAAAATCAGGATGCCCGCATTGCCACAACACAAATGAAAACATGTTTGCAAAATTGGCGAAGGTTACGCTTTTATCTTCTGTAAAATGACCGTCGTCATAATTTATCTTCATCAACACAGGCTTGCCTGATGCAGATGCATTTTGTAATGCCGCTGCAAACTTACCCGGCTGCCATGCTACAACACGCGGATCATTCCATCCACCCACACAAATAACAGCAGGATATTTTGTGCCATTTACAACATGCTGCACACCATCCATTTCATACAAAGCTTTACATTCAACACTATCTTTTACGGTACCAAATTCAGGAATGTTTACCGGCCCGTTGGATCCAAACTCAAGCCGCATTGCATTGGCACATCCCACATTACAAATAGCTGCTGCAAATAAATCAGGACGTTCAGTTACAGCACGGCTTATTAAAATACCACCGGCGCTGGTGCCTGTGCCGGCAAGTTTTTGCGGAGAAGTGTAACCTTTTGCAATTAAATATTCAGCACAGCTAATAAAATCTTTCCAGGTGTTTGGCTTTGTGGTTTTATAACCGGCTTTATACCAGGCTTCACCCTTTTCACTGCCGCCACGCACATGCGGTATAGCAACTATCACGCCTCTTACTGCCAATGCATTTTCACGTGTACTGAAATAAGGCGTCATACTAATTCCATAAGCTCCATAACCATCCAGCAGGCAAACATTAGTGCCATCCATCTTAATATTTTTTTTATGAATGATTGACAACGGAATCATCGCCCCATCATGACCTTTTACCTGTACTTCTTCAACCACTAAATTTTGATAAGCCGCAGGATATACAACAGGCTTATTAAAGCTGCTGGGTGAAAACGCATCTGTTTCTGCATTATAATTAAACTCTGTATAAGGTTTGTTCCAGGAAGTTATACCAATAAGGCAATTGTTTGATTTTGTATCATAACATGTAATACCAACTGTGCCGGTAAAAGGCAATTTTATTTCACTTGTTTTTTTTGTGTTGAAATTATATTTCGAGATAAAATTATTAATACCATCGCTGTATGTTATGAACATATAATCTTTACAATAAGCAATGCTTTCAATCGTTTGATCTGCTTTTTCAGCAGCAACAGTTGTGGCATTATTCCAGTCGGGATGTTTTAAACTGCTCGCAACCACTTTATAATTTTTTGCACCATTATAAGTTATCGCATACACATCATCATCCTTCATTATTATGCTGCGAACCAGTTTATCTGCAGGCGTACATAATACCTGCCATTGAATTTTTGGTGCATTCAATTGGTCAATCGGAGCATAGAACATCGTCATTTCATTCTGCACACTTCCCTCTCCGGAGAAGATGTACTTCTTTGAATCTTCATTTAAAAATGTATAAGGATAAACGCTTGGATCAATATGCAGATCAGGATAACTGGCATCGCTGAAATAATCAATATCATTACTTTGATCAGTATCTAATGCATGTAATTTTGTTTTAGAACTTAAGCGTGAAGTTGGGTCTTTGCTGTCATCAGACTTTATCCAACTATACATAAAAGCTTTATTATCATACGTCCAACTGCTAAAGCCTGCAGATGGATAAATTGAATCTTTTAAAAACTGTTTTGAATCAACATCCAAAACCTTTATTACAGAAACTTCAGCACCCTGATTTGCATAAGCAATGGCCAATTTTTTGCCATCGTAACTTGGCGTTATGCTTTGCACGGAAAGTGTTTTGCCTGGTATGTATGAAGTTGGATCAAACAACAGTTGCTCTGTTCCGTTAACGCCATCCCTGTAATAAACTTTACCAACATTTTCACCGGGTAATGTTTTACGATAAAATAATCTGCCGTTTTCATAAGCAAATGCGCCAATTACTGCCGGCTGCAATTTATCCAGTGCTTTCCATTCGGCAACAAGTGAATCTCTGCCATTTAAATTATTCAAAATGGAATCGGTATAAGTTGCCTGCTGCCTAAACCAGGTTTCTACTTCGGGTGTTTCAATATGTTCAAGCCAACGGTATGGATCATGATATGTTACACCGAAATAAGTATCGGTACTGTCATCCGTTTTTGTTATTGGGTAATGATATTGTGCTGATGCAGATAAAAATAAAGTAATTGTGCAGCAAAGAATAAGCAGCGTTTTCATTGTAAAAATTTAAGTGAAGTGATTAGAACAGCTAAATATAAGTATAAGGTGTTACAAATATTTTATTTAGATGTTTTAACCGGCGCATTGTCTTTCCAGCGCCAGCAATATAAACATCCGTAAGTTCTGTAAGGCGACCATTTGTTTGAAATTTTTATAAGCTTTTCACGCAGTTGCTTTTTATCAAGTTTATCAAGCTTATAAATTTTAATCATTGCTTTTTGAACGCCATAATCATCTATTGAAAAAACATCTTCGCGGCCAAGTGCAAACATCATCAGCATTTCTACCGTCCATTTTCCAACGCCTTTAATTTGTGTAAGCAGTTCACTAATTTCTTCATTGCTCATGGCGTGCAGTTTTTTATCTGTTATTTTTTGCTCAACACAAAATGCGGCAACATTTTTTATATAACTCACTTTTGAATTAGATAAACCAATTGCCCGTAATGTTTCGTTTGGTGTATCTAAAATTTGTTGTGGCTTTGGTTCTTTGTTTTTGTATAAAGCAAGAAAACGATGATAAATTATTTTAGCCACTTTTGTATTCAGTTGCTGGCTCATAATACTTGCCATTAATTGCAGCGGAATATTTTTATGAGTTTTAATGCGTTCATGAACCGGCTCGCTGATGAATGCGCCAAGTTTTTTATCTTTTTTAAGATGTTCGATGTAATCCATAAATCAAAAGTAAAAATTCAAAACTCAAAACAGCAGCTTCATTTTTTACTTTTGAATTTTTCACTTACTAATTTAATGCATCAACAAATTATTAAACGTTATGGTATCTCCGCTAAACACATCAAAATCTACGCGGGTTTTTATGCCGTTAATTTTGCCTGTTGCATTGTGTTGCCAAAAGCTCCAGCTTTCTGAAATACCCGGCTGCTTTTTTACAAAATAATGTGCTACCCAAAGCGGGTAATCATCAAATTGATGGCCGAGAAAATTTTTATAAAACGAAACATTTGTATAAATAACCGGCTTAACATTATATGCATTTTGTATGGCTAACAACCACGCTGCAACACGGCTGCGCATACTATCTGGCCTAACGCCATATAATTCTTCCACGTCAAGAACGGGCGGCAGATCTCCGGGTTGAAGCCTGACAGTTTTAATAAAATTTTGCGCCTGCAATCTTCCGCTTTTTGTGGGCAGAAAATAATGATATGCGCCGCGGATTATATTTACTTCTCTTGCTTTTTGCCAGTTACTGCTGTATTGTTTATCTACATTATTCAAGCCTTCTGTTGCTTTAATAAATGCAAATTTTATGTGTACATCCTGGTCGTTCATTTGCGCTACAGCAGGCCAGTAAATATTGCCCTGGTAACTGCTTACATCAATGCCATGAATTTTATAACCAAGCGGAAGTTCAATACCGAAATCAGGATACAATGCAAAACTGGCCGCTTCCTTTTTTTGCTGAGAAAAATATTTTATTAAGATGTAAGCTGCAAGCATTGCAACTGCTGCACCAGCTATAATAAAAGCTTTGTTGTTCGATTTCTTTTTTTTGCGCTTTCGCTTAGCCATAAACGCTGAACGATTATGTGTATTAACGAATTTAGTTTGATAACAATTGCAAATAAACGCCTGTTATAAAACATCTTTTTACACGCCGCTGACTTTTATTAAACATCATTAAAAATTGATATTGTAATTTTACACGTTTATATGATTTATTTTAACTGGAACGATACAAGAAATCTTTTGTCTAAACTTACTTTTCGCCGCAGTTTAAATGCGCTTAAAGTTGTATCGAGTTACCAGCTAAGCAAGTTGTTTAAAAAACCTTTACAATGGGGTTATCCTATTTCCATTTCATTTGAACCCACAACATCTTGCAACCTTCGCTGCCCAGAATGCCCAAGCGGCATGCGTGCATTTACGCGGCCAACCGGCATGTTAAAAAAAGATTTTTTCAGGCAAACTATTGATGATATTCATAAAGAACTTTTATACCTTATTTTTTATTTTCAGGGCGAGCCATTTTTAAATCCTGATTTTTTAGAGATGGTGAAATATGCGCATGATAAAGGCATTTATACAGCCACTTCAACCAATGCACATTACCTGAATGATGAAAAAGCAAAACGAACTGTTGAAAGCGGTTTAGACCGTTTGATAATTTCTATTGATGGCACAACGCAGGATGTATATAAACAATATCGTGTTGGCGGCAACCTTGAAAAAGTGTTGCACGGTGCACGCAATATTGTTAAATGGAAAAAAGAATTAAAGAGCAAAACGCCTTTTGTTTTTTTTCAGTTTCTTGTTGTAAAACCAAATGAGCATCAGATTGAAGACATAAAAAAGCTTGCAAAAGAAATAGGTGTTGACCAGGTTCGTTTTAAAACAGCACAGGTGTATGATTATGAAAACGACCCGCATAATTTAATTCCAACCATTGCCAAATACAGCCGCTACCGCAAAAATGCTGATGGAAAAATGCAAAGCAAAAGCGGTATGAAAAACCATTGCTGGAAACTGCATCATGCAAACGTAATTACGTGGGACGGAATGGTGGTGCCTTGTTGCTTTGATAAAGATGCCATGCATCGTTTGGGCAATTTACAAACACAATCTTTTAAAGAAATCTGGCACAACGATAATTACAAACAATTCAGAAGCGAATTAATGAAAAGCCGCAAGAACATTGATATTTGTGCCAACTGCAGTGAAGGCCTTACCGTTTGGGAAGATTAATAAATTTGAACTATCGTTTACAAACATCCTCTAATTTTTTTATAACACACGATTGAAATTTCTTTTCAATTTATTCAAATAAAAAAGGTTGCCTTTAAAGCAACCTTTTTTAATATAGATTTTATTAATTACGGTTTTGTTGTACCTGTTGTTTTTGGTGCAGATACGCTTGTGCCCGGCCCTTCCAAAGCCTGGTTAGGATCGCCCATTAAACCCGGCGGCAAAGTAATGTTCATTTCTTTAGCCACTAATGGAAACAAGTTTTCTGCAGGAAAACCAACTTCGTAAGTATTAGGCTTTAAAATGAGGTTATATTTTTTTGCGGCCAATACTTTTTTATAAGCAGCTAAAACTTTTTGCACCAACGGGCCTGCAAGGCTGCTTCTGTATTGGTCTGATTTGTTTTGCGCTATTTGCTGCCAGTAAACAAGATTAAACATTATTTGCTGCCGTTGATTGTTGGTATAATCAAGCACGGCCTGCGGTTTTTTTGCAGCAGAATCTGCTTTAAATGTACTGTCTAAACGCTGGTATTCACCTTGATAAATCTGGTATTCAGAGCCCAGCGTATCTCTTTCATATAACTGCGTTAAGCTGTCAACAGTGCGGTATTGAGGCATAGCCTGCACCATCATATCAATATCAAAAATACCCACCTTTAATGCTGGTGTTGTTTGTGCATTTGATGTTTTAAAACCAAAACATAAGGCAGTAACAAAAGCTGCTGCCAACAAAACTTTCTTCATTTTTTATTGTTTAATTTTTATAGTTTTTAATTCTTTATCCCCAGTTGCTGCAGTATATCATTACTGCGGTCTAATTTTGGGTCGGCAAAGATAACAGTAATTCCTTCACTTTTATCTAATACAAAGTCATATCCGTGTGCTACGGCCATTTTTTGCACAGCGTTATAAACTTTATCCTGAATTGGCTTAACAATTCTTTCTCTTTCTTTAAATAAATCGCCTTCGTAACCAAATCTTTTTTTCTGCAGGTCTCTTATTTCTTTTTCTTTATTAAATAATTCGTCTTCACGCTTTTTCTTTAAAGTATCGCTTAACATGTATTGCTCAGCATCGTAATTTTTATACATATCGCTCAGCATAGTTTGCATGTTATCAATTTCCTTTTGCCATTGATCGCTGATGGCCTGTAACTTTTTGTCTGCATCAACATATTCCGGCATTTTGCTAAGAATATATTTTGTATCGATGATGGCATATTTCTGTGCACCAGCATTTACAGCAAATGCACCTGCAAGTAATAGTATCAATAATACTTTCTTCATGACAATAAAATTTGATGATTTATAATTTTCAGGATGTTAAATGTAAATTAATCCGGTTCATAACCCAACATAAATGTAAACCTGCCGGCATTTTTTAAACCATCGCCGGGGGTGTAACGATCCAATCCTATCCCGTAATCAAAGCCAAGCAAGCCAAACATGGGAAGGAAAAACCGCAGGCCTGCACCAACCGAACGACGCAACCTGAAAGGATTATAATCTCTGAAAGTGTACCAGCCATTAGCGGCTTCAAAAAATGTTTCTGCATAAATAGTGCTGCTTGGGTTTAGCGCAAACGGATAACGCAGTTCAAGCGTGTATTTATTAAAGATGGTAAAATATTCTGAAGCACCCTGCTGATCTGGATTTATACGCGGATCTGAAGTTTGATAAACAGGATAACCACGCTGCGAAATAATATCGTAACCCAATAATGCATAGCTGTTGCTTAAACCTGCATCACCCACCTGGAAACGTTCAAATGGCGAAATGCTAAGTTCTGAATTATACCTGCCTATATACCCATATTTTGCAGCAAGCTTTAAAACAAATTGTTTATTATCTGTGCCGATAGGTTTGCCGATAGGCACATACCATTCACCCGTAAAACGCCATTTATAATATTCAATTAAAGTATACGGGTTAGACCAATGGGCGATGTTTTTATCTAACAAAGAAAATGGAGGCGTTGCCTGAAGTGTTAGCAAAAAGTTTGAACCTGTTCTTGGATAAATCTGCTGATCTTCAGAATAGCGCTGTAAAGTAAATTTCAGGCTCAAATTATTGGAGAAACCGTTATTAAAACCAGGTAAATTAGTTGGATCAATATAGTAATTTTTAAGCTGGTAACGAGCATATTCAAAACTTATACCCGCAGAAAAATAATCATCGGGCCATTTTAATTGTTTGGATAAGCCAACAGAAAAACCTGTGGTTCTAAAGAAAGATGTATCTGCCGCCAGCTTTTCGTAAGTGCCTGTTGCCGGGTTGTATGCGTTGGCAAATTTTGTATCGTAAACGCTTAAAGTAAATGCATTTCTTTTTTTGCCTCCAAGCCAGGGCTCAGTAAAAGATGCGTTGTATGAACGATAAGCACGCCCATTACTCTGCACACGCAAGCTTAATTTTTGTCCATCGCCAACAGGCAGCGGATCCCAGGCTGATTTATGAAAAATATTATGTACAGAAAAGTTATTGAAGGTTACACCAAGCGTTCCCGTTACACCAATGCCACCGCCAAAACCCGCACTCAACTCAAGCTGGTCGCCGGATTTTTCTTCAACCTGCCAGTTTACATCAACGGTTCCGTTTGCTTCGTCGGGCACAATATCAGGAACAATTTTTTCCTGGTTAAAAAACCCAAGGTTGGCAATTTCACGTTGCGAACGTATAACATCTGAGCGGCTGAATTTTTCGCCGGGCAGGGTTCTTAATTCTCTTCTTATCACATATTCCTTCGTTCTGTCGTTACCCGAAATTTTTATGTTTTTAAATGTTGCCTGCGGGCCTTCATACATTTTAATATCATAATCAATCGTATCATTATATACTGCGGTTTCTACGGGGTCAACATGAAAGAAAAGATAACCATCATCCATGTATAAACCACTAATGTCGCCACCTTCAGGAGAAATGGTGATGCCTAATTTTTTATCAAGAATATCGCGGTTGTATGTATCGCCTTTTTTAATGCCAAGCAAAGCAATCAGTAAAGAATCAGAATATTTTGTGTTGTTGCTGAATGAAATATTTCCGAAATAATATTTATTTCCTTCATCAACTTTTAAATAAAGATGAAGGCCGTCTTTAGCTGTAATGGAAGTATCGCTGACAATTGTTGCATCGCGATAGCCAAGAGAATTATAATAAGAAACTACTTTTTCTTTATCATCTTCATATTTCTTCTCATCAAATTTTGCAGAAGAAAAAGGTTTTATTTTAATGTAGGGTTCAAGTACTTCTTTTGTTTTTGTGAGTGATAAAAATCCCCAGTCTTTCATGTAATCGTGAAAGTTATACCGAAGACTGTCATCATAATTTGTTCTGTATTTTGAAGGAAAAAGTGTAAGATGGCTTTTTTCTTTTGTGCCCTTCATCTGGCTTTTCAGCTTTTCATCGCTTACCGTATTATTCAAAAAACTTATTTCGGCAATTTTTACTTTGCTGCCCCGGTTAACATTAAATACAAGAATAGAAGAATTTTGAACGGCTGTATCTCTTATTTCATCAACCGTTACCTGCACATTGCGGTACCCTTTATCAGAATAAAACTTTTTTATAGCATCAACCGAAGTGCGTTTTAAATTTTCTGTTATAACGCGGTTTATAACCAGGCCGCTTTTGGGTGTAAGATCATCTTTCTCGCCTTTTTTTATGCCCTTAAATATAAACCTTGATAAACGCGGCCGCTCTGTAACATTTACTTCAAGCGTAATATTATTATCTTTTAAAGACGTGATGTAAATGGCAACATCGCTAAAATAATTTTGGGACCAGAGTTTATTAATGGCTTTGGAAAAATTATCGCCGCCAGGCAGCGTAACTTCATCACCAACATTTAAACCTGCAATGGATAATAAAAGATTCTGATCAAAATAATTGTTGCCGGTAACTTTAATACCCGTGATCTTAAATTTTTTAGGTATGGTTTGATTGAAAATATTCAGTAGGTCAGGATTTAAAGAGGTAACCGGAATTGTATCCTGGTGAAGATGAATAAGGCCTGTAGAATCTTTTTGAACCAGCGGGCCGGTAATTGTATCAGGCAAAACCGGTGGTGTTTGCGGCTGTTGCTGTGCATAAACGTGCTGCATGCCCGCAAGGCATACAAATTGAATTAAAACAAGTGCCCATAAATACCGCATCCGGAATAATGTTAATTTTTTATTTGTTTTGATTGATCTATTGCAGCCAAATTTAAAAGCGGGCAAATTAGCCTGAATAAATTAAAAGTGTTTGTTAAATGCTGCTACGAATTTAAAAGAGGTTTTGGCTGAGGTTTTATTTGTTCGTCTGTTTTGCCAAAGCGCCTGCGCCTGCGCTGAAAATCGAGTATGGCTTCGTAAAGATGTTCTTTTCCAAAATCCGGCCATTGTGTTGAGGTAAAATATAATTCTGCATACGCTAACTGGTACAATAAAAAATTACTGATGCGGTATTCTCCGCTTGTTCTTATTAATAAATCAGGATCGGGAAATTCGCTGGTAGCAAGGTATTTCTGCAAGGTATCCTGGTCAATATTTTCAGTTAATAATTTGCCTTGTTTAACATCAGTTGCAATATTTTTAACAGCATTTAATAATTCCCAACGGCTGCTGTAGCTAAGGGCGAGTATAAGATTAAATTTATTGTTGTTGCTGGTTTCGTGCAAGGCTTCCTGTAATTCTTTGCGGGCAAATGGCGGCAGCGTATTTGTATCGCCAATAACATGAAGCTTAACATTATTTTTATTAAGCGTTACAACTTCTTTGCGCACCGTATCAACCAATAATTCCATCAGGCCATCCACTTCATCTTTTGGCCTGTCCCAATTTTCGGTGCTGAAGGCATATAAAGTAAGATAAGGAATGTTTAGTTCTGCGCAGCCTTCTAAAATATTGCGTACGCTTTCAACGCCGTGATAATGGCCATACAAACGATCGTATCCTTTTTCTTTTGCCCAGCGCCCATTTCCATCCATAATTATAGCAATATGGTTGGGCAACTTTGTAAGGTCTATTTTATCTTTCAGGCTCGACACAAAATTTCTTCAGCGCAAATTTAATAAATTACAATAACCGTGCGGTGAAGAATTAATGAACCGAAAAAGATTATTATTTAACCTTTGTTGGATCCTGGGATTTTGCTGAAGGGCATTTGTATGAAGATATATTGAATGAAACGCCCACATGAAACATTACATACGCATCGTTTTGCTGGCTGTTGCCTCTTTGCCGGCCTTTGATGCCGATTGGCGTTCCGGTTTCATAACTGCGGTCTTGTAAATAATATGCCGGGTTTTCTACTTCCTGCGTGCCATCAGGATGCGTTAAAATAAATGCATCGGGGCCAGCATAGGTTGTGCTTACATCATCAATATAATCTGTTGTAGTAAAGCGGTAACCAATTTCTGCAAAAACATTTACATTTTCAGTTAAGCTATACTTGGCGCCAACCGTAAAGGGAAAGCATATTGCCATGTCTCCATATGGTTTTCTGCCGGGTAAATTTTCACCTTCAGTGCCAAGCGGTCTTAAATAATATTTTGTGCCGGCTAAATATGCATAAGGATCGTAAGAAAAAACGCCGGCACCCAAAGCAAGATAAGGCGTAAACCGATAGCCGGGAACGCCAGGTATAAACCTGAAGAAATTAAAATAACCGCTAATAGAAGCTTCCCAGATATTGGTATTAAAACTAAGATTGCGCCTTTTTTGTGTTTCGTTTTTGCTGTACACATCGCTGTAGGCTAAAAAAGCATAATCGCCCGAAACACGTATGCCTATATAATTATTGAATTGCTTAATAAAATAAATTCCGCCTGAAAATTTAGGGCGGTTTAAAGCCATTCTTGTATCAAGGTCTCCAAAATAATGAGCCGCACCTAAAGCCACACCAAATTCGCCTTCGTTTTTATAACTATCGTAAAGCGTTGTGTACTGGCCGTAACTAAAACCTGCACTTAATAAAAAAATAAAAAGAAGAAAGTGTTTTAAGTTCATTTCTGCTTAAAGATTGTTTGTATAACGAAAAAGAAAATAATTTCTTGTGTTTACATAATAACGCAGCGCAGTTTAGTTTCGTTTATCAAGACCCCACGTTAATTTGGTATGCAAAGTTGAAAGAAAATTATTTTCGTTCAGCCGTACAAGTTTAATTGAAAAAGATTCTTTTTTTATGGCAAGCTGCACATCTTTATGCACAATTTCACGCCGGGCATCCATGGCACAAATATATTCATCGCTTCTGCTTTCTACTTCAAAAGAAATAATGTAAGAATCGGGAATAACTATTGGCCTTACATTAAGGTTATGCGGCGCAACCGGTGTAATTACAAAACTGCCCGTTTCCGGAAAAACGATGGGCCCGTTGCAGCTCATATTATAACCGGTAGAACCGGTTGGCGTTGCCACAATTAAACCATCGCACCAATATGTATTTAAAAATTCTCCGTTTAAATACGTGTTGATTTTTATCATGGGCGAAATATCGCGTTTATGAATAGAAAATTCATTCAATCCAAAAGGCGCATCGCCAAATAATTCAATGTTTGCATCAAGATGAATGAGCGATCTTTTATCAATTACATATCTTCTGTTTACCAGCGCATCAACGGCAACACTTAATTCATCTTTACCAATGCTTGCTAAAAATCCAAGCCTGCCATAGTTAATGCCAAGTATGGGAATATTTTTATTGCGAACCAATGTTACGGTATCTAAAATAGTTCCATCGCCGCCAAGACTTATCAAAAAATCAACAGAGCTGTTTAATTCTTGATGGCCTGAAAAATATTTAATAAGGCTGTTGTGTTGCAGCCTGATAAATCTTGATAAAGAAAAATGAAGCAGTACTTCAATATTGTTGTTGGTAAGTTTTAATACAAGCTCTTCAAGCTCTTGTTTTAAATCCTGGTCGTTTCCGCGGCTATAAATAGCAACTTTCATGTAAACTTATTTTCGTTAATATTCTGCGAGCACAAATCATTTCCAGGCGCTTATTAAGAATAAAGATACCACGTAATTTTTTGGCAGTTAAGTTCATTAAAAATCTGTACTTACATGAATAAACAATCCTCTGCCGCCTAACTGGTTAAAAGAATATTCAAATTTAAAAACAAGATCGTATGCTGTAATCATATCAATACCCAGGCCCCAACTGTGCAGCAGTTTATTATTAAGTATGCTGTTGCCCGGATTTTTATCGTATGCATAACCGGCATCGCCATATATTTTTGCAAAAAACCTGAACGGAATATCAACTTCGTTTTTACTGCCTTTGTTTAAAGAAGTAGTAATATCAAATATTTCGTTTTGCAAAGTAGCCCTTGTAACCAAACCAGCTTCGCCATCTACAACATAATATTCATATCCGCGCATAAAAATACCGCCGTAGCCAAACATGGTTTTGTTATAAAAAGGCTGGTTAAAAGGAAGATTTAATATACCGCCTTCTTTAAATTGTATTTGTGTTTTTGGTAAAACAGGAAGGGTGTATGAACTGATGACGATGAGTTGCGTTAAGTTCATATTTGTGGTAACACCGCGATGCAAAAAACTGGCATCTAACAACAACCCTTTTGTTGGATAAGTGTTGTAATCTGCATTTGTATATTGAAATGTATAACCGATGTATGGAAAAGATTCTTTTGTTCTGCCGTTTAAAAAATAATTTTTGTTTAATGCAAGAATAGTATCTGCAATGTTTTCATACATATATCCAAGCCTGAAAATATGATGTATGCGCAAACCCGGCCGATAGATATAACTGGCTTCTGCCTTAACTGCTTTTCGAATATAAAATAAACTGTCGGGCCTGAAGAATTGTTGTTTGTTAGAGTCTGAGCCGTAATTAATTTCACGCTGGTTGCTGTAACTCACAATAAAACTGTAACCGTTTTGCAGCTTTTTATCAAAATAGGGTCTTTCATATTTTAAAGCAACCTGGCGGGAATAGCCGGTGATAAGCCATGCAGTTAACTTATCATTTCTGCCGGAAATATTATTGTGTAAAAATTTTACACCGTAATTGGTTCTTTCTAAACTGTGATGGTGCGTTACCCACCAGGTATTAAAATTCGGATCGATGTATTTAAAATATGGCAACGGAAAAATATACCACCGCTCTTTTACAAATATTGTGATGAACACAAATTGCCCGTAACGGTTTTCGATATACACCGATACATCTAAAAATAAACTTGTATTAATAAGCTGCTGATGCGCTACAACCAGGTCTTTTGAAAGTGCCTGCGGCGAAAGAGAATCGCCTTGTTTAAAAGGCAATTCTCTTTCTATTATATAAGATTTTGTTTTTTTGTTTCCATAAATAGCTATGCTGGCAATAAACAAAGAAGAAGGCATTGTATCTTTTACAGTGGTATCAGCCGGTGTTTTATTATGCAGCGAGCCTGGCTGTGCCAACGCAACCATATTAATTGAAGCAATAAAAACAATAAAGAGAAAATACCGGAAAAATTTCATCTGCAAATAAGCCTGGTAAAACGGTAAAAATAGGATATGGCAACCAAGATGAATTTAAGAGGTAGCATTTTTAACAACGTATATTTTTTTTTAAAATGATTTATACGTTAAGGTATGCCATCAGGTTTTCAAAATTTTCTTTAAGGTTGTTTTCATACAGTTCGGCGCCAAAATAATATCTTACCGTATAATTGTAACGATGCAAAGTGGCCAGCACGTCAGACACTTCGGTTTTGTTTATTTTAAAGGTTACTATAAACAATCCTGAATGATGTTCAGTGTAAGTATTAAACTGTGTTACAAAAGCGTCGTTGGTTTCTACCAGCCTGCAAATTTCACCAACAGAAAATTTTTGTTTGGGCATTTCGAGCACAAAAATTCCGCCCGGAATATCTGTACTTAAAAAGCTGCTTATATATTGAACCAGCATTTTTTCTGTAATAACTCCCAAATATTCTTTAGTGTTTGAAAGTACAGGCAGCACTGTAATATTTAATTCGCTGATGAGTTTTAATGCGCTTAAAAAATGCTGGTTTTGATCGATGCTGATATGAATAAATTTATCAGACAGCATAGAAATGGTATCTGAAGCTTCTGCAGATAATAATTCATCCATGCTTAATAAACCTTCATAAGCATCATTATTAATTACGGCAAGATGTTCAAGATTATTTTGCTGCAATAATTCTATGGCATCTTCAACTGCATCGCTATAATGAAGAACAGGTATAGATGGTTGTATAATTTCTGATGCTAACAAATTATTTTCTTAATTTAAAAGACAAAAAATATCAGGCCATAGTTGCAGCGGCTGTTTTAATTTTTGTTAGAAACTCTTCCAGTATGCGATTAAATTCTGCAGGTTGCTCCATCATGGGTGCGTGCCCGCATTTATCAATAAAATGCAATTCGCTGTTAGGTATAAGTTTATTAAATTCTTCTGCAACAAACGGCGGTGTTACTGTATCCTGGCTTCCCCAAACCAGTAAAGTAGGCTGTTTAATTTGGCCTAATTCTTCGCCAAGATTATTTCTTATAGCACTTTTTGCCAAAGCTAAAATGCGTATTAACTGCAAACGGTTATTACAAATATTATACACTTCATCAATAAGCGCTGGCGTTGCTGTTGCCGGATCGTAAAAAGTAAGTTCCGTTTTTTTTCTGATGTATTCTAAATCTCCGCGGCGCGGATAAGAATCTCCCATACCGCTTTCATACAAACCTGAACTGCCGGTTAAAATAAGTGTTTTAACTTTTTCGGGATGTTTTAAAACATGCACCAATGCAATGTGGCCGCCAAGCGAGTTACCCAGCAAATGATAATTATTATATTCTTTCTTTTCAATAAACTTATAAATGTATTTTGCGAAACCGCTAACAGAAGTATGCAGCAGGTCAAGCTCAAACATTGGCAACATGGGAATAACCACTTTATGTGTACGTTTAAAGTAAGTTACCAAGTGTTCAAAATTGCTTAATGCGCCAAACAACCCATGCAATAAAATCAATGGCTCGCCTTCGCCTTCTTCAACAAATCTAAATTTATCCAGTTTTTTTATTTCGTATTGCATCTTATTAATTCTGATATTATAAGCTGTAACAAGCTAACTGTACAATGCTAAAATAATATTATTTCGGGTATGAAATATATATTTAAACTTTATTAGCATTCTTCACTGCAATCTTTTCAAAAAAATTTGACAGCTCAGTAAATACATTTTTTACAAAAGGTATAATTTTTCCAACAATGTTCACCGCCTTTGGGCCAAACGGTTCTACCAAATTATAACTGCGGGATGCTGCTATTGTTTCGGGTTTTATTAAATTCATTTTTGTTAAGTAGAAAAGAAAAATGCTGTACACAAAAAGATAGATAAATAAATATAAGATAATGCCGCCCAGTTTATTTAACCATCCTAACATGGCAAATTTTATGGCCGCCTGCAAAAGGTTAGCAACCCACCGCACCAATAAAATAACAATCAGCAATACAATTATAAACGATACAACAGGCAACCATTTTTCGTTTACGTTAAATGAGTGCTGCAGCCGGTTTGCAACAATGTAAGAAAGTTTCATTGCGGCGGCAACGCCAATTATAATTGCAAGAAAAGAAAATACAGCAACTATTAAACCGCGGCTGATGCCTTTAATTATGGCAAGTGCAACGAGTATTAAAAAGATGATGTCAATTATCATTGCTTAGGTTAAGTCGGAAAGTCAGTAAAGTCCGAAAGTCGGTAAAGTCGGGAAGTCGAGAAGAATTTTCTTGCGGCTTCAGTTTGCTTGCTTTTTTGTTATTGTTTAAGTAGTCCAAAAGTCAGTTAAGCTCGAAGTTGAGAATAATTTTCTTGCAACTTCTAATCTTTTATTATTTCACTTATAACTGTTTAGTTTCCTTTGGGGCTTTCCGTCCTGTCTTCCTAACTTATTTCGCAAGCAATTCTTTAACCGTATTTGAAATAGTTTTTCCATCAGCTTTGCCTGCAAGTTGTTTGGTAGCAATACCCATCACTTTACCCATATCTGCCGGTGATGAAGCGCCAACTTCATTTATAATTTTTTGCAACGCTTCTTTTAACTCGGCTTCATTCATTTGTTTTGGAAGAAATTTTTCGATGATGGAAATTTCTTCTTCTTCTTTTTTTGCAAGATCATCGCGTTTTTGTGTGCGGTAAATTTCAAGCGAATCTTTTCTTTGCTTCAACATTTTTTGCAGCATTTTATTTGCCGCATCATCCGAAATTTCGCCGTTGGCACCAGGCTCTGTTTTGGCTTTTATAATTTCAGCTTTTATTGCACGCAGGCCACGCAAACCTGCTTCATCTTTTGCCTTCATGGCATCTTTCATTTCAGCCATTACTTGTTGTTCCAGGTTCATAATATAAGTTTTATAGTGAGAAAGTCTGAAAGTTGGAAAGACCGGAAGTCCGAAAGACCAGAAGTCCGAAAGTAAAAGTTAATCAGCTTGTATTTTCTTACTGACTTTCCGTCTTTACTAACTTTCGGACTTTTACTTATTTTCTTTTAATTGTTTATCACGAAATTTCTGATAAAACGTTTTTGCAAATTCTTTCATTTCGTTTGTAAGATCTTCATGATGCGTTGCACGATTGTATGTATCGGCCATCGTAATCATGGTTTGATAAAAAAAATCAGCCATTTCATCAACCATCATTTCTTTTGTCCACAGGTCAACACGCATGGCTGTTTTTTCTATGCCATCCCAAAATGCAAGCATAAAAGCTTTTGCCTGCTGCGTTTCGTGCGTTGTTGTGCCTGTTGCATTCCATTCTATCTGCTGCGGAATTTTATCTTTATCTAATTTAACTTTTATGGTTATTGTTGAATGTTCCATATTTATATTTATCAAAAATACAATTGCTAAGAACGTGCCGCTGTTTGCAGCAATTGCCACAATTTATTTTCGCAGGTTTCACGGTTTAAAAATGCAGCTTGCTGCTGTGCTTTTTCTTTTAGCTGTTTATGTAAATTTTCATCTCTATATAACTTAATAATGGTTTTTCCCAATGCATCAACCGTTTGTTCATTATAAAATAAAACGGCATCATCAGCATATTCTTTTACATCATCATTTTTAAAAGAAATTATAGGCAAAGAACATTCAACAGCAATAGCAATAACAAGCAAATGCGGTTTTTTTTCTGCCACATGAATAAACGCATAAGCCGAAGCAAAAAGCGCTGCAATTTTTTTCTCTTCAATTTCTTCTACAAGCCGCACATCTTCTTTATACTTATACGTTGCATGTTTTGTTTTTATTTCCTGGCTTAATGCATCATATTTTGCAAGCACAAGTAACTGCATTGCGCTTTGCTGCCATTTTTTAAATTTTGAAAACGCTTGCAACAACAGCACAAAATCGTTTACGGCATCATCTTCTATCACTGCAATAAAATATTCTTTGTTATCTGCATGCTGCGCTTTTACCATAATTTTTTCGTGCCATTCAAATGCTTTAAAAACGGCAGGCGCAGAAAAAGGAATTGTTTGCAGTTTATTTTCCTGTACGCCATCCAATTTTTTTTTTGAGTATGAAAAAATATTTTCAGCAATGTTTGCAGATTGATGCAATTCTTTAAACGCAAACTTTTCTACACTGTTTAAGTGATGCGTATTGCTGTGATATAAAAATTGATCAGCAACTGTTATTTGCGGAATTTTTATTTTATCTGAAGTAATTCCATTAAGATCAATTACAATTTCTGCTTTTGATTTTTTTAATATCGATGGAATTTTTACTTTATACAACCAGTTTAAAAGTATCGGCGATGTGCTTTCAACATAAATATAAATAAGCGCATCAGCAGCCACTTGTTGCTGAAATGCAGGCACAGAACTTATCCATGTTTTTACCTGGTAATTATTTTCTTTTGCCTTTTGTTGTAAAAGCGAAAAAATATATTCTGCATAATCTCCGGCGTGTGAATGTTCTATAACAGCAATGCGCATAACGCGGCAAAAATATTTGTTTATGATTGCAAAAAAAATTGCTTAATAATAAACCTTTCTGCAGGTTTATATTTTTGAAATTATAAACCGGAAATAATTTTTACAGAGAGTTCTTTTAAAAAAGCTGCATCCGCCGCACTGCCTGAAGTTGCGGTGTTAATGCCGATGCCTTTTAAATTATATTCATGCAGCAACAGCAAAATTTTTTCTGCGCCTGAAAAACCATAATTTTTTATGGCAGTAATTGCCTGTTTTGCCGCAAACACATTGTTATAAAATAAAGGCTTTAATGTGTTTTCAGAATAATCATTCATTGATGCTGCCGTATAAATTTTGCTGAAGTAATTATATAAAGTTGGCAAAATTAATTGCAGTGGCGCAGCCTTTGGATTGCCTTGAAAATATTGAATAATGCGAATGGCTTTTGGTAAATTTTTTTGACTGATGGCATCCTGCAGCTCAAACACATTAAACTCTTTGCTTACGCCCACATAATTTTCAATATCATCTTCTGTAATAGTTTTTCTTTTATTAAGATTGATGGAAATTTTTTCCACTTCGTTTTTTAAGCGGCTTAAATCGTTGCCAATATGATCAACCAAAATAAGCAATGCATTATGATTAATGCTTAAACCAAAGCTTTCAATCATTTGCTGCGCCCATTCAGGCAATTGGTTTTCGTAAATTTTTTTAGTTGATAAAAGTTCGCCATGTTGTTTAACCGCTTTTGAAAATTTTGTGCGTGCATCTAATTTTTTGTCTTTATAACTAATCACAAAAATTGTTGAAGACAAAGGTTTTTGAATGTAATTTTCAAGCCGTTCAATATCTTTCATTTGCTGCGCTTCTTTCAACAACACCACTTTTCTTTCACCAAACATCGGGTAACCCATGCACGCATTTACCACGTTTGCCCAATCTGCATCTTTGCCATAAAATATAATAAGATTAAACGAAGCTTCTGCTTCAGAAAGCAAATGATGTTCTGCGTAATTAATCACTTCATCAATAAAAAAAGGTTCTTCACCTTCAAGCCAGTAAACGGGTTTAAATTTTTTTTGTTTCCAATCAGCAATAATTTTTTCGGCAGACATGGTTCAAAGATAGTCCGGAAGACCGAGAGACCGGGAGTCAGAAAGTTAGTTTATTCATTACAGATTTTACTTCCTTTTTCCGGACTCTCCGACTTCCTGACTTTCCAATCTTCTTAGTCCGGAAGACCGAAAGACCGTAAGTCAGAAAGTTAGTTTACTCACTAAAGATTTTGCTTGATTCTTCCGGACTCTCGACTTCCTAATTTTCCAACTTTCTTAGTCCGGAAGACCGAAAGACCGTAAGTCAGAAAGTTAGTTTATTCACTAAAGATTTTGCTTCCTTCTGTCCGCACTCTCTGACTTCCTGACTTTCCAACTTTCTTACTACTTTCATGCACATGAAAAAACTTTTTTAATAATTACCTGTACTATTTTTTTTGTTGAAGCGCAAACACAAGCTTATAAAAAATTGCACTTTGAAAGTATTGTTTGCGATACGCATAATGATATCATCAGCACTTGTATTGAAAAAGGTTATCGTTTTGACAGCAATCTTACAGGCTTAACGCACAGCGATTTAAAGCGCATGTTTACAGCCGGTATTGATGTGCAGGTTTTTAGTATTTGGTGCGATGAAACAGAACCGCATCCTTATGCATTTGCCAACCGTGAAATTGATACGTTATATGCCTGGATCAATCGCCATCCGGATAGCATGATGCTGGTTACAAATTCAAATGAATTAATGCAGGCAGTGAAGCAACATAAATTAGCAAGCATGATTGGTGTTGAAGGCGGCCACATGATGGAAGATGATTTGAATAAGCTTGATAGTTTGTATGAACGCGGCACAAGATATATGACGCTTACATGGAATAACAACACAAGCTGGGCAACGAGTGCAAAACATGAAACAGACACATCGCACCCGGCACATTTGGAATTGAATGATTTTGGAAAACAGGTGGTGCAGCACATAATAAAATTGGGACGATGGTTGATCTTAGCCATGTGGGCGAACAAACTTTTTGGGATGCCATTCATACTTCAACAAAGCCTGTTTTAATTTCCCATAGTGATGTATATAACCTTTGCCCGGTGTACAGAAATTTAAAAGATGACCAGATAAAAGCGGTTGCAAAAAATGGCGGTGTTATTCAGTTGAATTTTTATTCAGGGTTTTTAGACAGCACTTTTAACCCGAAAGAAGAAGCTTTTGAAAAAGAACATAAAGCCGAAAAAGATTCATTGATGAATGCAGGCAAGCAGGAATTTTTTGCAGATAATTTTTTGTTTTTAAAATATGCGGATGAAGTAAAAAATATGCGTGCACCTTTTCATTTATTGATGGATCATTTAAATTATATTGTAAAATTAGTTGGTGTTGATTATGTTGGTTTGGGAAGTGATTTTGACGGCATCAGCTTTCCGCCGCAGCAAATGGACGATGCAACTTCATTTCCTTTAATTACAAAAGCGTTGCTTAAAAAAGGATACAGCAAAACAGACATTCAAAAAATTTTAGGCGGCAATTTTATACGGGTTTTAAAGGCGAATGAAGTGAAAACTGTTAACCGCTGCATTTATAAAATTGCCACGACTTAAAAGTGGTAATGTATTCACCGTGGCAATGTATTCACTGTTCACTTTATCAAATGCGGTTGTATTGCTTTTTG
>CAVSVA010000012.1:0-231109 GCA_963731245.1 uncultured Bacteroidota bacterium
GATGTGGCGAAGTTGCAAACTTCGCCAAGACACCTGAACACTTCACCGAGGTGGTTAAATACTTTCCCGCATTGAAACCGCAAAGTCACTCGGCTTTTGCACAGTGAGCCGCAGGCAGAGAGTTAGAACGTTGTATGGCGAGCCGCTGCTTAATATTCTGCTGCTATTTCGTGTTTATAACACCAAAACCATCGCTCACCGGGTTCTGCAGAGATTATAACAGGATGATGTGCGTGGCGATAATGTTGCGTCATGTGTTTATGCGGTGATTCATCGCAGCATAAAGTAATACCACAAGTTTGACAAGTTCTTAAATGCACCCATTCACCACCCGCTTTTATGCATTCTTCACAAACATATTCCTTTGCGGTTTTTAATTTTTTTATTGCGCTTATATCATCACAAATATTATCTTCCATCATTTAAATTTATCAAAGAATAGCTTAATTTATTTTTCAAACGGAGATAAATCACACTCCAAATTAATCCTGTTCCAATTACCGGTATTTGCAGCAGCTTCATAAGTTGAAGTAAGAAATTTCATTAAAGTGTCTTCAGGATCAGCAGCAGTTCTTACCACATCATACAATAAAAAAAATTCTCCCATGTCTTTATCAAAAAAAGCTTCAGCGGGTTCAATATGTTGTTCGCCAAAGGCAGCAGGAGTTGGATAACAATAAGAATAAAATGCAGCATGCGGAAAGGCATCGTTTCCCGGCCAAAAGCCGGCACTGCTTACCTCGTGCGAATACGCTTCCTGCATTACTTTAACAGGTATATTGCGAACGGCACCTGTATGCAAGGGCGCTTTTCTGCCCGAGAAACGTGTTACAGCCAAATTAAATGCGCCCCAGAATAAATGAACAGGACTGCATTTGCCATTAAACCCGGCTCTGAATTTTAAAAATATTTTGTGCACCTGAATCAATACCTGCCAATACTTTTTGATATGTTCTCTGTTATAGGTTTTATGTACTTCATCTTTTTCAAATGGAATAGCAGGTTCAATCTCGTTTGGAACAGGATAAATTTTTACATCAATGCCCACTTGCTGAATTTTTTCCATCAGCTCTTTATAAAAATCTGCAACCGTTTGTTCATTTAATTGCAGTTGTTCCTGTTTACCTGTACTGGTTCTTATATTAAGTATGTGCTGAATAAAATCCAATTCTATTTCGAAAATTCCTTTTGAATAAGGTATGCTTCCGGTAGTTAATCCAACCGGCGAAACGTATAACGATACATGCCACGAGTGATTTAACCAAGGCATAGAGCGCAATCTTATCTTACCAACTATCTGCGTGAAAAGTTGTACGGTAAATAAAGTGTCTTTCATTTCGGCGAATGAAATTTCGGGCCAGGTTTCATTATTCATTTGTGCAGGCTATTCTACTTTTTCAATAACAGCTTTAATTCTGTTACCATAATTATTATTAAGATTACCGAAGTTAGAAATTTTTTTTGCTTGTTATGTGTGAGATTAATAATTCATCGCTGTACAAGAAGTGAATCTTTCTTCTCCGCAAAAGTCTCTCTATTGGCTTTGTGTGGTAGGTGAGGACTTTGCGGTTTTTATATAGCCAGGTTTATATCGTTTAAATCCATAAAACTTGTTACAGTATAAATGCCTTGCTGATTCGTAATATAAAATTTTGCAGAACTGTGTTCATATTCTTCAGGCGACGTACACAATTTATCAACGCATGGATTATTGTGAATGTAATTTAATTTTTGAATGATGAATTTTTCCGTGCGGCATTCTTTCCAGTCAAACGAAGGTTCGAAAACTTCATGCAATTTATTATCTGATTTCTGTGTATTGTTCACCCAACTTTTTAATTGTTGTAAAATGTCTTTTTGATTCTGTTCATTAAGCAATGCTACCATTATCATAAGCCATGAACCTTTTTCCATTAGCAATTACACTATTGATTGTTTTACCTGTGTTGCAGAATGCAATTATTGCATGTACATGGCTTGGCATTATTGTATAGCCAATAATATAATGTCCTGATTTTTTTAGAACATCAAACCATTTGTAAATTACGTTATATCCATTAGTGATTTTAAATAATGGTAGCCATCTTGCGCAGGTGAACGTGATAAAATAAACACCATCTTTTTCAGGTATTGTTTTTTTTACGAGCATTGCGTTAAGTTAAATACTTTCCCGCATTGAAGCCCGCAAAGTCCCTTGGCTTACGCACAACAGCTTTACAAGGAGACTGTACGGAGAAGGAAAGGAAACGAATTATACGATCTTAACAGGCAGGCTCCACAGGCCATTCATCTTCTTTTGTTGCTTCATAAACTCGAAAACAATTTGCCATTAAGCAAAGAAGATTCAACGTTGGGTATTTTAAATAACACACCTTCCCCGCAACATGCTGATACAATATTTATGGAAGAAGAGGCTTTTGATCTCATTACAAAAAATGATTCTTCATTCATGGATTGCTATCCGAAACTAAAGCAATGGGTTGCTGAGCAAAAACTAACTTTTTCTCTTGATATACTTGCCAGGGCTTCAGCGCCTGCTATAGAGTTGCCGTCACCATCTGCAACCGGATCCAGTAAACAAAAAATAGCGGCTGCATGGTTAAAATACATTTATGATCTGGCTTCCGAATGCAATGTTGCAAAAGACCAGGTAGATAAATATCTTAAAATAGAAAAAACAAAAGTGCCAGATAATAATGCGGATAAAATTATTGAGCTAAGACAAAAGTTCTCTTTCTTCATCCAGGAAAATTATTGCAATAAATGAAAAAGATATTAATGCCAATACTGCTGCTTTATTCATTACATACAATGGCACAGGATAGTACAAGAAAAAAAAATGTAGATGACTTTTTTAATATGGCTGATACTATGCATGTTCCTGACTCAGTTAAATCAAGATTTATTTTATCCTCAGAAGACTCATCTGTTTTAAAAATGAGGCAGGATGTTTATGAATATACATTCAGTCAAAATAAAAAGGTATTTCAGTGGCAGTACATTAGTTCAATTATCATTTTCTTTATTGTTGTGGTTATTGTGTTAATGGGATTGTATATGGCTTACATGCAATTCCGGTTATCTGAAAAAATGTTTTTAAAACCATCAGCAGATAAAACAAAAGATGATGCAAACGCATTGGAAATGATAAAAGCTGATCTTGAACTTGGAAAAGATGGATTAAAAATTAATACTGCTGTTATCGGGTTGATCATACTTTCTCTTTCGCTGGCATTTTTATTTCTATACCTGAAATATGTTTATCCAATCAGTATCGTTAAGATAAATTAGTAACGGGAGAAAAAGCCCTTAGGCGGTTTGCCGACAGATATTCTGCAGACTTTGAACAGTTGAATATTGAATGACAGTTTGCTTTTGCGCAATGGATCAAAACCTTTTGTTGCAGGCATCGTTGATAAGCCCGAAGATTATTTATATAGCAGCGCCAGAGATTATTATGGTACAGGTAAAGGTTTAATAGATGTTATGTTTATTGACCCGTTGATAATAACTTACTAAAGAATTTTAACTGTTTTGAAATGTTGCTGGCTTAAGATTGAGGCAATGAAATCTACGTTGATGCTGGCTTAAAATTTAAGCAATCATATTGAGCGTTGGATGCTGGCTTAAGATTGAGGCGATGATATGTGCGTTGGATGTTGGCTTAAGATTGAGCCGATGATATTGAGCATTGGCATCTTAAGCCTTCGCTATTACAAACCACACAAGACGCTTATACACAAAGCCACGCCTCAGTCTTGCGCTAACATTTGCTTTTATATTGACATTCTTAGAACAACTTGGGGGCTAACTGTTGCTAACTTTTGACATTCTTAGAACAACTTGTTTAATGGACATTATGTTTATTGACCCGTTGATAATAACTTACTAAAGAATTATTAACTGTTTTGAAATGTTTGCTGGCTTAAGATTGAGGCAATGATATTCCTCGGCATCTTAAGCCTTGTTTATAAACCGCACGACTTGTCCCGCTTATTGCGGGAAGACGCTTACACGCAAAGCCACGCCTCAGTGTTGCGCCAGCTTCTGACATTCTTAGAACAACTTGGGGATTTAAACTATAAAGGCAATCTTAAATAAGAAAATTAGGTTTAGTAAATTTGAAATCCGTGGATGACTTAGATGGAATATATGGTTATATGGAATCAAAAGAGCCTGGTCACATTGAGATTAGTGCTCGAGAGGATATTATAAATTTATTTGAAAGTAGTAAAAAGAAAGTCTTTTATAGCAGACAAATTGAGGTATTGCTTGAAAACAAATATTTTCACTGGATTACAAACAGAATATTGCGAGAACTGACGGCGGAAGGTAAAATAAGAATGGAGAAAAGGTCATTAAAACTTGGAACAGAATTGACAATTTATTGGCATCCAAACTTCAGATATTATAAACGGGAGGCTAATAACATTGTAGAACTTGTTGACCATTATTCCGAAGCAGCCAATAGTATAGCTTTAGGCGATCATTGTGAACACCGTAATGAAGGGTTTTGTGAAGTTTGGTTATCAGATAAAAGGAATGGAAGTCAAAAATTACGAAGGTAAAATTTGGGAAGAATCGGGACATGATTTAGACATAATAATGGAGAAGGACAATATAGGGTACGGTGTAGAGATAAAAAACAGGTTGGGGTATATTGATAAAGATGAATTTGAAATTAAAATTAGAATATGTCAGTATTTAGGAATAAGGCCTGTTTTTGTTACTAGAATGTTACCTAAAATTTGGATTGAAGATTTGAGAAAAGCAGGTGGGTTTGCTTTGATTTTAAAATATCAATTATATCCCAGATTTTTAAGTGAGCAAGCTAAAATTTTACGGGAACAGTTGAATTTGCCAGTTGACTCTCCTCGAGCATTAATGGATGGAACTATTCAACGGTTTGAGAATTGGCACATAAAACTTGTGAATTCAAAGCAAGATTCACATAGGATGTGATCAAATCAGCTGAGTATCAAGGCTTTTCCGAATACCTCTATGAATACGTAGTGTCTATTCTTTGAATGCACGGTAACGAAGGAAAACTATTGCAACTGAAGCATTATCGTATGATTTTTTTCGAAAAAACCGTCAGTAATCCTCCCAACATTATATAGCCAATAAAAACTTCCAGAACAGAAAAAATCTGAGCTGCAATATTTCCAGGGGTTATATCGCCATATCCAAGCGTAGTAAATGTTACAATGCTATAATAAAATGGCGAAAACAAATTGTTTATACTTGCAATTTTAATTTGCGGGTGAATATTATATAAGAAATTTTTTATAAAGGCAGGAAAAAATATTGGGCAAGGAATATTAGAAAAAACGCATCCAAATAAAGTAATAATTAGAATTGAGAATAACAGCCATCTTGTTAAACTCGTACCATATAAGCAGGAAATTTTCCAAATTTTGTAAGTAAAAAATTTGAGATAATTTTTATTACGAAAAGTTTTCATTCTGGCATCTTGCTGCTGTAAATAAAAAAAATCAGAAATGTCGGTTAATCCAATTGAATCAGCATATTGGCGAAGTTCAAGTGAATAGTTTGCAATTTTCGAAAAGTCGTTTTTTATCTCTCCAATCAGTTTGGAATTGTAATCATGATTTATATCCTTGCTTACTTGTAAACTTAATTTTTGTCCTTGAATCAAATATTCGATTATTTGCTGCTGCGGTAGCTTAGCAACATAATGAGCTATGATTATTTCATTTACAAACATTAAAGCCTCGTCATATCGGTCTGTATGCAAAAAAGACTTATAGCCTTTTACACAAACAGAGAGATAGTGATGACTATAATCTTTTTTTAAATACCCATACCACTTTAAAGCATGTTCGCCAGCCTTTTCATCAATAGCCAGCTTGTAAAGCCATTCTAGAAGCTAAACTATTTGATGTTATTTTTTTTTCTGTGTTTGAAGTCTCTTCGTAACATTCACTTGCAAATCTTGCTTTCTTAAAAGCTGAAATATAATTTTGATTTTCTTCGTGGTGTTTGGCAGCTGAAAAATAATACCAGCCAGCATTATAAAAATTTTTTAAATAATGCTTATAATAAGATGCGATTTTTTCATGGCAGTTTGCCATTTCCAGAACATTGCTATTCAGTTTATGAATATTATAAATTGTGATTTCAGTATTGATTGCTTTTAAATATTTTTCACAGCTAATAGAAAAGTTCCGAAGCGTAAGTATAATAATCAATTGAAAAGGAAAGCATTTTTTCAGAAAGCATTCGTCGCGCAGCATCTCTGTATTTTTCACCGGCATGGTCACTTTTCCCTTGTTTTATCAAGCGTTGCCCAATTTCAATGTCTTTAGCAATTTCAGGAAAAGGTTTACTTAATAATTTGAGTATATCGGTTTGTTTCATTTAAAATGTAAAATATTATTATAGTAATGTCTTAATAAAAACTGCCTGGCTCTGCCCCAGGACTTCTCATTAATAATGAGTGTGCTGACTATTTACACTCACAGTTGCTTTTTGAAACAGTTTATTTCAATTAAATAGTTTTGGTTGTTTACTTTTCCTTATGCTCGCCTCAACATTCGAATGACATTTATCATGTAAAAGAACTGCTTTATCAATGTCATGAGTTTTGCCTCCGCTACTATGCGCTATCACATGATGGGAAGTAGTGTTTTTAAAATCTAAAAGTTTTTTGCAGTGAGCACATAATCCGAGTTGTCTAAAAAAAAGAATGCGTTTTTGTTCTGTATCATGCAGTCTTTCAGGGTCTTTAATAATAATTCCATGTAACCTATCGAACTCTTCAATTAGAATTTCAAGCCTACTTCTTATTGATTCAGGAGTAGTCATTGCTTTTGCATCCTGTTTATAACGCTTGTACTTTTCAAATTCAGATTTTGTAATACCTGAAGGCGGTTTCAAATCGTACATCGAAAAGCTATTTGCTTTCTGCAAAAATATTTTTTGCAAATTCGGCAAGTTCATTTTTTAAGTTTTCATTACCTGCTCTTTCGTGTCGCAGATATGAAACCAGTAAATAAAAACTGACTACTTCTCTTATTTTAAAACCAGTTAGCAAATAAGTCAAGCTTTCTACTGAAAAAATCGAGATTCCCTTTAAAGTGCTTTAGTTTCTTTTGGCTTATTGTTTTTTCATACTTTTTGACAACTGATATTAAAGTTGCTTGGTCTAAACTTGGAAAAATTTTATTTTTAAAATCACCTTCTAGTTCTATAGTTAATAACTCAGCGCAAAGTTGACGAAAACGAAAGCGCTTTTCGTTTCCAAGCATTTTAAAATATAGAATGCTCTTCACGAATGTTTCTAAATGCATCTTTAAAAGCACCTCTATAAGCGTTAAGTTTTTCTGCTTTATTAAGAGGTGTTCCTTCTTGCAATCTTAAAAAAGTTTGAACAATATCTTCTTCTTTAGTTTCAGGGTCATGACTTTTCAATTTTAAATAGTAAATACAATATGCATCAAGAAGCGCTTTATCTTGTGTATTTAATTCAGTATAAAGCTCTATGTCTGTATCTGAGAGGTTCATTTTATTTTCTAAATATTTTTTAATTGTCAAAAAGTCTTTGTTGACCATCTAATATTTCAAATTGCCCACTTTCATTAATAAATAAAACAAGTACGCCAATTGAATATCTTTTATTAATAGAATTAATTAATTCAATCATTAGACGATTCTTCCAGATGTCCCCTCGTTGATATTCATAATTAATTTTAATCTTATTGTCTTAAAAATAGTCCGGCAGTTCTGCAATAACAAACTTGCTAAATTGGATGTCAGGAACCGTTTGTTTTGGCATTTCAATCCTTTTTTAATCTTATAGAAGTTTCTCTACTAGAAACAGACTTCAATTATGCAATCTACAAATTTTTACAGCTACACGTAAGCGGTTCACAGATATTGCTCAATAGAATTTCCATAGTTCAAAGGCTTCGGGATTGAAATGAAAAGCCCGGTGAAGATTATGTGCTTCGGCTTCTTGTGCCGGACTTGTAATGTAAAGCCCGAACTGCAGTTGAGTAGATAATGAACGATGAAAGCCCCAAATAAATCAAGTTATAAGTTTTAAGTTGTAGGTTGTAAGTTTAATGCAAATATGAGATTCCCGTTTTCACGGGAATGACGTTTCCTTTTTGTGTTTTGTTTTTATAATAATGTTTGTGGGATGACGGTCGCATTGTTTGTTTTGTTTTCATAAGCTAAAGGTGAATAGCCAACAGCTAACGGCAGATTGCTTCGTGCCTCGCAATGACGTCAGCATTTTCGCAATGACGAACAATTCACTATTAACTATTCACCATTCACTACTTCTCAATTCTTCGTAATCACTTCATCTAAATTCAACATGGCGTTGGCAACAACAATGAGGGCGGCAGTGGAGGCATTGGTTTGTGCATTCATTCCGCCGGTGATTTCGCAGGTGGCGGCTGCATTGTTTTTATACTGCATGTATGCGGTGTTGTATAAATTTTGCAGCGCAGCGAGTTTGGCGGGTTCAATGGGTTTATACAGCATGCATGTATAACCCGCGCTGATGCGTTGCGCAACACTTGCATTGGGTTGCTGCTGTTGCATGCGCCATGCAAAATGCCTTGCGGCATCGAGGTAGGCAGAATCGTTGAGCGTTACCAGCGCCTGCAACGGCGTGTTGGTGCGTATGCGGCGTGCCGTGCAAACTTCGCGGTCTGCACCATCAAGCAATACCGTGCTGGGATATGCCGCCGTGCGTTTCCAGTAAGTATAAACCGTGCGGCGATATTGGTCGTCGCCATTGCTGGTAACCCAGGTTTGGCTGTTCCAGGGCGATTGCCAGATGCCCGCAGGTTCCCATGGCATCACGCTGGGTCCATACATTTTTGTACACATCAAACCGCTGATGCATAAAGCCTGGTCGCGCATTTCTTCTGCAGATAAACGTATGCGTGGCGCTCTTTCGAGCAGCTTATCCTGCGGGTCTTTTTCCAGTGCTTCTTTGGTGATTTTTGAATCTTCGCGATAGGTGGCGCTCATCACCATTTCTTTGAGCAATGATTTTAAGCTCCATCCATAATCATTCATCAGTTGATATGAAAGATAATCGAGCAGGTCTTTATTGGTGGGCTCGATGCCTTGTGTGCCGAGGTCTTCAAGTGTTTCGGCGATGCCGGTTCCAAAGAGTTGTTCCCACAAACGGTTGACGATGGTTCTTGATGTGAGCGGGTTTTGTTTGCTGGTTAACCATTCGGCTAAACCCAAACGATTGCGCGGTGCATTTTTAGGAAATGCATTTAATGAATGCGGAACATCAGGCTGCACCACTTCACCTTTTACGAGCCAGTTGCCTTTTTCAAAAACATTGCTCACACGATGCATGAATTTTGGATTGTCCATCATCACCGGTGTTGTTGCAACAGAATCGTTGCAGAGTAAATTCCAGTATGTTTTGTTGATGTCTGCATAACCGGGTTTATCTTTTCCATCTAATTCATGCGTGAAATAAAACCAGTCGAACAGCACACCGCTTTCATCAGGTTTTTTTAAGTTGGAATTTGTGTAAGTGAAAAATAAATCGTGATAACCTTGTGCTGGTTTGATATCAACTTTTGTTATTGTCCAGTCCTTTGTTTTTTGAACAGGAATAGTTGCAATGATTTGTCCATCGGGTGCATCAAGATGAATTGTCCATGCGCCACCGGCAACCATGCCGCTGAAACGATAGATGAGTTCTGTTTTGTTGGTGAGGTCAACATGTTTTAAACGTGCTACTGCATGGTTGCGGAAGATGAGCCATTTGGTATCGCTGAGTTCGCTGTTGGTAAAACTATCTGAGCGCAAAGAATTGTAAGCAGGCTGCCATGTTTTTAAAAATGTATATACACGTTTTGCTTCATCATCAGATGCATTTTGACGCAGCCAGTTTGTAACCTGTAACACTTTTAAACTGTCATCTGTTTTGTATTCACGCAGCAAAGGATAATCTGCATATGAATCTTCATCACGATTGTCATTAAAGAAAGCCATGAACTTATAATAATCTTCATGCTTGAACGGGTCGTAAGGATGCGCATGACATTGCACGCAAGCAAAGGTTGTTCCCATCAATGCCTGCCAGGTTGTGTTCACTCTATCCAACACTGCTGCTGTTCTGAATTCTTCATTGTCGGTGCCGCCTTCATCATTCGTCATGGTGTTGCGGTGAAATGCTGTTGCGATATAATCATCATCGGTTGCATTGGGCATTAAATCACCGGCAAGTTGCAGCGTTAAAAATTTATCATACGGCATGTTTTGATTGAATGCATCAATCAGCCAATCGCGGTATTTCCAGATGTTACGGTTATCATCACGTTCATAACCTTTGGTGTCTGCATAACGGGCAAGGTCGAGCCACATGGCTGTCCATTTTTCACCATAATGTTTTGAGGCGAGTAACGCATCTACTAAATTTTCATATGCCTTATCAGCTGTTATCATTCAAATATTTTTGTGCGATGGAATCCGGTGCAGGCATGCCGATTAAGTCGAGTGAAACACGTCTTAATAAAGTTGCTTTGTCTGCTTCGGGTGATGGTGATAAATTATTTTGTTTGAGTTTATCATAAATGAAATAATCAATATCATTTTTTGCCCAGTCAATTTTTTTTGCAGGAATTAAACCAAAGAATGATGCTTTTGGTTTTGGCACTTCTACTTTTTGTACAGGAACATACGCCCAATGATTACCCCATTTTGCGCCTTGCTTCACCCAGTCTTTAAAATATTTGATTTCTTCTTTTGATAATGGGTCGTGATGATAGGGCATTCTGTCTTCAGGGTCGTTGGAAGTAATACGACGAATCATTTCACTGTGTTCAACATCGCCGGGAATGATTGCATATTTTCCGTCTTTACATTTCTTCAGTGCTAAATCACGGAATAAAAAACTAAGGTTGGCTTGTTGTCGTACACCGCCATGACAAGTGATACATTTTTTGTTGAGGATGGGTTTTACCTGCGTGATGTAATCTATTTGTTGCTGGAAGTGGAAAGAAAAAAAATAATTCCGGCCATTACAATTATCGCAGAAAGAAGAAGGAGCTTTTTATAACGAACGAGCATCATCGGCAAACGTTGAAAGGAATAAAGGTAAATATTTTTCAACCACAATTTTTTGCCGATACTTCGGGATAGAATCATAGGCACAAAGTTATTTTACCAGAGAGTTTGCAAAGTTATTTCACTGAGTTGCCCAGAACAGAAAAAATGCAAGGAAGAGACTTGGCGCACAAATACTGAAGCCAAAAAAATTTGCAGAGCGATTATTTACTGACCGGAGGCTGATAATCAGCAACAATATTATGTATGGGTTTAATAGTTTTTAAGTAGGCAAACAAAGCTTTTAGTTCATCATCAGTCATATTTTTAAAACTGTTTATGGGCATAGGCGGCATAATGGGTCTTGAACCTGTAATGCCTTTGTACAAACCCTGCCTGATGCAGGTTATAAATTGTTCTTCAGACCAGGTTCCTATACCGGTTGAATCGGGAGTAATGTTAGCGGCATAAGACCTGCCCCAGGGCCCAACCCAGGAAGTATTATCAAACGTTGCTGCAATATGCTTACTCATTTCCGCTGTATTTAAATCCGGTGCCGGCATTTGAGTAAGATTGCCTGCAAACAGCATTGTTGAATCGTCTGCCGGGCCAAGCAGAGTCATTTTTTTAGGTGTATGACAATCGCCGCAGCCGGAAATAGTAGCAATGTGTGTGCCCCATTCTACCTGGCTTGCATAGCCATTATACATGTTTGTATTTGATAAAGTCGAATCTCTTATTAAAGCATCATTTTCGGCTGGATTACTGCAACGAATGCAAAAAAAACCAATTGTACATACTGCAACAAGAATTGTTGTTTGACTTTTCATCAGTGTTAGTTTTGATTATAAAAGCAGTACGGCTGCTATTTATTTAAAGCAGAAAGATAAAAACTTTTTATATAGACAAAAAATTATTATGCGTTTTGGTACAGATAAAATGAGACCAACTACACTAAGAAAGACTGCAATATGTATGTATAGAAATACAATTGCAATCAACCCTTAAACCTTAATAAAAAAATTACCCGTTCATGCTCGCAAGAAATTCTTCATTGCTTTTAGTTCCACGCATGCGCTTTAAGAGTTCCGTCATGGCTTCTTCTGTGTTCATATCATTAAGATATAAACGAAGAATGTTCATTCTTTGCAAAACATCTCTGTCGAGCAATAAATCGTCGCGGCGTGTAGAAGAAGCAACCAGGTCAATGGCAGGATAAATTCGTTTATTAGCAAGCCTTCGGTCAAGCTGCAGTTCCATATTACCGGTTCCTTTAAATTCTTCAAAAATCACTTCATCCATTTTGCTGCCGGTATCAATTAATGCAGTTGCCAGAATAGTTAGTGAGCCGCCGTTTTCAATTTTACGTGCGGCGCCAAAAAACTGTTTCGGTTTTTGCATGGCATTGGCTTCAACACCACCGCTTAATACTTTGCCGCTGGCAGGCGCCACGGTATTGTGTGCACGGGCAAGACGGGTAATGCTGTCAAGTAAAATAACCACATCATGACCGCATTCTACCAAACGTTTTGCTTTTTGAAGTGCTATGTTAGAAACCTTTACATGTTTTTCTGCAGGCTCGTCAAAAGTAGAAGCAATTACTTCGGCTTTTACACTGCGTTCCATATCGGTAACTTCTTCAGGCCTTTCATCAACCAAAACCACCATTAAATAACATTCAGGATGGTTGGCCGCAATGGCGTTTGCCACCGCTTTCAACAGCATGGTTTTACCTGTTTTTGGTTGTGATACAATTAAACCTCTCTGGCCCTTGCCAATTGGTGTAAAAAGATCGATGATGCGTGTTGAATAATCACTCGGCGTTGTAAAAAGGTTGAGTTTTTCAAAAGGAAAAAGCGGCGTTAAATAATCAAAAGGCACACGGTCTCTTACTTCTTCAGGGCCTTTTGCATTAATGGTTTCAACCTTTAATAAAGCAAAATATTTTTCACCTTCTTTCGGCGGCCGAACGGCACCAAAAACAGTATCGCCGGTTTTTAAGCCAAATAATTTTATTTGGGAAGGAGAAACATAAATATCATCGGGTGAAGAAAGATAATTATAATCGCTGCTGCGCAAAAAACCGTAACCGTCAGGCATCATTTCCAAAACACCTTCGGCCTGTATAATACCATCAAACTCTACATTAAATGCAGGTTCTTTTTTATTAATCTGCCTTGTTGTTACAGGTTCAGCAATTTCTGCTTCATCGGGGTAAACAATGGGTTCATCATCACCCAATAAGCTAAGTAAATTGGCCCCAATTTGCGTTAAAGATTCATCATTATTGTCATCGTTATTATCGGTGTTATTTTCAGCGGCATCAGCAACAGTTTCTTCGTGCTGCTGCGCATTGGGCTCACCTGCCGGCGGTTCATCTGTTTTTAATTTAATGCGTGCCCGTTTTGGCTTTTCTTCTTTATCATTTTTGTCTTTTAAAGCCGGGCGGCCTTCTTTTAAAGGTTTTTCTTTTTTGGAAGGTTCGGTCATAACTTCTGCTTCTTCCGTTGAGTTAGAAGTACTTGCCTTAACGGTGCGTCTGCGCTTTGGCTTTTCGCTGCCATTGCCGTTTGTAGCAGGCGCTAATGCCTGTTTATCAAGTATGCGGTAAATAAGCCCTTGCTTATCAAGCTGGCGGGCATCAGTAATATCAAGGTGCTCTGCAACATCAAGCAGTTCTGGCACCAGCATGTCGTTCAATTGGAGAATGTCGTACATAAAAAAATTAAATCCTTTGGAATAATTAATTTCTCAAAATGGTTTTTTTGAAACTTTTTGGAAGAAATTTTTGGTTAATGAAGAAAACAGGCGAGTGTTGATTTTTTGAATTGGAAAAAATATGCTTGTTTCCGCTGCAATGTTACAGAAAAAATCTAAAACCAAATAAATTTTTAAAGGCTTTAACTAACTATTTAAAAACAAAAATCACGATAACAAAAAATCATAAAAAATTATTTTTTAAGCATTAATTATATGCATTGATTTAGCGTTCTTACATTGCAGCAAAACTTTCGTGTTTATAATTGCTGTGCTTTTTAAAAGATAGCATTGCGTTTTTTAAAAATTCTGCGTTACATAAAACTTCAATTTATGCGCTTCTTTAAAACTTTATTTTTGATGATTGTAATAATGGTTACGATGAATTGTTCAAAAAGCAATTCATCGGGCAGCAACAATCCTCCGCCTTCTTCAGGCGCAACCGATACCATCAGTTCATGGTTAACACGTGCAGATGCAACCGCTTTGCTGCAGCAACAACCTGCCATTACATTCAGTAAATTATCTAACAATTACTCAACCATTAACGTTGACAGCACAACCGCCTACCAGGCAATTGATGGTTTTGGTTATACATTAACCGGCGGCAGCGCTTCTGTAATTAATACGCTTGATGCCACTGCAAAAAATAATTTGTTGCAGGAACTTTTTGGCAACCAGCCAAATTCAATTGGTGTAAATTTTTTGCGTATCAGCATCGGCGCTTCTGATTTAAATGCTTCTGTTTTTAGTTATGATGATGTTGCAGCAGATACAACGCTTTCGCAATTTAGTTTGGCAAAAGATGAAACGGATCTGATACCGCTTTTAAAGCAAATTATCGCCATCAATCCAAACATAAAAATTCTGGCAACACCATGGAGCGCTCCTGTTTGGATGAAGGATAACAACAACAGCGTTGGCGGAAGCCTGTTACCAAAATACTATACTTTATATGCAAGCTATTTTGTAAAATATATTGAGGCTATGAAGAATGAAGGTTTAACAATATATGCCATTACGCCGCAAAACGAACCATTAAATCCGGGCAATAATCCAAGCATGGAAATGAGTGCGGATGAAGAATCCTCATTCATTGAAAATAATTTAGGCCCGGCATTTAAAGCTGCGGCATTAAACACAAAAATTATTTGTTACGATCATAACTGCGACAAGCCCGATTACGCTGAAACTGTTTTGGCAAATGATGCAACCAATAATTATGTTGATGGTTCCGCCTTTCATTTATATGCAGGCGATATCAGCGCTCTTTCTGCGGTGCATGATCTTTATCCTTCAAAAAATTTATATTTTACAGAGCAATACACATCATCAACAGGATCGTTCAGCGGCGATTTTTTATGGCATCTTCAAAACGTTGTAATTGGTTCAATAAACAACTGGAGCCGCACTGCGCTTGAATGGAATCTTGCAAACGATGCAAATTATGAACCGCATACAAATGGTGGTTGCGATGTTTGCAAAGGTGCACTTACAATAAGCGGAAGTGTTACACGCAATGTGGGTTATTATATTATTGCGCAAATTGCAAAATTTGTACCTGCAGGTTCTGTAAGAATTGCAAGCTCTTCTGTAAACGGTTTGTATAATGTTGCTTTTAAAACACCCGCGGGCAAAAAAGTTTTGCTGGTTTTAAACAGCGGTTCTTCAGCAATAAATTTTAATATACAATATAAAAACAATTATGCAGCAACGTTGTTGCCTGCAGGTGCTGCTGCAACGTATGTTTGGTAGATGTTGAGCAACCAAATTATAGAATACTTTGCAACTGATGACGCACACAAACTGTAATTGCGAAAGCGTATAATAATTCATTGCTTTTATGTAAATTTTGCTCATTTGAACGCAGCGTTTAATCATCATGCTTAAATTGCAGGATGGTTAAATTAGCATCGCTTTCTGTAACAATATTTCTTCTTTCAGGCGCCTGTCATTTACACACACAACCGCAGCAAACTGCAACTGTTCAAACACTTTCAGATTCTGCTTTGTTCGATACAATTGAACACAGAACATTTGAATATTTCTGGAGCGGCGCAGAACCCAACAGCGGCATGGCGCCCGAACGCATTCACATAGATAATAATTATCCTGAAAATGATCAATCAACCATTGCAGTTGGCGGCAGCGGTTTTGGCTGCATGGCTTTGCTTGCCGGCATTGAACGCGGTTATATTACGCGGCAGCAAGGCTTGCAGCGCTTTAAAAAAATAATTTCTTTTCTTGAAAAAGCAGATCGCTTTCATGGTGCTTACCCGCATTGGTTGTTTGATGAAAACGGTCATGTGCATCCTTTTGGTTATGATGATAATGGCGGCGATATTGTTGAAACATCTTTTTTAATGCAGGGTTTGCTTTGCGTGCGGCAATATTTTAAAGATGGAAATGATGAAGAGAAAAAATTAGCAGCACGCATAAATAATATTTGGCAGGCAGTAGATTTTGACTGGTACAGACAAAACGGTGAAAACGTTTTATACTGGCATTGGAGCCCGAATTATGCATGGAAGAAAAACTTTGCCATTCATGGTTATAACGAATGCTTAATCTTATACATTCTTGCAGCTTCTTCGCCAACACATGGCGTGCCGGCAACGGTTTATAATAATGGCTGGGCACAAAACGGCGCCATCAATAAAATATCCAATTATAAAACGGATACGCTGCATTTATTTATGCAGGGCAATTTGCCGCATGGCGGCCCGTTGTTTTGGGCGCATTATTCTTATCTTGGCTTAAACCCGCATGGTTTAAAAGATAAATATGCAGATTACTGGAAAGAAGATTCAACACAAGCAATTATCAATTATAAATGGTGCGTTGATAATCCTAAAAAATTTAAAGGTTACGGCAAAAACAATTGGGGTTTAACGGCCAGTTATTCTGTTAAAGGTTATGCGGCACATGCGCCGGATTTGCAAAATGATTTGGGTGTAATTTCGCCTACAGCTGCTTTATCCTCTTTTCCATACACGCCGCAACAATCAATGGCTGCCATAAAACATTGGTATTATGACATGAACAATAAATTATTGGGGCCTTATGGTTTTTATGATGCCTTTAGCGAAACGGCTGATTGGTATCCCGATCATTATCTTGCTATTGACCAGGGCCCGGAAATTGTGATGATGGAAAATTACCGAAGCGGTTTACTCTGGAAATTATTTATGAGTTGTGATGAAGTAAAAGATGGTTTGAAGAAATTAGGATTTGAAATTAAGTAAAACATCATGCATAAAAAAAGGCCGCTTCAGCTTTGAAACGGCCTTTTTTTATTCTGATCAAAAATTATTTTCTGCCCGCAAAGCGGCTTAACAATTTTAGTATTTCAATATACAGCCAAACCATTGTTACCAGCAAACCAAAAGCGCCATACCATTCCATAAATTTTGGAGCGCCATTATCTGCACCTTGCTCAATCATATCAAAATCTATAATAAGATTTAATGCAGCAATAGCTACAATAAAAATAGAAAGGCCAATGCCTAAAGCAGAGCTATCATACATGAAAGGAATATTCACATGAAAAAAACCAAGCACCAATGTTATCAGATAAAAAACAAAAATGCCTGCTGTTGCTGTAAATATGATTGATTTAAAACGTTGCGTTGCTTTTATCACCCGAAAATTATACAACAAAAACATGGCAATGGCAACGCCAAAAGTTAAGCCAACTGCCTGCATAACCAAACCAGGATATTTTGCCTTAAAAGCCTCATTAATTATTGCCGAAATTGCGCCTAAGAAAAACCCTTCTAAAATGCCATAAGCCGGAGAAAGGTAAGGTGCTAATGTTGGTTTAAAACTTATTGCAAGCACAGAAATTAAACCGCCGATTATGCCCACCCACAACAAAATCATCATGGTTTGCGGCTGGTTGTTGTAATATAAATACCAGGTGTACGTTGCGCCGGCAAGCACCATAAATAACAAAAATCCAAATTTATTAATTGTACCGCGAACCGTCATCGTTCCCGCATCTTGCTGCGTAATCGATCTATCAAAAATCTTTTGCGATAACGTTGGGTTGCCCGACTGAAAAAGTGCCATAAAAATTTTTTATTTGAGGCGTAAAGATAGAAGAAAATCTATCTGCAAAATCGTTAATTATATGGTTGACGAAGATTGATTTACTTAAGGAATTTATAAATTATTTTTCTGAATAATGTTCTAAAAAATCAAAGCAAAAACAGACTCATACTGATTATACTTTTGGCAATTGATAGCCATTGTGATATTTTGCCGCAAGCAAATTATTAGCATCGTCATCTGTAAATTTATTATTTGCTTCATCCCAAAAAATTTTCTTTCCGGTTCTAAAAGCAATGTTGCCCATATCGCAAACCGTTGCCACATGTGCAGCATCCTGCACCGGGCATTTTAAATCTTCCATTTTTCTTGATTTAACCACTTCTAAAAAATTTCCCGTGTGCAATAAAATGCCATCATCCACTCTTGGCTGGTGTGCAACAGCATCCATTTTATTTTTGCCATCCTGCTGTTCAGGAATTACTTCCCATCCACCACGATCAACTACCAGCGTTCCATTATTGCCAATAAATGCAACGCCATGATCCCGCTGATAAGGGCCATCATTTATGCCGGTTGCATGTTCCCACAACAAATTAAAAGTTCCAAAATCATACACAGTTACCAACGTATCCGGCGTTTGCTCGGCATCATCTGGATAGGCGAATTTTCCGCCGTTTGCCATAATACTTTTTGGAACATTTGCCTTTGAACCTATTAGCGCATAATCAATCATGTGCACGCCCCAATCTGTCATTAAACCGCCGGCATAATCCCAATACCAGCGAAAATTAAAATGAAAACGGTTTGGATTGAAGGGCCGTTTTTCTGCCGGGCCTAACCACATTGTATAATCAACACCTGCAGGCGCCGGGCCATCAGGCAGCACAGGAACTGATTCCATCCAGCCCTGGTAAGCCCATGCTTTTACCAAACGCACGTTGCCTAATTTTCCTGAATGCACAAAATCCATTGCATCTGCATAATGTTTATTGCTGCGTTGCCATTGGCCAACCTGCACAACGCGGTTATATTTTTTTTGCGCTGCAACCATTGCGGCACATTCAACAATAGAATTGCCAACGGGTTTTTCGCAATACACATCTTTACCTGCGGCGCAGGCATCAACCATAATTTTGCAATGCCAGTGGTCGGGTGTTGCAATTAACACGGCATCAATATCTTTATTATCCAGCAATTTTCTGTAATCGCCGTAAGCTGTTACATTAATGTTTTGCTTTTTTAATTCATCAACACGCTGATTTAAAACATTACCATCAACATCGCATAAAGCAATGCATTCTGCTTCGGGATGTTTTATAAGATTGGTAAGATCCGTCCAACCCATGCCATGAATGCCGATTGCACCGATACGAATTTTATCGCTTGCTGCAACTTTTTTTACTGTTGATAATGATTTTGGTAACAAGGCTGCACCTGCTGCATAAGCTGATGCTGATTGAATAAAATGCCTGCGTTTCATAAAATATTTTTTTTGTAGGATTATTAAAAGTACGCAGTTGAAATTAATTAATAATAAAACATGGCCGTTTTAAAAACTGCCGATCTTAAAAAACAAATATTTGATAATAAAGTATTGGTTGAAGAAAGCAGAATTATCTTTTTAAGTTAATTATTCTTTGATAAGAAAAGCCAGGATTTGTTTGATCTGGCGTTACATCAATTCTAACATTATTGCCGGTGAATATGCAGGAACCGGTTTCAGACGTGGCATTAATATTAATTCCTGTTTGAGTTAAGCTAATTGTATTGGCCGAAGTAAGCTTGTAGGTAAATGTATCAAGCTGTGATGCTTCTTTGGTATATAAAATACCGCTTTTAAAAACAAAATAATCAGCATCATTTCCGCGGTATATATTGTATGAGATATTTCCGCCCTTTATAATTGATGAATCAATTACAACACTCCATTTTCCTTCTATTGATGCTGAAGCTGATTTACTGCAGGCAGTAAACAATAAACCGGCGAATAAAATTAACAGGGCAAACAAACAATTTTTCATTTAATTTTTTAGCATTGACGAACCATAGTGCAATAACGTTGTAACAATAGATTAAATTAAGTATTACGTGTTGTAACAATTACTTTTGCTTTGCTTACACCAATGAAGGCTTATTTAAATTATACAAGGATTGTTTTATTGTTTGTTTTTTTGGTGATACTTGCCGGCAGCATTGTACGCACCACGCAAAGCGGCATGGGTTGCCCAGATTGGCCGCATTGTTTCGGCATGTGGGCGCCGCCATTAAACGCAAAAGGATTGCCGCCAGATTATAAGAAATATTTAAGCAAACAAAATATTGATGCGGAATATAACCCGGCACATGCATGGACAGAATATATAAACCGTTTAATAACCGGCGCACTCGGAATTTTAATTGTGGTGCATGTTGGTTGGAGCTTTAAAAAATTCTTTCAAACAAAAAGAAATATATTCTGGTTGTCTTGTTTGTTTTTGTTAGGAACTGTTTTTGAAGCATGGTTAGGCAAGTTGGTTGTTGATACAAATCTTGAAGTGGTGAAAATAACGCTGCACATGCTGGCAGCATTGTTTCTTGCCATTATTCCTGTTTTGATATTGCACAAATTAAATGATGATATTATTGTTAAGGATAAAGCGCTGCGTATATTAACTACAATTGCGTTGATTGTTTTATTAATTCAAATTATTATTGGCACTGATGTACGCGAACAGGTTGATGCAGTTTCAAAATCGTTAAACTACCAGCAGCGTGATGTATGGCTTGCACATTTAAATGCTGTGTTTGATGTGCATAAAATTGTTTCCATTGTTACGTCTGTATTAATCATAATTGTATTCTGGCGTTCTTTATCGCATGGCGTGTTGCAGCCACGTGCGTTATTTTTGTTACTGATTATTTTGTTATTGATGGCTGCGGGCGTTTCGCTGGCAAGCTTTAATATTCCGGCTTTTATTCAACCAATTCACTTATTGTTATCAAGCATTTTATTTGTGGCTTTGTTTGCATTCAGGTTAAAAGTGAAAGCATAATTTTCAATTTTATAACTATAAATAATGGAAGATGAAATATTAAAGCATGGAATGAAAGCTTATCATGAAATGAAAAATCAACAACATTCTTTGTGGGATAAGGTTAAAGAAATATTTATAGAAATACTCATCATTGTTTTTGCAGTAACAATATCAATTTGGTTGCATGGCTGGGATGAGCACAGGCAGGAACAAAAGGCAGTAAAACAATTTTTAGGCGATTTAAAATATGATCTTCAGCAAGACATTCAAAGCCTATCAGCAACAAAAGATTCCATTATAAAAAAGAATAAAGATTATTATGATTTTTTAGCCGTGAGTGAAAATAAAATTGATACTTCGAAAAGCAAGTTATCGATCAATTTTTCTACGAGTATTGTAACTACAAAGATCAGTAACGGAGACTATGAAGGTTTTAAATCAAGCGGAAAAATAGGTTATATCGAAGACAAAAATTTAAAAAAGGCAATCTTAAAATATTACCAGGAAACAACGCCATCAATGCTTGAATTAGAGAAAGCAAATACAGATGAAATTCTGAAGATCATTGATTACGTTATTAATAATATTCAAAAGAAGCAAGATCTTTTTAATGACGATAAGTTGAAGCTGATGGTAAAGTTTTTTTTAGGCGAATCTGAATCAATACAAAGTCAATACAACGATGCCATTAAACAAGCCAATAACATTATCAGCCAAATAAATAAAGATGTTAAGCAATAAAACATTCCCATTTAAACAGCAAGTTCCTGCACTCTCTCAACCGGTTTGCTCTTTTTGTTTTTAATCATCGCATTTACACGATACAAAAGAAATATGGTAATAGTGCTTATTGTTACTATTACATAACCAAGTACATCATAATGTTGCAAAGGGCTGTGTTTATCTTTTTGCACAATTATCATTCCCGCTACAGCAGCAGCAACACCGCCGGCAATTTGCTGCAACGAAGCATTGATGCTCATAAAAGCGCCACGATCCTGCACATCGGGTATGGCTGTTGTTAATGCGGTTGCAGGAATCATGCGGCTGAAAATGCCGGCCATCATCACTACATTAAACATAATAATAAACCAGAACGGCTCAACAGAAAGATGCGTATAACCAATTACCACCATCATAGAAAACAATGCAGCAATTACAAACAGTTTATACTTATCCATCTTATCACTCAGTTTGCCAACCAATGGCATAATAATTAATGAAGCAATGCCGCTGCTCATAAATAATATGGGCAACTGATGTGCTGTTACACCAAGATTATTAATAGCGAAAGCGCTGCCAAACGGCATCATCATAAAACCACCAATTGAAAGCAACGCAGTTGCCGTAAAACCTATACGGTAATTTCTTTTTTCAACTGTATGATACAGGTGCTTAAATGCCGAACTTTCTTTTTGCAGGCCAAGATGTTTTGTTACAGGCTGCAGCTTAAACAGTATTAATATGGCCATTACAAAGGCAATGCCTGCAACCATTAAAAAAGCAGATTGCCAGCCCCACAAATTGGCAAGATAAATACCAATAGGAATACCCAGCACCTGGCTTGCGCTAAAACCCATTTGTATAAAACCCATGGCACGGCCGCGTTGATCTATAGTAAAAAGATCTGTAACTATTGCAAGTGAAATAGAACCGATTACACCACCAAATAAACCGGTTATTAACCTTGCAGCCAGCAGCATACCATAACTGTGCGATAGCCCGCAAAGTGCAGTGCCCAATATAAATCCTGTATAAAAAAACAAGAGCAATTTTTTCCTGTCAAATTTATCTGCAAAGCCTGCGGTTAATAAACCGGAAATACCTGCACTAAATGCATATACAGATACTGCGAGCCCAAACTGATTTGGATGCAGGTTTAGTGATTTCATTAAAAAATCACCCAGCGGTGATATAACCATAAAATCGAGTATAACCGTAAACTGCGTAACAGCCAGTAATGCTATTGCCAGTTTTTGATAAGCAGAAAATGGTGATGATTGACTTTTCATTTAAAAAATTAATGTGCAATTTATACATGCAAGTGCTGATAAGTAACCTGTTTTCGGTAAATAAAGGCTTTTAGCAGGTAAAAGATTTTAGCAGATTTGGCTGGATCTTTAAATAACAAAACTTATTTCTTAATTGTTTATTTAAATGAAAAAATGTGCGGTATAATGTTTTTGCCTTCTGGTACAACTTTAATAATTAACCATCGGCAAAAAATTCATTTTCATGTTTAATCTTAACCTGTTTAAATTTACCTTTTCTCATCGAACCTCCGCACATGAAAAAATACAAACTGCTTTTTATTTTTAGCTGCATTATTTTATCAGCATCAGCACAACAAACATTTCCCATTAATGGTGTTCAGGATTATCGCGAAGATTACTTTGCATTTACACATGCAACCATTATTAAAGATTCAAAAACCATTTTAAATGATGCAACGCTCATCATCAAACAGGGAAAAATAATTGCCGTTGGAAATAATATCAGCGTACCAAAAGATGCAGCAACTATTGATTGCAAAGGCAAATACATTTATCCTTCTTTTATTGATTTGATTAGTGATTATGGAATTACCGTTGCCGAACAACCAAAACGCACAAGAAGTTTTTTCCAGGCACAATTTGTTAGCGATACCAAAGGCGCTTATGGATGGAACCAGGCCATTCGCCCCGAAACAGATGCATCAAAAATTTTTACAGCCAATGAAACAAAAGCAAAAGATCTGCGCAGCATGGGTTTTGGTGTTGTGCTTTCGCATTTGCAGGATGGCATTGCACGTGGCACCGGAACATTGGTAACATTAAGCGATGAAAAAGAAAATTTAGATATGCTGAAAGATAAAGCCGCTGCATTTTATTCGTTCAGCAAAGGCACTTCAACACAAGATTATCCAACATCGTTAATGGGTTCAATTGCATTGATTCGTCAAACATTTCTTGATGCAAGCTGGTATAAAAATTTATCACCTGCTGATAAAGAAAAATCAACCAGTGAAGGCACGAATCTTTCGCTTGAAGCATGGAATAACAATCAATCATTACCGCAAATTTTTGATGCAGGCGACAAATGGAATGTGCTGCGTGCAAAAAAAATTGCTGATGAATTTGGCGTTCAATACATCATCAAAGGCGGCGGCAATGAATACCAGCGCATGGATGAAATGAAAGCATCAAAAGCAAATTTTATTTTGCCTTTAAATTTTCCGAAAGCAATTGATGCAGAAGATCCAAATGCAGTAAGATTGGTTGCATTAAGCGTAATGAAAAACTGGGAAATGGCGCCGCTTGAACCAGGCATGTTTGATAAGGCAGGAATCAACTTTGCGCTTACAGCAAACGGTACAACAGGTGATGAATTTTTAAAAAATCTTCGCCATGCAATTGATGAAGGATTAAGCCAGGACAAAGCTTTGGATGCGCTTACAAAAACGCCCGCAACATTAATTGGTGTGTATGATAAAGTTGGAAGTATTGATGCAGGCAAACTGGCAAATTTTATAATTACAACAGGACCTGTGTTTGCTGACAGCACCATCTTTTTACAAAACTGGATCCAGGGCAAAAAATTTATGCTTACCGAAAATGGATGGAACGATTATCGCGGCAATTACAAACTCACCATCAAACAAAACAATAATAATAAACAATATAATGTTGCAATTGATGGCAAGCCGGGCAAACTTTCAGCAACCATTCAATCAGCAGGCGATACAGCAAAATCAAAACTTGATATTGATATAACGCAAACTTCTGTTAACCTGAAATGGAGCAATAAAACAGACAGTTCAAAAACAAATTTATTATCGGGCGTTATCAGCAGCAACATGTGGAATGGTTCAGGTTACGATGCAAGCGGAAATGTTGTTGCATGGAATATGATGATTGCAGCGCCTTATATTGAAAAGCCTGATACTTCAAAACCAAAACAAAAAAAGAATGATATAAATACAACGGTGTTGTATCCTTTTAATGGTTATGGTTTTGCTGAGATGCCAAAACAGCAAGATGTTCTTATTAAAAATGCAACAGTTTGGACGAACGAAGCAGATGGCATTTTGCAAAACACAGATGTACTTTTAAAGAATGGAAAAATTGCAGCGATCGGAAAAAATCTTTCTGCTTCAAATGCACAACAAATTGATGCAACAGGAGAATATTTAACGCCTGGAATTGTTGATGAACATTCGCATATTGCTGTAAGCGGAAGCGTGAACGAATGTTCGCAATCTGTAACCGCAGAAGTGCGCATTGCTGATGTAATTGATCCGGAAGACATTCAAATTTATCGCCAGCTTTCTGATGGTGTAACTGCTGTGCATGTTTTACATGGAAGCTGCAATACCATTGGCGGCCAAACGCAACTCATAAAAATGCGCTGGGGAAAAGATGCGGAAGAAGTAAAGTTTGCCAACTGGGATCCGTTTATAAAATTTGCTTTGGGTGAAAACGTAAAACGCTCTTATAGCCCAACAAATAACCGTTATCCTGATACCCGCATGGGTGTTGAACAGGTTTTGATTGATGCATTTACCCGTGCAGAAGATTATGAAAAAATGGGTGAGAATAAACGCAGGGATTTAGAGTTGGATGCGCTGGTTGAAATTCTTAATCATAAAAGATTTATCACCTGCCATTCTTATGTGCAAAGCGAAATAAATATGCTGATGCATGTTGCCGATTCATTTCATTTTAAAATAAACACATTCACGCATATTTTGGAAGGATATAAAGTTGCAGATAAAATGAAAGCGCATGGTGCGTATGCATCTACGTTCAGCGATTGGTGGGCATACAAAGCAGAAGTGCAGGATGCCATTCCATACAATGCTGCGTTAATGACGGATGAAGGATTAACCGTTGCGGTAAATAGTGATGACCCTGAACAAGCCCGTCATTTAAACCAGGAAGCAGCAAAAACAATTAAATATGGTGGAATGACGGAAGAACAGGCATTTAAAATGTGTACTTTAAATCCTGCGGTTATGCTGCACATTGCAGACAGAGTTGGAAGCATAAAAGTGGGTAAAGATGCTGATGTTGTTTTATGGAATAATAATCCTTTAAGCGTGTATGCAACCGCACAAAAAACTTTTGTTGATGGCATTGAATATTACGATCGTCAACGCGATTCAACGATGCGCATTTATATTGCCAATGAAAGAAATCGTTTAATACAAAAAATGCTTGCAGCTAAAAAAGGCGGCGCAAAAACACAACCGGCTGTTAAAACATTTGATGCAAAAGCAGAAAGTGAAGATGGGCAGTAGTTATAACATTGTTTAATGTTTAAAGGGGAAATACAGTTTCATTGTTTCAAAGTTTAAATGTTTCAATGTTATAAACACATTTGAAAATTCGGAAAATAGTTTTGAAAAGCAATAAAACAAGAATCGTAAAACTTTAACTCTGAAACAATGAAACTCTGAAACTATTAAACCTATAATGTTATGGCGACTATAAAACGTTTTGAAGACATTCTTTCGTGGCAAAAATCAAGAATATTAAATGATAAAATTGGTTTATTGATTGACAACGGAACTTTTAAGTCAAATTATCGCTTGATAAATCAAATTGAAGGATCTGCAGGCTCTATAATGGATAACATTGCTGAAGGTTTTGAACGAAGTGGTAATAAAGAATTCGTTCAATTTCTGTATATATCTAAAGGCTCGTGCGGAGAATTACGATCTCAATTATACAGAGCATTAGATCGAAAGTATCTTAACCAAAATCAATTTGATGAATTTTATAATGCTGTTTTAGAAATAAGTATACTTATTCAAAAACTAATAAATTATTTATGCGAATCTGAAATTAAAGGAACTAAATATAAAACTAAATTAACTGCAAATAAAACTTCTGAAACTTTGAAACAATGAAACTATGAAACAAATTATTATATCCATTCTTTGCTTATATATAACAACATCAACTTTCAGTCAACCCAACGTTCTTCCAGCGCCTGCACAAACGCAAGCAATCGCACTTACGCATGCAACCATTCATGTTGGCAACGGCGATGTGATTGATGATGGAACGATTGTTTTTTCAAACGGAAAAATTATTGCTGTTGGAAAATCGGTTGATGCATCCAATGCAAAAATTATTGATTGCACCGGCAAACAAATTTATCCGGGCCTTATTCTTACAGACAGCAATATTGGTCTTACAGAAATTAGTGCGATACGTTCCGAACACGACGATTATGAATTGGGCGATTTAAATCCTGATGTGCGTTCGTTGGTTGCTTATAATACAGATTCTAAAATTATAAACACCGTTCGCAGCAATGGAATTTTGCTGGCGAACATTGTTCCAAACGGCGGCATTCTCAGCGGCACTTCATCAGTAATGCAATTAGACGGATGGAATTGGGAAGATGCAGTATATAAACAAGATAACGGCATTCATTTTCGCATGCCTTCATTAATCGCAAGGTCTGAAAATGACAATGCAAGCGAAGCTTTAAAAAAAGCATACAAGCAAATTGATGATGTGCGCATTTTCTTTCGCGAAGCAAAAGCTTATCTGAATGAACCAACACACGCCATAACCAATATAAAGTTTGAAAGTGTAAAAGGCTTATTCAATCAAACACAAACATTTTTTGTGCATTGCGAAATGGTGAATGAAATGATGATAGCGATTGAATTTGCAAAAGAATTTGGTTTTAAAACCGTAATTGTTGGCGGCACCGAAAGCAATAAAATAACAGATTATCTTAAGCAAAATAACATAGCAGTTATATTAAATCAAATGCATAATTTACCCATAATGCAGGATGATGATATTGATACGTATGCAAAACTGCCCTATCAATTGCAACAAGCCGGCGTGCCTTATTGCATTAATGATTTTGATGAAATGAACCGCGGCAGAAATGTTATGTTTAATGCAGGCGTTGCGGTTGGTTTTGGCTTAACAAAAGAGCAGGCACTTACAGCCATTACTTTAAGCGCAGCAAAAATTTTAGGTATTGATAAACAAACCGGTTCGCTTGAAATAAATAAAGATGCCAATATAATTGTAAGCGATGGCGATTTGCTCGATATAAAAACCAGCAATATTATGTATGCTTTTATACAGGGCAGGCAGCTTAATCTTGATAATAAACAAAAACAATTGTACGAGCGTTATAAAACAAAATATGGAATAACTAAATAATTATTTCATAACAAAAATTCTTGCTTTTTGAAGATGCTGTTAAACAATTATGTTGTTCAATTTTTCAGCGATAGCTTCTTCTAAATTATCAGGTATATCAAGTGATGCATTGTCTATTGCCACAAGCTGGCCTGCTTCTGCATCTCTTGAAAAAATATATTCTTCGCTGTTGTTATATGTTACGCTAAAACGCAGTTCATCATTAAACATAAATGGTTTTGCTTTTATTTCATAAGGAACGCCATCTACAACAAGCTCAAAATTTTTTGTATCCATAATTAATTTTTTAATATTCAAATTTGTTTTGTAACCGTTGCACCTTTTCTTATCCATTTTGAAAGTATGGTTGTGTTGTACATAAGTTGCAGCACACCATTTTTAATTTCAAAACGGTTTGTTTTAAGTAAATTATCTAAAAAAGTTTTTTCATTATAACCCGGGCAGGCCATTTTTGTTGAAATCATATTTGCACCAAAACTCAATGCATCATTTTTAATAATAAAATTTCCGCTCAATGCATTGCAACCGGTATTACCCGAAAATCTTTTTGTTGTTAAATTAAAATTCAGTTGCGGAATTTTTCCGGCTGCTGTGTCAGACGCCAATACGGGCAGTAATTGCCAGTTGCCGGCTATGGTAGTTGTATCATTTATTTGCGATGGCAAATTGTTTGCCGCATTAACTGTATGAGTTTTATTGCAGATTACAGTGGTTAAAAACAAGCTTGCAAAAATTAAGAGTTTCATACAGGCATTAGTTCCAATTTTTAAGCCATTCAAAAAAAATGCCGCTTAAAAAAATTTTAAATTATGCCATCATCTTGCATGCTTTTTTAAAAGGCGCTTTACTCTTATGGATAATTCTTCTGGTTTAACAGGCTTAATTAAAAAATCATCTGCGCCTGAATTAAAAGCTTCCATCACCGTATCTTCTTCATCAAGTGCGGATAAAACAATAACAGGAATATTATTAGAATTGTTGCGGATAATATTAATAAACTCAAGCCCTGAATTATAAGGCATCAGAATATCTGTAATTATAAGATCGGGATGGCTGCTTTCAAAAATTTCAATAGCTTCCCTTCCATTATTTGCGGTGGTAACACTAAAACCTTCGTGTTTAAGCTGATGGCTTATTGATGCAAGCATAATTGCATCATCTTCTGCAACCAGTATCTTCATGATTTTTAATTTATGAGGCAAACGTGAAAATAATACTTAAATTAAAAACTAAATCAAATAATATATTCTTATGCACTGCTTACTTCAATAATTATTTTGCGTTATTTTAACCGCATCTGTAGTTTTAATTCATTTATTTTTGCCCGCATCTTAAATAAATCAAGGCTCATTGCTTTTTTTAATGAAGGCCAAATTATTAGCAATAACATTTAAAAATAAAATGCATTTAATGAAAAATTTTTTGTTGCTGATTTGTTGTATAACTGTTTCTGTTATTGCAAATGCGCAGGTTGATTCAATAATTAACCGGCAAAAAACACCGCCAAAAAAAGATTGGTCAAAGCTTGATTTAAGTACAAGAGCCAACGATCATTTTTTAGTTCAATATGGTTATGATGCCTGGCCAAATGTGCCCGACAGCTTAAATACATCTGGCTTTTCAAGGCATTTTAATGCTTACATTATGCTTGATAAGCCTTTTAAAACCAATCCGCATTTTAGCATTGGTATTGGCATTGGCATTGGTTCAAGCAACATATTTTTTTCAGATACTTATATAAATCTTAAATCAAACTCGGCAACGCTGCCCTTTACAAATGTTACATCAGCCGATCATTTTAATAAATTTAAATTAACAACAGATTTTCTTGAAGTGCCTCTTGAAATTCGTTTTTCCGGTAACCCGGTTCAGCCAGATAAAGGGTTTAAATTTGCACTTGGTGTTAAAGGCGGCTTTTTGCTTAAAGCGTATACAAAAGGCAAAGACCTGATAGATTCGAGCGGAAGATCTATCTACGATAAAAATTATATTGAAAAAGAATCTGATAAAAAGTTTATTAATTCTACACGTTTTGCGCTTACCGGCCGCATTGGTTATGGTCATATTTCTTTGGATGCATCTTACCAGGTATCTGAATTTTTAAAACCAGGTGCCGGCCCATCTATCCACCCAATTTCTATTGGCTTAACTTTAAGTGGTCTTTAATTTGTAGCTGATTTGTTCTTGCAAAACCCACTCAACATTAAAGTTTGATTGATATTAAACCACAGATAAATGCTGAAGAAAAAGCCCTGCTAATTGGTGTGGTGCAAAAAAACCAAACTGAGCGGGAAGTAATGGAAAACCTGGATGAACTTGCTTTTCTTGCAGAAACTGCCGGTGCTGTTACCATAAAAAGATTTATACAAAAATTGCCGCAACCTGATAGTAAAACTTTTATAGGAAAAGGCAAGCTTGAAGAAGTGGCAAACTATCTTAAAGCACATCCTGCCAACGTTATAATTTTTGATGATGAATTAAGCGGCTCGCAAATAACCAATATTGAAAAAGCGGTTGACGTAAAAACCATCGATCGAAGTGATCTTATTCTCGACATTTTTGCACGCCGCGCAAAAACTGCCCGTGCAAAAGCCCAGGTTGAGCTGGCGCAATATCAATATATATTACCAAGATTACGCGGCATGTGGAAGCATTTGGAAAGACTTGGTGGCGGCATTGGTACAAGAGGCCCGGGTGAAACAGAAATTGAAACAGACCGGCGTATTGTAAGGGATAAAATTTCGTTGCTGCGTAAACGGCTGCATGAAATTGAAAAGCAATCGTTCACCCAAAGAAAAGAACGCAGCGAATTTATTCGTGTTTCGCTTGTTGGTTATACAAATGTTGGCAAGAGCACCATTATGAATTTGCTTAGTAAAAGTGATGTGTTTGCAGAAAATAAATTATTTGCCACACTTGATACCACTACCCGTAAAGTGGTTTTTGAAAACATGCCTTTTCTTTTAAGTGATACGGTTGGTTTTATACGAAAGCTGCCGCATCATTTAATTGAAAGTTTTAAAAGCACATTAGATGAAGTGCGAGAAGCAGATTTGCTTTTACATGTTGTAGATATTTCGCATGATAAATATGAAGAGCAAATGGAAACGGTAAATAAAACTTTGCAGGAAATACATGCTTTTGATAAGCCCGTAATAACGGTATTTAATAAAATTGATGTGTATGAAAAAAAGGCTTTTGACGAATGGCTTGGCGGTGAAACAAAGCAGGAGATAATGCAGCAGTTTGAACAAAGATGGCAACAGGCAACAGGTAACAATGCCATTTTTATTTCAGCGATAGAAAAAACAAATATTGATAAACTGCGCAATTGTATTTTGCAACAGGTAAAAGCATTATATAAAAAGCGTTATCCTTATAAAACAGATTATTTCTTTTAACAGGTGCTTTTAAAAAATCAGTTGCAAAAAATATAAAAACGTTTATTTTTGCTGCCCCTGAACAAAAAATTATTCCTCGATAGCTCAGTTGGTTAGAGCATCTGACTGTTAATCAGAGGGTCGTTGGTTCAAGTCCAACTCGAGGAGCGTAAGTCTCGCAATAATTGCGGGACTTTTTATTCAGCTTTATTCTCCAACTTTTTTTTTCATTAAACGCATAAAAAAAGAGCTCATGTTTATGAACTCTTTTTTTTAATCAGATGATGCAAATTACCACCTGCTGTTGTTGTTGCTGAAAGATCTTTTGTTGTTATTATTTGATCTTTCTTCACGAGGTCTTGCAACGGTAACGCTGATTGACCTGCCTTCAACAACGGCGCCGTTTAATTCTTTGATGGCTTTTTCTGCTGCACTGTCGTCAGACATTTCAACAAAACCAAAACCACGGCTGCGGTTGGTAAATTTGTCAGTAATTACTTTGGCAGAAGTAACTTCTCCGTACTCCTCAAAGTATTCTTTCAGGTCTTCATCTTGTACGCTGAAGCCTAAATTAGAAACATAAATGTTCATTTGTTAACTTAATTTAATTTAAAAATTGCTGAGAGAAATGTTGTAAAGAAGTGATAACTATTAGCAGAAAAATCTGTAGCAGAAAATCTTATTCAATTACTTAGACTATTCAACTCAAATTACACTGCAAAGATACTGTTTTAAAATGAATGCAGACTATTTATTTACAAATTCATTATTCTTAACAACATAAAATATTTGTGCGGTTTAAAGTTTTAAGCTGTTTAAATTATTTTTTTATCTGTAAATATTGCTGCAAGGCATTTACATATTCTTCAAAAGCCTTAATGCCTTTCTTTGTTATTTTACATGTTGTGTTGGGATAATTATCTTTAAATTCTTTTGTAACATCAATATAACCGGCTTCTTTTAATTTTTGCACCTGTACACTTAAGTTGCCTGCAGTTGAATTGGTTTTTTCTTTTATAAAAGTAAATTCAGCCTGCTTTACACTTATCAGCAAACTTATTACAGCAAGCCTTAATTGTGAATGTAATATCGGATCTAACTCTTTAAACATTATTTTTCTTTGCCTTCATTATCTTCTTTTCAAATATGTATTAACAAGCTTTCTTCACCTGATATATTCTCTTATCAAAACTTTATTGCGATTTATATTTTGCACGCAGCATGTAACCTGGAATTATCCATGCAACCAGCATAGCAAGCGGAATAAGCAAAAACTGGTAATCGTAAACTGTAATAAAGGTTGATATGATGCATAAAACCCAGCACGCAATGCCGCCGGTTATTAAAGGTTTAAAACGTATAATAATGCCGGTTAAAAAAACAGGCATTCCATAAACAGCAAGTAATATATGAATGATGTGCGTGTAATATTCGCCGGTAGTTAAAAACCCAATTAAAAAACCAAGCAGTATAATTACAATGGCAAAAGTTATCCAAACAAAACCAATTATGTAATCTGTATAAGTTGTAACGGTTTGCCGCTTTTGTTTTTTTAAAACATAATTATACTGGTATATAAACGCGGGTAACATTGCCACCCAAACAATATAATGTTGCGGATATTGAAAAACATGCAGCAAAATAAACTGTAAAAGGCTGCAGCTAAAAACCAGCCAGCCCCAAACAAGATACATAAAACCATCTTCGGCAAACTTATCTTTTGCACGGTTTATCATGCTTTCAATAAGCTGCAGGCTTTGCTGCGGCGAAAAATTATTCTCTGAATTTTCCATTTGAAATTTAATTAGTGGATAGTTGGTTTGTTGATGAAGTTGAATAGCTGATGAAGCGCTTTACTTAATCAACCATTCAATCTTTCAACTAAAAACTTACTGGCATAATGCAAGCATTTGTTGCGCCTGTTCTAAACTCCAGTGCGGATACAATGGCTTTGATTGCTCAGCTTTTCCCAAATCAACTGCTTTTTGAAATATAGGTTTTGCAGCTGCTTTGCCACCACCAAATTGTTCAGGAGTGCTGAACACGCTCATTGCCTGCAAATAATACGTACGCGGATTATTTGGATTTAACTGCATAGCTTTTTGTAAATCCTGGCCGGCTTGTGCGCCGTAAGTCATGTAACGGCTTTGAGGATCAACCACCATTTGTTGCGTTAAGGCCATGTTGCGAATGGTTAATATTTCAGATTTAGCGGCATCATCTGTTGCAGCAGCATCTGCTTTATCTGCCATGGTGTTTATGCGTGCTGCCAGGTCATCAACTGTTTGCGAAAGGTTGCTAACTTTTACAGCCGTTACGCCTTTTGCATCTGGAAAATACATCCAGCCTTCTCTTGAAAGCGCCAATCCGGCCCAGTAATACGGCAGCCACTGCGTTTTTTCTGCGTCTCCAATGCGTTGAAAACCGGCTGCAATATTTTCAAAATCAGACGGCGTTTTTGCAGAGTCAAACAGCGAAAGATTTTTTTTCATAGCATCTGTGTACTTATCGCTTTGCGCATGAACTGCAACGGATGTTATAATAATTGTTGTGATCAATAATAAATGTTTCATATGTATGTGGTTTATTTTTTATTTCGATGGGAATGCCATGTATATTAGTTATGAATTAAGTGAACAGGCATTTCAAAATTGTTTATGTTTTATAGTTATTGTTTTGCTGATTTTATAATTGATTGTGTTGTTGACGTTTTAAGCGTTCATATTCCTGCCCGGCAGTAAATAAATTATTACCCTGGTAAGCAGTTAAATATTGAAAAAGTATTCCGATGCCCCAGCCAAGTATTGGCCAAACCGGCCAGAAATATGAATCAGGGCCTGATGAAAAATACCATATACAAATAAAAAAAGCAGTTGCAAAAACATAGGCAGAAAAACTTTGCTTGAAAGCCGCTCTTTTTTTTGCCAGCTTCCAAAGCATTTCGTCGCGTTGATTATCGTTCATACAATTTATTTTTAAAATGATTTATTAATTGATGTTTTTGTTTTGTTGTTTCAGCTTTTCATATTCTTTATCTTCTGAAAAGAATGATGTTGCGGCATAAGCTTCCAAATACTGAATTAACAATGAAAATGCAAAACCAATAAACGGCCACATTGGCCAGAAATATGATTGCGGGCCGGTTGTAAAATACCAAATCACTACAAGCATCAAACTAATAAAAGCAGTAATGGCTAAAGCTTTTTTAAAACCCACTCTTTTTTTTGCAAGCCTGCGCATTTTATCGTTCTGCACTTTTTCAATCATGCTGGCAATAACCTGCAAACTTTGTTTTGGTGAAAAATCCTGCTCTGTGTTTTCAGCACTCATAGATTAATTTGTGGTTATAAATTATTGTTTATTGCATCTTCGCTGCGATCAATTCCCCAACTTAAAAAACATCCGATGAAATAAAAGCGGTTTGCAGGCGGTAAAATGGGTTCTTTGTTTAAACCATTATATGAATAGTTATAACCATACACCTGCTTTTGATTAAGCAAGTTGGTTACACTGGCAAACCAAACAATAAAAGTTCTTGCATTTTTCTTTCCGAGGCTGGGCAAATATTCTGCGCTTAAACCCATTGAATTATAATCCGGCGTTTTGCCCTGGTCTGCAATGTTGTATTTATTTTCAGGATAATTATACAGAAAATCATAATAAGGTCTTCCGGTTGCAAAACTGTAAGTTGCATTTAAACCTGCTTTCCATTTGGTGATAAACTTTTTTACCACGATTGATGCCGTATGTTTTGCTGCAAAATTTGGCTCGAGTTCTTCAGGATAATTTTCAAAATTTCTTTTGGTATCAAGATATGAATAGCTTATCCAATAGTCTATATTTTTTATTGTTTTCTTATCACGCAAAAACAATTCAAAGCCTTTTGCATAACCGGTTCCATCATTATTATATGTTGGAAATGTTTTAACCAGGTCTGCATATTTTTTATAAAAAGCTTCTACACGAAAAATGCGGTTGTTGGCATTTATCTGGTAATTGGCAATGTAATGTGTGGCTTTTGTATAACCCAAATGCGTTGAATAAAACAGTTCGGTTACCAGCGGTTTTTCGTAAAAAACGCCATACGCCACAGAAACCTGGGCACCTTCGCCCACTTTGTAAGCTGCTGAAACACGCGGTGCAATGTTTGCTTTATTAATGATGGATGAATACTCATAACGTGCACCTAATTTCAGCGCAAGATTATTGGTTACATACACATCGCTTTCTGCAAACAATGCGGCATAATTATCTTTTAAAGAAGAAACTATGTTGCTGTCTGTATTCATATAATGCGTGGGGTTATATGCATACCAGTATTCGCCGCCAAAACGCACTGCACTTAAACCACCCAATTTCTTTTCAAACACTTCTTTTATTTGTGAAAGATCCTGCCTTGCATTTACATGAAAATTTTTGCTTACCCATGGTTCATATTCCAATATTTTCGGTTTATTGGAAGAATCCTGAATTTGCTGGCCAATATCATCACGGTTGGTGCTGTAACTGATACCTAAATTCATCTTCCATCCATTACTTAAATTCTGGCGCCAGCTAATATTATTGTACCAGTTATGATTGATGATGCTGTAGGCATCTTTAAACGGCAAACTATCAATATCAGGTCTGCGCAAACCAAGATGATTATAATTAAACGTTGTATAATATTTTATAATTCCGCCGTTTGTTTTTATGCGAAAATTTGCATCACCGGAATGAAATTCGGGCATATCAAAATAATCAGGCGTTTGTTTTACAATGTTGAAATAAGCAATAACATTTACATAATCATAATCAATACCCCACGAAAAATTTTTCTTCTTTGAAAGTTCCTGCACACCGCCGCCAACAACAATGGGCGAGATGCTTGCTGTGGCTGCAGATTTTTCGGGCAAATCAATTGATTCAAGAATTACAGCAGAAGATAAAGCTTGCCCGTACAGCGCAGAATAACCGCCGGTTGAAAACACCGTTCCTTTAAATAAAAAAGGAGAAAAACGGCCACGGGTGGCAATATCAGGAATGCTGGTGTAATAAGGATTATTTACCAGTGTGCCATCAATAAATTGTTTGGTTTCTTCGCCTGTGCCGCCGCGTACAAATAAACCTTCCTGGTTGCCTATTTGCTGTGCGCCCGGCAAGGTTTTTAAAGCAGCCGTAATATCTGCATTAGAACCGGCTGTTGTTGCAATATCAATTGAATTTAAAACGGTGGCTGCACGCTTGCTGTCGCCGGCTTCAAACGAGCCTGCGGTAACTGTTACCGCTTTCAGTTCATTAAACTTTTCTTTTAAACTAATATTTATTGTAAGTGGTGTGTTGTTTAAATTAACTGTTGTTTGATAATCATCATAATTAACATTTGTTGCCTCAACTATATGGCTTCCTGTTTCAGTGGTGGTAAAAGAAAAATTGCCAATAGAGTCTGATACAGCGCCATCATAGGTATCTTTTAAAGTAACACTTACGCCGCGTATTGCTTTGCCTCTATTATCTTTTATATGACCTGTTATTTTGGTTTGAGAAAAACCACGTATGCTTAACAATATAAATGTGGTTATAAGAAAATTCTTCATGATTATTTTTTGATTGCTTCGCAAACGTAGATTAGTTTATAATATAAACCAAATTATATTCCAAATTAAATATAAAAAATAGGTGAACGGATGCTTTAAAAAGGTGAATGGTAAGAATTATGCGGAAAATAAATATTAAACCTGCGCCTGCAGTTGCGCTTCTTTGCCATGATTTTTTATCATGCATTATTCAAATCAAAAAAAATAATGGAAAGGTGAAGTATTTTACAGGAGGCTATAGTAAACCGATAAATTTTTCACATCAAATCGGCATCATCTTATTTGCCTGTTTTTTTTACAACTTCATTATAATATGTGCAAACAGGCCTCATTAAACATTCTTCGCATTTAGGTGTTGGCCGGCAAATTTCTCTTCCTAAAAAACTCATTGCCATACCTGCATCCCATTCTTTTTTTGGCAGCACTTCCATCATTTGTTTTTCAATTTTTTTTGGATCGGTGCCCGTTGCAATGCCTAATCGTGGTGCTACACGCACCGTGTGCAAATCAACCATAATTCCTTCAGGTTCTTTGCCGCTTTCGCGTAAAATAACATTTGCAGATTTTCTGCCAATTCCAGGCAATGCTGTTAAGCCTTCAAGGTTATACGGAATATTTTTATCTGCCTTTAATGTTTGCGCCATTTCTAATAACCATTTTGCTTTGTTGGCTGCATTGCGTACACCGCTGATGTGCGCATACAAATCTTTTTCATTTGTTTTTGATAAAGCAGTCATATCAGGATACGCTTCAAAAAAAGGAGGTGCAATTTTATTAATGTGCCGGTCAGAATCCTGCGCAGACAAAACAACCATTACCATAAGCTGGTATGTAGTTTTATAATCAAGCGGATGTTTTGTATGCTTATATTTTTTTATTAAAGGTTTTACTGCTTCAGGCCAATCAACATTTTCAGGTTTAAACATGCGTTTTAATTTGCCATAAATCTAAAAAGTTTAGAGCATTTTAAAAACACATCTTTAATTGAACGTATTATTTTCAAACAATCAACAAGAATTATTTATTGAATAAGAGCAGTCAGAAAAAAAATGGTTTTTAAAGAGATGGTTTAAAAAGATAAAGCTGCTTACATATTAAACAGCTTTATCAATATAAATTTTTTTATTGATTAGTATGAACGTCCACTTTTGGAGGAGTTGGCGGTTCACCAGGGCCGGGATGTTTCGGAATTTTTACGGTTGCAGAACAGGAACATAAAACCACACAAGAAATTAAAATTGCATACAATGGCTTTAACGGCCTGAAACTTTTTTTCATGTATTAAAGTTTTATATTTTCTATCTTATAAAAATTCATGCCACAGATACTTTCATCGTAATAATTTAATGCAGCGCTATGTAAATTTTATTATTGAAATTTATGCTGCGATTGAATAAAATGAACAACCCTTCTTTTAGCATTTCTGGCACTGCAGAGGCGCCAACTTACTGGCTTACGCGGTTTATGATACTTCGTTTGCTGGGGTTGATATATGCTGTTGCATTTGCGGTGGCAATCAATCAAATCATTCCTTTAATTGGCGCAGATGGGTTGCTTCCGCTTAATGTATATTTAAAACAGATAAACGATGCCATTGGCCCGCTTGATGGCTTTTTGCGCTTGCCATCTGTATTTTGGTTTGCACATTCAGATGCGGCATTGCTTATTGTTTCGTGGATCGGGTTTGTACTTGCCTGCGTTGTTGTTGCGGGTTATGCCAATGCGCTTATTTTAGGCATACTTTGGTTTTTATACATGTCTCTTGTGCATATCGGGCAAGATTGGTATGCGTACGGATGGGAAATTCAGTTGCTTGAAACGGGCTTTCTTGCAATTTTTCTTTGTCCTTTATTGGACATGCGGCCGTTTCCAAAACATGCGCCGCCTTTTGTTATTATTGTTTTATTTAGATGGCTGATATTTCGTATTATGCTTGGTTCGGGATTAATTAAATTACGCTGGGATGTTAACTGGCGCAACGGCACGGCACTCTATTATCATTTTGAAACGCAACCCATTCCCGGGCCATTAAGCCGGTGGTTTCATTTTCTTCCGCGAAGCGTATTAAAAATTGGTGTTTGGTTTAATTTTCTTGCAGAGCTGGCTGCACCCTTATTTGCATTTTGGCCGCGAATAGCCCGGCATATTGCAGCCGTGGTAATGGTGTTATTTCAATTCAATATTATTCTCAGCGGCAATCTTTCTTTTTTAAACTGGCTTACCATTATTCCGGCGTTAGCCTGTTTTGATGATGGTTTCTGGGCAAAACTTTTACCCCGAAAACTGGTGCTGCAGGCAAAAGTTGCTGCTGCAGGCGCCATCGTATCAAAACCCATGATTACTACTGCATGGATCATTACTGCCATCATAGGTATTTTAAGTATTCAGCCTGCTTTAAATATGGTTTCTTCAAAACAGATTATGAACACGTCGTTTGACCCATTGGATCTTGTAAATACTTATGGTGCTTTCGGAACGGTTGGGCAGGAACGTACGAATGTAGTTTTTGAAGGAACTGCGGATAACGATTCTACAGATAATGCTCACTGGAAACCCTACATTTATAAAGGCCTGCCTGTATTGTTAGATAAAATGCCGCCGCAAATTGCGCCTTATCATTTGCGGTTAGACTGGCAAATGTGGTTTGCCGCAATGGCAACGCCGGACGAATATCCATGGACGTTAAATCTTGAATGGAAACTGCTGCACAATAATGCCGATGCTGTAAGTTTATTTGCAGGCAATCCTTTTCCCGATAAACCACCAAAATACATTCGTGCAGTTTTATACCGCTATGGTTTTGTAAAACCAGGCGCCGGCATTTGGTGGAAACGTGAAAAAATTGGCGATTGGTTACCACCCATGAGCGCAAGCGATCCGCGATTAATTGAATTTTTAAAAAGCGCCGGATGGCTTCCTTAAAATCAATAAAAAAAACAGCCGGCAAAAACCGGCTGTTCAAAGATCATTTTAAAAATTAATTGTAAACACGACATTTATTTATTAGGCTGCGGTGTATAACGCAGGTAAGGCTTTACAATTTTTACACCTTTAGGAAATTTTTGGTACGCATCTTCTGTTTTAATTGCGCCGCCAATAATTACATCTTCACCATCTTTCCAGTCGGCAGGCGTTGAAACACTGTAATTTGATGTTAACTGCAAACTATCTAAAACACGCAGCACTTCAACAAAATTTCTTCCTGTGCTTGCCGGGTAAGTTATTGTTAGCTTTATTTTTTTATCGGGACCAATAATAAATAAAGAACGAACCGTAGTGGTTTCTGATGCGTTTGGATGAATCATGCCATAAGCATTGGCAATGCTTTTATCTTCATCTGCAATTAATGGAAAAGCCACATTTACATTTTGTGTTTCATTAATATCTTTTACCCAACTGCTGTGTTTATCCAGCGGGTCAACACTTAATGCAAGCACTTTTGCATTACGCTTGGCAAATTCTTCCTGCAGCGCAGCGGTTTTACCCAACTCCGTTGTGCAAACGGGCGTAAAATCGGCCGGATGAGAAAATAAAACACCCCAGCCATTGCCGAGATAATCATAAAAATCAATTTCACCTTCAGTTGTGGTTGCTTTAAAATTGGGCGCAACATCCCCTAAACGTAAGCTCATAACAAATTTTTCGGGTGAAGATATAAACTCCTACCAAATTAGTAGGCATTATTTTCTTAAAAATTCAGCTTAATAAAAACATCAATAAAAAATATTTTAAATAACTAAATTAATTAGTAATTTGCGTGCTAAATGAATTAGCTATGAGTTATGCCGGAAAAAATTTTAAGCATTTGCGCAAATTACGCGGATGGACACAAGAAGAGTTTGCGCATAAATTAAAAATTAAACGTTCGCTGGTGGGTGCTTATGAAGAAGAACGTGCAGAACCAAGATTGGATGTGCTTGAAAATTTATGCAGCATTTTTAAGTTAAGTTTAGATGAACTGCTGCTGAAAGATCTTTCAGCAACAAAAAAAGGCGGTACTTATATTGATAAACGCAGGCAATTAAAATTGCATGGAGATATAAACGAAATTCAGTTTGTGCCTGTAAAAGCTGCAGCCGGTTATTTAGCGGGTTATGCCGATCCTGAATTTATTGATGAACTGAATACGTTTACATTGCCTATGCTTGCGCCAGGCGAATACCGTGCATTTGAAATTATTGGTGATAGCATGTTGCCTACGCCAAGCGGCAGCGTTATTGTTGGTGAAAGAGTTGCGGCAATGGATGACATTAAAGTAAATAATACATACATAGTTGTTTCAAAAAATGAAGGGATTGTGTATAAACGCATCATGAAAAATAACCGCTATAAAAATAAGCTTACTTTAATAAGCGATAATCCGCAATATGAAGCTTATCATATTAATCCTGATGATATAGTTGAAGTTTGGAAAGCCCAAATGATCATCACTAAGGCAAACACACAGCAACGTTGGGATGTAAACCAGCTTGCGGGTTTGGTAAACAATCTGCAGGAACAGGTAAGTAGCCTGAAAAAGAAAATGAATTAATTATATAAGTGCTTATATAATTAATAAGATCAATCCTAAACCCTTATTTAATTAGCCCATTGCAGGATCACTTTTACTTTCTTTACCTGTTTCAACATGGCCTGCATAACGCTTTTCAAATGCATTATTTCCTTCAACAAAAACACTGAAATCGTACCAGCCACTATTGGCGCTTACATTTAGCAAAATGCTGGTTGGGCTGGTGCTTTCGTTTACATTTGAATATCTTTTTTTATTGGAGCAAAAGCGTTGTACGCATTGTCAACAATTTTTATTGAATACCTGTTTTGTAAATCAGGATTGATAAACTTCATTAAAATGTTGCCCGTAAAATTCGACTTTGTGCCTTTAACATTCCAGTTAGCATCTTCATAAAAAAAGTCGATTAATAAAGGCGCATCATTTTTATTGCCTTTAAAAGAACGGTAAAAACCATTGGGTCCATAAAGCTGAATATTATAATTATCATTTTCAAAATCACTCAACAATGTTTTATCAAATAACTGGTCGCCGGCAGCCACTGCATAATTTTTTACTTTGAATGATTTGCCATAATTATAAATAGTAAACGGGCAACCCACAGTTTTATCTTCAAACAAAACATTTGAAGCAACCATGCTTATTGAAAAAAATGTTTTATCTGCGCTTAATGCTCCATCAACTTCTAATTCATAAGGCAAGGCACATGAAGGGCGAATGCCTTTTTCCTGCTGCGGAATATAATTCGAGGCATTGGGATTTTTATTTATCAGTTCAATTTCTGCTGCAGTTAAATTTTTATAATTAGATGGAACATTTTTAAATTTTGCTTTATGAATACTTTCAATAAACGGATCTTTTTTTACAAACGGAAGCGGCTCAATTTTTTCTCCGTTGTATGGGTGAAACGTTGAAGTAAGATCGCCGCATACCGTTCGCCTCCATTTTGTAATGTTTGTTTCTTTAATATTTTTATTGAACTTTTTATTTAAAAAAGATTCAAGAAAATGGAGAACAGATGTGTGATCAAAAACCTGCGAATTTACATAGCCGCCGCGGCTCCACGGTGATGCAATTATAAGCGGCACCCGAAAACCTAAACCAATTGACCCGGGAAAATCTTGCTGCATTTTTATATAATCTAATCTTGTATCTATGCCTTCAGAAACTTTTCCTGTTGCAGGTATCGCCATGCTGCGGGTGCAACAAATGGCGGCACATGATCGAAGTATCCATCATTTTCATCATACGCCAGAATAAAAATTGTTTTCTTCCATACTTCAGGATTTTTTGTAAGAATATCCATTATTTCAGAAAATACCATGAACCAAACCATGGCGCACTTGGATGATCAGAAAAATTTTCAGGTGCAACCAGCCACGATACAGTTGGCAAATTTCCATCTTCCACATCTTTTCTAAACTGATACAGCACATCGCCTTTTGGAATATTTATTTGCCGGTTGATGGTATCATCCGTATAATTTAAAGGCGTTAAGTTGCCGCTGGTACGGATCATCTGTGTTTACAACAAATGCTTTTTGATGTATGTTTTTTTGTTGCTGCGATAAACGGTTAAAGGCTTCCGGTGTATATTTTTTTTGATCTTCTGTTGCGGTTTGCAATTGCTGCTGTTTATAATTTAATTCTTCTGTTGCATCTTTAAACGCTTTACTATCCGTTGCCAGCGATCTGATTTTTGTGTGCAGTTTTACAATATCATCTTGCAACAGTTGAATTCTCTTTGGCAAAAAATCAATATAGCTTTTTAAATGCTTTGCATTAAACTGCTTAAAATATTCCAGCACGATTATCTCCAAAATTTCCAAGCCATGAATCTTCTTCGCCGGTCATTCCATTATCAAGACTAACTTCATTTTGATATACTTTCCAGGAAATATTGTTTTCTTCAAGCCGTTCAGGAAATGTTTTCCAGTTAACTCCATTTTCAATATCACCATTATCTATAAAAGCTTTTACATCTTCATTATGTTCTGCTCTTATTGTGCCGCTCCAAAAATGCAACCTGTTTGGATCTGTTGGCGTGAGTGAAGAACAAAAGTTTTGATCGCAAACGGTAAACGCATCTGCCAGTGCATAATAAAACGGAATATCTTCTCTTGTATAATAACCCATCGTAAGCGGCATGTGCGCATAATTTTCATCACCTGATTTTTTTGCATCAATCCAGTTATCATGCCGGCCGTTATTTCTTGCACCAATCTGGCTTTCGCGGCCATGAGGCAAAGAACCCATCCATGTAATTTTTGTATCTTTTATATCAAGCCTGAAAGGCGCATACGTTTCGCCCTGTGCATTTGTTTGAAGCCATACGGAATTGTTATTTGGCAACCGCATGGCTCTTGGATCATTAAAGCCACGTACGCCATGCAATGTGCCGAATGTATGATCGAACGAACGATTTTCCTGCATCAGCAAAACAATGTGTTCTGCATCTAAAAATGTGCTTCCTGCTTTAGGATTTATTGCCAGTGCTTTTTGTATGGAAGCCGGTAAAGTTGCCATGCCTGCGGCGCCGCCAAGCAACATTGCTTTTCTTATAAATTCCCGTCGTGTATCCATAAAACAAAACTAATATACATTAAGCAAAAATTAATGCATATTAGTTTGTGCAAAGCCCGAAATTTATTAAAGTTTTCTGTATTAAAATGTGTATGTAAGGTGCATTAAACCGCTTACTTTTAGTTGTGTTTGGCCTTGCGCATAATTTTGTAAAAGAGGAAATTGAACATTAGTGCCGATAGTTATTTTACTTATATTAAAATCAATACCGGCAGATGCTGAAGTAACATAACCGCCTGTTTGCTGCACTTTATTTGCGGCAAGATAATTAGGTAAAGTATATTGATACAATAAACCAACATTCGGCGCCATAAAAATTTTTTTTGCCGCCATTGACTGGTAATATGCAAAGCTGTTTACCGAAAGCCTGTCGCCATATTTAAAATGATTGTTGTTGGCTGTATTCACTTTATAATTAGCGGTTGTATTAATACCAAACATACCCATGTGAATGTTGTACATCATATTAAAAATAAAATCTGTGCTGCCTGTGCCCATCTGGCTGTTTACATCACCAAGCAAATCATCCAATTCTTCGGTGGTTGAATCACCAAAATTTACATTATATTTTCCGGTAGGTAATTTTACGCCAGCTCCTATCCAAAATTCCTGTTTAAAAAAACTATTGTTTTTATTAAGCTTTGATGATTGCCATAACTTATAATTTGCAAGCAATGAAACATCACCCAAACCACTTTTGTTTACAATTCCATCATCTGTAATTTGATGATTAAAATGATACGGAATAAAACCAAGCACCTGCCAGTGTTTGCCTAAAGTAACGCCGCCATAAATTTCCATTTGATGATAATGATCGTGAGAAAATTGGCCTGGCTCATTATTCAAATGTGTTTCATAATGCGCATACTCATACCTTATACCAATAAACTGGCTTTTATATGTGGGCAATAAGCCAATATAAAATCCGCCAACGCCGCAGCCGCAAATAGGACATGCGTAAGTTGCGATCATAGAAAATAAAACTATGATTAATAGAAATAGCTTTTTCATGTTAGAATTTTTAAATAACAAATAATGATAAAACTGCAGAACTATGCTGCATTAGATTTTAGCATGAAAAATGCTGCGGAGGATGGAAGAAGGCAAAAGATTTATCAACCGGTGAACCGGAATTTTTATGGATGTAATTTTTATTGTGAGCTTTTATTAAAATGTTTTTTACAGAAGAAAAAAAGGTTTTGGAAGAAATAACGGTAAGGCCATCATCATTTTTTCGTTCTGTGTTTTGCTTGTCTTTATTATTTTCTTCGTTTAATTTTTTTTGAAGCTGGCATTTGCCGTTACAATGCATCTGCGGCTTGCTTTTATTAACGCAGTTGGCTGCATAAACAGGTGTATTTAAATAATAACCAGCAGTTATAAACAAACTAAAAAATGTTTGGATGCATAATAAAGCAACAAAAGAAAAGGCTATAGTAATTTTATATGTTTTTGTATAATTCAATTTCAATCTTTTACTTACAACGGGTTGATTAATTGTGCAAAGCTATGCATTGCATTATTGCTAAAAATGATCGCAGTAATAAATTTTTATGTTTCTCATCATCATTCGCCAGTTACTTTAAAATGATATATTCCTGAACCTAATTCAAGTTTTATATAATCATTTTCCATGCCTGAAAATTTAATTTCTTTTATTGATGATAATGCCTTGTTGCCTTCTGTTATTTGCGATGCATTTTTTGCCGGTATAAAAACAGTTGCTGTTGTATTTGCAGGAATTTCAACATCCATAAAAGTTGTATTGTTATCAATTTTCCAGCTACTGCTTACAGTTCCATAATATGTTTTTAATGATGCTGATGCATTTGTAAAACTACCGCCAATATGCGGCTGAATTTTTATATGTTTATAGCCAACGCCATCTTCGTATGTATCAATGCCAACCATTTTACGATACATCCAATCTCCGATGGCACCATAAGCATAATGATTAAAAGAGTTCATTCCCGGTGTTTCAAAAGTACTGTCGGGCTTTTCGCCATCCCATCTTTCCCAAATTGTTGTAGCGCCCATTTTTACCGGGTATAACCATGATGGATATGTTGTTTGCAACAATAATTTATATGCAACGCTATCGTAACCAAATCTTGTTAATACATCACATAAATAAGGCGTTCCTAAAAAACCTGTGGTTAAATGGTTATCATAATCTTCAATATTGTCAACCAAACGTTTAGCAGCCTGCGTTCTTAAACTATCGGGCAGCATATCAAAATTTAATGCAAGCACATACGCTGTTTGTGTGCCAGAAACCAGTCGCCCGTTTGGCGTCATGTATTCTTTTAAAAATGCTGCTTTAATTTTTTGCAACAGATCAGTATAAAAATTTACATCATCCTCTTTGCCTAAAACTTTTGCAGCGTTAATTAAAAGTTGGGTTGAATGCGCATAAAAACATTGCGCAATTAAATATTTATCGGTAACCGCTGATCTTCCATCATTATCATCTTCGGGGCGATAAAACAACCAGTCGCCAAAATGAAAACCGGTTTGCCATAAATTGTTTTCGCTTTTGCTTTTCATATAATCAACCCATTTTTTCATGCTTGCATATTGATTGGCAAGAATTTTTTTATCGCCATAAGCCAAATACATATTCCACGGAATAATGGTTGAAACATCTGCCCAACCTGTTGAGCCGCCGGCGCCTTCACCCAAAACATTTGGAATAACAAATGGAACGCTGCCATCACTAAATTGATCTGCGGCAACATCTTTCAGCCACTTGCTGAAAAATGAATTTACATCCATATTAAATGTTGCAGTGCGGCTAAAAACCTGTGCATCACCCGTCCAGCCCAAACGTTCATCGCGTTGCGGACAATCAGTGGGCACATCTAAAAAATTTCCTTTTTGCCCCCATTGAATATTATGCTGCAATTGATTGATGAGTGCATTGGATGAAGTAAAATTTCCCGTTGGCTGCATATCAGAATACAATGCAACTGCCGTAAAATTTTCGGGCTTTAATGCATCGTGCAAGCCTTCCACTTTTATATAGCGGAAGCCATGCCATGTAAAATGCGGTTCAAAAGTTTCTTCTTTATCATCTTTTAAAACATACACATCCTGCGCCTTTGCAGCACGCAAATTTGTTGTATAAAAATTGCCGCGTTTATCTAAAACTTCTGCATGAGAAATTTTAATTGTATCGCCTGCATTGCCTTTTAATTTTACGGTAACCCAGCCAACAAGGTTTTGACCAAAATCAATTACATGTTCGCCTTTTGGTGTGGTAAAAATATTTATTGGTTTAAAGGTTTCATGTTTTTTTACAGGTTCATTTTCTGTTGCAATTAAATTATTGAGCGAAAAATTTGCCGGCTTTACGCTGCTCCAGTCTTTATCATTATAACCTGGCATTAACCAGCCTGTTTTTTCTTTTGCTTGCATCAATAGTTTCGCCGTTATAAATTTCTGCATACCGAATTTCTCCGGTTGATGATTTCCATCCATCATCAGAAATAATTGTTTGTGTTGAACCATCATTATACATTATATCAAGCTGAAACAACAATGCAATATCTTTTCCATACACATTTATATTATCGCCAAAACCAATAATGCCGCGATACCATCCGTTGCCAAGCATAACACCAATTGCGTTGTTGCCATTTTTTACAAGATCGGTTACATCGTATGTTTGATATTGCAAACGTTTGTGGTAAGACGTCCAGCCGGGCGTTAAATATGCATCACCAATTTTTTGTCCGTTTATAAATGCCTGGTATAAACCATGCGCCGTTATATAAGCCGTTGCACTGATTATTTTTTTGTTTGATGAAAATTCTTTTCTGAACAAAGGCGATGGCCGCATGATGGTATCTTCAACATAGCCCGGTTCAATCCATTTTGCTTTCCAGTCTGAAATATTTAAAAACGCTGTTTGAAAAATTGCCGGTTCGCTCCAATTGCTTTCTTCATTATGATTGTCCCAAACTCTAACCTGCCATTGATATTTTTTTTCGCTTTGCAATGGCAGGCCTTTGTATGCAATATGCACTGATGAATCGCTGTTTATTTTTCCTGAACTCCAAACAGCTTGTGTGCCCTGCATCACTTTTATTTCGTATGCAGTTTGTAAAATATTTTTTTGTGTTGATGTTAGTTGCCAGCTTAAACGCGGCTGCACAACATTAATACCAATTGGATGTATTAAATTTTCTGTGAGAAGATGATTGCAGCTTAGTTGAGTAAAGCCATTTATTGTAAGCAATAAAAATAAAATGAAGATGGCAGCTTTTTTCATAGCTATAAAAATAGCAAACAGATTAAAGCAATAAAAATTAAGTTAGATGTGTAAAGTTTTTTATTGTAGAATAAATGTGATCATTAAACTGAATTCATTCCTATCGGTTGGTGTCGACACCAACCGATAAGTGAAATAATCAATTAAAAAATAAATGTGATATTAAACTTTATAGGTTGGTGTAGACAGGTAACTATATACCTGTTAGACCAAAGGGAGAAAAGCTAAATAAAGTTCTTGTTAACATTATGTGGAAAACTATCTTTTCCACATCTCTTTTAAGTTGCCTTAACGTGCCTTAATTATATCTATATTTGCCTTTTAACTTCACTACTTAAAAGTTAAGACATGGATAACACACATACAATAACGGATTTAGAAAATTTAAAAAATGAGCTACTTCAAAGAGTTGAACATATAGATAATACCATTTCAACACTAAAATCTTTGTCTTTTTCTTTAACCGGAAGTAACGAACATGTTAACGGAAATTCAAAACCTGTTAACGCAGAAAAAGGGAAATACGCTGACTTTGATCGCAGCGCAACTATAAGAAGTAAGGTTGCATACGTACTTAAAAAAGAAAACCGATTTTTAAGAGTACGAGAAATTGCACAAATACTTAATTCATTGGAACCGCAAGTTTCTATAAAGGAATTTATTGATAAAAAATTATCTGCTGCAATTACTTATTTAAAAAATGAAGGTAAAATAATTAAAATTATTGTTGGAAAAGCTAATGCGAACACTTTTTGGGGGAGCAAAAATTGGTTAGATGAACATGGCAATATAAAAGAGGAACATAAATACGATGAAAAACAATTGTCCAACAATGATAAGGAGGAAATAGAAATATAAAAATAAAGGCTGTTTTGCAGTTGAAAAATAGTTAGTGTTGAGCTAACAAGCAAGTGAGCGGTTAAGCTTGCTGTTTAACGGTATTCACGTCTTCTCATAAGAGGCGCAATGAATATCGGGATTGTTTATTTTACAAATGTAAAATAATTCTTTCATTTTTTCTTAAAGGCTTTTTTAGGCTTTTGATTGCTGCTAACAGACGCTTTCATGATACTGTGAAATATCGCTGATGCTTTCTTAGCTGATTTTTTTTGAAGATTTAGCAATCATTTAAATATTATTTTTTACTTATTTTAAGGCTCTAAAAATATTATTTTTTCTCTCATTTCTGGAGTTGCTTAATGGCTGCTGCACGTAAGATTTGCGCGCTCAAGACGATAGTGCTATGCCTGAAATTTCAGCAGCTCTTTCAAAACTGCTTTTTCAGCATCGGATACGCGCTTAATAATTGCGAATCTTTCTTCATTATTTTTTTTCAAAATTAATCAAAATGTATATACAAAAATTAGTTTAATTGAATAATTGTATATACATTTGCTATACAAACATGAAAAATGAAAACATTTAAAAATATATTCGACTTTCAAAAGCATTTTGACACAGAAGATAAATGCAGAGAATACTTAGAGCAACAACGTTGGAACGGTACACCTGCTTGCCCTTTTTGTGGTTCTATAAACGTTTGACGATTTGCTAACGGCAAGATATTCAAGTGCAGAGAAAAGGAATGCAGACACAAATTTTCTGTCTGGTTGGTACTATCTATGAAAACACAAAAATTCCTTTACAGAAATGGTTTTTAGCTACTATATTTTAGCTGTTCATAGCAAAGGTATAAGCAGTTTACAGCTTGCAAAATGGTTAGGTGTAACACAAAAAACTGCATGGCATTTAAATCATAGAATTAGAGCTATGCTGACAGATAAAGCACCGGAACTGTTAGAAGAAATTGTGGAACTTGATGAAACTTATGTAGGCGGTTCTGAATCAAATAAACATGCAAGTAAAAGAACAACAAAAGGTGGTGGTGCAGGTAAGAAAACTATGGTATTAGGCGCAATACAGCGTAAAGGAAAAGTGAAAGTGAAAGTTATTGCTAATACAAGTATTGAAGTAATAACAGAAACAGCTAAAAGTTTTGTTGCATCGATAGTACATGGTACAACGAACACCACTCTTATAACAGATTGAGAGAGTTGATTACGATCATAGAAAAGTAAACCATAGAGATAAAGAATATGTTCGTAAAGAAGATATTTTGGTTCATACAAACAACAGAGGGTTACTGGAATATTCTAAAAAAACAAATTGATGGTATTCATCATTCAGTTAGCGCGAAACATTTACAGAGATATTGCAACGAAAATGCTTTAGATTTAATCATAGAAAATTCAAGATGAACGTTTTGCAGATGCTTTAGCAAATTGTAACGGTTCATTAAAATATGTCGACACCAACCGATAAGTGAAATCAATCGTTCAATTCATTTATTAAAAAGCCTGCTGCAATTGCAAGTGCCGTTAAGCTTGCTGCGGCAATCCATTTATGTTTTTTTATTTTAAACAACGGGCTGTAATGCTTTGCTGTTTTATTAAACGGACCAGTTGCGCCATGATCACCCGGAATTGGATGCCATAAATTATCCGGTTTATTTGTTGGTTCTGCTTCATTTGTTTGCTGGCCTTTATAACCGGTTTTTGCTAAATAATTATCAAGATAACCGGGCAACATTTTGTTGCCTATAATGGTTTTATAAGTTGAATATCCATAAAAAATTTCTCTTTCATTATTTGTTGCTGCATATAAAACAGCATTTGCTGCAGCTTCCGGTTCATAGATCGTGCCCATTGGTTTTGGTTTGTTTGGAAGATAACTTTTTACAAAACCAAATTGCGTTGTGTTCATTGCAGGCATTTGCACCATGCACAATTGCACATTCGATTTATCATGAATTAATTCGGCTCTCAGCGATTCAAAAAAACCATGAATGCCATGTTTTGCGCCGCAATAAGCCGATTGCAATGGAATGCCTCTGTAAGCAAGCGCAGAACCAATTAAAATAATTTTTCCTTTATTACGTGGTAGCATTTTTTTTAAGCGCCGCCATCGTTCCATACACCTGCCCTAAATAAGTAACTTCTGTTACGCGTTTAAATTCTTCAGCGCTCATTTTTTTCAGCGGGCCAAACACGCTTACCATGGCGTTGTTTATCCAAATATCAATCGGGCCTAAATCTTTTTCAATAAGGTTTGCAGCTTTTTCAACAGCCGCACTATCACTCACATCAGTTATGGCAATTGTTGCTTTACTGCCTGCATTTTCCACTTCTTTTTTTGCAGCATTCAATCCATCTTCGCCACGTGCAATTAAACCGATCTTTGCACCTTGCGCCGCAAATTTTCTTACAATGGCACGGCCTAAACCTGCAGAGGCACCGGTAACCACAACCACTTTATCTTTTAAATCTTTCATTATTTTTTAAACTTTATTGAATGGTTTTGCAATGCACTTAAATTATTTATCCGTTTGTAGTAAAGCCTGGAAATAAAGTCATGCCGCCATCAACAAATAAAGTTGCTCCGTTTACATAATCGCTTTCGTCTGATGCAAGCCACACAGCCGCTTTGCCAATATCAACAGGTTCGCCCACACGGCCGTAAGGTATCAGTTCCAGCAGCTTGCTTTCTGCTTCAGGCGTTGCCCATGCATCATGATTAATATTGGTTTTGATGGCACCCGGCGCAATGCTGTTTACACGAATTTTTTTTGAAGCAAATTCCTGTGCAAGCGTTTTCATCAGCAACATAATTCCGCCTTTTGAAGTGGCATAATTTGCATGACCTGCCCAGGGAATAACCTGATGAACAGAACTGATGCAAATTATTTTTCCTATTGCAGATGAATGGTTTGATTTACCACGTTTTAAAAATTCTTTAATGGCTTCACGGGCACAAAGAAACTGGCCGGTAAGGTTTACCCCTAATACAGCATTCCAGTATTCCAAACTCATTTTTTCAAAAGGCGAATCTTTTTGAATGCCGGCATTGTTCACCAAAATATCAACGGTGCCAAATTGCTTTATAACATCATTAAACATATTTATTACCTGGTCTTCTTTGCTTACATCGGCCATGGATAAACTGCCTTTTCCGTTTTGAGCAGTAATATCATCCAATACTTTTTGGGCATTATTTTTTTCTGCTTCAAAAGGATAATTTATTACAACGGTTGCACCTTCTGCTGCCATTGCTTTTGCTATGCCTTCACCAATTCCTGAACTTGCGCCGGTAATAACTGCAACCTGGTTTTGTAAAGAAAGATTCATAAAATTTGATGTGTGTTTATTCAGTTTATAAAAAGTTGTTTTCAATCATTTTTTCTTTGCACAGAAAAATTTTTGTTCTCCCAATTGTTTGCTTTTATCCAGAAAAAAGTAAATTCAATGAGTGCACCATTCGTGTTTTTTACAGGGATATCAGCATAAAAAATATTAAGCTCTGTATCTTTTGTTTGAGTTTTATTGGTGGTTGCCCAGTTATCGTCTGTCCAGACTATTTCAGCATCAGCCATAACTTCAATGCGCAATGTTTTGTTTGCCGAAATGGTTTTAAACTGGCTGTTAAAACGCCATACTTTAATTGAAGAAATGGTTTTATCTTTTACGTAGCGCTTATAAGTTTGTTCAGGCATATCAAACACCTTTTTGTTTTTTACCGATGCGCAGAGCTTAATATATTCTGCATGTGCCCATGTAAGCGGCATGGCAGAGCCGGTATGCTGGCCCAAAAACAATTCTTTTTCAGGAATATCATCAGTATCCCATATTTGTTCAGACAATAATTCATTGTTTGAAAAGGCATCCATTGCTGCCAGCAATTTTTTAGCCTCTTCAATGTTACCTGCGGCAACTTCGTAATGAGCTCTTTCGCCGGTTAGCAGTGGCCAGGCACGGCCGATACCTGTTCTTTCATACGCATTGCCCTCTTTATCTTCGCCATAACCATCATTATTATACCGATGCCAGCAAGCTCCGTTGGGTGTATCAACTTTAAGCATGGCATCAATAATTTTTATGGTGTTTAAGATTTTAGGATCATCTGGCGCCCGCAATCCAAACCTAACCAGCGCCAATGCATCAACACAAATCAATTCATTCAATTTTGTTCTGCCCGCACCATCTTTATGATTTTTTAGATCGATGGTTTTATCTCCTAATTCCTGCGCCGGAATATCATAGTAAGGGTTAATGCGAATGTAATATCCATCAACGTTATATTTTTTTGCAAGCGAAGTACCTGTTACATACGTCCAATCTTCAATATTATCGTTCCAGTAATCTGCTGTTTCGCGGCAATAATTTGCGAGATCTTTTTCATTATTTTGTTCTGCAAGATCAGCACCCACAAGCAATGCTGTTACTTCTGCTGCCAATGTAAAAGGCGTGTAGCCTTTTTCTTCTTCCCACCTGTCTTCTTCAGTATAAGGGCCATTGTTTATCAAATATTTTATTGCCTTTTTTATAACCGGCCAATACCTGCTCATGCGAGCTTCATCAATGGCATTGTGCGTATTGCATTTATCTAACAATACAATGGGCAATGCTGTTTGATCCATCTGGATGCCTTTCCAGTGCGGAGTACCTTCCAGCCACATATTCTGCACCCAACTGCCATCTTCTTCCTGCATTGAAAGCAAATAATTTAAAATGCGCAGTGCATCTTTTTTTGTTTTTAAAGCAAGAAAACCGCCTGCCGTTTCAACCAGATCTCTTGGCCACACCACATGATATCCACCCATATCATCATCACCTTTTGTTTCGCCCCAGGGTATTGAAAGACTTGCAATAACGCCGCCCGGAAAAGCTTTGGCTTCATGCAACCTTAATATGGTTGCGCTTGTTTGAAAAATTTTTCCTTTTAAATTATGCAGCTCTTTAAGCCATCGTACCCAGTTGGCTACATAAGCATTTTTTGCAGATTCGAAGCCTTCCATAATGCTGCCCCAGGCATGGCTTGCCGCTTCTGCCGCATTTCTGCCAAAGCTTATGGCAATAACAAAATTTTTATTTTTTGAAATATCAATTTCGCCGGTTAAAGCTATGTTTCCATTATCTGCGTTGGTGTATTCCCACTCCATTTTTTTGTGTTGATTCAGATCATTCCATCCATCAGAAACACCTACATAACCCACCGAACGTTTAAGCCAGTTTTCAGAACAGGCAATAGCTAAAAAAATACCTTCATTTTCAGCAAACAACATTGGGATGCCCTTGTATTCATCCATCCAGCCAGAATTATTATTGCCTTTATTATTTAAATGCGGAGAAAGCAAAGCATACACATGCAACGGCGTTTTACTGTTTTGCCTGAAGCTTACATTTTGCAAAACCGTATTTCGATACGGGTCTGAAACAATTTCTTTTTTTATCTGAAATTTTTTGTGAACACAGGTGTTTGTTATGTGATAAGCCGGCACGCCGGGCGAAAGTCTTCTTATGGTTTGATGCGTATCTCTTTTTTCTTCGGAGAAAAATTCTTTTTCATCTGTAACAAGAAATTCCATATCTCTTATACACGCAATATCTTCTCTTGGATAATAAATTTCATTTAATATTCCATGGCTGATTGTAAAGGCAACCACTGAATCTGCATCTACAGATTTACCAATTCCTGATTTAGAGCTTGATGTCCATTTTGCTTCAATGCCTGGTGCGCCGGGCGCATTTTTTCTTTCCATTAATTTTAATTGATTTTTATAAGCGGAAGGCCACTTTCTTCATCCATTTCTCTTTCAAGATAAGAAGGCGCTTCGTTTAAAATAATTTCAAGTGTTGGATGCGTGATGGCTTTTAATAAATGGCCGCCATGCGCTGTGCCATCCTGCTTTCCTAAAATAACATGCGCATGCACTTTTGGTTTGCCATTATAAAAAGTAACATCGCCCGAAAGATTTAAAACTTCAACCTGCTCTTTTATTTCTATTTTTTTATACTCTTTTATTGAGAAATCAAAAAAACCAATCGTTGCTTCGCTAAAAGCGCCAATAGCTGTAAACTGCGCTGCGGCTAATTTTTCTCTGTTGGCAAAAGCATTAATGCATTGCATAACTTCATCACCGCTTTCTAAAATAACCGCAAAGGTTTTCTGCGTATCGTTGTTGATTAATTTGTGTTTCATGAAATTATTTTGATCTTTTTTTCAGATAGAAAATAACCTATTGCTATAAGCCCTGCAACAGATAAAAGAACAGCCGTGCGTTTTACAGTTAATGATGTTGAACGCAATTTCATTTTATCAATATATTTTTTTTCAGGATAATCAATGGCTGCATTGCCCGACTGACCGTTTTCATGCAAAGCCATTTGAAGCACCTGCGCTGTATGCAATCCTTTGCGGTTGGTTAGTTGTTCAATTTGTTCGCGGCAACTAAAACCATCTGCAATAATGATGGTTTTTTTATCTGCATTTCTTACCGCAGGCAGCAATACTCTTTCGCCAGCTTTTACAGATACATCATATTTATCTGCTTCATAACCAAAATATCCGGCCATGCCGCAACATCCTGAATCTAAAATCTGGTAATCCATGCCATATCTTTATAAACTTTTTCTTCGCTGTTTAATTTCATAATGGCTTTTTGATGGCAATGCCCATGAACAACAGCTTTTCTTTTTAATTGCGGAATTTTAAAATCTTTTGCTTTTTTTTCGAAAAATTCTGCAAGCGTAAATGTTTGCTGTTTTAAGCGTTTTGCATCTTCATTGGCTGGAAACAGGTCGCACATTTCATCCCTGAAAACGGCTACACAACTGGGTTCAAGACCAACAACAGGTGTTCCGTTTCTTATTTCATCACGCAAAACATCCAAAACCTGCAACAGCATATTTTTTGCAGTATTCAACATGCCAAAATCATACAACGGCCGGCCGCAGCAAATGAACTGTTTTGAAATGATTACTTCAAAACCTGCGGCTTCCAATACTTCTATAGCAGCAACCAATGTTTCAGGTTTAAAAAAATTATTAAAAGTATCTGCCCATAAAATCACTTTTGGCTTATATTTTTTTGTTGACGTTGACCGTTGGCTGTTGACGTCTAAAAAACCAGTTTCTAAAAGTTTGTTGAGCAAATTTTGGAATTTTTCTTTTTTGCGTTACACCTGCCATTGCTTTTACAATAGTCGCTAAATCCTGGTGTTTGCGTAAAAAAATTAACCAGTCCCGGCATTACAGAGGCCAAGCCTGCGACCACCAATAAATCCATCCAAAAGCATAAGCAGTTCTCGGGCGTAATCTTCTTTCATAATAATGCGAAAGAAATTCTGATTTTATAAGTGGCCATATCCACATTCACCGGGCAATCGCCTTTGCAACCTTTGCAGGCCAGACACAGATCAAGTGATTCTTTTACATTTTCATCTCTCCATCCTTTTGTAACAACATCGCCCTGCAGCATTTCAAAAAGCATGTGCGCCCTGCCTCGTGTGCTGTCTTTTTCTTCACGGGTTACCATATAACTCGGGCACATCGTGCCGCCTTCGTGCCTGCGGCAGTTTCCAACGCCAACACAACGCAGCATGGCACGTGAAAAGCTGCCTTTGTTATCATCATTTAAATAATGAAAATGTGTTTTGGGTGCGGGCGGATTGTAGGATGTGCCTAAACGAAAATTCGTAAGTTGCCCGTAAGTATCTATAATTTTTCCCGGGATTCATTAGCCATTGCGGATCCCAGATAGTTTTGAATTCGTGAAAGGCTTCGACGATTTCTTTGCCAAACATGATTTCCAGTAAATCTACCGCTTGCTTGTCCATCGCCATGTTCACCGGAAAGAGAGCCGCCATAACTTACCACCAGATGGTGCTTCCACCGTAAATTTTTTATAGTTTTCAATTCCTTCTTCCGTCAAAAAATCAAACCCAACGCGACAATGAATACAACCTTGCCCAAAGTGCCCATACATAGAAGGATTGAATCCAAATTTATGTAAACAAGCGCTCTCAGATCTTTTAAATAATCACCCACTTTTTCGGGTGGAACTGCAGAATCTTCCCAACCCGGTCCACCATCTGGTTCTCCAGGCACCCATGCAGTAGCACCTAAGCCGGATTCTCTTATTTCCCATAGCTTTTTTTCCTGTGCAGGATCATCAAACAAACTCATTGTTGGCGGATTGTTTTCTTTCTTTAATTCTTCCATCAATTCTTTGCTTTGTTATCGGAATCTGTTTTGTCTTCTCCGCCAAACTCGACCATCAGCCATGCCTTGCCTTTTGGCAACAACGGAATATCGTTTATGTTCAACCCTTTTTTCTCATAAAATCAATCAGCAGATCATCCAAACCTTCCAGACCAATAGGTTGATGTTTCATAATGTTCCGGACAGGCATAGCCTGCTGCATAAATATCAGGATAACCCAACACCAATAAAGAGCGTGCTTTTGGGTTAGGCATTAGTTTCATGTTGCTTCAGAATAGTAACGCAGGTGCTTTCCGAACCAACAAGAGCATGCGCTACATTAAAACCATTTTCGGGCAAGAGCGAAGGAAGATTATATCCTGAAACCCGGCGTGGAATGTTTGGAAATTTTGCCCGGATTTCGTCAGCATATTTATCACTCAAGTTTTTTAGCTTTGATAAATTTCTGCCTTTGCGTCCGCCTTCTTTTATAATTTTTTCTAGTTCTTCATCCTGATGTTGGTCCAACTTTCATTTTAATCCCATCATAAGTAACAATGGTCATGCGATTCCGTATTGTCGCGATGCGTGCACCGTAGCCATAAAACTGCGCCATCACGGAATGCACGCCACAGGAATTATTTCCCAACATGCCGCCAATGGCGCAATGGTTGTGCGTTGCAGGGTCGGGACCAAAAGTAAGATCCGCTTCTTTTCGGTAGTGCCTCTGCATTTCATCCAACACAATTCCGGGTTGAACAGTTACTATTTTTTTTTCTTTATCAATATGCAAAACCTTGTTGTAATATTTGGTCATATCCATCACCACAGCCACATTGCAGCATTGCTCCTGCAAGACTTGTTCCGCCACCTCGTGACAAAAGCGGTGCATGATATTTCTTGCAAATGGCAATGGTATTAATGATATCTTCTTCGGTTTTTGGCAGAACAACGCCAATAGGAACTTGACGGTAATTGGACGCATCTGTTGCATACAATGCACGGCTTCCATCATCAAAGCGAACTTCACCGTGATTTATGGCAGATTTTAATTCTGTTTCTATTGTTTTTGCATCAACACCTATCGAATATTTGGTTTCATAACGCAAGGTCATATTGTATCTGTTTCATATGCCATAGCTTTTTCGTTTTATTCTATTACGCATGTCATTTGTTTTGGTGAAGCTTTAACCTTGAAGGATTTTAAAAACCTATAAGGTTTAATCAAACGTTTAACTTTATATTTTTCAGCATCGCGTGTTTGAATTCAAATCCAAAACCCGGACGCTACAAATCCGGATACAAAGCGCCGTTTTTTCAAAGCGAGCACACCATCAAACAGATATTTTCAATTCTTACATGATCATGAAAATATTCTGCGATATAAAAAGATGGTGACAGACAAAGCGGCGATGCAAATGCAATGCAGGCGCACAATGTGAAGAGAAGGGCAGTTGATGTGCTTCGCATAAATATCCTGCTTTTATAAAAGCCGGTAATGCCGCCACAACGTGTAGCATCAGCTTGTAAAACATCCACTGCTTCTGCATAAAGCATGGCTTCGAAATAAGGAAGATTATAACCATATTCTCCTGCAGCAATATTTATTTTTGCCGGCGCATGTTCCCGAATAAAATGCAAGTCCTTCAAGATTATCTGAAGAAACAGGTTCTTCAAACCAGGTAACATTATATTTCAGAAAATTCATAGGCTTTTTCAAAGCTTGTTTCACGCTGTAAGCACCATTGGCATCAACAAATAATTGTGCATCATCTCCTATAGCTTCTCTTGCTGCTTTTACACGATGTACATCTTTATTGGGTTGCGGCCTATTTTCATTTTAAAATGCGTGATGCCCTGCGAAGCCCAATCTTAAAATTGTTTGCTGATTGTTCATCACTGTAAGAAGTAAATCCGCCGCTGCCATACAACAACATTCCTTCATTAATTTTTCCCAATAAAGTACAAAGAGGAACATTAAAAATTTTTGCTTTCAAATCCCACAAGGCATTATCAACTGCGGAAACCGCCATTGCAGCGATGCCGCAGTTGCCATTGTTTCTTATTTGATGAATGAGGTTTTGCGTGATGTTCTGGTTTTGCAAAACATCTTTATCAATAATATATTTTTTTAAAGATTGATTGATAAAATATGCAGCAGATGCATCAGCATACGAATATCCGATCCCTGTTTTATCACCGGCAGTTATTTCAACCAAAACCAAGTGTGGTGCTGTTCCATTCTACAGTGCCATCAGTTTCAGGAGAATCTGTAGGAATTGTATAAGCAGCTACCTGCAGATTTTTTATTTTAATAACATCATAAAACTGTATTTCTTTATCCAAAATCATTTTTAAAAATTCACATCATCAACAAACCTCCAGGTGTTGAACCTGCAAGATTTCAGATGAAATTATGCAACAACATTTTTAAAACTTTGCTTGATCATATCCCATGAATTGCATCGCCATGAAAAATTGCAGAAGCAAAATTTTTCATTTCTTTAAAAGAAACATGCGGCGGAAGCGGCGGCACATACGGATCGGTATAAGCATTTATAACAACCGGTTTCCTGGCTGCCATTGCCTTGTCCAAAGCACTGCCACATCTTCAGCATTATCCATCCTTATACCTTCCAGTCCCAGCAGTTTTGCATATTCGTCATAAGCAAAATCGGGAATATCCTGCGAGCCATCAAATTTTGGATCGCCTTCCATTACTCTTTGTTCCCATGTTACCATGTTCAAATCCCGATTGTTCAAAACAACAATAATAAACTGCGGGTCGCTCCATTGTTTCCAATATTTTGAAACCGTAATCAACCCATTTAATACCAAGCATTTGCATGGCGCCATCACCAATCAATCCGATTGGCACACGATCAGGATAAGCAAATTTTGCAGCAATGGTGTAAGGCATACCCGGGCACATGGTTGCCAGATTGCCTGATAAGGATGCCTTCATGCCTTTTCTAATTTTTAGATCACGTGCAAACCATGCAGCGGTTGAACCGGAATCTGCAGAAAGAATACAATTATCCGGCAAGCGTTTTGAGAGTTCTGAAAATACATATTGCGGGTTGATGGGATCGGCAGCTTTATGTGCACGTGTCTTCCATCTATCTTCCACCATCTTTTATGTTTGTCTTCAATTTTTTCGCGCCAGCTTCTTTCTTCTTTTCTTTTTAAAAAAGGAATCAATGCACGCAATGTTTCGTTGCTATCACCCTGTAAATTTATATCCATCGGATACCGGATGCCTAGCATCTTTCCATCAATATCTATCTGTACGCCTTTTGCCTGGCCTTCTTTCGGTAAAAATTCTGAATAAGGAAAACTGATGAGCCTACCATTAATAAAGTATCGCAATCCATCATCATATCCCAGCTCGGCTCTGTTCCTAATAAACCTATGGAACCTGTAACATAAGGAAGATCATCTGGCAGCACTGCTTTGCCCAACAAAGCTTTCGCAACACCTGCACCTAATAATTCTGCAACTGCCATAATTTCATCTTCTGCATCTTTAGCGCCGGCACCAACCAGCATCGCCACTTTTTTTCCTTCATTTAAAATATCGGCTGCTTTTTGCAGATCGCTTAAATGTAGGAATAATAAGTGGTTTATTATAACCAATACCGGAGTGAACGGTTCCATGCATTGCGGGCAGGTTCTTCGTAATCTAACTCCTGCAAATCGTTTGGAAAAATAATGCAGGTTACGGTGCGTTCTGTTTGTGCTATGCGAAAAGCTCTGTCAACCAAATGTCTTGTTTGCTGACGGATCGCTGCCATGTGCACATATTCGCCTGCCACATCTTTAAACAAAGAAATTAAATCAACTTCCTGCTGATAATTGCCGCCTATTGCTGCTCTTGCCTGCTGGCCAACAATTGCTACTACAGGCTGATGATCCATTTTGGCATCGTATAAACCATTTAAAAGATGAATGGCGCCCGGGCCGGAAGTTGCCATGCATACGCCAACTTCATCGGTAAATTTTGCATGTGCGCAAGCCATAAACGCAGCCATTTCTTCGTGGCGTACCTGCACAAAATCAATTTTATCTGTAGCTCTTCCAAGGCGCCAATAATTCCATTAATGCCATCGCCGGGAAAACCGAATATTCTTTTTACTTTCCATTCTACTAATCGTTCTACTATAAAGTCGCTAACAGATTTACTCATAAAAAAATTTTAAAACAGATAGTACAAATATGTTTCCAGAACGAATTGCAGTGTTTAAAAACAGCTTTTTTCAACGTGTTAAAAAAGCTGAAATCAAAAAGGTTATGAAAACTATTTTACTGTTTAAGTTTTTTTACTTTCAGGGAGTTGTTACAGATTTTTTTATTGATGTATGAAGGCAAGGATTGTTAAAATAAAAATGAGAATTTTTTTGATTGAAGCTCAATCGTATTTATAACGTGCTTTTAAATTGTGTGGATTGATGTGAGTAATTTAATACCTTAATACAGGTAATATTAAGAATTGAATTTTTGTAAAGCTTATTGTTATCTTAAAAGCTGAATAAGCTCTTTAATGCCTTCGGTTGCAGGTTTTTGTATTGCGGTAATATTGTATAAAGAAGAATAAGGAATGTTTTTATCAATTATATATTTTGGAATAAACCGGGGCGCATAATTAATTAATCCGGCTGCCGGATAAACTACCAGCGATGTTCCTATCACCACAAAAATATCTGCTTCTGAAGCAATAGCAGCAGCTTCTTCAATCATTGGCACCGGTTCTTCAAACCAAACTATATGCGGGCGCAGTTGTGTGCCATCTTCTGCAACATCGCCTAATGCAATATCATTTTTTATTTCATAAATCAATGCGTCGTTTTTTTCACTGCGCATCTTAAAAATTTCTCCGTGCAGGTGCAAAACATTTGTGCTGCCGGCACGTTCGTGCAAGTCATCAATATTTTGTGTAATGATGTGTACCTGAAAATTTTTTTCCAGTTCTGCCAAACCAAAATGTGCTGCATTGGGCTGAGCGTTTAAAACATCCTGCCTGCGCATATTATAAAAATCGAGTACCAGTTGTTTATTTTTTTTCCATGCACGTGGTGTGGCCACATCTTCAATATTATAACCATTCCATAAACCATCGCTGTCGCGAAAAGTTTTTAAGCCGCTTTCTGCACTAATGCCTGCGCCGGTAAGAACAACTACATTTTTTTTCATGATAGTGCAACAATAAAACAGTTATCTTATTTCTGATTGCTGAAAAAGAATGATATCTGTTAATGCAAAAGTTTCTGCATTGGCAGCATCGCAATTTGAAGATTGGCTTTTTTGATAATCCTGCGAAGCATAATTAAATTTTATCGAAACATTTTTGCCCGGATGCCTTAATGAATTATTAAGACTTATTGTTTTAAACACGTTTGTATATTTAACTCCGTTGTACACAATTGTATCGCCCTTATAAGGTAAATTATTTTGAGAAGATACATTAAGCAACCAATAGTTATAATTGCTATCAGCTTTACATATTTCTTCTCCTACAACATAAGCGTTTACCTGGTAAGCCGGAGGTTGATAAGGAACCGGATCGCAGGCATGTAAAAAAAATATCAAGCAAAAAAAGATGAAAATTTTTTTATAATTCATAACAACGTTTCTAAGGTTAGTGAAAGCGATAATAATTTATACTGACAATGATCGCAAACAAAACGTTGTAACTATAAATTTTCCATTTCTTCTTTTACAAATTCCATTAATGATTGAATGTGTTCAGGTGACAAATCAAACTTCAAACCTGCAGCTTCATACAATTGTGGCAGTGTTTTTGTTCCGCCAAGGCTTAATGCGTTAATATAATTCTTTAAAGCTTGTTGAGGATTTTCTTTGTATTGCTTCCACAAACCAATAGCGCCCAATTGCGCAATGCCATATTCAATATAATAAAACGGAACTTCAAACAAATGCAACTGTCGCTGCCAACTAGTTTTCGCGGTATTTTTCAAGTCCTGTAAAATCAACGGTATCGGTTGAAAATTCATTTAAAATTCTCATCCAGGCTTCGGTTCTTTCTTCCACACGTATGTTGCGGATGGTCGTACACCCAATGCTGAAATTTATCAATGGTTGCAATCCATGGAAAAATGGTAATCACTCGTTCCAAGTTGGTGTTCTTTTGCGCGTTTTAAATCTTCTTTATTATCAAAAAAGGCATCCCAATGATCCATGGTGAATAGTTCCATGCTCATGCTTGCCACTTCGGCAATTTCCATCGGATAATCTTTAAACGCACTCAATTCAAAGGATGTGCAAGAAACGAATGCACCGCATGGCCGCCTTCATGCACCATAGTGGTAACATCACTCCATTTGCCCGGCAGCATTCATAAAAATAAATGGCGCACCGCTTTCTGCCAACGGACAATTATAACCGCCCGGCGCTTTGCCTTTTCTGCTTTCCAAATCCAAATGGCCTAAGCGCATTCATCTTTTTTAAACAATCGGCAAAAAAAGGATTGAGTGACGTCAAAACATTCTTCGGTTTTATCCAACAATTCTTTACCGTTTCAAATGGATGCAAAGGTTCTACACCTTCCGGTTCTGCTTCCGTATCCCATGGGCGCAACACATCCAAGCCCAATTTTTCTTTTTTATTATCATTGATTTTTTTCACCAATGGCAGCACATGCAGCTTTACCGCTTCATGAAACTGAAAGCAATCTTCTTTTGTATAATCGAAGCGGCCCAGTTCAACAAACTTATAATCACGGTAATTGTCAAAGCCTGCATTTTTCGCCACCTGATCACGCTTTTCAATCAAGTTTGCGTATACAAATCATTCAATTTATCTTTATCCTGTAACCTTCGTTCCTCAATTTTTCTATACACTTCTTCGCGCAACGAACGATCGTGGTTTTCCAGAAATTTAGCAGCTTGTTGCAATGTGTATTCTTGGCCCTTTACTTCAACCGTCATACCGCCGGTAATAACGCCATATTGTTGCTGCATTACACTTAATTCTGCTTGCAGCGGAATATTTTCTTCACGAAACAATTCATATTCTTTTGTTACGTTGCGCAGGTAAGTAAAATATTTTTGCTTATCGAGTTCGTTTGTAAATGGCGAATGTGATTAATTTTTTATTCAGCGCATCGGCATAAGGCTGCAGCTTTGGCTGAATTTCCATGCAGAAAAAAGTGAAAGCTTCTTCCAGAGATTTATCTGTGGTATCGCAGGTCATTTTAATTTGCCGCCAGCAGGCATCTTCGCTTACAACGGCTTCCAGTTCGCTCATATCTTTCAGCCATTGTTCCAAATCTTTTTCTGATGCAACATTTCGTTCTAATAAATTTTTAAAATAAGGTTCTAATGCTTCCCACGTAGTTACCTTAAAATCTTCGGGAATAAAATGCCGTTTTATTTTTTGTATATCTGCTGTTAATTGCATAATTCAGGTAAAAATTTAAAGTAAAAATTCAAAATAGCCGCAACTTAATTGTTCATTGTTCGTTGCTTATTCACTTCTTCGTAATCTTTTTTCTTGCAGCCTTTGTTTCTGTTTCTGTTGGTTCAGTTTCCGGCGATGTAACAGCTTCTTCTTTTTTTGCTTTTGCTGTTTTTGCTTTTTTAGGTTCAGCCGCCTGCACTTCAGGTTTTGTTTCGGGCTCTTTTACTGCGGGTTCGTTTGCTTCCGGTTCCTGCTGCGGCTGTTCTTCATTGTTTTCGTTTTCTAATTCATCTCCCGGCTCTTCTTCTTCGCTTAATTTAATTTCAACATCTTTCTTTTTTAAAACATCAAACCACTTCACCATCTTTTTCATATCGCTTGCATATACTCTTTCAAAATCCATTGTTGGATACACATTTTTAAAATAATTTTTAACAGCGGCTGCATCTTTTTCATCCGGTAACTTTTCATCGCTGTTTTGCATGGCATGAAAAACATCAGCAAGATTTACATTATCGCCTTCTGTATATACTTCAATGCTTTCGAGGTGCGAAAAATTATGTATGCGTGATGAAACAAAGCGTGTGTTATCATCATCGAGCGAACGTACAATAGCGCCATCATTTTTACTGGCTATCAACTCAAATAATCCGGGTAATCCTGTAACAGAAATAAGCTTGCTATATTCCATAAACATTTTTTTTGAGGGCTGCAAGATAAAAGAAATTAGACCTCACGCCAACGCCTCTCCAAAACGAGAAGAGCTTTTTAACAACATGCGCATAATGAAACAACTTAAATTTTTTTAAGCTTTAAAGTTCTTTACTTTGGGAAGACCTGTTTCGATTTTTCGGAAGATTTAGGATGGGCTTACCTACCTTTACCGCCATGCAGCAAAAGCCTTTTTTGCACACCTTACTTTCTCCGCGCCTTTTAGATTTATATGATGTTAGCAACAGTATTGTAGTTATTATTGATGTGTTTCGTGCCACATCAACCATTGCAACCGCTTTATACAACGGTGCAGAAAAAGTAGTTGCTGTAGCCGGTGTGGAAGACTGTATTGCCATCGGCAAAAAATTAAATGCAGTTACTGCCGGCGAACGCGATGGTAAAATAATTGAAGGTTTGCAACATGGTAATTCACCTGCCGAATATTCACGGCATTTTATTGAAGGCAAAACGCTGGTGCTTACCACAACAAATGGAACAAAGCTTTTGCACATGGCTTTAAACAGAAATGTTTCTGAAGTTATAACAGGTTCGTTCCCTAATTTATCTGCCGTGTGCCGCCATTTAAGTTCATCAAACAAAAATATTATTCTCGGCTGCTCAGCATGGAAAGATAAATTTAATTTAGAAGACACTTTATTTGCAGGCGCTGTTATTAACCGCGTAAAAAAATATTTTACTATTCATTGCGACAGCAGTTTGATGGCAGAAGATATGTACCAGTTGCATTGCAAAGACATTTATTCTTTTATACGCAAAACCACGCACTGGCACCGCTTAGCTGCTTTTGGTTTAGAGAAAGATCTGGAATATTGTGTTACGCCGGATGTTGCCAACGTTTTACCGATATATAAAGATGGTGCTTTGATTGTTTAATTCTTTATTATGCGCAGGTTGCTTTTTTTTATCTTTTTATTTTATGTGCATTCTGTATATGCGCAAAATGAGATAAAAAATTATGTTGAACAAAATGCTGTTGCTGTAAAAGCTATTTCGCCTGATTCAACAAATTACGATGATTTACAACCAATAGGCAATGCCATTGGCGAGGCAAAAATTGTTATGCTGGGTGAACAAGACCATGGCGATGCGCCAACCTTTCTCGCTAAAACAAGATTGATAAAATATTTGCATGAAAAGAAAGGTTTTAATGTGCTTGCTTTTGAAAGCGATTTTTTTGGCTTGAATGAAGGCTGGAATAAATTGAATAAAAATGAAGACAGCATTCGTTCTTTTTTAAGAGGAAATATTTTTGGTGTATGGACTGTTTGTAACACCTGCAGTGATTTGTTATATCATTACATTCCCGATACATATAAAACAAACAATCCTTTAATTATAACCGGATTTGACAGCCAGGTGTTTCTTGATTATTCATTGCATCATCTTACAACAGAGCTTGACAGTGTTTTGAAAAAATTAAACCTGCCCATTACAAAAGCTGCAAACTACAATGCTGAAATTTTTCCGTTGATAGATACAGTAACGCACACAATTAATTGGTTGCAAGACACTGTTCTCATTAATCGCAGAAACGATTATTTAATTATGATTAAAAATCAGTTGAAGGAGAAGCTTGCCTCAAATGATTTTTGGATAATGGTTGCAGATAATCTTATCGCAGAAAACGAAGAATTAAAGTACTTAAAAAAAGATTTCAGAGCCAGCGGAAATATAAGAGATGCGCAAATGGCTGCAAACATTAAATGGCTTGCTGATAATAAATTTTCAAACGAAAAAATTATTGTTTGGGCAGCCAATTATCATATTGCAAAATATGATGACAGTGCCGGAAAAGACAATAAAAATCATCTTGAAACAATGGGCAGCTTTTTAACTAAGGATGCTGTTATGCTGAATAAAACCTACATCATCGGCTTTACTTCCCGTGAAGGCACAGCAGGGCGAATAGGCACTAAACCTTATGAAATTGCTAAACTAAGATCCGGCAGTTTTGAAAGCTGGATTAACAACAATTATAATTATGCTTTTATAAATTTTAAACCGCTAAAAAATAAATCCGAATCCTTTTTTATGCAGGGTTTTGGTCATATGAATTTTAAAAGGGCATGGGCTGAAACTTACGATGGTGTTTTTTATATTAAAGAAATGTATCCGTGTTTAAAAACTAATTAACAGGAAAAGATTATTTTAAAGCAATCCGCGTATTGCATGCTTAAAAGCCTGGATAAATCTCAAAGAAAACGCAGCAGCATAATTCTGTAAATCGATTTTTTGTAACTTCATCACTTAAATCTTTGAAAATGTTAAGCATTGAAAACCGGCAGGCCAACTTGCGCCGTAAAATTAAAATTGCTATTATTATTACCATTGCAGGATTAGTTTTAAACGGAATTTCGGCAGTGCCTTTGCAAAGAGAGCTAAACATTCTTTTGTCAAATCCTGACAAACTTCCAAAATTTCTTCGCGATTGGTGGATGTATGTAGATAAGGGAGTGCATGAAACAAATAATAGTTATCCTTTTATGCGGTATGGTTTCGATTGGCTTGCCTTCGCCCATCTTTTAATTGCAATAGCATTTATCGGCCCTTTAAAAGATCCTGTAAAAAATGAATGGGTTATAACTTGGGGAATGATTGCATCGGCATTAAGTGTGATAATGGCACTTGGCTGGGAAAGAGTGCGTGCAATTCCGTTGTGGTGGTCGTGCATAGATGCACTTATTGCAATTGTTGCATTTATTATTCTATGGCTTTGCAGTAAATGGATTAAAGAATTAAAGCAAACAATAGTTGTTTAATTAAATCTATTTATTTTTTAAAAAATCAGTTCAACATTTATTTGGATTGCTCATTGTTGAAGGCTGCTGTTTCAATTTCACCTAAGCGTTCACCATAAATTTCATAATACATTTTTATGCCGTTTACATCAGCATCAGCATAGCTGCCTGGTTGCATTGAATGAATTTATATTGATGGAATAAATGGCTGCTTAATCATCACATAAAAATTAATGTTTTGATGCATTGACAGAATCTTTTACGCGCTGGCTTGTATCGGTTTTTGTATTCGGCGGAGTATAACCGTTTGGATTTGGCGAAACCGTAGTATCCTGCGGCGGACGGGTTTCAATTGCATTTATTGAATCAGGCGTTGAACTTTTTTTTGTATTGCCTGCACAACTAAAAAGCATCAGCATAGAAATAACAACAAGAATATTTTTCATACAGTTTTAAATAAAGCACACAAGAATATTGCCGATTATAATTAGTTATTCAGCAATTCATTTATTTTTTGTTTTACTTTTTCGGCCGTTGGCAACATTGCCTGCTCAAGATTTATGTTGATGGGAACTGCCGGCAGATCTAAAGCACCCAGCACTTCAACCGGTGCATCAAGATGCTGAAAACAATTATGATTGATGCGATGCGCCAATGCTTCGGCAAATGAATTGGTTTGCTGCTCTTCGGTAAGCACCAAACATTTTCCATGTTTTTTTACGGTGGCAAAAACCAGCGCTTCATCCAAAGGATATAATGTTCTGAGATCAACAATTTCTACCTGCGATTCAAATTCTTTTGCAGCAGCTTTCGCCCAATAAACGCCCATTCCGTAAGTAACCACGCAAACAGATTCGCCACCATCAATCTTTTCTTTATCTGCTTTTAAAATAATATTTGCTTTGCCCAACGGCAAAATATAATCTTTATCAGGTTCAATTGTTTTTGCATCTTCAGTGCCGGCAACTTTGCTCCAGTATAAACCTTTGTGTTCAAGCATAATTACAGGATTAGGATCGTAATACGCAGCTTTCATTAAACCTTTTATATCTGCCGCATTTGAAGGGTAACAAATTTTAATGCCTTTAATAGAAAGCAAAGTTGTTTCAATACAACCGCTGTGATACGGGCCGCCGCCGCCATAAGCGCCAACAGGCACACGCAAAATCATACTTACCGGATATTTTCCGTTGGTTAAATAATTTGATTTGGCAACCTCACTTATCAACTGGTTTAAGCCGGGATAGATATAATCTCCAAATTGCACTTCAACAATTGGCTTTAAACCAAGTGCACTTAAGCCTGCGGTTGACCCGATAATATATGCTTCCTGGATGGCGGTGTTAAACACACGATGCTCGCCAAATTTATCGGCAAGCGTTGCCGTTTCGCGAAACACGCCGCCAAGCCGTTTGCCCACATCCTGGCCATAAATTATACATTCTTCATGTTCCTGCATCAGTTCTTCCACTGCATGAAGCGCCGCATCAACCATTAAAATTTTTTCGTTGGTTGCAGGCTTCCTGTTGCCGGTTTCATGCAAAACACTTGTATCAGCAAATACATATTTTGAAACGGAATCTGCTTCTGGTTCGGCCGTATTTTTCGCTTTTTCAAATGCCTGTAATACAACATCGCGTGCAGATTTTTCTATGTTATCAACTTCTGTTTCGGTGATGCCGCTTTGGCCAAGAAATTTTTTTAGTTTGATGAAAGGATCATGTACGGCAAGCTTTTCAAGATCTTCGGAAGAGCGGTAAAATTCTTTTCTAACGCCGCTGGTATGATGGCTTAAAAGCGGAACGGTTGCATGAACCAATATCGGTTTTCTTTCCCTGCGCACATAATTCACCGCATAATTCATAACGCCGTACGCATGTTCAAAAACACTTCCATCAACCTTAACTCTATGCAGGCCTTTAAACCCTTCAGCAAATTCAAAAGCATTCATGGCTCTGCCTTCCGCCGCAGTTGCGCTTATTCCCCATTCATTATCCTGAACCAAATAAATTATGGGCAATTGTTTTAGCACGGCAAACTGAAAGGCTTCGCTTACTTCACCTTCTGTAATGCTGTAATCACCAAAACTGCAAAGCACAACCGGGCTTTCATTGTAATCACCTTTTTTTAAGCGATCTGGTAAATATTTTTCAAGATATTGAACGCCCTGCGCCAGGCCTGTAGTCGGAATTGCCTGCATGCCCGTTGCACTGCTTTGATGAATGATTCCGGGCTTATCTTCATTTTTATTGCTTGGATGGCAATAATAAGAACGGCCGCCCGAAAAAGGATCATCAGCCTTAGCCAGTAATTGCAGCATTAACTGATAAGGTGTGTAACCAAGTGAAAGCAGCAAACTATCATCGCGGTAATACGGACTAACAAAATCGCAGGGCAGCAATTGAATGCCGGCAGCAATTTGTATAGCTTCGTGCCCTTTTGAAGTGGAGTGAACATATTTGCAAACCTGCCTGTTGTTTTCGTATACATCGGCCATGCTGCGGGCAGTAGCCATAATGCCGAAAGCCCTGGCAAGAATTGCATTATCAAGCATAAGCAAATATCTGTTTAGTACGGATAATAAAAAAAGTTAACGAAGCCTGCTTTTATTTTATTTCAATTTTAAACACCTCATCATCGTAAAAATAGCCGGTTAAAACATCGCCCACAACGCATTCGCCAACACCTTGCGGTGTGCCGGTATAAATTAAATCGCCAATATTTAAAGCGAAGTACTGCGAAATTTCAGCAACAATTTTATTGAAAGAAAATATCATATTGTTGCTATTGCCTTTTTGCACGGTTTCGTTATTTAATTGCAAAGAAAATTCAATCGGTTGCATTCATTATTTCTTTGGTTAGTGCATGCCATTTTCCTAAAACCGCAGAGCAATCCCATGCTTTTGCCTTTTCCCAGGGCAAACTTTTTTTCTGCAGTTCTCTTTGAATATCCCTTGCGGTAAAATCTATGCCCACCGTTATGCTGTCGTAGTATTTTGATGCATGCGATTCTTCAATATATTTCCCGTTTTTTGAAACACGCAAAACCAGTTCTGCTTCATAATGCAGTTCATTAGTAAATTCAGGATAATAAAACGGTGTGTTAGAAAGCAACAACGCACTTTTGGGTTTAAGAAAAATTACAGGCTCTGAAGGCAGTTCATTATTTAATTCTTTTGCATGTTCGCTGTAGTTTCTGCCTACGCAAAATATTTTCATGTGTACAAGATTTTGGTTTTAGCAAATTAATGCCCGGCATTTCATTGTATTGGATTTTTGAATAGCTAAAAATAATGAAACTATACATTTAAACAAGCATTTTAAACATCTGTATTAAATTTTTTTGCGTTAACCAAATTCATTGTTTTTTCAATACCCATGGTTGAAAAGTTTTCAATCACTTCGCAGCAGTATTCAATTTTTTTCCAAACCAAAGGCCTTTCTTCGGGCAACCATTTCATTAAAACAAAATCGGCCTGCATGCCTTTAGGAAAATTGTTGCCAATGCCAAAACGCAGCTTTGGATACCTGTCGATTCCAAGCGCAAGCTGAATATCTTTTAAACCATTATGGCCGCCATCGCTGCCACCAGGCCTTAAACGCAAACCATCAATAGGTAAAGCAATATCATCAACAACAGTTAAGGTATTTTCGAGCGCAATATTTTCAGCATCCAGCCAATATTTAAAAGCTCTTCCGCTTAAGTTCATATAAGTTGTTGGTTTTATGCAGATGAAAATTTTGCCTTTCCATTTCACTTCAGCTTTTTCTGCAAGGCGCACCGTTTGAAACATGCCGTTGTGCTTTAAAACAAATGCAGTTACCACATCAAAACCAATATTATGGCGTGTATGCTGGTATTCATTTCCAATATTTCCCAAACCTGCAATTAAAAATTTTTGCATAGGCGGAAAGATAATTCATCATCCATTAAACAAAAAAAAGTCCCGCTATTTTGGCGGGACCTGACAACTTTAAAAATATATTATTTTTTCTTTTCTTCTTTTGCAGGCTGCCTTACCAGCGGGTGCTGCGGCTTTTGCTGCAGGTGCAGGTGTTGCTGCAGGTGTTGCAGCAGGCGCAGCAGTAGCTTCTTCCTGTTTCAACTGGCGTGTAAGCACAACAGATGCAATAGGAATTCTTGGAGAATTCATGATCTCCATATTATCTTCTTTTACATCTTCAACGCGAATGTTTTCATTCAGGTTAAGATTACTGATATCAACCTCAATATTTTCTTTTAAATATTTCGGCAATGTTTTCACCTTAAGCGATTTCATTTTTGTAACCAGCTTTCCGCCTTCTTTTACGCCGGCTGCTACTCCGTTAAATTTCAACGGCAAATCGGCCGTTACTGCTTTGTCTTCAACCAGTTCCAGCAGATCAATGTGAATTAAATTATCCTTCACTTTATCAAACTGCAGATCTTTTAAAATGCAGGTGTAGGTTTTTCCATCCACTTTTACTTCTGCCAACTGAAACTGCGGTGTGTACACGAGATTTTTAAATGCCTTTGCAGGAGCCGAAAAATTTACTTCCTGCGCACCCCCGTAAATTACACCAGGCACCAGTTCCTGAGAGCGAAGCTGGCGGGTGGCTTTTTTGCCAATTTCGGTCCTCAGTTGTCCTTCAATTGTAATTGTTTTCATTTGTTATGTTTTGCCCTCAAGCCCAGCCCTAAAGCAGTAAAGCAAGAGGTGTTATTAAAAAATTTTACTTAATATATTATGATATCTTTTCTCATTAGTTTTGTCTCTTATGGCATCTTCATTGTGTTACTCACTTGTACTGTATCTTTTCAAGGCGACAAATTCCTAATTTCTAATTCCCGGACCTTTCAACTTATTAACTACTCAACTCCGAACTACTTATCCCTCATCTGCGAATGAATAAACAAGCTGGTGATGCTTTTGTTTTCGTAAGCGTTTCTTATTGCAATGGCAAAAAGATCGGCCACGGAACAAACTTTTATTTTAGGCGAAGAATGCTTTAACTGAATGGTATCGCAAACCACCAATTCTTCCAAAACACTTTTTTCTATGGTTTCAAAAGCTTTGCCGCTTAAAACCGGGTGTGTACATAAAGCACGTACACTTCTTGCGCCATTTTGTTTTAAAAGAGATGCTGCTTTTGCCAGCGTTCCGCCGGTATCAATAATGTCATCTATCAAAACAATATCCTTGTCTTCTACATCGCCAATTAAAACCATGCTTGCAATTTCGTTTGCACGTTTGCGGTGTTTATCGCAAATAACCATTTCAGCATTAAAATAACTGGCAATTTCCCTAACGCGGTTCGTACTTCCCACGTCGGGGGCCGCAAAGGTAAGGTTTGGCAGCTTAAGTTTTTCTATGTAAGGAATAAAAATGGCAGAACTATCCAAATGATCAACCGGAATATCGAAAAAACCCTGTATTTGAGGCGCATGCAAATCCATAGTTATCACACGATTGGCGCCAGCGGTTTCAAGCAATGATGCAACCAGTTTTGACCCTATTGCCACACGAGGTCTGTCTTTTCTATCCTGCCTGGCATAACCGTAATACGGAATAACAGCGATAATTCTGTAAGCGCTGGCACGTTTGGCAGCATCAATCATCAGCAATAATTCCATTAAATTATCGGCAGGTGCACAGGTGCTCTGAATTAAAAAAACATAATCGCCGCGAATACTTTCCAGAAATATCGGCTGAACTTCTCCATCGCTGAATTTTTGAATATTTACTTTGCCCGCAGGCACGCCAAAACATTTTGCAATTTTTGCGGAAAGCTCCTGCGATCCGGTTCCTGAAAAAATTTTTACTGATGGACTCATATAGTTTGATAGGCAGCGAAGATAGAATTCAAAAAAGAAATATTAATTTGATGTTTATAATTTTTACAATGCCTAACACCTCTATTAAAAATTGGGCTGTTGATGACAGGCCAAGAGAAAAACTGCTGTTAAAAGGAAATAATGTTTTAAGCAACGCAGAATTACTGGCCATTTTAATAAACAACGGCACAAAAGATAAAAGTGCTGTTGATGTTTCAAAAACTTTACTCGCCGCAGTTGACAATGATTTGCAGAAGCTTGGAAAATTATCGGTAAAAGAAATTTTAAAACTAAAAGTAAAAGGCATTGGTGAAGCAAAAGCCATAACTATTGCAGCGGCTTTAGAATTAGGTTTAAGAAGAGATGTGGCTGAAAAAAAATTAGATATTGTTATTCACAGTAAAGATGTGGCGGCATATTTAAGAGCGCAGTTTAAATTTAAAAAGCATGAAATTTTTGCGGTGCTGTATTTAAACCTGGCCAATAAAATAAAACATTCTGAAATTATTAGTGAAGGCGGCATTACCGGCACCGTTGCCGACCCAAGAATTATTTTAAAGAAAGCTTTGGAAAATGATGCGGTGAGCATTATTCTTTGCCACAATCATCCAAGCGGAAGTATAAAACCAAGCCGTGCCGATGAAGCGCTTACAAAAAAAATTACAGAAGCGGCAAGTTATTTTGATATAAAAGTTATAGATCACATTATTGTAAGTGAAGAAGGTTATTACAGTTTTGCTGATGAAGGATTGTTGTAAAGAGACCTCACCCTAAATCCCTCTCCAAAGGGAGGGACTTAAAACAGCAATATTTTCATTATCTAAATTCTTAATCCCAGTCCTTATATCGTTTGCATTTTAATGCAACTTTATTAATCATGCAAATTCATACTTTCTGAAAACAATTTTATATAGCCATTATAATATTGCGCAGTTTTTTACATTTGCTGATGGCTGAAATGAAAATTGGCGATGCATTAAAAGATTTCTTAAACAAAAGCAAACTTAAAAGCGGTTTAAGAGCCGTGCAAATTGAAGATGTTTGGCAAGATGTTATGGGTAAAACCATTGCCCGTTATACAGATAAGATTCAGATCATTAACAACACACTTTTTATTTATACTTCTGTTGGTGCTTTAAAGCAGGAATTAATTTATCAAAAACCAAAAATAATTGAGCGCATAAATGAAGCCTTGCATGAAAGAGTTATTACAGACATCATTATAAAATAAACATTGTGTTTAAAACAAAAGCGCCTCAAAAATTTGAGACGCTTTTTCATTCATCATTATAATTCTTATTTAACCTCTGCCACCTTTTACACGGCTTTGTTCTTCATCTGCGCCATTAGTTCTTCTTTGTTCTGCATTTTGACCTTTGTTAAAACGATAAGTGAAACTTACATTCACCTGCCGGCTGTCCCAATGATTATGAATGGTTACATCAACATTTTGATAACGGCTGTAACCGCTCCATTGCTGCAAACCAAGAAAATCTCTGAAGCTAACTTTTAATGTGCCTTTATTTTTAAGCATGTTTTTAGCAACTGCAAAATCTGCGCTGCCCTGCGGCAATCCTACAATTGTTCCATAAACTGCTTTGCTGTTAAAGTAACCGCTTAACTCCATGCTCCAACCTTTTGGCAACGTAAACTGGTTTTGCATATTTGCATTAAAAGATGGGCCGCCCACATTTATAATACCCGTATTAATAAAACCTTTGAAATTATTATAAGCGCCCTGCATATATAAATTTGCTCTCCACCATTTTGTAACCGGAACGGCTGCATTTACGCTTAAAGTTAAACTGCGCTGTGTTGCAAGATTTGTTTTGGTAACGTAAGTTGTATGCGTGCTGTCAATTTGTTCTAACTGTTCATTAATTATATCATTAATTGCGGCATAACTTAATGTTGTTGTAAGCATGTTGTTGTACACATGCGTAAGCTCAATGTTATGGCTGAACTGCGGTTTTAAGTAAGGATTGCCAACCTGGTACGTGTATTTATCCAAAAAATAATAAAACGGATTTAGATCGCCGTAATCAGGCCGTTGAATTCTTCTTCCATAATTTAAGCTGAACTGGTTTTTATCATTCAATGCATAACTTAAATATGCCGTTGGAAACAGTTGTGTATAATCACGTTTAAACGTTTGGTTTGTTGTTAACTGATCGCCGTTTGAAATGGTATTTTCTAAACGCAATCCTAATTGTGCGCTCCATTTTTTATTCAGTTGCTTGCTTGCATTTATGTAAGCTGCATTAATATTTTCTTTGTATAAAAAATGATTGGTGCGGCCAGAATCTTCAATCCATTTTCCATTTAATAAACTATCGTAATTGGCAATATTATCTGTTTCAACATAGCTTGCTTTTATGCCTGCTTCAATTTTTGCGTTATGTTTTAAAGGATGCGTGTAATCAATTTTGCCGCTGTAAATATTTATTGTTCCGGGTAAGTAACCACGCAACGTTTCATCATTGCTTATTTTATAATTCTTATCATTAAAAAACTGGCTTACAAACATTTGATCAGATAAAGAATGATAATGAATATAATCAAAGTTGGCGCTTAATTCTCTGCCTGCAGTATCAAGCTTTGTTGTAATGTTAAGGTTTGCGCCGTAGTTCGTCCAGTTTTCTTTTGAATTGCTGTTGGTAAGCGTTTGGCTTTGCAGTTTGTTTGATGCATCATAAATATCTGTTGTATTAAACAATCCAAAATTTCCGGGATTAAATTCACCGTTTACAGAAAAACCAAGCGTTGTTTTTTTGGATGCATAAAAATCCATTCCTGTTTTAAAATAATGCGAATGATATTCAGGATGCATGTCAGAATGCTGAACAAACTTTGCGTTTACAGCGCCGGAAGAATCTCTGAAATTTCTTGTAAGATCGAGTGTGTGATATCCTTTATTATAACTGTAACTATAATTTGCAAATACATTTATTTTTCCGGTGCGGTAATTTAAATTGATGCTTTCGTTTGCTTTTGCATATTTGCCCATGCCGCCGCCAACGGTTACACTTGTATTAAAACCTTTTATTTTAGACTTTTTTGTTTTGAAGTTGATGATGCCTGCATTACCCGCCGCATCATATTTTGCAGAAGGATTTGTCATCACTTCAATTTGGTCGAGGCTTGTTGAAGGCAGATTTTTTAGATAATTTGCTAAATCCTGCCCGCTTAAATATGCCGGTTTTCCATCAATCATAACCGTAACGCCGCCTTTGCCTTTTAAACTAATATTTCCATCTTTATCAACGGTAACACCCGGCGTTTTTTCTAAAATATCATAAGCTGATAAGCCGGTGTTGGTTGGCGATGCATCAACATTAATAACTGTTTTATCAATTTTTTGCTCGATAAAAGGCGTTTTAGTGGTAACAACAACATCTTTCAATTTTGCTATTTCCTGTAAATTGATTGTTTGAAGATTAACCTGCGGATGGTTTTCGTTTAAAGCAATAACGGATGAATAATAGGTTTGATTTCCTACCGACTGAACAGAAACAAGATAAAAACCTTCGGCCGAAGTTTCAATTAAGAAGTGACCGTTTTTATCGGAAATATTGTGTTTAACTTTTGTTGAATCGCTTTTTAAAAGCGTTATTGTTGCTGCTTCTACCGGTTTGCCGGCCGCAGTAACTATTCCTTCTATAGAATAATTTTGAGCAATTAAGCCTGTAACACAAATACTTATAAGTGTAAATGTAAATAATAACTGTTTCATTTTTGTACTTTAATAGTTCTTGGTATAAATTATTACAGCACAAATATAAGTACTATGCAAAACATAGTACAATATTATACATAAACGGCAAATATTTATTTTAACTGGTTAAGAAATTGAATTGATTGATGAAATAAAAAAAGGTTTGATACACATCAAACCCAAAAAAATAATAGAATATAAGTGAAGTTACTGTTTGCTTTTTGTGCCCACGGTAAACATTGCAACCAAGCCAATAACAGAACCGGCAATAATAAAGGCTGTCCATATACCTGCGCTAAAAATTCCTGCTATTGCAGAACAACCACAGGCAAAAATCAGCAAACAAGCTAAACAGAATTCAATTACTGGTTTCATATTATTCGTTTTATTTAGCTTTAAAAAAATTATGCCGATGTTATTTTAAGTGAACGCTTACATTTAAGCTCTGGTTTATGAGGAGAAACTTTCACAAATAAAAAAGCGAATTGTTGCTAATCAACAATTCGCTTTTAAAAAAATAAAAACAATTATTTCAATAAAGCCTTCGCCTTATTTACAACGTTTTCTGTGCTGAAGCCATAAGCCTTCATTACTTGTTCTCCCGGCGCTGATTCACCAAATTTTGTTATGCCGATAATATCGCCTTCATCGGTAACATATTCTCTCCAGCCCAAAGGCGAGCCAGCTTCAATTGCCAAACGTTTTCTTTTATCTTTTGGAAATACTGATTCTTTATAAGATGCATCCTGCTTATTAAATAACTCCCACGAAGGCATGCTTACAACTCTGGCTGCAATATTTTCGCTCTTTAAAGCCTCCTGTGCTTTTAAGGCAAGCGAAACTTCGCTGCCTGTTGCAATTAAGATCAATTCAAAATTTTCTGCGTCAGATAAAACATACGCACCACGTTCAAGGTTTGATGCTTTTGCATATTTTTCCTGGTTTATAACCGGCAATTTTTGTCTTGATAAAACAAGTGCAACCGGGCCGCCGGTATGTTCTAATGTAACCCGCCAAGCCTGCACTGTTTCATTGGCATCAGCCGGGCGAATTACGGTTAAGTTTGGAATAGAACGCAACGATATTAATTGTTCAACCGGCTGGTGCGTTGTTCCATCTTCACCCAAACCAATGCTGTCATGGGTGTAAACATAAATTGGTTTTATTTTCATGATGGCTGCAAGCCTGATTGGCGGCCGCATATATTCACTAAAAATTAAAAATGTGCTTCCATAAGGCGTAAAACCTTTTGTAACGGCAATACCATTTAATACAGAACCCATCGCATGTTCTCTGATGCCGAAATGAAAATTTCTGCCGCTATGATTATCGCCTTCAAACGATTGATATTTTTTTAGCTCTGTATTGGTTGAAGGAGCAAGGTCTGCGGCGCCGCCGATCATCAATGGAAAATAATCTGCCACAACATTCATGGCTTTGCCCGAAGCAGTGCGTGTGGCAACGGCTTCATCGCCGCTAAAAACAGGCAGTTTATCTTGCCATCCTTCCGGTAATTTATTGTTCCGAAAAAATTCATACTCATTGGCGAGTTCTGCATTTTTTTCTTTGTATGATTGATATAACCCGTTCCATTTCTTTTCAAGCTCAACGCCTTTTTGTCCTTCTTTTCTATAAAAATTTAAAACTTCATCGGGAACAACAAAAGATTTTTCAGGATCAAAGCCCAAATTCTTTTTAGTAGCTTTTAGTTCTTTTTCACCCAACGGTGCACCGTGAGATTCCGGAGTGTCCACCGCATCAGGGGCGCCAAAAGCAATGTGTGTACGCACAATAATAAGCGAAGGTTTATCCGTAACATTTTTTGCGTTTTCAATGGCGGCTTCAATCGCTTTAACATCGTTGCCATCATCTACATGCTGCGTATGCCAGCCATACGCATTAAAACGTTCAGCTACATCTTCATTTGCAAACGCCAAAGATGTATCGCCTTCAATGGTAATATGGTTATTATCATACAAATAAATAATATTGCCCAGTTTTAAATGGCCTGCAAGTGAAGCGGCTTCGGCAGTTACGCCTTCCATCAAATCGCCATCACTGCAGATTGCATAAATTTTATAATCAAAAATGTTGAAACCTTCTTTATTGTATCGGGAAGCAAGATATTGCTGTGCAATGGCCATGCCCACGCCATTTGCAAAACCCTGCCCTAACGGACCGGTTGTAATTTCAATGCCAGCCAATAAACCATACTCCGGATGGCCGGCGGTTTTGCTGCCAAGCTGCCTGAAATTTTTTATATCATCCAGCGTTAAATCATACCCTGTTAAATATAAATAAGCATACTGCAACATACATGCATGGCCGGCGGATAAAATAAACCGGTCGCGGTTTGGCCACTCCGGGTCTTTGGGATTATAGTTCATCGTTTTTGTCCACAACACATGACCAATTGGTGCAATGCCCATTGGCGTTCCGGGATGGCCTGAATTAGCTTTTTGAACAGCATCTGCCGCAAGTACACGAACAGTATTTATACATAATTGAGTAAGATCAGCATTCATTCTTTTAATTTTTTTGGAGTGGCAAGATAAATATTAATTGAAGAATATAGTTTCAATTAATGCATACAAATATCTTTCCTTTCTTAACGAATTTGCATTGTTGATGTATGCATTGTAAAATTGTAACTTAATCTAACTTACATGAGCTATATAGTTCCTTCCGGCACAAGAATCGGGCATGTGCACTTAAAAGTTTCAGATATTGATAAAGCTTTATCTTTCTATAAAGATTTATTAGGCTTTCAAATTAAGGCACGTTATGGTTCTCAGGCAGTTTTTATTGCAGCTGATAATTATCATCATCATATTGGCTTAAATACGTGGTACAGTAAAAATGCAAAGCCGGCGCCGGTGCATGCTGCAGGATTATTTCATACCGCAATTCTTTATCCAACCCGAAAAGAACTGGCAGTTATTTTTAAGCGTTTGCTTGATGCAAATTATCCGTTTACAGGTTTTGCAGATCATGGAGTTTCGGAAGCATTGTATTTAAATGATCCGGATGAAAACGGCGTTGAATTGTATTGGGATAAGCCGCATGAATTTTGGCCGATTGATGCGGACGGAAATATAAATATGTACACAAAAGAATTGGATGTTGAATCTTTGCTTGGTGAATTAAATAATTGAATACAATCAATGTGCGTTTTAATTAATTTTGCTAATTATGGAAGAGTTGATATTAAAAGTGAAAAATAAAAATAAAATCCCTTTTATTAAAGAGTTGTTGAATCATCTCTCTTTTGTTGAAATAGTAGAAACCAATCCTAAAAAATCTCAGCGAAAAAAGAAAAAAATCTTAAAAGATATTGATGAGTCAATTGATTTCATATCTGAATATGAAAAAGGAAAAGTAAAAGCAAAGTCTTTTAATCAACTTATGAATGAGCTTTAAATTAATTCCTACACCTCCTTTTGAACGAGAGCTTAAGCAACTGGCTAAAAAGTATTCTTCTATACAAACCGATATCAAACAACTTGCGGCTATTTTAACTGAAAACCCAAAAACCGGCACACCGTTAGGAAATAATTGTTACAAAATTCGAATGCCGATTACTTCAAAGGGCAAAGGAAAATCAGGAGGCGCAAGATTAATTACTTATGTGCAGATAATTAATGAAAACGTTTTTTTTATTGCAATTTATGATAAGTCAGAATCAGTAAATATTACTGAAAAGGAATTACAAAGCCGACTTAAAAGATTAAAGGCATAGATTATCTGTTAAAATGCCCAACGATTATTTTCAGTTCAAGCAATTTTTAATTAAACAAGATAAATGTGCAATGAAAGTTTGCACCGATGCATGTTTGTTTGGTGCGTGGGTTGCGGCTTGCAGCATGCAGCTTAAAACCTGCAACTTGCTGGATGTTGGAACCGGAACAGGTTTATTGTCTTTAATGCTTGCACAAAAAAATAATGATGCAATTATTGATGCAGTGGAAATTGATAAAGATGCAGCGCAGCAGGCAAAAGAAAATGTTGAATCTTCATTATGGAAAGAAAGGTTGAACGTTCATAACAAGTCAATTCAGCAGTTTGCAAATTTGGGAAACTGGCAATTAAAATATGATGTTATAATTTCTAATCCGCCGTTTTATGAAACTGATTTAAAAAGTGATAATGAAAAAAGAAACATTGCATTGCACAGCACTGAGCTTGAACTGGAAGAATTAATAAAAATTGCCGATGATTTATTAAATGATGATGGAAATTTTTTTGTGCTGTTGCCCTATCATCGAACAAAAAATTTTATTCAATCACTTCAACAAAAGTTTTTTATAAAAGAAAAAGTTTTCATCAGGCAAACATCAAAACATAATTATTTCAGAAGTATGTTTTGGTTAACAAAACAAAGTGCAGCAACGCATCAATCTGAAATAATTATTATGAATGAAAATGGCAAATACACAGATGAATTTATTGATCTTTTAAAAGATTATTATTTGTATTTATAGCTGCTAAAAATTATTTTAATTCAACAATAAACTATGAAACATTCAAACATTGAAACGTTAGAAACTATTTATGTATCTCACTTGTAAAATGAAATTTTATTTCAGGATTATTGGTTATTTCTGTGTTTAAAAACCATTCGCTTTGTGCAAGATAAACAGGGTTGCCATCTTTATCTTCAGCGCTGTTTTGCTGTTTAAAGCGAAGAAATTCATCTAATTTTTTTTCATCATTACTGGTAAGCCAGCATGCTTTATAAAAAGGTAAAACACGAAATTCGGCAGCAGCGCCATATTCATGCAATAAACGATATTGAATTACTTCAAACTGCAGTTCGCCCACACAACCAATAATTTTTTTATTGCCGCCAAACTGCGTGAACAATTGCGCAACACCTTCATCAGTTAATTGTGTAATGCCTTTTTCAAGCTGCTTTGTTTTCATCGGATCTTTATTCACCAGCTCTTTAAAAATTTCAGGTGAAAAAGACGGAATGCCGGTGAAATAAAAATCTTCACCTTCAGTAAGCGTATCACCAATTTTAAAATTGCCGGTATCAAATAAACCAATCACATCGCCGGGGTAAGCATCTTCAATTATGTCTTTGCTTCTTGCCAAAAAAGAATATGGATTGCTGAAGCGAAAATCTTTTTCCAGCCGTACATGATGATAATATTTATTGCGTTCAAACTTTCCGCTGCACACACGCAAAAAAGCAATTCTATCCCGATGCCGCGGATCAAGGTTTGCATGAATTTTAAAAACAAAACCGCTTAATTTATTTTCATCAACATGCACAACGCGTTTGCTGGTTTCCCGATCTAAGGGTTCAGGCGCAATTTTAATAAACGTGTCGAGCAATTCTTTCACACCAAAATTATTTATTGCACTTCCAAAAAATACCGGCGCAATATTTCCTGATACATAATCTTCATCATTCAGCTTGCCATAAACGCCATCAATTAATTCAACATCTTCACGCAAAACATCTGCATCTTTTTCACCGATCTTTTCATGTAAAACAGCATCACTCAAATCATTTATTACAATGCTGTCTTCTTCGTTTGCTTTTGTGTTTGCAGAAAAAAGCAAAAGGCTTTTTGTATCCAGATTATACACACCTTTAAAATCTTTGCCGCTGTTTATTGGCCACGTCATCGGGTGCAACTGAATCTTTAATTCTTTTTCAATTTCTTCCAATAAATCAAAACGGTTTTTTCCATCACGATCCATTTTATTTATAAACACAATTACCGGCGTTTTGCGCATGCGGCAAACTTCCATTAAACGGCGTGTTTGTTCTTCAACACCGTTCACGCTGTCAATAACAAGCACCACACTATCAACAGCGGTTAAGGTGCGATACGTATCTTCTGCAAAATCTTTGTGGCCAGGTGTATCTAATAAATTGATGAGAAAATTCTTGTATTCAAAAGTCATTACGCTGGTGGCAACAGAAATACCGCGTTGCCTTTCAATTTCCATAAAATCGCTGGTTGCATGTTTTTTTATTTTATTGCTTTTAACCGCGCCGGCTGTTTGAATGGCTCCGCCAAACAATAAAAATTTTTCGGTTAATGTTGTTTTACCGGCATCAGGATGCGATATGATGGCAAATGTTCTTCTTCTGCTTATTTCTTTTTCATTGCTCATTGTAAAACCAATTGTAATTAGTCAACAGTCATCAAATCAAATAGCCTTAACTATTGAATTACCACTTTATTTTGGGCGGCAAATGTAATATCATTTCATTTTAATGCTTTGTTACAATAGAATTACATCTTCATTCTGTTATTTTGTTGCATGTTGCTTCAACAATTTCAACAGCATTTAAAGCAAGGTTTTCCTCAACTGTCAACTATCAACTGTCAACTGTTACTTGCAGTAAGCGGTGGTATTGATAGCGTTGTTATGACCGATCTTTTTTATAAATCCGGATATGATTTTACGATAGCGCATTGCAATTTTCAGTTGCGTGAAGATGAAAGCATAAGAGATGAATTGTTTGTGCGATCACTTGAAGAAAAATATAATAAACAGGTTCTTGTAAAAAGATTTGATACAACAAAATTTGCTGAAGAAAATAAAATTTCTATCCAGGAAGCGGCCAGAAAATTAAGGTATGATTGGTTTGAATCGGTCAACGGTCAACAGTCAACGGTTAACAGTCAACAATTCCTGGCAACAGCGCATAATGCAGAAGATAATATTGAAACGATGCTTTTGTTTTTATTTCGCGGAACGGGCATTCATGGTTTAACGGGAATCAAACCATTTGATAAAGAAAAAAAAATTATCCGGCCCTTATTATTTGCATCAAGAAAACACATTAAAAATTATGCAGCAGAAAACAATATAAGCTGGGTAGAAGATTCATCTAACTTAAGCGATACATACACGCGTAATTTTTTCAGGCATAAAATAATTCCTTTGGTTGAAGGGCATTTTAAAAATGCAAAACAAAACCTGCTTGAAAACATTCATCGTTTTAATGAAACAGAACAATTATATGCGCAGGCAATTGAATTGCATAAAAAGAAATTGCTTGAATATAAAGGCAGCGAAATTCATATACCCATTTTAAAACTGCAAAAAGCAAAACCGCTTGATACCATTATTTGGGAAATAATTAAAACGTATAATTTTTCTGCACATCAAATTAACGAAGTAAAAAAATTGTTTGATGCAGCCAACAGCAGCTTTATTCAATCAGCCTCACACAGAATAATTAAAAACCGTAACTGGCTTATAATTGCGCCTGTTGAAACTGAAAAATCAAATTATATTTTGATTGAAAAAAACAATGAACAAATCAATTTTAAAAATGGTGTTTTAAAATTTGAAAACCTGTCAGCTGTCAACCATCAACCGTCAACTGTCAACTCAATTGCGCAGCTTGATGCAAGCAAAATCACCTTTCCTTTATTGTTGCGCACCTATAAACAAGGCGATTATTTTTATCCGCTTGGAATGAAAAAGAAAAAAAAATTAAACCGTTTTTTTATTGATGAAAAATTATCAGCAACAGAAAAAGAAAATATTTGGGTGCTTGAAATGAATAAAAAAATTGTTTGGATTATTGGCCGCAGAATAGATGACCGTTTTAAAATAACTGCTTCAACAAAGGAAGTGTTGAAAATACAATTATTGCCGCAAAAAAAAGTTTAACCACTGTTATAAAGTGTTTGCTGCAAAAAATTTATAAAAGCTACAATCATATTTTGCTGTATTAAAAAGTTATTAATTTCACACGCTTGTTGAATGTGCAGTTAGAACATGACGTGTTGATTTTTCAGCAAAAGAACTCCTGATGAAAGCAATAATTCCGGTAGCAGGTGCAGGTGCAAAACTGCGGCCACACACATATACACAGCCCAAGGCTTTAATACCAATTGCGGGCAAAACAATTTTAAGTTTTATTGTTGACCAGCTTAACGATGCAGGCATTCATGAATTTATTTTTGTGGTAGGTTATCTTGGCGAAAAAATTCAGGAATATGTGTTGCAAACTTATCCTGATCTTACCTGTCACTTTGTGCAGCAGAATGAACGCCGGGGAACAGGCCATGCCGTTGAACTTACAAAAACATTAATTGGTAACGATGAAATTTTAGTAACGCTTGGCGATACCATTTGCGAATATAATTTGCAGGAAGTTATTCAATCGCCGCACAACATGCTTGGCGTAAAAAAGGTTGATGATCCGCGCAGTTTTGGCGTTGCTCAAATTGGCGACGATGGTTTTATTGAACATGTTATTGAAAAGCCAGCAATACCCAAAAGCAATCTTGCGCTGGTTGGCATTTATAAAATTAAAGACACAGAATTTTTATTTGAATGCCTTGAACATTTGTTTACGCAGCACATAACAAGTTATGGCGAATATAATTTAACCGATGCGCTCGATTGCATGATACGGCGTGGCATAAAATTTCAATCGTTCAGGGTAAAAAACTGGTTCGATTGCGGCAAAAAAGAAACCTTGCTCGAAAGCAATACAACGCTGCTAAAAAAGTTCGGCGGCACCATCGATTCAAATTTGCAATCTGAAAATTCTATTATTATTCCACCGGTTGCCATCAGCGCTGGCTGCAGGTTAAAAAATTCTATTGTTGGCCCGCATGTTTCTGTGGGTGCCAACACAACGGTTGAATATTCTGTAATTCGCGACAGCATTATTGGCGCTTACACCAATCTTTTTGAAGTGGTGATTGATAATTCACTCATCGGCAGCGATGCCAGCGTAAAAGGTTTAAGCCGCAGTTTAAATATTGGCGATAATACGGAGCTTGATTTTGGATAAGAAATTTTATGTAACCAACGTTCCGTTCTTCGTGGCATCACGGTTGTGTCACTCCCTTGGGCAGCTGATTTTTCATGGCAGCAGTTTCACGCAGAGCCACAAAGAATAACAACAAAAGACGCAAGCATATCTTTGCGCCTTTGCCTAACTTAATTTCTTTGCGTGAAATCATCTCACAACATTAACTCTTTTGCAGGATCCCAAAACAATTTTTCAAACTCAACCACTTTATCATTTTCAATCTTAATTTTTTCTTTTTCCAAACGCTTTTGCATTTCATCAGGTGTACCAAAATGCATTTTACCACTTAATAAACCAACACGATTTACCACCCGGTGTGCAGGCACTTTTAAGTTTGCATATACTGATGCACCCATTGCCCAGCCAACCATGCGGGCACTCATTTTTGTGCCCAAATAATTTGCGATCGCACCAAAACTCGTAACACGCCCTTTTGGAATTTGGCGTGCAACATCCCACACATCTTCAAAAAAAGAATGATTATTTTTTATATCTTTTAAATGTTGTTTTGGCATTGGTTTCAAAGTTTCATTGTTTCAGCGTTTCGTTGTTTCAGTGTTTCAATTTCATTGTAAGCTTTTGCATGCTTACTTCAACTAAGCAACTTTTCAACTAACTTCTGTCTTCTATCTCCTTTCTCCTTTTAAGCAACAAACTGCGTTTTGGCTCCGGAACCATTTTATAATCGTACGGGCAATTTACACAACCATTGCCGCAACAATAACCTCGTTCTAATAAATATTCTTTTGTAAAAACAACTAAGCCGTCGTTATTAAAAAAATAATCATCATCTTCAGTTAAACGCTTGTTCACGAAATAATTCTTTTAATTGTTCATCTTTTTCTTTGGGCAAATCGTTGTTTAATTCAAAAGCAAGATAATGCACTTTGCTGCTTTGCGCAATGTCTAAACTTTCATAATGCGTTTTTATTTTAAGCGCTTCGCTGATGTTATTTTTTTTATACAGATCATTTATGTCTGCTGTAATTTTTAATTGATACAAATCAATAACAGTTTTGGTGAAATTATACAGATCTGGGCTATCTGTTTTTAAATGAATGATTCCATTTTGCTGCAAAATATTTTTATACAACCGCAAAAATTTAGGATGCGTTAATCGCTTCTTCATTTTAGAAAACCGCAATTGCGGATCAGGAAAAGTGATCCATATTTCGCTTACTTCATCGGCTTCAAAATAATCATTAAGCTTATCAATTTGCGTGCGCAAAAAAGCAATGTTTTTCAAATCTTCATTCAACGCAGTTTTGGCGCCTTTCCAAATGCGGTTGCCTTTAACATCAATACCAATAAAATTTTTATTTGAATGCAATCTTCCCAAACCAACCGCATATTCACCTTTGCCGCAGGCAAGTTCAAGCGTAATCGGATTTTTATTTTGAAAGAACTCATGCCATTTGCCCTGCATATTTTCAGGAAATTCTAAAACGTTTGCAAATGTTTTCAGCTCTTCAAAACGAATTAATTTTTTTTGCGCCATTAAACTAAAACTAAAGCAGAATTTGTTTTGATTAAAAAATTATTGCTGCAAAATTATCATGCCTGAACATGCAAAAACAATTAAGGTGCAGTTTCGCGATATTCCATTTTTATAGATTCAACCAAACCGGTGGTTTGTATTGTCATTAACGTTTTGCCAAAATAAATTGATTGGCCGCTTTTCTTTATAACACAATTATTCAACAACGGCATCAGGTATTCGTTTACAAATTTATCCATCCTGTCTTTCGGTCCTTTAATATAAATACTTTTAACCTGGTTGTATGTTGTAACCAAATTACTGCCTTCAAAAGCCTGCGCTTTTATAAAGTCAACTGTAAACTGGCAATAATCGTGTTCATCAAAAAGGCGAATGCTGTTTTGTTGAGCTGCATCATACTTACTCATTAAATTAAACTGCAAATAACTATCTGCTTTGTTTAACAAGGCAATGGTGCTGTCTCTGCCTGAGTGCACCCATTGCGGGCATTGTGCTTTGCAAATTGCAGGAATAATAAGAGCGATCAGAAAAAGTTTTTTCATAATTAAAGGTTTGTAAATAGTGTAATGTGCTTGTTGAAACTTAGCTTATGAATTCAGGCAATCTTTAAACCAATTTTTTTTACGATTGAAATAACAGAGGATAATTTTTGTTGAAGAATTTGTTACCCGGCCTGGATTCGAACCAAGACCATCAGAGCCAGAATCTGAGATACTACCATTATACTACCGGGCAATTTTGAGTGCGCAAATTTAGTTGAATTAATAATTGCGCAGAAATATGTTGAACAGAATTGTTGCAGCCGAAGTGTTGCGACGCAACCGTGCTTAATTGAAAGGCCGCAGCCTGTAACCCAAAAAAAATTTCTTAAGATTTTATAAACTTTATTTTTACTGTTGATGACAACCAATTTGCCCCGAAAAAAACGATTACGCATTTTTCAGCTTATTGCCGTAATTTTTTTAACTGTTTCCGGCGGCCCGTACGGGCTTGAACCTTTATTAAATTTTGCGGGCAACAACGGCGCTTTATTGCTTTTGGTTATAACGCCGCTGTTGTGGGATGTGCCTACGATATTTTTTGTGCTTGAATTAAACAGCATGATGCCTGTTACAGGCGGTTATTATCAATGGGTGAAAAAAGCGATGGGTTTGCGTTTTGCTTTTTATGAAGGCTGGTGGACGTGGCTGTACACGTTTGTTGATCTTGCTATTTATCCCGTGCTTTTTATTGAATACGCTTCTTATTTTTTTCCGGGAATTGAAGCCTATAAAATTCCGATATGCTTAATTATAATTTGGGCCGGGGCCGGTTTAAATATTTTAGGTATTGTGCTGGTTGGTGAAACATCGCTTATACTTGGCGCCGCCGTTATTCTGCCGTTTATTATTCTTTTTATAGCAGCATTTGCTTCGCATACTGTATTGTTTTCAATGCCGCATGTTTCATTAAAAGGTATTCATTTTTCAACGCTGGGTTTAGCCTTGTTTACGGTGATGTGGAATTTTTGCGGATGGGATAATACAATGACGTATGCTGAGGAAGTTGATAACCCGGTGCGGTCTTACATTAAATCAACCATCACCGCATTTATAATAATATTTGTTGTATATTTTATTACGATTTTAACCGCACAGGCAAGCGGAATAAATTATGCGATGTTGAATGACGAAGGCTTTCCGGCAGTAGGTTCGCTGATAGGCGGAAAATGGCTCGGCGCTTTAATTGCAGCAGGCGGCATCGCAAGCACACTCGGTTTATTTTCTGCGGTGCTTTTATCTGTATCCCGTGTTCCTAAAGTTATGAGCGATGATAAGTTATTGCCCGAAAAATTACAGGCCGAACATCCAAAATATAAAACACCTTATATTTCAATTATTGTTTGTGCAGCCATTGTTAGCATTATGATTTTATGGACGTTTACTGATTTACTCGTTATTGATATAACTTTATACGGCGCTGGTTTATTCTTAGAATTTTTATCACTAATTATTTTAAGAAAAAAAATGGCAAACGCAAAAAGGCCTTTCAAAATAAAATTAAATAGAACCGGTTTAATTATAATAACATTAATTCCTTTCAGTGTTTATTTAATTGCATTAACCGGCAGTTTTGTTGAAGGTAATTTTAGCGCCGCTTTGTTTGCAGTGCTTGCATTAATAAGTGCTGAAATAATATGGCAAATTATTGTTTGGGTTAATCCTAAAGTTAAAGCCATCATGTAAATTATAAAAGATGAAAAAATTAATTGTATGTATAACACTTATTTTTTGTTGCGTAGTTGCACATGCTCAAAAAGTTTCTGTAAATAATCCTGTTCCTTCACCTACGCAGTTAGCATGGCAAAAAATGGATTTTTATTTGTTCGTGCATTTTGGCCCAAACACGTTTACAGATTTAGAATGGGGAAAAGGAACTGAAGCGGAAGATGTTTTTAATCCAACACATTTAGATTGCGGGCAGTGGTGCCGCATTGCAAAAGCGGCCGGTGCAAAAGGCATTATCATCACAGCAAAACATCATGATGGTTTCTGTTTGTGGCCGAGTAAATATTCAACGCATACAGTTGCACAAAGCAAATGGAGAAATGGTAAAGGTGATGTGTTGCGCGAACTAAGTGACAGTTGTAAAAAGTATGGTTTAAAGATGGGCGTGTATTTATCGCCGTGGGATCGCAATCATCCAAAATATGGAACGCCGGCATACAACGAAGTTTTTATAAATATGATGAAAGAAGTTGTAAAAAACTACGGGCCTTTCTTTGAATTCTGGTGGGATGGTGCCAATGGTGAAGGGCCAAATGGAAAGAAGATGATTTATGATTGGCATCGCTTTGAACAAACGATGAGAAGCATTGCGCCAAACACAGTTGTATTTAGTGATATTGGCCCTGATGGGCGCTGGGTTGGCGATGAAAATGGAATTGCAGGCGATCCCAATTGGAATACTTTAGATACAGCAGGTTTTACACGAGGTGCAGGTGCTCCGCCAACAGATACTTTAAATCATGGAAATGTAAATGGTAAAGTTTGGATTCCTGCAGAATGTGATGTAAGTATAAGGCCTGGTTGGTTTTATCATAAAGAACAAGATGATAGTGTAAAAACACCCGAACAATTATTTCAGTTGTATTTAAAATCGGTTGGTCGAGGTGCAAATTTATTATTGAATGTTCCGCCGGATAGAGAAGGTTTAATTGATGCACACGATTCTGCCGCGTTAGTTGGGTTTAAAAAATTAAGAGATGAAAGCTTTGATAACCCAATAGCAGAAAAAAAATTTATTGCAGCTTCATCAACTTATAAAATTGATTTGCATCAATCACAAAAAATAAATTGTATTGTTTTAAAGGAAGACATTGCAACCGGACAAAAAATAAAATCATTTACTGTTCAATTCAAACAAAATAATAATGTGGTAAAAGAATTACATGATTATACGGTCGGCAAAAAAAGAATACTCACTTTTCCAGCAGTAAATGCAGATGCAATTGTTATTAAAATTGATGAAGCAAAAGCAACACCTTTATTAGATGAAGTTTCTGCTTATTTAATTGATGAAAGTTTGATAGAAAGCAGTAATCCAAAATAGTTATCATTTGCCTGGGTTTCGCAGCAGCATCATCATACCATAAATTATGCAAATAATCACCATAAAAATTCCTGCATACAAAAATTCTTTTGCGCTTAAATGCGCAAGTAACCAAATAATAACACCGGCAGCTAATACCGGAACAATTATTCCGCCCGGTACTTTAAAAGATTTTTCATCTGCTGTTGATTTTTTATACCGCAGTTTTATGGTTGATAACACAACACCAAAATAAACCAGCAACATTGCTGCACTTGCAATGATAACAAGTTGTTGTAATTGCCCTGCTGATGAAATGATAAAATCTAAAAAAGCATATACAATAATTGCATAATGGGGTGTTTTAAATTTCGGATGCACGATTGCAAAAATTTTTGGCAGTTGCCTGTTGCGTGCACCCGCATATAAAATTCGCGGAACAGATAACACTTCGCCACCAATATAACCAAGCATTGAAATAATGGTTGCAATTAAAATAATTGTTGCACCAGCTGTACCAAAAATAATTTTCGCTGCTGCTGCCAACGGTGCTGTTTTACTTTGAAGAATTGCGTTGCCCAGCACTCCTTGTGTTATTAGTTGAATGGAGATATATAAAATTAACACGAGCAATATGCCGAAGAAAATTGCCCGTGGAATTGTGCGTTGCGGGTTTTTTATTTCGCCTCCATTTGTTACCGGTGTTTCCATTCCGATGAAAGCAAAGAATAAAAGCAATGAAGCGGAACCTACATCTGTTAATACGGGCATGGATGACCACTTTAAATTTTGTGTATGAACCGATGTGAATCCTATCAACACAAATAATATTAACGGAAGCAATTTTGCAAACGTAGCAAGCTCAATGAAACGAATACCATTTTTTATACTGGTGATATTGATAAGCGTCATCACACCAAATAATGCTGCAAAAAAAATGATGCGAAAAATTTCGCTGTCGCCGAATGATGGTAATATAAGTTTTAATGTATCAAACAAGCCATTTGCAACTGCAGCATCAGAAAAAACACCGGAACCAAACCAGAATAAATTATTCGCGATAAAACCAGCAAATGGCCCAAATGCAGTTTCGATATAAGCGTACGTACCACCTGTAACAGTTACCTTGCTGCCGCATTCAGCGAAGCATAATGCAATTAATGCAATCAATACACCACAAACAATATAAGCGATGATGGATGCTGCACCCAGCTTTTCTGCAATCAGTGCAGGCAACACAAAAATGCCTGTACCAATAATAATATTTAGAATAGCAAGTGTGAGTGCACGTACACCAATTTCTCTACTTAAATTTTCTTTTCCTGAATTAATAGCAAGCTGTTGCGGTTGGTTGCCTGTAGCAGTTAACATGTTATAGTGAAGATATATGTATTCTAAATTATTTCTTTTTTATTTTAGTTAATGCTGAACCTTTATGTGCCGCAACATGATCTGATTTATCGCTCTTAATTTCATATTGCGGTTCATCTTTTGTTGCATGATGCGTATAACCTTTGTAATCAAAATCTGAAGTATGTATTTTAATGATCGTTCCAGACACATGGCCTGCTTCAGAATTCCATGTTACATGGTCGCGAACTTTAAATTTTTGTTTCATAATCTCAATTAATAGCTTACTTGTTTTTAGTGGCTTCAATTAAAAAATTTCCTGAAATCACGGTATAATTATAAGCTTTCAAAACCTATATTTTAATGTATATTCCTACCTTTGCACACTTTTATACAAAATTCATTTAGTTTTTTTGAGGAATATGGGCTTTAAGTATAAAGAATTTTCGGGGTTAAATTTTCCCGTTATTGAAGACGAAATTTGACAAAATGGGAAGAAGAAGAAGCATTTGAAAAAAGCATTTTGCTAAGGGAGGGCGCAAAGCCTTTTGTTTTTTACGAAGGTCCGCCTAGTGCCAATGGAATGCCCGGCATTCACCATGTTATTTCACGAACGTTAAAAGATCTTCGTGTGCCGTTATAAAACCATGAAAGGTTTCCAGGTAAAACGCAAAGGCGGCTGGGATACGCACGGTTTGCCGGTTGAATTAGGCGTTGAAAAAGAATTGGGTATTACAAAAGAAGACATTGGTAAAAAAATTTCAGTTGAAGAATACAACCAAAAATGCCGTGAAGCGGTATTGCGGTATAAAGAGGAATGGGATGATTTAACCAACCAAAATGGGTTATTGGGTTGATTTGAAGAATCCTTACATCACATTTACTAATGAATACATTGAAACGCTTTGGTGGCTGCTGAAAGAGTTGTATAAAAAAGGATTATTGTACGAAAGTGTGTAGCATTCAGCCGTATTCTCCGGCTGCCGGAACAGGCTTAAGTTCGCACGAACTGAACCAGCCGGGCTGTATAGAGATGTAAAAGATACAAGTTGCGTTGCAATGTTTAAGGCAGTTAAAAATGAGAAATCGAAGTTTTTATTAGATGCACTTGATAATGACTTATTCTTCCGATATTTTCTTTCTTGCCTGGACAACAACTCCGTGGACCTTACCTTCAAATCTTGGATTAACTGTTGGAAGCAATATTGATTATGTTTTGGTAAAAACTTTTAATCCATACACACATCTTCCGATTAATGTAATTCTTGCAAAAGCCTTACTAGGCAAGTATTTCAAGACTGAAGACGAAAATGGAGATTTTGAAAATTATAACTGAAAAAGCAAAGTTTTGCCATGGAAAATTCTTGCCGAATTTACAGGCAAGGAAATAGAAGAATGTCGCTACGAACAACTCCTGCCTTACGCGGCCAAAGAACCGGAATGAAGCGGCGGAGACCCATTCCGAATTCTATCTCGGCGATTTTGTAACAACCGAAGATGGCACCGGCATCGTGCATACAGCGCCTGCTTTTGGTGCCGATGACTTTAGGGTTGGAAAGAAATATGACATTGGCATTTTAACCATGGTTGACCGGCAGGGAAAATTTGTGGATGGCTTGGGCGAGTTCAGCAATCGTTATGTAAAAAATTATACAAGACGAACCGAATTAGTAGGATGTAAATGTTGATATCTGCGTAAAACTAAAAAAGGAAAACCGCGCTTTTAAGGTTGAAAAATATGAGCACAGCTATCCGCATTGCTGGCGCACAGATAAACCTATTTTATATTATCCGCTGGATGCGTGGTTTATAAAAACCACAGCTTGTAAAGAACGAATGGTGGAACTGAACAAAACCATCAACTGGAAACCAAAATCTACCGGCGAAGGCAGGTTTGGCAACTGGCTGGAAAATATGGTGGACTGGAATTTGAGCCGCAGCCGTTTTTGGGGAACACCATTTCCTGTTTGGAGAACAGAAAATGGTGATGAAGAAATTTGTGTTGGCTGCAATAAAAGAATTGCTTGAAAAAGCGGAAGAAGCTAAAAATGCTTTAGGAGAATCCGTCAACTGTCAACTGTCAACTGCCGACTTAGATTTGCATAAACCTTGGTAGATGAAATTATTTTGGTTTCATCATCGGGCAAACCAATGAAACGCGTTGCTGATTTGGTGGATGTTTGGTTTGATAGTGGCGCCATGCCTTATGCACAATGGCATTTTCCGTTTGAAAACAAAGAAACGTTATATCAGAAAACTTATCCTGCAGATTTTATTGCCGAAGGTGTTGACCAAACCCGCGGCTGGTTTTATACTTTACATGCTATTGCAGCTTTAATTAAAGAATCTGTTCAGCAAGAATTAAATAAAAACGGCATTAAAGCTAATGATGAAACTGTTCCTGGCTTAGCTTATAAAACCAGTGTTTCCAACGGGTTGGTTTTAGATAAAAATGGCGAAAAAATGAGCAAGCGCCTTGGAAACATAGTTGATCCTTTTAAAACAATTAATATTTTGGTGCAGATGCCACACGCTGGTATCTTATCACCAATGCTTCGCCCTGGGATAATTTAAGATTCGATACTTGATGGCATCAAAGAAGTGCAGCGTAAATTTTTCGGCACATTGTATAATACCTATCAATTCTTTGTGCTGTATGCAAATGTGGATGGGTTTTCTTTCAGCGAAAAATATATTCCTATTAATGAACGACCGGAAATTGACCGCTGGATCTTATCTCTTTAAACACACTTATTAAAAAAGTTACCGAAGCAATGGATGATTATGAGCCAACCATTGCAGGCAGAGTGATTGAAGAATTTTTGGATGAACATTTAAGCAACTGGTATGTGCGTCTTTGCCGCAGAAGATTTTGGAAAGGCGAGTATGGGCAGGATAAAATTGCAGCTTATCAAACTTTATATGAATGTTTGGAAACGATAACCCGTTTAATGGCGCCCATCTCTCCATTTTTCAGCGATGCGATTTTTAAAAATCTGAATGCCGTTACGCAAAAAATTGATGCAGCATCTGTTCATCATACAAATTTTCCAATCGCAAATGAAAGTTTAATTGATGAGAAACTGGAAGAGAGAATGCAACTGGCGCAGGATGCATCTTCTTTAATATTATCACTTCGCAAAAAAACCAATACCAAAGTTCGCCAGCCGTTGCAAAAGGTTTTAATTCCCGTATTAAATGCTGAAATGAAGCAGCAGTTGCAAAAAGTGGCAGAGCTTATTAAAGCAGAAGTAAATATTAAAGAAATAGAATTTGTGAGCGAAACGGATAATATTATTCATAAAAAAGTAAAACCCAATTTTAAATTGCTCGGTTCAAAGCTTGGCGCAAAAATGAAAGAGGCGTCGTTGGCTATTGCGCAGCTTTCGCAACAGCAGATCTCAGAACTGGAGCAAAAAGGAAAAATAAATCTTCAGCTTTCAGGTTTTAATTTTGAACTTTTGGTTTCTGAAGTTGAAGTTATTGCCGAAGATATTCCGGGATGGAGCGTAGCTTCAAAAGGAAATCTCACTGTGGCTTTGGATGTTACTGTTTCAAACGATTTGAAGATGGAAGGTGATGCGCGGGAATTTGTAAACAGGGTTCAAAATATTAGAAAAGACAAAGGTTTCGATCTTACCGACCGCATATTTGTAAACGTTCTTGACAATACTGCACTTAAGCCTTCCATCAATACATTTAAAAGCTATATTTGCGCCGAAATTTTGGCAGATAATCTAAACTGGGTGCCCGAAATAAGCGATGGCACCGACATTGAAGTTAATGATAACCTGTTGAAAGTGAGCGTAAATAAAAAAGGATAACGTACTATGCCACAGAAAAAAGCAATAAAAAAAGCAGTTAAACCTGCAGCAAAAAAAACAGCTCAGGCAAAAAAAACAGCACCTAAAAAAATTGCACCGCAAAAAATAAAAAAAGCGGCTGTTAAACCTGTAAAGCCTGCAGCAAAAGCTAAAGGTAAACCTGCGCCCAAAAAAGCGGTTAAGCCTGTTGCAAAAACAACAAAAGCTAAAAAAGTGGCAACGCCAGTAAAATCCATACCGGTAAAGCACCAGCAACCAGCGGCTGTGCATAAACATGAAAAACAAACAGACTCTATGGCAAAGCAAAAAAAACAAGAAGAAAAACCCGTTAATTCTGCAAAAAAACCACCTAAAATTCAGGAACCCGTAAAAGAAGTAAAGCTGCCTAAAATAACAGCTAAAACAAGTGTGCCTTATCAGCCTGCATATAAACCACTCGAGCAAAGACAGGAACCCATGCGGTCGAGCGAGCCTTTGGTACGATATACCGATGCCGAATTAAACGAGTTTAGAGATTTAATTCAGCGCAAGCTTGATTCTGCAAAAAAAGAACTTGCTTATTTGCAGGGTTTAATTACACGAAAAGATGATATGGGCGGCGATGAAAGCGAAAACCGTTATATGACCATGGAAGATGGAAGCATTAGCATGGAAAGAGAACAATTAAGCCAAATGGCAAGCCGGCAGATAACTTATATTGATCATCTTGAAAAAGCATTGATACGAATTGAAAATAAAACGTATGGCATTTGCCGTGTAACGGGTAAATTAATTGATAAAGCCCGGTTGCGTGCGGTGCCTCATGCCACTTTAAGTTTAGAAGCTAAGCTTGGTTTGGTAAAAGCCGGAGAATAATATTTATCAGCATATTTTTTAGCCGCCTTTAAAGGCGGCTTTTTTATTGCAATCATACAGTATCCTTTATAAAAATGATATTGTATGAAGTAAGCTAAACCTTTAAAATCTTACGCCTGCTTCAATTTTAATTGGTAAAGTATTTTCCTGCGGTGGAACCGGGCAATTATATCCATCTGTGTAAGCGCAATAAGGATGATATGCTTTATTGAAATTAATAAGAATGTGATCGCCTTTTGGAATATTTAAGTCAATATATCGTCCGCCTTCATACGTTTCATTTCCGCTGGTTGCATCAGTAAACGGGATAAATAAATAATCTTTATACTCAGCCGATTTTAATAATTCCTGTGATTGATATACATTAAGCTTATATTCTTTTTTATCCATCACAAAAAATACCTCCGCATATTTTACATAAGTTTTTCTCATGCCCGATGATGTGCTCATCTGAAAAGATTTTTCATTGGGTGTTCTTACAAACCGTGCGTTCACTGCATATTTTTCGCTGATGGGATAAAAATGAATTCCCTTAAAAGTTTTTTTTGCTTTGGCGCTAAGCGGCGTTGTGTTTGGGTTTTCATATTCGGTTCTTAATCCGCTCTGAAAACGTTTGGCATCGTTAATAACAGCCGTATCAGATTGCGAAAAACAAATAACGCCAAAATATAGCAGGCATAAAACAATTGATAATCGCTTCATAAATAGTTGCTAATTTAACTGCATTATTATTGTTTTGTTTAATCTTAAATTATTTTAAATAAAAAATATGAAAAGCAAAAAAAATAAAAAAGAAAGAAGAAGCCTTGGAAGAATGTTTGACAAGTTTTCTGCAAAGGTTACAAAAATTACCGGCAAGCCTATTGCATTTATACTGGCATTTGTTATTATAATTGTTTGGGCAGTTACAGGCCCGGTATTTAAATTTTCAGACACCTGGCAACTGGTAATAAATACCGGTACAACCATTATTACATTTTTAATGGTGTTTGTAATTCAGCAATCGCAAAATAAAGACACACTTGCTTTGCAGATAAAAATGAATGAGCTTATTGCTGCCACACAAGGCGCCAGCAACCGTTTAATAGATGTTGAAGATCTTACGCCGGAAGAACTGGAAGTTTTAAAAGATTTTTATGTGCGCCTTTCTAACGCTTGCAAAAAAAGACAATGATTTAAGCTGCACACATACTATTGAAGAAGCGGTGGGCATACATGCAGCCAAAATAAAAAGGGTTGATAAAAGTTAGAAAGCATTCTTCCACATCATGCTTTCAACCGGTTTATCGGGCTGGTGACTGTATTTTGCATTTTTCTTTTGATTGTATTTCACTTCAATTTCACCATCAACAGGAAAATAAATCAGTTGGCCAACCGGCATGTGTTTATATACTTTTACAGGCTGTTTTACAGAAATTTCAAGCGTCCAGTTGCCGCAAAAACCAACATCACCCTTGCCTGCAGTTGCATGTATATCAATGCCCAATCTTCCGGTAGAACTTTTGCCTTCTAAAAATGGAACATGCGCATGTGTTTCTGTATATTCGGCCGTTGTGCCTAAATAAAAAATATGCGGATACAACACAAAGCCTTCCTCCGGAATTTCAAAATATTCAATTTCATTGTGCTTTTTTGCATCTAAAATATGTTCACGATAGGTTGCAAGCCACTTGCCCAAATGCACATCGTAACTGTTGCTTCCAAGATCTTCTCGGTTGTATGGTTCAATTTTAATGGTGCCTTTTTGTATTTCTTCAAGTATGCGTGTATCAGAAAGAATCATTGTTTTAAACTTTAATGTTTTTGAGTTTAAAAAATCATTGCAAATAAATACAATTCTTAACAGCTTTTATCTTTAAAAATATATGTTGCAATTTTATGGCATTGAAGCTATTATAACTGATAGTTGCGGCAATTGGTTTAGTATGACGCAGCCAAACGAAATGTGATGTTGATTAATGCAATAAAAAAGACCTACATTTTTTGTAAGTCTTTTTTTTGTGGTGTGGGGCGGGATCGAACCGCCGACACAAGGATTTTCAGTCCTTTGCTCTACCGACTGAGCTACCGCACCAAAAGGCTGCAAATATAAACGCTTTTTATAAATCTTATTTTTCTTATGCTATTTTATTATTTGAATGCATTCCTCACCAAGTATCGGCTGGTTTTTAAACCGCAATAAAATATTGGCAACAACAATCACATCTTTTTCGCAGTAGGTTGAAATGCGGTCCATATTTTTTTCATCATAAAAAACATCCCGCACTTTACTGCCATCCATCTCGCCTTTTGATGTAGGAATATTTAATATGCTTGCTAAAAGATTAAGCGAAATATAATTTTTATAATCACCAAACTTCCACCATTGCAGCGTATCAACCATTTCAATTTCCCAGGGTTTGGCGCCATGCAGTTGCAGGTATGGCGGAAGCGGAATATTATTAATAAGCAAACGCCTGCAAATAAACGGTATATCAAACTCTCTTATGTTATGGCCTGCAAACTGAAAACGATTATTTATTTTATAAAATGAGTTCGTTATCAATAAAAAATTTTGCAAAATTTCTTTTTCGTTATCACAGCAAATGCTTTTAACTTTAAAGCAAATTTGTTTGTTTACATCTTCATAAAAATAACCTGCTGAAATGCAAACGATCTTTCCAAACTCTGCCATTATTCCGGCTCGTAATAAATAGCTGTCTTCCAATGTAAGGTTTTCTGGCACGGTTTTGGAAATTTTGTCGGCCCAAAGAATTTTAATTTCATCAGGAAGCAGTTCAAAACTATGATAGCATGGTACTGTTTCTATGTCTATTAAAAGAAGATTATATAAAGAAGCACTTAAATTCAAGCGATTGTTTTTTCAATATTAGCAAATAGTTTTAAAAAAAATAAATCACATATATGAGTTACAGCAATTATCCGTCTTCTACTTCCGCTAATCAACCGGAAAATCAACCGAGAGATAACCGGAAATTAATTTATGGAATTTTAATAGCAGCACTGGTGGGCACCTGGGGTTATATTATTTATGATAAAAATAAATCAGGCGAAAAAATTAACCAGCTTACAACACAATACACTGCTGCAGATTCATCCCGCAGCGCAGTTGAAGCTGAGTACAATGATGCCTTATCAAGAATGGATTCTTTAACCGGTACCAACACAAAATTATCCGGTGAACTGACTGACCGTAAAAACGAAATAGATAGTTTGAAATCAAGCATCAGATCAGAGCTTTCTAAAAAGAATGCTGATCTCGGCAAGGCAAAATCAATGATCAAAGAATTGAATGGAAAAATAACCGATCTGCTTGCGCAGGTTGATCAGTTGAAACAACAGAATCAAACATTAACAACAGCCAACCAGGATTTAACCACACAGCGCGATACATTAACTGTGCAAAAGGCACGTGTTCAGCAAACGCTTGATACAACCGAAGCGGTGAAAGAACATATTCAGGATGTTGGTTCTACATTGCATGCTTCCAACATAAATATTGCTGCAATTGATATTAAACATAATGGCAAAGAAAAAGTGGTATCAACCGCAAAACGAACTAATGTTTTCAGAATATCTTTTGATTTGGATGAAAACCGCATTGCACCAAGCGGTACCAAAGAATTATATGTTTGTGTAACGGGGCCCGACGGTCATCCGATAACAATTCCGGCAAACGGAAGCGGCACATTTCAAACCCGCGATGAAGGCGAAAAAGTTTTTACCAATAAAGTTGATGTGCAGTACGAACAGGGTAAGCGCATGCCGGTTAGTTTTGACTGGAAACCGGAAGGCGGCAAATACATGACCGGTAATTATAAAGTTGAAATTTACCAGAACGGATACAAAATTGGCGAAGGAACAAAAGAGTTAAAAAAAGGCGGCTTGTTTAGTTAACAGCTTAGCGTAATATTTAAAAATCCCGGCAAAAAATTTTTGCCGGGATTTTTATTTGCGCCTATTGATTACTTTAGAATAATGATTCAGCAATGGCTTAATGGCAAAACTTTACTATTTGTAATTGCAGCAATAATTGTAATTGGAACAATTTTTTATTCTTCTTATCTCGCAAAAAAAATTGCCGATGATGAAAAAAAGAAAGTAGAAATTTGGGTTGAAGCACAGCGCACCATTTTAAATGTAAACGACGAAGTAAACTTAAATCTGGCTGCAAAAATATCTTCTGAAAACAAAGAAATTCCTATTATTGAAACCAACGAAAACGACAGCATAAATGCCGGTAACTGCGTAAACCTTGATGCTGAAAAAATTAAAAAAGATTCAACCTATCTATATAAAAAACTCAGCGATTTTAAAAAGCAACATGCGCCCATAATTTTATTGTTATCAGAAAAGCCATACATCGCAAATAAATATTATTATGGTGAAAGTACTTTGCAACGCGAAGTGCGCTATTATCCCATCATCCAATTAATTATTGTAGGGCTTTTTTTAACGGTTACCATTATTGCGCAACGTACTTCTTACATAAGCACACAAAACCAGTTATGGGCCGGCATGGCAAAAGAAACAGCACACCAGTTAGGCACGCCTGTGTCAAGTTTAAAAGGCTGGGTGGAAGTGTTGAAAGAAAACCCGGCAAGTGAAAAACTTAGTCTTGAAATTGAAAAAGATGTAAACCGGCTTGAGCTGATAACCGATCGTTTTGGAAAGATTGGAAGCCATCCGCATCTTGAAGAAAAAAATATTGTTGAACAGGTTGAAAATATGATTGATTATATTAAACGGCGTGCCGGCGGCAAAGTAAATATTGTGCTGAACACCGATGGCGAAAAAAATATAACGGCAATGATATCGCCGCCGCTATTTGACTGGGTTATTGAAAATCTTTTAAAAAATGCGTTAGATGCAATTGTTGGCAAAGGATCAATAAACGTGCATATTAAAAATACAGAATCGCAGGTGCTGATTGATGTGTCAGACACCGGCAAAGGCATCTCAAAAAATAATATCTCAAAAGTTTTTAACCCTGGTTTTACAACAAAAAAGCGCGGATGGGGTTTGGGTTTAACTTTAAGCAAACGCATAATTGAACAATATCATAAAGGTGTAATTTTTGTAAAACACAGCGAGCATAATAAAGGCACAACTTTTAGAATTGAATTAAATAAATAAAATAATTTCCTTTTATTTTTGCCGGATGCCCAGGTGGTGAAATTGGTAGACACGCTACTTTGAGGTGGTAGTGCCTTAACCGGTGTGCTGGTTCGAATCCAGTCTTGGGCACAACGAAACTGTGCAGTTGCTGCACAGTTTTTATTTACGGTATTAAAAAAATTTTATCTGGCAGAACTTCACAAATATTTATCTGTTTAAAATCACATAAGCTAATACGTACCTTTGCAAATTATGCAGGTATATTGCAATTCACTTACAAAATATAGTCGCTTAAAAACACGTGAAGTAAAAATTGGCGATCTTTTACTGGGCAACCTTAATCCGGTGCGTGTGCAAACCATGACAACCACTGATACCATGGATACCATTGCAACGGTTGAGCAATCTATTCGCTGTATTGAAGCCGGTGCAGAACTTGTACGCATAACAGCGCCTTCAAAAAGAGAAGCCGAAAATTTGCTCAACATAAAAAATGAATTGCATAAACGCGGTTATAAAACGCCGCTGGTTGCCGATATTCATTTCACCCCAAATGCAGCAGAAATTGCAGCACGCATTGTTGAAAAAGTAAGAATAAACCCCGGCAATTATGTTGATAAAAAAAAGTTTGAACAAATTGAATATACTGATGCAGAATATGCCGAAGAAATTGAGCGCATCCGGGAGCGTTTTACACCTTTAATTAAAATTTGTAAAGAATATGGAACGGCGATGCGCATCGGCACCAATCATGGCTCGTTAAGCGATAGAATTATGAGCCGTTATGGCGATACGCCGATGGGTATGGTTGAAAGCGCGATGGAATTTTTACGTATTGCAAGAAGTGAAAATTACCACAACATTGTTTTAAGCATGAAGGCAAGCAACACGCAGGTAATGGTGCAGGCTTACCGCTTGCTGGTAAATACAATGTTTAATGAGTTTAATGAATGTTATCCTTTGCATCTTGGTGTTACCGAAGCCGGCGATGGTGAAGATGGAAGAATTAAAAGCGCTGTGGGCATTGGCACTTTAATGGAAGATGGTTTGGGCGATACCATCCGCGTATCATTAACTGAAGATCCGGAATTTGAAATTCCGGTTTGTAAAGATTTGGTGAAACGATATGAAAACCGCAATCATCATTCCCCCATAAAAAGTTTATTACATAATATTTCTGGTAAGATAAAGTCAACGGTCAACGGTCAACGGTCAAGGGTCAACAGTCAACAGCCAACGGATCATCTTCCATACAATCCATTTGAATACAAACGCAGGCTTGCGCATGAAGTAAATAGCATTGGCGGAATGTTTGTGCCGGTTATTGTTGCAGACTTTATGCAAAAAGAAAAAATACATAAAGAAGATCTGAAGGCTATTGGCTACAATTATGTTGAAGCAACAGATAAATGGAATATTGGAGACTCCGCTGCGGATTATATTTATACAGCAAATAAAATTTTAGATTTTGAATTGCCCGGCACTTTAAAAATTATTTGCAATGCAAAAACATGGTTGCAACATCCCAGCTCCCTCTCCTTTGGAGAGGGTTGGGGTGAGGTCTATTTTCCCTTATTTGAAGGCGTTGAATATTTAGATGTAAAAGAAAAATCATCCAAGCAAAATTTTGTTGCTTTTGATGTGCATACAATAGATAAAACCATCAAAGAAAAAATATTTGATCTTATTGCAACAGATACTACTGCAGTGCTGTGTTTATATTCAACCAATAAACATAGCATGGCCGATGTGCGGCGTAATATTATTGAGTTGATGGAACGCAATATTAAAACGCCGGTTATTATTTGTGTTCGAAGTAGTTGCAGCCAGGTTGATGAACAACTTATACAATTTTCTGCTGAAGCCGGCGCATTGCTGCTTGATGGTTTTGGCGATGGTTTATGGTTGATGAACGATCTTAAAAAAATGCACAACACAAAACTCAGCGGGCGCAATTATATTCCTGTTACAAACAATCACCAGTTTTTAAATGCAACAGCGTTTTCTATTTTACAAGCAACACGAACCCGCATTTCAAAAACAGAATACATCAGTTGCCCAAGCTGCGGCAGAACGCTTTTTGATCTGCAGGAAACCACTGCAAAAATTCGTGCAGTAACCAATCATTTAAAAGGTGTAAAAATTGCAATCATGGGTTGCATTGTAAACGGCCCCGGCGAAATGGCTGATGCAGATTTTGGTTATGTGGGCAGCGGTGTTGGCAAAATAACTTTATATAAAGGCAAAGAAATTATTAAGCGCAATGTGAATAGTGCTGTTGCGGTAGATGAATTGATAGATCTTATAAAAGATTATGGCGCATGGGTTGAACCAACAACTGTTGCAGATTTAATGGAGGTTAAATAAATAAATTTTCAGTTTCTTGCAAAGCAAATTTTGAGCTTCGAGATTGATTAATTTTTACACATTTTTTTATTTAAAACATAATAAAAAAGCCCCGCTTTTAAACGGAGCTTTTTTGCTTAATATTCATACTGTTTGTAATAGTTTCTTCGGGCATCATTTACAGCCTGATCTCGTTCATGCCTTAATTCACGAATCATAACTCTTCTTTGATGACCGGTTAAACTGTTGTCTGCTCTTACAGAGCTAATCCTGTCGCTGTATTCATTTTCAATATCCTGTATCTGCCTGTCAAGTTTTGTAGGATGATAGTAATATGCCCGATCATACCATGGATAATACAATCCGCCATAAAAAAACGGGTTATAATAATAAGGTCGTGAATAATAAACTATATGCGGACCTACAGGCATTACCGGACGCACAAATACTTTCTGTGCAGATGCGCTTAAAGCCAGAACTATTGAAAACAATACAATTGAAATCTTTTTCATACTGTTTTGTTTTAATTATAATTAGATGAAAATCTGTATAAAAGATTAATCGGCTTTTATATAATAACATACTTCTAACAAGCTCATTATTCATCATAAAAACCACTTTGATAAAGCATTCTAAGGCGCTTTTTTAAGAAACAACAATTTGTAAACATGCAATCTTTTGCCACGCCGCAGCATTTGCGTACCTTTGCGCCCTTAAATTCAAAAATTAAAAGTCGAGATTTAAAATAGCTAACAATGTTTTTACTTTTAATTTTTACTTTTTAACTATTATGGAAATAAGAAATATAGCCATCATTGCTCACGTTGACCATGGTAAAACAACTTTGGTTGATAAAATTCTTCACGCTACAAAAGTGTTTCGCGATAACCAGGAAACCGGCGAACTGATAATGGACAGCAATGATCTTGAACGTGAACGCGGCATTACCATCTTTTCGTAAAAATGCCGCCGTTGTTTATAAAGATGTAAAAATTAATGTGATTGATACGCCAGGCCACGCAGATTTTGGCGGTGAAGTAGAACGTGTATTAAAAATGGCTGATGGTGTTTTGTTGCTGGTGGATGCATTTGAAGGCCCGATGCCGCAAACCCGTTTTGTGTTGCAGAAAGCTTTGCAGTTAAACTTCATCCGATTGTTGTAATTAATAAAGTAGATAAGCCAAACTGCCGTCCCGATGAAGTGCATGATGCTGTTTTTGAATTATTTTTTAATCTGGATGCAACAGAAGAACAACTGGATTTTCCTACTTTTTATGGTCAGCGGAAAGCAAGGCTGGTTCAATACAATTCATTAACACCAACTGAAATATTATCGCCTTTGCTCGATGGTATTTTACAATATGTTCCTGCGCCAAAAGTGAGCGAAGGCCCTCTTCAAATGCAGATCACTTCACTGGATTATTCTTCTTTTCTTGGAAGAATTGCCATTGGCAAAGTAGCCCGCGGCATTATAAAAGAAAATCAGCCGATTGCATTAATGCAGGCAGATGGTACATATAAAAAAATCACGGGTAAGAGAATTATATGTTTTTGAAGGAATGGGAAAAAAGAAAGTGACCGAAGTGCTTGCCGGCGATATTTGCGCCGTTGTTGGTATTGGAAGATTTTAATATTGGCGAAACAATTGCTGATGCTGAAAATCCTGAAGCGTTACCGGTTATAAGTGTGGATGAGCCAACCATGAACATGCTGTTCAGCATTAATAATTCTCCGTTTTATGGCAGAGATGGAAAGTTTGTTACATCAAGGCATATCCGCGACCGTCTGTTGAAAGAAACAGAAAAAAATCTTGCATTAAGAGTGGAAGATACAGACAGCGCTGATAGTTTTATGGTGTATGGCCGCGGCATTTTGCATCTTGGAATTTTGGTTGAAACCATGCGCCGCGAAGGTTATGAACTTACGGTTGGCCAACCGCAGGTAATTGTTAAAGAAATTGATGGCAAAAAATGTGAGCCATATGAAACCTTGGTAGTGGATGTGCCGCAGGAATATGCAAGCAAAGTAATTGATCTGGTTACGCGCCGCAAAGGTGAAATGCATGTTATGGAAACCAAAGGTGAAATGCAGCATCTTGAATTTGAAATTCCTTCACGAGGGTTAATAGGTTTGCGTTCCAAATGCTAACCAACACTGCCGGCGAAGCGGTAATGCGCACATCGGTTTATGGAATACAAACCATGGAAAGGAAATATTCCCGGCAGAAATAATGGTGTGTTGATTTCAAAAAACCAGGAAAAAACTACGGCTTATTCAATTGATAAATTGCAGGATCGCGGAATATTTTTTGTTGATCCCGGCGAAGAAGTGTATAAAGGCCAAATTATTGCAGAACATATTAAGCCCGGCGATCTTGTAGTGAATGCAACTGAACTAAAAAAATTAACCAACCATCGTGCAAGCGGAAGTGATGCAGCTACAAGCATTGCACCTAAAACTTAAATGACTTTAGAAGAATGCATGGAATATATTCAGCAGGATGAATGCATTGAAGTAACGCCCAACTTTATTCGCATGCGCAAGGTTATTTTAGATGAAGAAGAAAGAAAACGCCAGCAAAAAAGATTGCAGGCTGAAGAAGCATAAACTAAGAGAATAAAAGAGGAAAAGAGAAAAGGAGTATCACAACTCTTTTTCTCTTTCCCTCTTAGCTTTAATACTCTTTATCTCCTTTTCTCTTTTGCCTCTTAGCCATGAAAGAGCTGCTAAATTATATCTGTGTACAAGCATCAAAGCACTTCAACCAATATATTCAAATAAACTCTTATCAGCAGGTTTACGGCGGTGATATTAACCAAACATATCAACTTCAAACAAACATTGGTTCTTTGTTTTTAAAACTGAATAAAGGCAGTTTAAAAGATATGTTTGAAAAAGAATTTGCCGGCTTGCAATTATTGCATCAAACCAAAACCATAAAAATTCCCGAACCAATATTGTATGGAAGCTTTGAAAACCATATTTTTTTAATCACTCAATATATTCAAAAGGCAAATCCATCAAAAAACTTCTGGCAAATATTTGCGCATCAGCTTGCGGCTTTACATAAAAATTCTAACAAACAATTCGGATTATCAGCAAGCAATTATATTGGCTCACTTCAACAACAAAATAATTTCTGCAATAGCTGGCCTGAATTTTATGCAACGCAACGCATAATGCCGTTGATGCAACTTGCTTTCAATAAAAATAAATGCACTAAAGATGATTTAATGCTGGCAGAAAAATTATGTAAGCACTTATATAATTTATTTCCTGAAGAAAAACCTTCATTAATTCACGGCGATTTATGGAGCGGCAATTTTATGTGCGATGAAAATGCAATGCCTGTTATTTATGATCCTGCGGTATATTATGGCAACCGCGAAATGGATATTGCCATGAGCTTATTATTTGGTGGTTTTGATAAAAGTTTTTATGATCATTATAACGAAGCATTTCCGCTTCAGCCAGGCTGGAAAGATCGTGTTCAACTTTGCCAGTTGTATCCCTTACTTGTGCATCTTATTTTATTTGGCGGCCACTATTATTACAGCGTAATGGATATTATTAAAACATATTGCTGATGTTTCGTTCATCAATATTTTATTGGATGTTCTTTAAATATTCAGCCAATCGCTCAATTGCTTCTGCGGTTAAATGTATTTCATCCTGCGCTTCTTTCCAGTTGCGTTGCTCAATAGCTTCACGAATGCCGGGCAAAGTTTTTACGCCATAACCTGTATAAAATCCCGGCGCATACAAGCTGTGTTTATACCAGCTTCTGCGGGGCAATCCATCAGTAAATAATAATTGTTGTTCTGCATGTGCCAGTTGAACATTTTTATTTTCATTTAAAGAAGAATCTTTTTTTAGATTGATGCTTAAACTGTCTGTGCTGTTTTTTAATGCCATCAATGCATTTTGCAACGGACTGAAATCAATAAACGGCACTTCAGTTTTTGGCTTCGGCTGAATATATGTTTTTGTAGGGTCTGAAGCCAGCTTATATACATTCTTATTCAGCAGTTCATTTTCTGTTTCTGTTGCATCACGCATATCATGAACAAGATTTATTAATTCATCAGCATAACCATCAGCAGTTTTATACAAATTGCTGAAATCAAAAGGTAAATCATCTGCATCAGCCATTCTTAATATAGCATGGCCTGCAACCTTTGCAAGCGCAACGCCATATTCAAATGTTGGATCTTTAAAGCGGCGGTAATCATCATACGAATCATAAATAGAATGATATTCGCCGCCGCCATCTTCACCACCAAAACCAAGGTCTAAAGATGGCAAACCAAGATGCTGCAAAAACGGAGAATAGTCTGAACCGCTGCCCAGCGCATCCAGTTCAAATTTATTTGTATTCAATGCAGTTTTTTTTGCTTTTGTTGTTGATGCATCTGCTGCATTATTTGCTTTCCATCTTTCAAAAACAGAAACATTTGTTTGCGGATCAATAACTGTTTTAGAAATTTCATCTATTAAAGGCTCCAACGCATGTGAGCCGCCTGCATTTAAAAAACCTCTTGCATTGCCATCACTGTTTATATAAATAATTGCTTTTTGCTGCAGTTCTTTTGCATGTTCTTCTGCAAATTCTGTTGAGCCAATTAAAGCCGGTTCTTCACCATCCCATGAACAATAAACAATTGTACGTTTTGGTTTCCAGCCGGTTTTTAATAATTCGCCCATTGCTTTTGCTTCTTCCAGCATTGCCGATTGTCCGCTGATGGGATCGCCGGCTCCATTTACCCAGGCATCATAATGATTGCCCCGCATTACCCATTCATCAGGAAATTGCGAACCTTTTATCATGGCAATCACATCATAACAGGGAACCATATTCCAGTTAAATTCAAGCTTTAAATGCACTTTTGTTTTTCCATCACCAATATGATATGCAAAAGGCAATGCGCCCTGCCAGCCATTGGGCACAACAGGCCCATCCAGCGATTCGAGCAAAGGTTTTGCATCATGATAACTAATGGGTAAAACCGGAATTTTTAAAAGATTAGTTGCTGCACTGCGCTCTAATCTTGTTGCATCTGCTGTCTGCACCAACGCCCGGTGTTAAAGGATCGCCGGGATAAATCGGCATATCCATCACGCTGCCACGCTGCACGCCATATTCATTTTTATAAGCACCTTTAGGATATACATCGCCTCTAAAATATCCGTCATCCATCGGATCACTGTAAATAATGCAGCCAATAGCACCATGCTCCTGCGCCACTTTTGGCTTAATGCCACGCCAGCTTCTGTCCATATTTTGCAATCACAATTTTTCCTTTCACATCAATGCCCATTTCAGCAAGCTTATCATAATCTGCAGGCAAACCATAGTTTACAAAAACAAGCGGCGCAGTAACATCGCCGTCTGCACTCCATGCATTATACGTTGGCAGTTGATCTTGCTGGCCAGATGTTGCATCTTCTTTTAAAGCAGGTTCTTTTAATAATGCTTTGTAAGATGTTGGCGCAATCATTTCAAGCAATCTTGTTTTAGGCGTTGGAAACAAAACCGTGAAGGTTTCTATGTGTGCATCAAAGCCATAATTTTTATAACGATTTAAAATGGTATCTGCCCATGTTTTGCTGTTTACAGAGCCAAGATTATGTGGTTTTGATGATAATAATTTTATAGTTGAACCAATATGCGCAGCATTTAATTGTGCATCAAATTTTTGTTCTGTTTGCAATTTGTGCTGATGCATCGTTTGCCAAAAAACCGGTGATGGTTTGAGCAGAAAGCTTTAGTGAAAGGAAACCAATAAGTACAGAGGATATATTTTTTCATGCAAAAAATTGAGGTTTTAAAAGATGTGCGTTTGATACAAAAATAAAAGTTTGCTATGTATGTTACTTTTTTATCTGCTGCATACTGTTTAAATGCTTTAGGTGAAAAGTAATCAAAAGAATTGCTGAAAGAAGCAGGTGAATGCTGTTAGTGAACAACAAAAAAAGCTAACTTATCTTTGCAGCATGATTTCTGCGCAGCAAGTGAACATACGAAATTTAAGTTTGGATGAATTACAAAATTATTTTGCCGAAATAGGCGAAAAAAAATTTCGTGCAAAACAGGTATATGAATGGCTTTGGCAAAAACATGCCGGCAGTTTTGATGCAATGACGAACATTAGTAAAGAGCTTCGTTTAAAATTAACGGAACATTTTTCTTTACCTGCTTTAACTATTAATACAACTCAATACAGCGCAGATGGCACCATAAAATCCCGCTTTAAAACCTTCGATAATCATTTCGTTGAAGGTGTTTTAATTCCAACTGAAGATAGAAAAACGGCTTGTGTTTCTTCACAAATTGGCTGCAGCTTAAATTGCAAGTTTTGCGCCACAGGAAAAATGGAGCGTGAACGTAATTTAACCTTTGATGAAATTTACGACCAGGTTGCATTGATAAACGAGCAAAGCGAAAGAGTGCATAACAAGCGTTTAAGCAACATTGTTTTTATGGGAATGGGTGAACCGTTGCTGAATTATAACAATGTGTTGAAAGCAATTGATAAAATTTCTGCTGAAGATGGAATGGGCATGAGCCAAAGGCGCATTACAGTTTCAACTGCGGGCGTTGCAAAAATGATTAAAAAATTAGGTGATGATAAAGTGCGTTTTAAACTTGCTTTGTCACTTCACGCAGCAAATGATAAAAAGCGTAATGAAATAATGCCAATCAACGAAAGCAACAATATTAAAGCGTTGATTGATGCGCTGAATTATTTTTATAAGCAAACAAAAAATGAAGTAACGTTTGAATATATTTTATTCAGAAATTTTAATGATTCGCAAAAAGATGCAGAAGAATTAATGAAAGTATACCGGCAGGTGCCCGCAGATTTGGTAAACATTATAGAATACAATCCCATTGATGGTGCAAATTTTTCAAAACCTGATGAAGAAACCATTGAAAGCTTTATGAAATTTCTTGAATCGAACCGCGTAAATGCACGGTTACGCAGAAGCCGCGGAAAAGATATTGATGCCGCTTGCGGCCAGTTAGCGAATAAAGATAATTTTTAAGTGCTGATTTTTATTACTGCAGATGCAGTGTTGCGACGCAACGAAGATGCCATGAAAATCTATTGCCGGTCACCCAAAAATCTTCTTTTAATATCTGCTTTCATATAATGGCATAAATATTTTTACTTTGCAACCCTTAAAGCATTTTATTTGATTTATGGGTAGAATTTTTGAAGTTAGAAAGGCCACTATGTTTGCCCGGTGGGACAGGATGGCAAAACAATTTACGCGTATTGGAAGAGAAATTGCTATTGCTGTAAAAGCCGGTGGCCCAGACCCTGCAATCAATCCGGCGCTGCGCCGCTGCATGCAAAATGCAAAAAGCGTAAACATGCCGAAAGACCGTGTGGAAGCGGCAATTAAACGTGCCTCAGGAAAAGAGATTGAGAATTATGAAGAAATTTTGTATGAAGGTTATGCGCCGCATGGTGTTGCGTTGCTGGTAGAAACCGCAACAGATAATCATGTGCGCACAGTTGCCAATGTAAAAAGTTATTTTAATAAAGGCGGCGGCGCTTTGGGCAACAGCGGCAGTGTAAGTTTTCAATTTAAAAAAATGGGCGTTTTTAAATTAAAACCGGAAGGATTGAATATTGATGACCTCGAATTTGAATTAATAGATTTTGGCCTGGAAGAAATGGGCGAAAGCACTGATGAACATGGCAACAACATTATTGTATTGCGTTGCGCATTTACTGATTTTGGCAAGTTGCAAAAAGCATTGGAAGATAAAAATATTACGACTATAAGCGCAGAAATAGAATGGATACCTTTAAATACAGTTCCTGTTACAGAAACGCAGGCAGAAGATGTAAGTAAACTGATTGAACGTTTGGAACAGGATGATGATGTAAGTAAAGTGTTTCATAACATGGGTTAAAGGTTGATTGGTTGATAAGTTGATATGTTTCGTGATAATTCTCATCAACTATCAAATGATCAGTGTATCAACTATAATTTTTAAAACTATGGCTTTATTAAAAGATACTTTAAGAGGAACCGGCGTTGCAATTGTTACGCCATTTAAAAAAAATAATGATGTTGATTATGATGCCTTGCATAAAATGATCGACTTTATTATTGATGGCAATGTTGAATATATTGTTACACTTGGCACAACAGGTGAAGCGCCAACTTTATCAAAGCCAGAAAAAACAGACATCATAAAATATACGTATGATGTTGTAAAAAAACGTGTGCCCGTTGTTGTTGGAATTGGTGGTAATAATACCAACGAATTAATTCATGAACTGGAAACATTTCCTTTAGATAATGCAACGGCTGTTTTAAGCACCTCGCCTTATTACAATAAACCATCACAGGAAGGTTTGTACCAGCACTATAAAACTTTAGCCAGGGCATCATCAAAACCAATTATTTTATATAATGTGCCGGGCAGAACAGCAAAAAATATTGACGCTGATACAATAATCCGTCTTGCAAATGAAGTAGAAAATATTGTTGGTATTAAAGAGGCCGGCGGCGATTTTGCACAATGCATGAAGGTATTGCGTGATGCACCAAAAGATTTTTTAGTAGTAAGCGGTGATGATGCGCTGGCGCTTCCCCAAATTGCCTGCGGCATGCAAGGTGTAATAAGTGTTGCCGCCAATGCCTTTCCAAAAGATTTTTCGAATATGGTTAGAAGCAGTTTGAATTTCGATTTTAAGAAAGCAAAATCAATTAACGACAAACTTATCAATGCTTATGAAATTATGTTTGCGGAAAATAATCCTGCAGGTATAAAAGCATTTTTATGTGAGATGGGTTTAATAAAAAATAATTTGCGGTTGCCGCTTTTGCCATTAAGCAAAAAATTAAATGATGCTGTAAAAGATTATTTGAAAAAATAATTATTCAAACAGCGCAGGCTTTTCTTTAGCCGATAATAATGCCTGCAATTTCATAACTGAATCTTCTTTGCCGCATAAATCAGCTAAGGTCATTTTATCCAAAAGCTGATCAACAGTAAACTGAATTATTTTCCACAGAGATCTTGCAGAACAATCAACTGAATTGGTGCAAAGGTTTAGTGCGCCAATGTGAGAGGCGCAAAATGCTGCATCGAATAATGCGCCGCCCAATGCTTTTAAAACCTGGTTAATATTTATTTCTGATGATGGCTTTGAAAGAATGTAGCCGCCTTTTTGCCCCGGCGTGCTTTTTAAAAAATCACCCAACCGCAACTGTCTTGTAAGTTTTGCAACATAATGCGGCGTTAAGCCTTCCGCTTCGCTTAATTGCGGAATACTTAAACCGCTTTCATCTGCACATTTTGCAATGCGAATTAAAATGCGAATGCCATATTCTTCCTGTGCGGTTATTTTCATGTTTGAAAATTGATTGATTGATAAGTTGACCAGTTGATAAGTTACTTTTCAACCAGTCAACTTATCAACTTATAACTACTGCTGTTCTTCACTCAAAGGATCAACATCATAATTCTGAATAAAATATTGCCTTAATTCTTCAACAAAAGCATCATCATTTTCTTTTGAACACACTTTATTATATTCCTGAATTAATGTATCAGCAATATCGCCCGCTGCACTTCTTTCAATTTGATAACGATGTAAAATAAAAACCAGCTCACCATCTTTAAACAAAGAAATAGTTGGCGAACTTGGCGTGATGCCCGGCAGGTAATTAGAACGAAAATGCGCCACTGCATCTTTTTCCATGCCTGCAAACAAAGTAAACTTTTCATCAGGAACCACTTTGCTGAACAATGAAAGCAATGCACCAGGCCTTGCAACTCTTGCACCGCAACCGCAAACTGAATTTAAAACAACCATTTGAATTTTGCCATCATTACGCTGCAATGCTTTATCTACATCTTCCGGTGTAAGCATTTGTGTAAACCCATTATCGGTAAGTTCTTTACGATAAGGTGCGGCAATTTGTTCGGGATATGTTGGCCCGCTGTTGCCTATTAAACTATCTACACTTATTTGTGCCATATTTTATCAATTAAAATTTATAATTAAGAATTAAAATTTGTTACTATTTATTTTGAGACGTCACCTCGACGTAAGGAGAGGTCTATTAAATTCTTTACCGTTTCAAATACCGCAGATTTCACCTTTGTCGAAATGACGCATTGAAAATCCTCTTACATAAATCCAAGTTCCAATGCTGCAACTTCACTCATCATGCTTCTATCCCATGGTGGCGTCCAGGTTACTGAAACATGCACATCATTCACGCCTTCAATTTCCCTCAATTTCTGATCTACTTCAACCGGAATTATTTGCGCTGCCGGGCAACTGGGTGCAGTTAACGTCATTGTTATTTGCACGTTGTTGATGGGTAAAATATCAACATTATAAATCAAGCCCAAATCATAAATGTTCACCGGAATTTCCGGATCATAAATGGTTTGTAATTTTTCAATTACTTTTTCTTTTAATGCTTCTTCATTTTGCATGTTTGACCTCACCCTTTAATCCCTCTCCAAAGGAGCGGGAGATCCAGCTTATGTATTTCAATTTATCATTTGTAAGAACTATTCAACTTTAGTTTTCAAATCATCAAATAACCAATCAACTTATCAACTACTCATCTTTGCTTTATACGCCAACGCATAATTCTTCATTTGTTTCACCATCGAGAGCAAACCGTTGCTGCGAGTTTGTGCAAGATGTGTTGTCATTCCGATCTTATTAATAAAATCCAGTTTCGCATTAATTATTTCATCAGGCGTATGACCTGATAAAACGCGTATCAGCATATTTACTAAACCTCTTACAATAACTGCATCACTATCTGCTTTAAAATAAATTCTTCCATCATTTTCATTTGCTACCAACCAAACCTGGCTTTGACAACCTTTGATTTTGTTGTCATCAATTTTATATTCTGATGATAACGGTTCAAGCTTTTTTCCCAAATCAATAATGTATTCATATTTATCTTCCCAGTTATCAAACAATGAAAACTCTTCTACTATTTCATCTTCTATATCTTGTATCGTTTGAACTGTTTCCATTTTAGATGCCGCTTCTACGAAGCGGATAAGAATCACTTTATACTACTACTACAAAGATTACGCTCCTACGGAGCTACTTATCAATCAATCAACATTTCAACTAACTTAATTCACAATTCCAAATCTCTTAGTTATCACTTCAACATTTTAATCGCTTTCTCAACACCTTTCACTAATTCATCTACTTCTTCTTTTGTATTATACATTGCAAATGAAGCACGTATAGTTCCCGGAATCTCAAACCTGTTCATCAATGGTTGACAACAATGATGTCCTGTTCTTACTGCAATTCCATAATTATCTAAAATGATTCCCATGTCTTGCGGATGAACGCCATCAACAACAAAGGAAACAACACTTGTTTTATGTTTTGCTGTTCCAATCAATCGCACACCATCAATCTTACTTAATTTTTCCATCGCATATTTTGTAAGCGCTTCTTCATGTTTGCGAATATTTTCTTTGCCCACTTCATTTACAAAATCAAGCGCTGCTTTAAATGCAACTGTGTCTGCAATGTTTGGCGTACCTGCTTCAAATTTATATGGCAAATCGTTATAAGTTGTGCGCTCAAACGTTACTTCTTTTATCATTTCGCCGCCACCCATATACGGCGGCATTTCTTCGAGCAATTCTTTTTTACCATACAACACACCAACGCCGGTTGGTCCATAAATTTTATGGCTTGAAAGAACGAAGAAATCGCAATCCATATCCTGCACATCAATATTTAAATGAACAGAAGATTGTGCGCCATCAACCAAAACCGGAATGTTATGCTGATGTGCGATTTCAATAATATCTTTTACAGGATTAATTGTTCCCAATGAATTTGATGCATGAACAATTGAAACCAATTTTGTTTTTTGTGTGATGAGCTTTTCAAATTCGCTCATCATTAATTCACCATTATCATTAACCGGAATTACTTTCAGCTTTGCTTTCTTTTCCAAACACAACATTTGCCACGGAACAATGTTGGAATGATGTTCCATTCCTGAAATAATTATCTCATCACCTTCTTTAATATTTTGCCTTCCCCATGTTGCGGCAACTAAGTTGATGCCTTCTGTTACGCCGCGTGTAAAAATTATTTCTTCACGATATTTTGCATTGATGAATTCTTTAACTGTATCTCGTGTTGCCTCAAATGCAGCGGTTGCTTCTTCTGCCAGCGAATGAATGCCGCGATGAATATTTGCATTGTATTGATGATAATAATTTACCAAGGCATCAATAACAACTTGCGGTTTTTGTGCTGTTGCCGCATTATCAAAATACACCAGATTTCTTCCTTTTACTTTTCTTTCAAGCACAGGAAACTGTTTGCGTATTGCAGCGACATCAAATTTTTTTATATCAACATCTTCAGAAATCATATTTCATTAATTGCCTCAGTTGATTTGCCTCAGCTTTCAAGCTGAGGAATTATGATTTTTATTTTGAAAGGGCTTTAGCCCAACCTTTATTTGGCTAAAGCCTTTTTAATTATTTTATTTTTATCCATGCCTTGAAAGGCATGGTAATTCAGATGGAACATTTGGCAATTCATTATAAACTTTCAACATTCAAACGTTCATTTATTTTTTCTTCCAAATAAGTGCGCAACGCCTGCGGCTTCACCTGTTCTAAAATATCTGCTGCAAATGCATGCAACAACAAGGCTTTTGCCTGCTTTTCGCCAATACCTCTTGCACGCAAATAAAACAATGCTTCCTCATCCAATTGTCCAACCGTGCAACCATGCGAACATTTTACATCATCTGCAAAAATTTCTAATTGCGGTTTTGTGTTTATAGAAGCATTATTACTCAACAAAACATTTTTATTACTTTGATAAGCGTTCGTTTTTTGCGCATCCTGCCTTACATAAATCTTTCCGTTAAAAACACCGGTTGAATTACCATCCATAATGCCTTTGTATAATTCATTACTAAAACAATCGGGCATTAAATTATCAACGATGCTGTGATTATCAACATGCGTTTTTCCATCAATCATGTATAAACCATATAAATGACCTTCATTATTCGGCGCTTCTAAAATCATGTTGATGTTATTGCGAATGGTGCCACCATTTAATGTAACCGTAACGCAATGCGTAAAACATTTTGCAACCTGCTGCACATGCGTTGTGCCCACATGATGACAGTTTTCATTTTCATCCTGCACTTTATAATATTCCAAGTCTTGCATTTTGATGCACCGCGATCTCGATCACTTCGTTGGTAAAGCTTTCATGCAAACCATTATTTTTATATAATTCAACAAGTTGCACCTGCGCATTTTCTTCAATCACAAATAAACTTCTTGGCTGCACAAAAACATTGTCATTATTTGTATCTGTTAAATGATAAATTAAGACAGGTTGTTTAACTGACATGTTCTTTTTCACCAATACAAATAAACCATTTGCAGTAAATGCTGCGTTTAAAGCATTCATTCCATCTTTCATGTACTTGCTGCTTTGATTTAAATATTGCTGCACATAATTTTTATATTCACTTTCGGCAGCTTCATTCAGCGACAAAACAACGAGAGCATTTTTATCGAAAGATGAGATTTCTTTTATAAAAACACCATTTACAAAAAATAATTCAGCAGTAAATTCAGTTTGCAAACGAACATCATTCAACACTTCTTTTGAAGGAAGAACGGCCGTTGTGTGCAACGAAAAATTTTTGTTTACAAGCGGCGTAATGCGGGTATATTTCCATTCCTCATTTCTTGAAGTTGGAATACCCAGTTTATTAAAATGTTCAAATCCTTTTGCACGCACCGAACCAAGCAAACCATTGCCGGCAATTGCATTTAATTCGTTGTATTTATTTTGTATAGTTTCTGTTAAACTCATAAAGACCTCACCCTCTAATCCCTCTGCAAAGGAGAGGAAGTGCCGGGCTTTTGTTTTTTAATTTATCTTTTGTAATAACAATTCAACTTTAATTTCTTTAATCAACTTTTGTAATGCCTTTGGCATTTTATATTATGCCACAGCTTTTTGTATTTATCTCGCTCATTATATTTTTCAAAGGTCTCAATGAAAGCTGCGATAATTTTTTTGTTATCAGCTGCAGCTTTTCAATTAAACTTCGTTGCGTCGCACACTTCAACTGATGTTTTTCAATCAGCATATCAAAACTTTTAAAGAACTATTGAAACTTTGAAACGCTGAAACTTTTAAACTTCTTCTGCTACTTCCTGTTTAATAAAATCGTATCCTTTTTCTTCAAGTTCAAATGCTAATTCTTTGCCGCCAGATTTTACAATGCGACCATTATATAATACATGCACAAAATCCGGAACGATGTAATCAAGCAAACGCTGATAGTGCGTTATAACAACACCGCATTGTCTTTATTGCGCAACGTGTTTACGCCATCAGCAACAACGCGCAATGGCATCAATATCAAGCCCGCTGTCGGTTTCATCTAAAATTGCAAGTTTCGGTTCAAGCATTGCCATTTGAAAAATTTCATTTCGTTTTTTTTCACCGCCGCTAAAACCTTCATTTAATGAACGGCTCGTTAAAGATATTGATCAATTTTTACAAGCTTCATTCTTTCTTTCATCAACTTTAAAAAAGCAACTGCATCTAAGGTTCTTGTCCGCGGTATTTGCGTATTTCATTTACGGCAGTTTTTATAAAATTTGTTGTAGCTAACCCAGGAATTTCTATCGGATATTGAAATGCCAAAAACAAGCCTTCGCTTGCTCTTTCTTCCGGCGAAATTTCAAATAAATCTTTGCCTTCAAATTCAACTGAGCCTTCAGTTACTTCATAGTCCTTCTGCCTGCCAATACAGATGCCAATGTGCTTTTGCCTGAACCATTTGGCCCCATAATGGCATGCACTTCTCCTGCCTTTATCTGCAAGATCAATTCCGTTTAAAATTTCTCTTTTCTTCTATTTGTGCATGTAAGTTGTGAATTGTTAGCATTGATAAGTTCTATGTTTTATGTTCTAAGTTATTGTTTCAATGTTTCATGGTTTCATTGTTTCAGAAGTTAACATTGAAACTTTGAAACTGTTGAAACTCTGAAACTAACCTACGCTTCCTTCTAAATAATTGCCAATAATTTTTGTGCTTCAATGGCAAATTCCATCGGCAATTGGTTCATCACTTCTTTTGCAAAGCCATTAATGATTAATGCAACAGCCGTTTCTGTATTAATGCCGCGTTGATTGCAATAAAAAATCTGGTCTTCACCAATTTTGCAAGTGGTGGCTTCGTGTTCAACAATAGACGTGTTATTTTTTATTTCGATGTAAGGAAAAGTATGTGCACCGCATTTATCGCCCAATAACAAAGAATCACATTGAGAGAAATTGCTTGCATTGATGTGCATTCTTTCCAACCTGCACCAAACCACGATAACTGTTATTGCTGAACTCCTGCAGAAATACCTTTTGACACAATGCGGCTTCTTGTATTTTTTCCAACATGCATCATCTTTGTTCCGGTATCGGCTTGCTGATAATTATTGGTTACGGCAACAGAATAAAATTCTCCAATAGAATTATCTCCTTTTAAAATAACACTTGGATATTTCCAGGTAATGGCCGAACCGGTTTCAACCTGCGTCCACGAAATTTTTGCATTGGTTCCTTGCAAATGCCTCGCTTTGTAACAAAATTGTAAATACCGCCTTTGCCTTCTTTATCGCCGGGATACCAGTTTTGAACCGTTGAATATTTTATTTCCGCATTATCCAGAGCAATCAATTCCACAACCGCTGCGTGCAATTGATTTTCATCACGCATAGGCGCTGTGCAACCTTCGAGATAACTTACATAAGCGCCTTCATCAGCAATGATTAATGTTCTTTCAAACTGACCAGTATTTTCTGCATTGATGCGGAAATAAGTTGATAACTCCATCGGGCAGCGAACACCTTTTGGAATATAAACAAAATGAACCATCAGTAAATACTGCAGAATTTAATGCAGCAAAATAATTATCGGTCATTGGAACAACAGAGCCTAAATATTTTTTTACCAGATCAGGATGATGCTGAATGGCTTCGGTTATCGAACAGAAAATAATTCCCTAATTCCGCCAGTTGTTCTTTAAATGTTGTGGCGATGGAGACACTGTCAATCACCGCATCAACGGCAACGCCTGCATAAACGTTTTTGTTCATCTAAAGAAATTCCCAGCTTTTCAAATGTTCTTCGTAATTCCGGGTCAATTTCATCCAGACTTTTTGCCTCAGTTTTTTGTTTTGGCGCAGAATAATAAATAATGTTTTGATAATCAATTTTTGGATAATGAAATATTAGCCCAGTGCTGGCTCTTTATCTTCAATGTTTAGCCAGTGACGAAAAGCTTTTAACCGCCATTCCAGCATCCATTCCGGGTTCATTTTTTTTATTGGAAATAAAACGGATAATATCTTCATTTAATCCAAGCGGCGCTTCATCTGCTTCAATTTCCGTTACAAATCCATATTTATAATCACTAAGCGCGGTTTGCTCCAAAGTCTCAATCATTTCGCTCATGCTGCAAATTTACAAATCAATTTGTACAAAAAAGTATAAATAGATTTAAAAGCATATTTTTTCCCTTTTTAGAAAGCAGCTTTATTGAATTTATGCGGTTAAAAAAGCTTTTAACTGATCTGCATTGTGAATGGCGGCAATGGTTGCTGTATTATTAAAATAGATGTAGGCTGTTTTATTTATTAAAGTTTGCTTTAAAGCTTCCGCAAAAATTTTTATTGATTCTTCGGCATATTCGCTGAAGTATAAATGCTGAATGCCATGAAAACGATAATAAATAATTTTTGTGTTTGAAATTATTTCATCGGGCAAATTTTTTATGCTGATGCCGCAAAAACTGATGTTATGTTTTGATAACTGCATGAATACATTTTCATTCCACCAGCTTACATTACGAAACTCAATTACATTATTAAATGATGCATCAAAGTTTGAAATGATGCGTTCAAGCAATGCTTCGCTATAAATAATTCTTGCGGGCAATTGAAACAAAACGGGTCCGAGTTTTTCTTTTAAACCTTCGCGAATGGTTGCATAAAAATCATTTAATAAACTTTCTGTTTCTTTAAACTGTTTGTAATGCGTAATCAATCGCGGTGCTTTTACAGAAAATTGAAAATCATCCGGGCTTTTATCATACCATTTTTGCAAAAATTCAATTTTTGGAAACCGGTAAAATGTTGTATTTAATTCAAGCGTATTAAAGCGTGTGCAATAAAATTGAAACCATTTACTTTGCGCTAAACCCTTCGGGTAAAAAATTTCTTTCCAATCTTTATTATAAAAACCAGAGCAGCCAATATAATATTGCATGCAAGCAGCAATGCAAAAACAAATCCACTTTAAAGCAAGCTTAATCTAAAGCTAACTGTGCTGCGTATATAATTGAAGGAGATGGCAAATAATTTGATAGTTTTATGGTATTACTAACCATTAAATTTTAAACGATGGCAAAATATGGAAAAAAAAGCCAGAGCAAAGTAAAACGTGCGATGGAAGAAATGAAAGAAGGTAAACTTAAAAGCGGCAGAAGTGGTAAAAAAGTTACCAATCCAAAACAGGCAATTGCAATAGGTTTATCTGAAGCAAGAAAAGAAGGCGGCAAAGTGCCGAAGAAAGCGGCAAAAAAGAGTTCAAAAAAAGCTGCACCAAAAAAGAGCGCTAAAAAAGCTGCGCCAAAGAAGAGTGCAAAAAAAGCTGCTAAAAAAACGGCTAAAAAGAGCACAAAAAAATCCGCTAAAAAAGGCAGTAAATAAAATTCTTGATATATTGCTTCCTTGAATTTTATTTAGCCATTGGATTGCTGCTTAAAACAATCCTTTTTAAAAAGGTCACAATGTGCTGTGACCTTTTACTTTTTATATCATCCGATGTGATTTTTATCCGGAGTGCTGCTTGCGTTATGCGTACGTTGTTTTCTTTTTTCCAATTCTTCTTTTTCTGATTTTGATACATCATCAACATCATTTTCTGTGCGTTGAAAATCTCTGTTGGCAGGATTATAATTTGCATTTGATTCAATGTTTTCAGGAGTGGGTTCACTGTTTTTATTTTTATCATCTTTCATAAAAAATTATTTTATTTATTTATACAAGCTCTGCGCCAGTTATAGTTATAACAAAAAAAATCCCGCCAAAAATTTTTAAGCGGGATTAAATAAAATATTTTAAAAAAGATTACCTGCTAATAATCACTTTATCAGAAAAAACATTTTCGCCTTTTTCATTTACAACTCTTACCAGGTAAGTGCCCGCACTTACCGAAGCAACATATAAATCTTCTGTTTGTGAACCCGCAATATTTACTTCTTTTTGCATTACCGCCTTGCCTTGTATTTCGCTTAACTGAATTAAATATTTTCCTTTTGGAATATTGGTGAACTGAACATTTAACTTTTTATCGCTTACGGGGTTTGGATATATTTTTACAGAAAACCTGTTAATTGTTTTTGCAACAGCATTTGCATGCACATTTTTGCTGAATGCAAAATTTTCATTTGCAAAATCAGAAACATTATAAACCTGTTCTGTTTGCTTGTTTAAAACATCTGCTTCAAGCGTATTTAAATTAACACGATAATAATTTGTTGTTTTGATGGAGCTGCCTACAATTACATAACCATCATCATCAACCATAGCTGCATTTACGGTATAATCTTGCGGAAGATTTTTTATTTCGCCCAAAAAAGTTGCAAGTCTTGTATCTGGATTTATTTTAAAAATTTGATGCTGAATGGTAAACAAATACAGGTTGCCGTTTGCATCGGCAATCATATCTCCGCCCCAACTTTTAAATTGTGTTTTTACAGAATTTTCTCCGTTAGAAGTTGCATCAATTAAATTTCCCAAATCTGTAATGTAAGCTTGCTTGCCTGCTGAAAACCGAATGAGATGCTGGTTATCGTTTGTAAGTGCATAACCATAATTATCAGATGCAAAACACATGCGTGTAATAACAGATGCTTCGCCCGGCTGATTAGAAAAATTTTTGAGCAGTTGTGATGTAACTGCATACGATTTTGGCTGGCTGCTGTTTAAATCTAAATAGCGCAATTGATTGCCCATCATTTGCGTATAATATAAACGATTGTCTTTTGCATCATACGCAATGGCGGCTACCATGCGGTTATTGATGCAGCCGCAGGTTTGAATGGTTGTTGCAGTGGCAGCGGCAGCATTTGCAGTATTACTGATTATTTGTTTGCCGGTTGAAGCATCATACACTGCTTCATTATTTTCTGAAGGAATGTATAAAGTTTTTACAGGTAATTTTCCAGAAGCATCAAACTGGCGAAAAACGATCCAGTTTACGCTGCCGAATTGTTCGCCGGTTACTGCAAAAAATTTAGATGTTTGAGCAAAGCTTTCAACAGCAGAAAATAGAACCAGGATTAAAATAATAAAGGGTAAAAGTTTATGTTTCATAAGTGATTAATTTTCGAATTGTAAGGTAATTATAAATTTAATTCACTGAGTTAAGTTTTGGATGAATGCCGCTGCTTTTTTTACGCTGCCCTGTTGCAATAAAATTTCTTTTGATTTTTTATAATCATTAATGTTTGCTTGCTGCATTAGCATTTTTACCCCGCGGTCAACAAGCTTTTCGTTATTCAGTTGCATGTTCACCATGATGTTATCTTCCACCCTTCCCAGTTGAATCATTGCTGTTGTGGAAATCATATTCAACACCATTTTTTGTGCAGTGCCGGCTTTCATCCTGGTGCTGCCGGTTACAAATTCCGGCCCTGTTATAACTTCAACAGCATAATCAGCTGCTTCAGATAAAGGAGTATTTTCATTGCAGGTTATGCAGCCTGTTTCAATATTATTTTTTTTGCACTGTTGTAAAGCGCCAACAACATACGGTGTTGTTCCGCTGGCCGCAATGCCTATAACAAAATCAGTGTGATTAACATTTTTTAACTGAAGATCGAGCCAGCCCTGTTCTTTATCATCTTCAGCAAATTCTGCTGCACGAATAATGGCATTAAAACCTCCGGCAATCAATCCCTGCACCAAATCGTAAGGCACGCCATAAGTTGGCGGACACTCGCTTGCATCTAAAATGCCAAGTCTGCCGCTGGTGCCGGCGCCAATATAAAATAATCTGCCGCCGGCAAGCATTTTATCTGTAACAGCCAGAATAAGTTTTTCTATTTGGGGCAAAGCTTTTTCAACAGCTAAAGCAATGGTTTTATCTTCTTTATTTATAAGTGTGATGATTTCATGAACGGGCATTTTTTCAAGATGCCGGTAAGGCGATGGTAGTTCGGTAGTAAGCATGATGTGCAAAGGTAAAAATTTGAACACATTGGTTATATATAAATGATTGCGGGGATGAATGGTTGTGTTTTGCTTTCATTCTTTATCTTGACGATCTTTGATAACAACTATTTCAATAGTTAAACCTAAAAGATGTAAAAATCTTTAAGGAAGTATGAGTTACACGAAGACTTTTCCTTTTCCATTCTTATATTATTTTTCATCGAAGCAAATCGCAATAAGGGTTTATCCCGTTGTGAAAACATTAAGTTGCCCTCAACTTTAACGGGGCTTTTTTATTACCAGATATGCAGAGGGTTATCAATTTATAATTGCAACATCATCTTATTACCGGTTTTGCAGGCTTCATAAATTGCATCAATAATTTTTAAATCTTTTACTGCTTCTTTACCATCAACTGCAACAACAGGTTTCTCATTATTCAAAATTATTCCTGCCATTGCATCCATTTGTACGGTTTGATGTGTAACAACAGGCGCATCAATAGCGCCTTTATTTGTTTTGCCTGCAATGGGGCCATAACCGGTTGCAGGATCTAATTCGGCAAACCCATCAACACCATTTAAAAAGAAACGATCCAAATTATTCAAGCTGTATGTTGATAAACACGAAGCCACTGCGCCGCCCGGAAAGCCCATTTCAAACTGAATGGTTTCATCAACACCTTCTTTAAATTTTTCAGGATTATTTTTTGTTTCCTGTGCAGTAACCCAAACCGGATCTTCACCAATCATATAGCGTGCACCATTCACTGAATAAATTCCTATATCCATCATAGAACCTCCGCCCGAAAGCGCTTTATTCAGCCGCCATTGCGTTGGATCACCAATAATAAAACCGCTTAACCCCTGGAAAAATAAAACCTTACCAAATTCACCTGCATTGCGCATTTGAATAACTTCAAGCGTATGCGGTTCAAAATGCATGCGGTAGCCAACCAGTAATTTTACGTTTGCAGCTTTGCAGGCATCAACCATTTCCTCGCCAAGCTTTGCATTTATGCTCATCGGTTTTTCGCAGATAACATGCTTGCCTGCTTTTGCAACCCGAATCACTGCATCATGATGCAAGGCATTTGGTGTGATAACATATACAACATCAATATCAGCATTATCTTTTATGGCATCAAAATTTTCATAGTTATAGCAATTTTTTTCTGGGATGTTATACCGGCTTTGCCATGCTTTAATTTTTGACGGCGTGCCGCTTATCACCCCAACCAACTTCGCTCTTTTGCACGATTGCATTGCGTTTGCAACCATGGTTCCATAATTTCCTAAACCCATAATGGCAACACGTAAAATTTTATCGCTTTTATTGTTTTGTGTTGAAGATGTATTCATAAAATTTATTAAAGGCAGGCTTGCTGCGGTTAAAGAGATATCATGTAAAAAATTGCGGCGTGTTTTCATAAATGTTTTTTAAGACTCACCTAAATTCTCTCCAAAGGAGAAAACTTTAGAACCTAATTCTATTTAGATGCTCTTTAGGGTAAATCTTTTAGCCCTTCTCTCATAAAGGAGAAGAGTGGGATGAGGTCATTTGATTATTTATATTCTTTTTCTTTCTCATCATAAAAATTTTTCAGCACATAAAATGCTTTTTTCTTTTTGCCGGTTTCTGAAATTAATCCTTTGCGGTTCCATCCGTTTTGATAATCAGGATTCATTCTTTTTGGTGAGCGGAAATCAACCAAAATCCACGGCGTTATTCCCTTTAAATTATTAATCTTACTTATTAACTTGAATTTGATTTTTATAAAAATTTTCCTGGTATTCTTCACTAAAACGCGTTGCAGAATCTGCATAAAAACCAGCCAAAGCGCCGGCGCCGGTTTCGCTTATAATTGCGGGTTTATTGTAATCAATTTTAAATATAAATTTATTTATTTGCCAGGGCATGCCGCCAACATACCAGCCATAATATTCATTAAAACTTACCACATCTAATTTTTTTCCCAACGCATCATCTACATGTATTGTATCGCCGTTTGTGCGTGCAAGCAAGGCTGCAGAAATTAATCGCGTATTATCTAAAACATGCGCTGTATCTGCCATTGCTTCCATAAATTTTTCACGCTCAGGGATGTTGGGCGTTTCATTTCCAATGCTCCAAACAATAACACTTGCACGGTTTTTATCGCGTTGAATTAAATCAGTGATTTGATGCTCCGCATTTTTTAAAGTTGAATCATTCGTCCAGTCAATCGTCCAGTAAACAGGCACTTCTTCCCACAACAATAAACCCATAGAATCTGCAAGATGTGCTTCTTCTTCATTATGCGGATAATGCGCAAGCCGGATAAAATTGCAGTTCAATTCTTTTGCCCATGAAAGCAACATTTTACAATCACCAATGTTGCGTGGCCTGCCGGGAATTAACGGATCTTCATCATGCAAACAAATGCCGCGAAGAAAAATAGGTTTGCCATTTAATAAAATATCTGTGCCTTTTGCTTCAATGGTTCTAAAGCCAATTGCATCGTTTACAGAATCTGTGTTTGATGTGATATAAACTTTATACAGCTTCGGATTTTGCGGCGACCAATAACTTAAGTTTTTTGCATTGATTGAAAATGTTGCTTTACCGTTTGCATCTGTTGTTGCAGTTGTTTGCAAACCAGCTTCAGGAATATTTATTTTTATTTGTTGTGATGATGAGGCGCCATCTAACTGCACAAAACCGTTAATTGTTTTTAAATTATTTTTTGCAAGTTGAATGGCATAATCTTTAATGAATGTTGCAGGCATTTCAGCCAGTAAAACGTCTCTTGTGATGCCGCCATAATTCCACCAGTCAAAATTATCTGTAGGTACATTTTCTTTTTTACGCGTGTTGTTTACTTTAATAACAATAAAATTATTTCCATCTTTTAATTGCTTTGTTACTTCAAATTCAAACGGCGTAAAACCACCGGCATGAACGCCTAATTTTTTATCATTTAATGAAACGTATGCATCATAGTTCACCGCGTTAAATCTTAAAAAATATCTTTTGTTTTGTTGAGGATGAAAAACAAAATCATGCTCATACCAAACTGTTCCTTCGTAATACAATAATTTTTCATCCTGTGAATTCCAGTCGCCCGGAACATTTAATGTTGGCGTTTTTTGAAAATTGTATTCGCTTAAATCTGATCTTGATTGTTGTTGTTTGTTTTCAAAAAAGCCGGTAAGATTTTCATCTTCATCTGCTTTTGCGCCCTGGAAACCGCGGAAACCAGTTTCATAAGGATCGATAATATAATGCCATCTTCCATCAAGGTTCAATGTATTTCTTGCATAAATATTTTGAATGAAGCTGTATTGAGCATAAATATTTATAAAAACGAACATCAATAAAAAGAACAATAAAAATTTTTTCACGGCAAAGCTTTTAATAAAGGCAATTTAAACAATCATGTATAAAAATATGTTTGTTATTAAAGGTTGTAACGATGCGTTAAACAATCGCAAGTAAAATATTGTTAAGTTTAATGCAGCTATGTTACTAAACAATTACTGTTTAAAATTGTTTTGAAAGGATGATATAAACGCACGCATGTTACAGCAAAAAACAATCAACGATTTATTACACATAGAAGAAATTTACCTTGAACCCGAAGTGTATAATTATGAACGCGGCAAAGAAATTCTTGCAAAATATCAAGGCGCTAAATTAATAGAAGTGCCATCGCACTGGAAAATTCCTGAACTGCATGGCAACGAAGGCTCCATCAACAACTGGACGAGCATTAAAAAACATGTGCTTGTTCTTGGCATAAAAAAATCTTTAACCTGCAGACCCAATACACGCAGCTCACATTTTGTAGCGCCGTCGCATTCCAACGGTTGCACAATGGCTTGCAGTTATTGTTATGTGCCGCGCAGAAAAGGTTATGCAAACCCCATCACCATTTTTGTAAACATCGAACAGATCATAAATTACCTGCGCAGGCATACTGCCAAACAAGGCGTATTACCGCAGCCCGATCACATTGATAATAAATATTGGGTGTATGAATTTGGTGAGCAGGGCGATTGTTCTGCCGATGCCGCCATTTGCAATAATGTAAAAGATTTGATGGATCTTTTTAAAGAATTGCCCAACGCAAAACTTACGTTCGCTACAAAATTTGTAAACAGGCAAATGCTTACGTATGATCCGCAGTTGAAAACAAGAATACGTTTTAGTTTAATGCCGCATAAAATGAGCAAGCTGGTTGATGTACGCACTTCGCCCATCAGCGACCGCATTGATGTGATGAATGATTTTGCTGATGCCGGTTATGAGGTGAATGTAAATTTTTCACCCGTTATTTTTTATGAAGGCTGGGTTGATGACTGGATTGTTTTGTTTGAAGAATTGAACGACAAACTGAACGAAAAAACCAAACAACAATTAACCTGTGAAATTATTTTTCTTACGCATAATGATCGCTTGCACGAAGTAAATATGGGCTGGCATCCTAAAGCAGAAGAAGTATTATGGAAACCCGAACTGCAGGAAGTAAAATACAGCCAAACGGGCGGCAGAAATGTGCGTTATAAACGCGGCTTTAAAAGCGAGCTTGTGCAAACAATGGTTGACATGGTAAAAGACCAACTGCCTTACTGCGGCATTCGTTATGCGTTTTGATGTATGACTTAATACAAACCAGGCAATTTAAGTAAATTTGAAAAAAATGCAAGATGGCAATTTCAAAAAAAAGGTGATAGAATCAATACAGGCGATGCCTGAAGAAGAGTTTACAGATGTTGACGTTTTGCTGGAACGTATTATGTTGTTGAATAAAATTGAGGAAGGTGAAACAAATGTTGCTGAAGGCAAAATTTATTCTACTGAAGAAGCTACAAAAAAGCTATCAAAATGGCTTCAATAATCTGGACTGAAAATGCTTTGAATGATATTAACAACATTGCTTTATACATCAGCAAGAATTCAGAATTTTACGCAAAACAATTTGTAAAGAAGCTAATTGTTGCAACACTTAACCTCGAAAGCTTTCCTGAAATCGGTAAAACAATTCGTGAATTACCTCAATCAGATTACAGGGAAATACTTTTTAAAAAATACAGGATTATTTATAGTTCATGCAGATACTGTATATATAATTACTGTGCATCACTCTGCACGACTGCTTGAAAATAATGATACTTTCAGAGATTTATCTGATGAATAAAATTTATAGCGCACTGGCTGCCAAATTATTTCATTCATATTTATTTTCAATTGCTTTAATGAATTCGCTTCGCTCATTTGCAGCAAACACCGCTGAAAATTTATACACCAACTTTTTTAATGAGTAACAGCGTAAAACCGAACCGCAGTTAATCGAACACAAAACTCACAACCCAAAAACCAAAAATTCTCACACCTTTGCGCAGCAAATTTCAAACACATGGCTAACGAAAGAAAACCGGCGGTAGGATTTATTTTTATTACACTGCTAATTGATACCATGGGGTTTGGACTCATCATACCCGTATTGCCCAAACTAATTGCCGAATTAAAAAACATTTCTGTTAATGAGGCAAGCGCTTATGGCGGTGTACTTTTATCAACGTATGCCATTACACAATTTTTATTTGCGCCCGTAATAGGCAACCTGAGCGACAGGTATGGCCGCAGGCCGGTAATATTATCATCCCTGCTTGGCTTTGGCATTGATTATATAATTCTTGCATTGGCGCCTACATTCGGATGGTTATTTGTTGGCCGTGTAATAGCCGGCATTACCGGGGCGAGTTTCACAACCGCCGCTGCTTATATTGCGGATGTAAGTACGCCTGAAACACGGGCTAAAAATTTTGGAATGATCGGCGCCGCATTTGGATTAGGCTTTATAATTGGCCCCGCATTGGGCGGCTTACTTTCAAAATGGGGCATACGTGCACCTTTTTATGCAGCAGCAGCGTTATGTTTATTAAATGCCTTGTATGGTTTTTTTGTACTGCCCGAATCATTAAGTAAAAACAACCGCCGGGCTTTCAACTGGAAAAAAGCAAATCCTTTTGGTTCAGTTCAGTTCTTAAGAAAAACACCCGCTATTGCTGGTCTTGCAGTTTGTTATTTTCTTATCTATTTGGCGGCACAGGCTGTACAGGGCAACTGGAGCTTTTTTACAATGTATCGTTTTAACTGGACGCCCGGCCTTGTAGGCATTTCTTTGGCAGTGGTAGGAGTGCTTGTTGGCGCGGTTCAGGTGGGATTAACCAGGGTTTTAAATCCAAAGATCGGAGACGAAAAAAGCATTTATGTTGGATTGATTTTATATACGCTCGGATTGGTATTGTTTGCTTTTGCTTCATCTACCTGGATGATGTTTGTATTTCTGATTCCATATTGCATGGGCGGCGTTGCGGGCCCTGCATTACAATCAACGCTGGCAGGCCATGTTGCCCCCAACCAGCAGGGCGAATTGCAGGGTGCATTAACAAGCCTTATGAGTTTCACCACCATTATCGGCCCTTTGCTTATGAATAACCTGTTTACTTTTTTTACCAGTTCAAAAGCGCCTTTTCAATTTCCGGGCGTATCGTTTTTATTGGGCGCAATATTTATGTTGTTCAGCCTTATTATTCTGTGGGTTGTTTTAAACAGGGAGAAAAGGTTGAAAATGGAAAGAGTTTTGTAAACTGGCAGGCTTAAAACTGTGTAAAAATCTTGCGCTGCATTTATTGAAGTAATGCTTGCATGTAAACCACAAGCATTAATAACAGGAAAAATTATGCAGTTTATATTGCTCTCTGTTAGGTGCTGAAACGCTTACTTTTACGCAATACTATAACGTTTAAAAAAATGACGCTTTACCAAAGATTGCAACAAGCCAAAAGCGAAGAAGATGTAAAAGATGCTTACATAAAAGCATTGGGGCTTAAAGACTATTCTAAAAATCTGTATTGACATACAAACCAAAGAAATATGGTTTGAAGCAAAAGATGGTTACAAGCACAGCTACCTATCAAATGTTTACTCAATTGCTGCATTATGTGCAGCAGGCACGAAACAAAGGCGAATATGTACCGCCGCTTTTATGTGTGATAGATGCTAAAAAAGCCGCCATCATGAAAACGGCAGACGTGCTGCCACTTTTAGATAATAAAAAACAACCCATTAAATGGGGCAAAAGTGCAAGCGGTTATACGCAGGAAGCATTGGATGTAGTATCAGCTTACATCGGCACTTACCTGGTAAGTTTTAAAATAGAAACCCATGAAACTGAATTTATAAACACTATTAAAAATGCTGTAAAAACCGGCGAAATTATTCGCACACAAATAACGCCGGACAATTTAAAGCAGGTGTTTGATAAATGGGTATTGATGATAGGCAAAGAAATAAAAGGTGTTGCCGAAGAAGATTATGCCTTATTGTTTTTTGCTGATATTATGAGCGATGGCACAGTAAGCACGCATGAAAACCTGCCCGCTGAATTATTACATAAAGGCAATGCGCCTGTATTTAGTTTAAATGGAAAATTGTATGAGTTAGGCAGCCGTGAAGGTTACAGGCAATTTTGGGCAATTTATCACCGGCCGCCAAAAGCGGAGTATAGAAATTATTTGCTTGAAAGAAAAGATAGCTTATTCCGCTTGATGAACGCAGCTTTAAAGGCGCATATTATACGCCTTTGGCTGTGGTTGATAAAGCGTATGATAAGCTAACGGAAACTTTGGGCAAGAACTGGCAAAAAGAATATATAGTTTGGGATATGTGTTGCGGCGTTGGCAATCTTGAAGTAAAGCACAGCAACCCGCGCAATGTTTTTATGAGCACATTAGATAATGAAGATGTAGATATAATGAGGGCTACAAAAACCTGTGTGGCTGCAACCCGTTTTCAATATGATTATTTGAATGATGATATAACTGATGATGGCAAAATAGATTATTGCACTAACAAACAAAATACCCGAAAGCTTACGCAAAGCAATTGCTGATAGGAAAAAGATTTTGGTGTTGATGAATCCGCCTTATGGTGAAGCTGCAAATGCGAAATCTAATGGTGATGAAGATAAGAATAAACAGATATTGCTAAAACAAAATTTGCTGCAAATAGCAATGGAAGAATATGGCTATGCAAGTCAAGTGAATTATTTGTACTCAATTTTTAGCACGAATATGCAAAAGAAATTCCTACTGCTACATTGCAATGTTTAGCACATTAAAATATGTTAATGCACCCAACTTCGAAAAATTTAGGAAAAATTGGAATGCGAAATACTTAGGTGGTTTTGTAGTACACAGCAAAGCTTTCGATGGATTAAAGGGAAATTTTCCGATAGGTTTTTTAATATGGAAAACAGATAACAATTCGAACGAAAGAAGATATTTGATAAATGAAATTTCAACAGATGTATTAGATAAAGATGCAAATCCAATTGGCGAAAAAACATTTTACAATGTTCCAAATAATAATTATTGACGAATTGGATAGAACAGACCAAAAACAAATAACACTGATGCAATACCTTTAAAAAATGCTGTTGTTCCAGCAACTACAACATAAACGATGTAAGAGGACGAATTGGTCCGATAATGCAATAGGATATATGTATTGTGATAGCAAATGATTTACAAAATGCAAATCAACAACTGCTTTTATTCTTCTGTTTACAATGGTACATGGAGAGGTTTTTTGTCACTGAGGAAAACCTTTGGCAATCAGCAATTATTTTTTCAGTAAGAAGATTAATCAAACCAACCTGGCTTAATGACAGAGACCAATTCTTACAACCCACACAACCATTTCAGAAGAATTTAAAACCGATTGTTTAATATGGATGTTATTTAACGGAAGCAATCTAACAGCAAGCGCAAACGATTTAGAATGGAATGGAAAAAAGTGGAGCATCGTAAATCATTTCATTCCATTTACTGAAGAAGAAGTAAATGCACCCGAACGTTTTGAAAGTGATTTCATGGTTCAATATTTAGCAGAACTTCCCTCCACCGGAGGGGTTGGGGGAGGCTTAAGCAAAGAAGCGCAACAAGTATTAGCAGAAGGCAAAAAATTATGGCAGGCTTACTTTGCACATACTGATGCATATACTGTAAGAGAAGAATTAAAATTAAACAGGGCAGATGTTGGCTGGTATCAAATACGCAAAGCTTTGCAGGCCCGTAATGCCAGCGGAGATTTTCCTCCTGTTTCTTTTAAGCAGTTTGAAGAAGCATATAAAGTGCTTACAGAAAAACTGCAGCCACAGGTTTATGAGTTGGGTTTTTTGAAGAATTAATATTATAACTATAAGTTTAGTTGTGCGATGAACTGCATTTTGCAGCAAATAATACAGCGATCATTTGAACCAAAAGTCTTATCTCATAATAAACTACTTAATATTGCTGACGCATTCAACTTCACCCTTTTTTCACTTCTTTTGCCCACGTATCTTTTAATGTAACGGTTCTGTTGAAAATAAGTTTTTCTTCGGTGGTATCTTTATCCAATGTAAAATATCCTTTGCGTAAAAATTGATAACGCTCTTCAATAACAGCATTTTTTAAAGCAGGTTCTGCATAAACAACCGGAATTATTTCCAACGATTTTTCGTTGATGTAATCTTTAAAATCGCCTTCTTCATTAGATGGATCTTCCACTTTAAACAAACGGTCGTATAACCTTACTTCAGCAGTAATTGCATGGGCAACACTTACCCAATGCAACGTACCTTTTACTTTTATGTTTGATGTATCGTTGCCGCTTTTACTTTCAGCAATATAAGTGCAATTGAGTTGAATGATGTTGCCGTTTTCATCTTTCAGCACCTCATCGCATTTAATAATGTAAGCACCTTTTAAACGCACCATTCCGCCGGGAAATAACCTGAAAAATTTCTTTGGCGGATCCTCCATAAAATCTTCCCGTTCTATGAATAGTTCTTTGCTGAACGCCACACTGCGAAATGTTGAATTAATATCTTCCGGATTATCTTCAACACTCAGCATTTCATTTTCATTGTTATAATTTGTAAGCACAATTTTTATGCGGATCGAACACAACCATCCTTCGCAATGCAATTTTGTTCAGATCTTCACGCACACAAAATTCCAGCAAGCTTAAATCGGCAACATTTTCTCTTTTGGCAATGCCCACACGATCACAAAAATCTCTTATGGATGCAGGCGTATAACCTCTTCTTCTGAATGCCGCTGATTGTTGGCATGCGCGGATCATCCCATCCATCAACATATTTATCATTCACCAGTTGCAAAAGCTTGCGTTTGCTCATCACCGTATAACTTAAATTTCTTCTTGCAAATTCATATTGATGCGAAGGATAAATTTCAAGCTTTTCTATAAACCAATCGTATAACTCACGATGCGGCACAAACTCTAACGTGCAAATGCTGTGTGTGATGTGTTCGATAGAATCGCTTTGCCCATGTGCAAAATCATACATCGGGTAAATGCACCAATCATTTTTTGTGCGGTGATGATGTGCATGTTTTATGCGATACATTACCGGGTCACGCATCAGCATATTTGGATGGCTCATATCAATTTTTGCACGCAGCACACGTTCGCCATCTTTAAATTTTCCTGCTTTCATGTCTTCAAACAACTGCAGATTTTCTTCAACACTTCTATCGCGAAATTTACTGTTTATGCCGGCTTGTGTTGGCGTTCCTTTTTCCGCGGCAATGGTTTCACTGTTGCTGTCATCAACATAAGCATACCCTTTTTTAATAAGTTTTATGGCGAAGAGATACAGCTCTTCAAAATAATCAGATGCATACAATTCATTCTTCCATTCAAAACCAAGCCAGCGCACATCATCCTTAATACTTTGCACATATTCCGTTTCTTCTGTTGTTGGGTTGGTATCATCAAATCTTAAATTGGTATAGCCGCCATATTTTTTTGTAAGGCCAAAATTTAAACAAATGCTTGTTGCATGGCCCATGTGCAAATAACCATTTGGCTCTGGCGGAAAACGCGTAATGATAGATGGATACTTTCCGCTTTTTAAATCGTTTTCTATAATTTCTTCTAAAAAATTTAAAGATTTTTCTTCTGCCATAAGCCGGCAAAGATAACTGCTTTATATTGCTGCTACAGAGCGATTGATTTATCTGCAAGAATGAAATTTGAAAAAAAAGTTAAACTCTGCTGATTGATAACTTCAAAAAATTTTGTAGCTAATTGTTAATTAACTTGTCGTGCGTATAACTTAAATGTTATTTGCATGATGCGTGTACATTTTTCACACCTGTTTTATTTATCTGTAATTGGTTTTGCAGGAATTTTTATTCTTTCATCCTGCGCTGAACATAATTCAAAAACTACAAACATGAATGAACAAAATATTACAGCCACTACCGATACGGCCAGTTTTGGAACCGGTTGTTTTTGGTGCACAGAAGCTATTTTTCAAAGATTAAAAGGCGTTATAAAAGTAACAAGCGGTTACAGCGGCGGCAATATTCCAAACCCAACGTACGAAGAAGTTTCAACAGGCACAACCGGCCATGCAGAATGCTGCCAGATCATTTATGATCCTTCAATAATTAGTTATGATGAATTGCTGGAAGTGTTTTGGAAAACACATGATCCCACAACATTAAACAGGCAGGGTAATGATGTTGGAACGCAATACAGAAGCGTTATTTTTTATCATTCAGAACAACAAAAAGAAAAAGCTGAACATTATAAAGCGGCATTAAACGATAGCGGCATTTTTAATAAACCCATTGTAACTGCTATTGAACCGTATACAAATTTTTATTCGGCTGAAGATTACCATCAAAAATATTTTGATTACAACCCTGGCCAAATGTATTGCCGGCTGGTAATTTTACCAAAGGTTGAAAAGTTTGAAAAAGTTTTTAAAAGCAAATTAAAAAACAGCGCTAAAAACGGCGAAATGGCAAACAATGGCCAATAAGTATTTATTTGGTTTTAAAAGATTTATCGGTTTTAATATTTAAACTCCGCTTTATCTTTCGCAATTTTTTCCTGAAACATTTTATTAAAATCTGCATTAGCACCTTTCAATAAAATAATAAGACTACCTTGCTCACGAGCATATATATTTGTAACACTGTCGCACAATTTTGCCGATGAAAAGTTTTTAATAAACGGATGCTGCATTTCATTTTTATCGTCTGTTACCAGCAGCAAATTATCTATATAAATATTGTTCGGAAGCCAGTATAAAAAGCTTGCATTATCGCTGTAAGGCTGCGGCAAATGATATTGTTTTGCATATAAATTTACAGCGCCTGCCTGCCCGTAATTATCACAAAATAAAAGTGTATGTTTTTTTTCTTCAGGCGTTAATGTTTCATACGCTGCCGCAACTTTTTGCGCCATTTCTTTCCAGCCAAGCATATCAGCAAAATCTTGCGGCAGCGGATGGCTTTTTAAATCTTCCCACTTTAAAGCGCCTGTTTTTTCTGTGTTCATCTTTACATAAAAATTTGCAAGCGGCTGAGGTGGCAAAACCGGTAATAAAATCGGTATAATAAACAATCCCAAACCAACTGAAAAAATTACAAATGCAAAGCGTAAATATTTTCTTTTATATGTGCAGTAAATTTTTCGAGCGCTGTTGCACCAAACGCAAACAGCGGCGGATAAACACCGGCTGAATAATAACTTTTTCCATGACCAATCAGCAATAAAAAAATTACAAACAAATAGGCAAGACCGATAAAGCGATATTGTTTTGAAAAAAGTGCATAAAATAATCCGGCAAGCCAAATAAAAAAACAAGGAAGGTACATTAATAATTGTTCGCTTAAAAAGCTAACATGACTTACATATTGAAGTTGATATTGCTGTAATTCGGTCATGTGCACAACAACCGGAAAATGATTTTGCCATTGCCAGATAATGTTGGGCAGAAAAATTAAGAAAGCCAACCAGCGAAGCATACCAAAAATGTTTATTTAAAAAAATTGTGCGGTGTTTTGTAAATAACAATCCAAGCAAAATGCTTACCGTATAAAATGCAACTGAATATTTACTCATCATGCCAAGACCAACACTTACACCAAACACATACAACCATTTATTTTTTTTTGTTTGAATGAAGCGAATAAAACCAAAAGCAATCATCGTCCAAAAAAATATTTCAGGTGCATTAGGCTGAAACAAAAAAAACATTCGTAAGTAAGCGCCAAATAAAAAAGAAAAAAATAAAAGAATTAAAGCAAACGATTTTCCGCCGAGCGATTGAATAATTTTTCCTGCAACAATAAAAGTTGCTGCACCAAAAAGTGATGGAATTAATTTTATCCAAAACATGCCGTTGCCAAATAAATTTATAAGCCATGCAAAAATGGAAAGCATGGGCGGCACTTCCATAAAACCCCACGCAAGATGATGCCCTTCTGCGAGATACAAAAATTCATCGCGCTGCGGTTCATAAACCGGGTTTTGCAAAAAATAAGGAATAATAATTTTCAGTAGTGCAAGTATGTATAAAAGCGTGTTAGTTTTTTTCATGGCAATGTTTGCAATTATTTCACGCAAAGTCGCAAAATTGCAAAGTAAAAATAAGCTGACAGCTTTGCTTACTTAATTGTTTGCTTAAAATTATTCTGTATAATTTTTTATGATGAAGTTTTTTGATGAAGAATTTATTTGCTCAAAAATTTCCATTGGTTATATTTAAATACCGCATTCACTGTTTGTAATTTATTTGTTGGTGGCGAAAATAATTTTCCTTCTGTTTGTTCATTATTTGCAAATGCAATCCATTCAATTTTTGACCAATCCATAAATGCAGTGCTTTGTGCAAGCTCAATATGCGGAATTAAACTATTATTTTTTACAAGCAAAATTCCGGGCAATTCACCTGCTTTAATTAAATGCCATTTTTCACCTTCATATATTTTTTTGGTTTGATAATCTATCCATTTTCCAGGAGGCAAATAAACTTTTCTTGCAGTTGCATTTTCCATCAAAGGCGCAACCAATAAATCATCACCGAATAAATATTCATCTTCAATAAACCATGCCGTTTCATCTTCAGGATAATTCAACAACAACGCTTTCATTAATGGCAAACCATGTTTCGATGCAATGTATGCCTGCGTAAAAATGTATGGCATCAGCTTATATCGCAACTCAACAATTTTTCTAAAAATATTCTTGAAAATCTTCGCTGAAAAACCAAGGTTCTCTCGGCGGAAATCCATGCACACGGCTATGCGATGAAAGCAAGCCGAAGAACGCCCATCGTTTAAATAATTCTTCATTTGGTGCTGCAGAAAATCCGCCAATATCATGGCTCCAAAATGTAAATCCACTTAAGCCTAATGATAATCCACCTTTCAATGAGCAAGCCATTCCAATATCAGAAACTTCTGCATCGCCGCCCCAATGCACAGGATAACGTTGGCTTCCGCTCCATGCGCTTCTTGCCCAAATAATATTTTCTTTTGTTGATGCTTTTGTTATTTCACTCACCAATTTATTATATCGCAAAGGATACAAATTGTGCTCATAAAATCCGCTGCGTTGCGATGCATACAAACCATTTAACGGCGCGGCCTCACCAAAATCTGCTTTAATACATGACGCACCTACATCAAATAATGTTTTTATTTTTTTTGTGTACCATGCTTTTGTTTTTTCTTTTGAAAAATCGAGTATGGCATCTTGCGTTGGTATGTTGCCGTTGCCATCTTTAATGAATAATTGTTCATTTAAAATTTCATCAAATATTGGATTGAGCGGTGTGAAATATGGTATTTGCCAAAGCGATGTTTTGAAACCTTTCTCATTTAATTCACTCATCATTTTTTTGGGTGATGGAAAATTTTCTTTGCAAAAAGTATAATCGCAATTGATTCCTTTTTTAAACCAGCCTGCATCAATATGAATTACATCGCATGGAATTTTATTCTCTTTTAATTTATCAGCAACTTCTAAAACTTCTTTTTGTGAACGATAACTAAACCGGCTCATCCATAAGCCAAAAGACCATAACGGCGTCATCGGACTTTTGCCTGTAAGATTGGTGTATTCATTTAAAATTTCTTTTGGTGAACCAATGAAGAAAAAAATATCTAATGTATCATCACCAATAAATAAAGTTTGACTGCCTGCATGTGTATTTCCAAAATCAAAAGTGCAGGGTGTTGAAGTATGCACAAACATTCCATAACCTTTATTGCTGAAGAAAAACGGAATAGGTTTATACATCTGTTGTGAAGCCGTGCTTTGCGTGTCAGCAACAAATAAATTCAGTTTTTGTCCGCGTTTATTTAATGCAGTAAAACTTTCGCCGCAACCAACAATTTTTTCATCTGTATGTAAAGAAAAAGAGGCAGCGATGCTTCTTGAATTATCATTTGCTCTTCGCACAAATAAAAAAGGCAGCATCTTGGAATGCATGCCGGATAAGGCTTCTGACTTTTTTGTTGCAGTGAGTAAATTATTGTTGTTATCAAATATTTTTAGTTGAAATGGATTTTTTTGTAAGACGATTTTGCCGGCACTGCTGCTATAAATAATTTCATTTTTTGATTCTTTTATCTTCCATGTTTTATCAGTTGAAGGCTCATCAACCAACATTAATGATGGATGTTCTTGTTGCTTTGCAGCTGTTGTTTGCATACGCAAACGAAATGTGCGTTGTGAAATAAAGCTGATGGAAAATTTGCATTGTGGATGTACATCATAATCCTGGAATGGTGCAGATTTTTCTGTTTGCGGCTGAAGGTGTTTATCAATTTTATTAAAGAACCAATCGTAAGCCCAGCGATGAAAATTCCATTCAATTAAACCTTCTGCTTTTTGTGCATCAAACTGTATTACATTTCCTGCAAGAAAAAATTCATTTTCCGGTTTATAAAAATCTTCGCTGATATCAATGGGATTATTTAAAAGCAAAATTTTTTTATAAAGGTAATGCGTGAATAAAGTTATTGATGTTAGCTCATCATCAGATGCCCAATCAAGTTGGGCATGACGACCACGAACTTGAGTTTTACACTTGCGCTAAAAACGTTTAGGAACAACTAAAGCACCTGTACGTCATTCCCGCGAAAGCGGGAATTTGCTTATAAAATTTAATGCATTTTAAAATTATTCTTCCTTCCACACACAAACTTCATAAGCATTCAAAGAAAAAGATGATTGATTGATGTTCTCATTTCCAAACAATGCTTTAAAATGTTTATTTGCAAAGTTGTTGTCGCTAAAATTTACAGCTTGTTTTGATGAAGATAAATTTACTGCAACCAAAACATTTTCATTTTTATAAGAACGCATAAATGTTACAACAGAATCATTATCGTTATTAATCGTTTTATAATTTCCAAAACCTAAAGCTGTATTCGATTCTCGTAATGCAATCAACTTTTTATAATAATTATAAATTGAGTTAGGATTATTTTTTTCTTCTTGTAATGAAATGCCGTCGTTTGCAATATCGTTCGTGCTATCCCACCATGGACCGGTATTTTTATACCAAAGCGCCATGCCTTTTCCACTGTCTGATGCATTCCATTCAAATGCTTCGCGTTGTGGAATATCATTGCCATCACTGTTATTAAATTTTCCAAAACCACCAGCGCCAAACATGCCTAACTCTTGTCCGTAATAAATAGAAGGCAAACCGCCAATCAATAAATTAAATGCAGCACCAACTTTTTCTTTGTCCAGGTTTTTATGAACTGCAGAAGCAAATCTTTTCATATCATGATTCTCAATAAAAACAACCTGTTGTTTGTTGGCAGGCGGTTCACCAAAAATTGTATCAGCCATTGTTGTAATTTTCTTTTTATTGAAAGATGAAATTGCATATTGCAAGCCGAATGCAAAAACTCTGTCAACATCACCTTTTGAAAAATAATCAAAACCGTACGATGCCCAGTTAGCCTGCTCTGCAACAATTTTTAATTGCGGATTAATTTTTCTTAAACTGTCTAATAACGGCGTCCAAAAATTTTGAAAAAGATTTGTCAATCTTCCTTTATTATCCAAATCATCCATCATGTGGTCTAAGCGAAAACCGTCTGCGCCATCCTCAAATTTTCCATCATGATTCGGGTCAACAAAATAGCTGAATAATGTATAATTATAATTCTGCAAGCCCTTGCTGTATAAATTTGCCGTTGTAATTTTTCTGTATGTGCCGTTATAACCCAATAAACCCGTTACGCCAAACACAATGCTTGATGGTTTTGTATGCGCAGAATCATCCCACAAAATATAATCGCTGTATTTTGATCTTAAATTATTATATGAATCTTTCCACCACAACTGGTCTTCGGTTACATACTGCGTTTCCATGTCGAGATAAATTTTCATGTGGCGGCGATGCACCTCTTTTACAAGATTGATGTAATCCTGCATCGAACCAAACTCAGGATCAATCTTTGCAAAATCAATTGCAAAATAATTGTGATAAAAAACAGATTCATACAATGGCAATAAAAGAATTGAGGTAACACCTAAATCCTGCAGGTAATCTAATTTTTGTTGAAGTCCTTTTAAATCGCCTTGTAAATCGCCATTGCTGTCGTAAAAACTTCTTTGAAAAACATGATAAATAATTTCTGCCTTTGGCTGATTGTTTTGCGCGAATGTTAGTTTTGAAAAAAACAGGCTAAATAAAATGGCACAGAAAGTTATTTTCATGATGAAGTATTGTGCTTAATAAATTTGGGCTAAAGCCCATTGATAGTTTTAATATTTGCCCCGCCTTTAAAGACGGGGCTATAAAATTTTTGGCTTTAGCTTTAACTTGTAATTGATTTTTTACAAATCAATTTATAACACCAACGGATTTAGTTCTGAATCAGCTATCGAACCAACAGGTTTGCTGGCAAGCCATGTTTTTAAATCGTTCTCCTGCCATTTATTTTTTGGTGCTGTGATTTTTGCATTATCGGCAAGATAAATTATCGTTATTACTTCACGCATTGTATCAGATTTATTTCCCGGTGCATTGTGAATGGTAAAACCATAATGCCATGTTGCATCGCCGGCATTCATGGTTGTGGCTCTTGATATTTCAAACTTATTTTCGCTTACATATTTATCAAATTCAGCTTCCGATTCATCAGAAATTTCATAATCAAACACACTGCCTTTTGTATGTGAACCCGAAGCAAACGTAAGCATACCCATATCAACGGTGATATCAACCAACGGCATCCACATGGTTATAGTGTTAGTTGTATCAATCGGCCAGTAATATTGGTCCTGGTGCCATGGCGTTGGTCCGCCGCCGGGTTCTTTATATAAAGCCTGGTCGTGATAAATCCGTACATTTTTTACGCCTAATAAATCAGCTGCAACTTTTGCAAAGCGTTTGCTCATCACAAATTTTTTAACTGCTTCATCGTTGCGCCACAAATTCATTATTTGCAAAAATGCTTTACCATATGTATCACGTTCTTCCATTTTGCTTTTTTCTGTATTAAATTTTTCAGCTGCATTTTTTATCACTTCATGATAAGCTTCTACTTCTTCTTCGCTTAACAAACCTCTTGTAAGCGTGTGACCTTTTTCATGAAACTCTTTTATGTTTTCTTCGGAAACTTTTATTTGATTATTGATATCGGGTAATGATGTTGTTGTAGGCATATCGCAAGATTTTTTTCAAAGTAAAAAATAAATGCGAATTTTTTATAGCAATAGTGTTAATGTGTGTTTTATGCGATGAATAGTTTCTTCTTTACCTATCACTTCAGCAATATTAAAAACATGCGGACCAAATTTCCCGCCAACTAACATAATGCGAAATGGCAACAATAAGTCACCGGGTTTTATCTGACTTGCTGCCGCAATTTCTTTAAAAGATTTTTCTAATTCGTCGTGCTGCCATATAAGTGCTAATTCATACGTGCGCATTAATTCAGCAAAAAATTGTTGCTTGTGTTCATTCCATTTTGGCTTAATTGAAGACAAATCAGTTTCTTTTGGTGATTGAAAAAAGAAAGATGACTGCTGCACAAAATCAGTTAATAAAACACAACGATCTTTCACTAATTCAATAACTGTTTTTAATTTTTCATCATCATTAATTTCAACTCCTGCACCATTCAACTCTTTTTTGACCATGGACAATAGACCATCGACCATGGTCTTCTTTATCCATTCATGATTGAACCATTTTGCTTTTTCATAATCGAACTTTGCACCGGCTTTATGCACACGTTCAATTGAAAACTTTTCAATCAATTCATCGAGCGAAAAAATTTCCTGCTCGGTTCCATCATTCCAGCCAAGCAAAGCAAGAAAGTTGATAAATGCTTCGGGCAAAAAACCACGTTCACGAAAACCGTGTGTAAGCTCCCCTGTTTTAGGATCTGTCCAGTTCATTGCAAACACAGGAAAACCTAAACGATCACCATCACGTTTACTTAATTTTCCTTTGCCATCTGGTTTTAATATTAATGGAAGATGTGCCCATTGCGGCATGTTTTCAATTCCAAATAAATATTGCCATAATAAAATATGAACAGGTGATGAAGGCAGCCATTCTTCACCGCGAAATGCGTGTGTTATCTTCATTAAGTAATCATCTACAACAACAGCCAAATGATACGTTGGCATTCCATCAGCTTTCAATAAAACTTTATCATCAACCTGCGATGTATTAAAGTGTACTTCACCGCGAATCATATCAACAAAACTTACTGTTTCATCTTCAGGCAATTTTATTCTTACAACATGCGGTACATTTTCATTAGATAATTTTTTTGTTTCATCATCATTTAATGTCAATGAATTTTTCATTTCACTTCGTGATGATTGATTGTATTGAAAATTCGGAATGGCTTTTCTTTTTTCTTCTAATTCCTGCGGCGTATCAAATGCATAATATGCTTTGCCTTCTGCAATTAATTTTTCAGCATATTGCTTATACATTTGTTTTCTTTCGCTTTGACGATAAGGTGCATATTCGCCGCCATGCACAACACTTTCATCAGGTTCTAAACCACACCATTTCAAACATTCAAAAATGTATTCTTCAGCGCCAGGCACAAAACGGTTTTGATCTGTATCTTCTATGCGTAAAATAAAAACGCCGTTATTGCGTTTTGCAAACAAATAATTAAATAAAACAGTACGCATGCCGCCAATGTGCAAACCGCCGGTTGGCGAAGGCGCAAAACGAACTCTCACTTTTTTGTTCATGCTGCAAATGTACTTTAAGGGCAAACAATTTTTTAAAGGCTGTCAACACTTGCATAAATCCTTAATAAAATTTGCTGATTATTATCTTAGCAATGAAAGTAGTTGCATTTGTCAATCCGCTTTCTTATGCAGTTAATGCAATGCGGGCAACATTAATTAATTGAAGTAGTTTTGGATTAAAAAAAGATTTTATTGTAATGAGAATTTGCGTTTTCTATTTACAGATTAAAAGATTAAAGTATTGTTTTTGAATAATGTTATTGTTTCCAAAAGCTAACAATTAAACCTCCCGCAATTATAAGTATGCCGCCAATTATTATTGGCAAATTTGGCACAGTGCGAAATGCGATATAATTAATTACCTGCCAAACAACAAATAATGTTGCAATGTAAAGACCAACAACCTGGCTAAATTCCAAAGGCGCAAGATTGAGTGAAAATCCATAACCGAATAATAAGATTGCACCCAAAATAAAAAATCCGGTTCGTGCTAAACCTGTGTGATTATAAATAGATGTTCTAATAATTGCATCGCCACTTACTTCGAGCGTTGTTGCTATTAAAAGAAATACAACAGGATGTATGTTTTGAAGAATTTTTATCATTTTAATTATTATTATTCTGAACAAAAAATTAAAGTTTATTAAACGCTTTATTACAATCATCCATAAAATCTAACACTTCTTCCCGGCCTTGTTTAGTGATGGCGCTTGTTACAAAATATTGCGGAAGAAATTGCCAGCTTTCACGCATCTTCTCAAAAAATAATTTTACATTTCTTTCAACAGCGCCGGGCTTTTCTTTATCTGCTTTTGTAAAAACAATTGTAAAAGGCAATTGCCATTCTCCTAAATCATTTAAAAATTCTAAATCAATTTTTTGCGGTTCATGTCTTGCATCAATTAAAACAAAAATGTTTAAAAGGTTGTTTCTTTTACGCAAATAATCTTCAATCATCTTACTCCATTGTTTTCTTTGTTGTTGCGATCTTTTTGCATAACCATAACCCGGTAAATCAACCAAAAACCAATTTGTTTTTTTCTTTTGATGTGATGTTGTGCTTTCAATTGAATAATGATTAATCAACTGCGTTTTTCCTGGTGTTACAGATATTTTGGCAAGCTTTGAATTGCTGCATAACATGTTTATTAAGGATGATTTTCCCACATTACTTCTGCCGATAAATGCATATTCCGGTCTGTCTGGTTTCGGGCATTTATCAAACGACGGGCTTGAAATAAGATATGTTGCTTTTGTTATTTGCATGTGCATGCAAAGAAAGCAAAGTTTATATGGATGTTAATGCAAATGTTGCATCATGGGTGTTAGTGCAACAAACTGGTGAATAATGTAAATTTCAGCGATAAACATTAACAAGGCAATACTGTATGGAAATATGTCGAGCGGATCGAAATAGAATAATTTTTTTTGTTGTGGATTTGATATTGGCCTGTCCATGCACAAATTTTTATTCAATCTACAAAAACTAATTCGTTTTGTTTAAGAATTATATGAATGGCTATCTTTTTTTTGGTCTTCGCAAGCTGTCCTGCGGATATTTTGTTTCCATTTGTTTCTTGATGCCTTCGCTCCATGTTTCAATTGTATCTTTTTGCGCATCAGTTAAGATGGCATCTTTATGAATCCATGTATAAGATGAAAGCGGCATTTCACCTTTATCAATTTGTTTTTTCACTTCGGATATTTTATCATATTGCCTCCAAACAGGATAGGTTGCAAATTCATTCAGATTGAAAGAGCCTGTTCCGTCTTTTACATGATTAGCTAAAAACCATGCAACCGGCTGCACCTTATTATACCATGGATATCGTGTGTTGTTACTGTGGCAATCTTTGCATGCATGAACTAAAATGGTATCAACATCTGCGGGCACCGCATATAAATTAGAAATGTCATTTGGCTGCAAACCCGGATGAATATTTTTTTGCGGCCTGTAAAATTGAATGGCCAAAAAAATAATTACGATGATTAATAAAATTCTTTTCATGAAAAATATTTATTCCGCGCAAAGAAATAAAGTTTGCAAAGAGCCACAGGTTATTCTTGTTCTTACTTGCATCTTTGCATGAAATTATGGTGTTGCCAAAATATTTCCTGTCATTTCTTTTGGTAAAGGCAACCCCATAAACGTTAAAATTGTTGGCGCAATATCTCCAAGCTTGCCTGGTTTTATTTCACCTTTCCAGTTTTTATTAATTATAAAGAACGGAACAAGATTTAATGAATGTTGCGTGTTTGGCGAACCATCTTCATTTATTTCATAATCCGCATTGCCATGATCGGCAAGTATAAAAGTTGTATAATCATGTTCAAGCGCAGCAGTAACCACTTTTTCAACACAGGCATCAACCGTTTCAACTGCTTTTATAACCGCTTGCCAAACGCCGGTGTGCCCAACCATATCTGCGTTGGCATAGTTTAAACAAATAAAATCTGCAGATTCATTTTCTATCTCAGGAATTAATTTATCAGTTACTTCGTAAGCACTCATCTCAGGTTTTAAATCGTACGTTGCCACTTTTGGCGAAGGCACAAGAATGCGTGTTTCTCCTTTAAACGGTGCTTCTCTTCCGCCGCTGAAAAAGAAAGTTACATGCGGATATTTTTCGGTTTCTGCAATACGAATTTGTTTTAAATTATTCTGTTCAATGATCTCGCCAAGCGTATTATTTAAATTATCATTTTCAAAGATGATGTGTACGTTTTTAAATGTATGATCATATTCCGTCATCGTTGTATAATCTAATTGCAGCGGATGCATGTTATAATCAGGAAAATCCTGCTGCGTAAGTGCAACTGTAATTTCACGGCAACGATCTGTTCTGAAATTAAAGCAGATAACCGCATCTCCATTTTTAATGGTTGTTAGCGGTTGCTGCGCTTCATTTACAATAACAGTTGGTTTAATAAATTCATCAGTAACATTTGCTGCGTAAGATTGTTCAACAGCAGCAATGGCATCTGTTGCTTTAACGCCTTCACCTTTAACCAATGCATCGTAAGCAAGCTTAATTCTTTCCCATCTTTTATCACGATCCATTGCATAATATCTTCCGCTAACGGTTGCAATTTTTCCAACAGAATTATTTAAATACTGCTGTAAATCTTTTATAAATTTTAAGCCGCTGTGCGGGTCTGTATCGCGACCATCGGTAAACGCATGAACATAAACATCACTTAAATTTTGCGCTTTGCACACATCAATAATTGCCTTTAGATGATTGATGTGCGAATGCACGCCGCCATCACTTACCAAACCCATTACATGCAATGTTTTTTTATTTTCTTTTGCATATTTAATGGCATTCAATAAATGTTCATTTTTTTGAAATAAACCTTCACGAATGGCAACATTTATACGTTGTAATTCCTGGTAAACAATGCGGCCGGCGCCTAAATTTAAATGGCCCACTTCGCTGTTGCCCATCTGCCCTTCGGGTAAACCAACTGCTTCGCCGCAGGTTGTTAATGTTGTGTTAGGATACTTGTTGTATAAACTGCTTACAAATGGCGTTTTTGCATGTTGAATGGCATCGGATGAATATACTTTTCCCAGGCCCCATCCATCCATAATAATTAAAATTGCTCGTTTGCTTGTCATGCCGTAAAGCTAATGATTTCACTTGTTGTTTTCATCTTCCAATCAGCGTTTGCAATTATTAAAACAAATAAAAATTGTTTAATACAAGTGCAGATCATTTCACAATTGCATAACGGTATTGCTTAAACAATAAGCTTTATCTTTAGTCTAAAAATTCAATATTATTTACAATGAAAAAATTTTTTACCATCATTTCATTTTTATTTTCAGCTTCGTTATTTGCGCAAAACAGTGATGGTGTTGTTGCTGCTTTAAAAGAAGGCAGTGCAGCAAAATTCAGCAGTTATTTTAGCAATGCTGTTGACGTAAAGTTTCCGCAAAAAAATGAAATGAAAAATATTACTAAAGCTGAAGCGGCATCTGCTGTTTCCGATTTTTTTACTTCTAATAAAATTAATGGTTTTGAAGTAACTTCTCAGCGTGAAATGAACGGAACCATGTATGTTGCCGGAAAGCTGAATGGTGCTTCGCAAAGTTATAATTTAACAGTAATGCTTAAAAATATGGGCAGCGAAATGCAGATAATTACAGTGCGCATAAATTAGTTGGGTTGATGTAATTTTATATTAAGGGAATGAATGTTCATTCCCTTTTTTAGTTTTTATCTTTAATTGATGTTTAGCGCCGCAACAGTTCAATTGCATTCAAATAATAAGCCTGTAAATGCTCATCTTATTTCAACCGGTGCTGTTGCGGTTAAAACAAAATTCAGGGAAAACAAACACTCCGGATTTCGTGCTTTGGCCTCATTTTTATTTGATACAAATTTTACAAAATGGCTGCCCATTCATGTTTTGATAATTGAACACACTGAAGGCATTTTTATAATTGATGCAGGCGAAACTGCTGAGATACATACTAAAAATTATTTCAGATCATCAGGTATTATTGCAAACTGGTTTGATACAACACAGTTTAAATTTTCTGTAAAGAGAGAAGATGAAATTGATGCGCAGTTGCAAGAGCTTAACATCAATCAGCAAAAAATAAAAGCTGTTGTTTTAACTCATTTGCATTTTGATCATACTGATGGCATCAGGCATTTTCCAAACACAAAAATTATGGTGGATAAAGCCGAATGGGAAAAGCCTTTTGCGATCTGTCTAAGCTTTATCCATCATAGTTTAAGCCTGAATTGATTGAATTAAATGAACAGTATGATGTATTTGATAAAGCGCATTATCTCACACAATCAAAAGATATTATTTTAGTTGAAACGCCCGGGCATACTTATCATCATTGTTCAGTTGTAATTAAAGCTGATGAATGCAATATTTTTTTTGCGGCAGATATTTGTTACACGCAGCAACAATTATTAAATGAAAACTTTGCCGGCAATAACACCAGCAAAATGCAGAAACAATAAAGCCCACAACTTTTGATTTTGCAGGCTTTAAGTAAGGTTAATTAAAATGTTCCGGTCGGGATGACTGAACGTTTTATATAATTTTATAGCTGAACAAAATCAAATACTTAGAATTTTGAAAGAACTACCTCACATTGTTTATCTCATTATTGTGAGAAATAAGACTAAATAAAGATAAATAAAATCGTTTTAATCAACTATAGATTCGAGAAACATCTTTATATGTTATTTAATTAGACATAATTACTCTTACTTAATTGATGTGGCAAGTAATGTTTTGATCTCTTGATAATTCAGATGTGATGTAACAAAAGAAATTTGGCTACCACATACAAATTGATGAGTTTCTATAATTCCCTGGTTGATTGTTGTGATAAAAAACCCATCCAATTGCTATTGTTCAAAAACACTTTTGTTGCACCTTATCTATATCAGTCTTGATTGATGTATCCAATATCTATCTCTATTAGTTGAAAATTGCTATGTGTGGAATATAATGAAGGGTAATTTATGGGGACAAAAGAAGAAAAATCAGGCACGGGTTTATCGATAAAGCGCTTATCAGAAATACGAGGATGGTGAAATTAAAGGCGGTTTTGATAGTAAGCTAAAATCCATGATGAAAACACCCGCACCGGTATTGAAAAGAGACAAAAGAAAAAGTAATTTTTTAAATTAGTGTTATAAACAATCCGTTATGAACCCAGAATCATTTGAAAAAACAAAACAAAATTTTCTTGAAAAGAATGCAAGGTTGGTGAAAGCAGTAGAAAACATGACAATAGATAATCACAAATCTTTAAAGCAGAAACTTCATGCTTTCCTCATTACATGTTCAGGCAATTGAAAGTTATAATCTGTTTATGCAGATTATTGGAGTAATAAATAAATAATCAGAGAAACCACCTACAACTATACTGCAATATCAAAGATTATTGGCTCCAATTATAATTCTTATTGGCTTATTTTTCAATTTTCCAGCATTGCGGCAATTCTTTAAGACAAAAGATACACCGGTAACCATTAAGCATGCAAACTCGTTACAGACCACGGGTATCTACTCAATAAGCCGCAACCCGATGTACGTTAGCTTATTTTTTTTATACGGGACTTTCATTTATAATTGGCAATTGGTGGAACTTAGTATTATTACTTATTTTATTTTTTATAGTTCAAGAATACGGTAATTAAGCGTGAAGAAAGATACCTTGACCGCACATTTAAACAACAGTATTATGACTACAAAACAAAAGTCAGAAGATCGCTTTAGATAATACATAACAACTAAGTAGCACGAACGCCAAACAAGAGTATTTGCGCAGCAGAACAACATTAACACCGGAAATTTTTATCATCTTTTGTTCAAGCTGCATTACGCTATTGAGCATTTGTTTTATCTTCAACATCATTTTTTTTATTAAGGCGTTGCTGTTACTGCATGTTCTAAACTAAGTACCTGCGCTGTTAGGTAGCTTTCATACGCAAGCAAAAAATTTTTTTTTCCGCGGTAAGATTCAAAAAGAGATTCTATGTGTTTAGTTGTGGAAGAGCCAGAAATCATTAGTTGTGCCAATACAGGATTTGCTTCGATCGATTCATTTTTAAGAGAATGATTTTTCAAAAAAGAAATTATAATCTCCGCTTTAAAATAAACAGGAGTATTTGCTGCGCGTTTACTCAATGCTGATAACTCTTTCATTATTTCAGGTAATTCATTTTCATCGAAAACATTCTCATTTATACTTGCATTGTTGGTATTTACCGTAAGATATATGTTAATCACCCCTTTATGTGTTAATGTTTAGGTATCTGCTTATATATTATTAGTATGAATGATTCGGTTGAATTATACATACATTACATACTTAATAAATAAAATGATTTATACTGGCGCAGAAAGAAACAACGCTATCAGGCTTATAGCAAACGGGGAAGCAGATTTTACCAACGTTGCCTTTTATGAAAGGTTAGAAACATTCAACTGGATTGTCGTAAAAAGATTAGATGGCATTATTAATAGTGTTGAACTAACTTATGCGGGTAAAGAATCATTTAGACGGCTGCTTAAGCAGAACAACTCACGGTAACATTAATTTGATAAATTAAATATGTACAGTAAATTTTTTAGAGGTTTCGAAGATGGATGCGCTGCAGGAAGAGCTTGATATGTTTCTTAGAGAGCTTGGGGAAGTTACGGGACAAATTACTAATCTTGAAATAACAAACCAGAACGATGAAATAATAGTATTGGTGATTTATAACTGCTGGAAAAGAATATAACCATTTACGGCAATTTTGAGAAAGGAATTTATCTCCTGAGTATTATGTCCGACGATTTTTCAACTTGTTTGTATACAATAAAGACGATTTATAAATATCAAAACGGTTTAAAAAAGGCGTGCTTGCAGTGCGCTTTTTTACTATAATAATTTATATAAATATACTACCTGTCAGACGGCTTTGAAGCTGGCAATTGAAGAGACTCGAAAGCTGTGCAAGTTTAGGTCGTTGGTTGTTTATCTACTGCTATGTCTTTTCAAACACCAGGCGGTAATGATCCATTGCTTCTCTTTCGAAGCAAATTTTATTAGGGCTTATTCTGAATATAGCTACCTGGAGCCTGAACTCTTTATCAAAAAGGTATTTTGGAATAAGAGAAATATAGAGCAGATATTTCTGCAAATTAAATTTCCTAAATTTCTTTCGCCAGCATTTTATTGTTTTTATATAATCGAGCCTGCCACTGCTTTTAGATACCAGTTTCATGTAAGGAGCTGCATCTGCAATAACCTGCTCTTCACTATATGGTAACCACGAACCCGGGAACTGCTTTATCATAAGTGCCAGTGCATATTCAACAGAATGTTTATCTGCCTGAATATCTATCTTATCAGACAGGGCGTGCTTTTGGTAAATACCATCGTCTGCATATAAAATCTTCCCTTTGCGGGCAGCAGGTCGCTAACATTTTTAAAGAAATTGCTGTATACTTTATCCTGTTTACCCGCCTTATATTCTTCAACAGAACAAAAATGCTCAAGCCCGCCAATACAGGTTACTGCATCAAATCTTCCCAGTACCGCCGGTGTTATATCACGGCAATCCATTACTTCAACATTCAGCCCGTTTCTTACACAGGCTATAGCCTGCCCTTCAGAAAGTGTAACTCCTTTTCCCTTCGCGCCTATGTGTTTTATGTATTTTAAAAAAGGTCCCCATCCGCAGGCCATATCCAATACTTTTGAATCTTTTTGTATATTCAGGCTTTTCGCAATAAACTTGTGCTTTCTTCTTTGACCTTCTTCTACCGGCACACTAAAGTCGCCATCAAATTTTGCTCCGCTGTAATCTGCCGTTTCTCCAAAACTTAGCCGGAATATTCTATCAATAGTTGAGTATGTAAAATCAAGGTCTTGCTTTGTAGCCATATGATAAATTAAATTCTACAATTAATGTTGTACAGCCATTGCGGGCTGCCTCCCCAGCGCTTTTAATAAACGCACATGTGAGGCGATGGCACTAAACAGACTATCGTTGTCATTATATCTAAGGTTAAAGGTTTCTGCTGTTTCTTTTACAATGGCAGAAATATGTTTGTAATGTACATGGCATATTCTCGGGTATAAATGATGCTCGACCTGGAAGTTCAGTCCGCCGCAAAGAAAACTCAGTAAAAAATTGTTGCGTCCAAAATCGGCAGTAGTGTACAGCTGGTGAATAGCCCATGTATTTTTTATGGTGCCGGTATCATCCGGTAAGGGAAAGTCCGTTTCTTCCACTACATGAGCAAGCATAAAAATAATTGCCATAGTAAAACCCTGCACAAGATGCATTGCAACAAAGCCCAATAAAATTTGCCACCATGTCGCCTTTATAAAAATAAAAGGCAGCACCAGGAACAAAATATAATAAACTGCTTTTGATGCAAAAAGAATAAAGTATGAATACGCGGATGCTTTTATTATTATAGTTACCAATTTCTTTCTTAAAAAACTTTACATAGTCTTTTATAAACACCCACGATAGGGAAGATAGGCAATAAAAAACAGAAGGCATACCAGTATTGCTGGCGGTGCACTTTACGCAATTTCTGGTGGGGCGACATACGCAATAAAGGTATCTGTTCAATATCCTCATCATGCCCTTCTATATTGGTATATGTATGATGAACGATGTTATGTGTAATGTTCCATACATAACTGTTGCCACCGATTACATTAAATGAATATCCGAATATTTTATTTATGGATTTATTCGATGATAAGGAACCATGCACCGCGTCGTGCGAAATATTAAGTCCTATAAAAGCAGTAAACAAGCCAAGAATTAGCCACAGCAAAAATTGTATGGGGATGGTTGTGTTTACCAGGATAAGAACAAGATAAGCGGAAATAAAAACGATTGAATAAAACAACACCTTAAATAACATTAAACCGTTGCCTTTTTTTGAGCGTTTGTCCGAGGCAAAAAACGCCTCTACTTTTTTGTTGAGGGTTGAATAAAAATCAGCCCCTTTCACTTTTGAAAAGCTTACTTTAACAGCCACAATGCCTGAATTTAATGAGAAAAAATATGTATTAACCATCTTGCGACGTAATAACAAGATAGGTATTAATTAGCGGTCTTACTGTTAATATTAATGGCATACATGCACGCAGCGGTAATAGCTGTTATAATGCTTATACTTTCCCGTTATTGGTGAAATGATTATATATGATGACAACCAAAAAAAATTGCAATATTCTTAAAGCATCATCAAATGTCTTCTTAGTTATCGTTCCCTACAAGATTTAGTTATCGTTCCCTACAAGATTTAGTTATCGTTCCCTACAAGATGCTTAAGATAGTCTCAAAAAGTTTAGCCAGGTGTTTGCTGTTGTTTTTTCTTTTCTGCATCAACAGAAGGTGAAAAGCTTTACTTCAGTGAAACTGATCCAAATAAAAAAAAGTTGTTAACTATGCTGTTTGAGAAAAAAAATTGACGCTTAATAGATCCACAGACATTTTTTAGGACTTTTTAGTATTTTCTTTTTTAAATCGCTGCAATTTTTCCTTTGCTTCTTTTAGTTCATTTCTTACATTTTTCAGCTCAGGAAATTTCTTGTTTTGGCTCAGAAGAATTTGATAGTACTCATTTAATTTTGAGATCTCTTTTTCAAGTAAATCAATCATGGCATTTATTTCTTGTTGCTGCATAACTAAAACAACTGCATTAAAAAACAGGCTAACAAAATACATGTTTGCGTCGATGTCATCAATTTGTAATTTCTACGTCAAAGCTCCAAAAGCGTGGAGGGATTGAACCAAACTTATCTTTATCCTACATGAAAACTGAGGATGATAGTAAGGATGCGCTACAGAAGAAATATTTGGAAATATCTAACAGTATCATAATGCGCTTCTCAATGATTTACACTTTGTTCAGGTGAAAGAAATATACCAGCAGTTAAAGCAAATCAAGCGCAAAATAAATGCGCTTAATAAAAAACTTAATGAATCACCTCGCCCATAAATCAGACTACAGTTTCTGAAGCTTTCACGTAAAATTTTAATTCACATCTTCAATTTCAATTTTAAATTCAAACCTGCGTTTTTAATCGTTGCTCCGAGAAGCGGCAGTTCGCACTAAACTTTGCGATTGCTATTAATTGTTCAGACCTCCTTGTAGTATGTTAAGCATTTTATTATGTTCTATTAATTTGGCAATACCAAAAATGCGTTATCAAAATCATTTAAAACTTCGAAGGCACATCAGCAGAATCTAAAAACGTCTTTTTGATCCAGATACGACATCGATGAAGTGATTATTCAGCTCTAAAGCGATCTTGCTTCATGTAGAGATAATACATTGCTAAAACAAACGAGACGTACATATTGTTCAATTCTATAAATGCAATCTTGTTCTTTTCTTTCTTTCTTTTTTCTTCACCAGCAACTTTGGTTCAATTTGTTCGGGTGTTTGTTCAGGCTTTAATAATGCATCAATTGTTTCAGAAACATCTTGTTTAAGTTGATGTGTAATTGAAATATTTTCATTTTTAATTGAACATGATTTACAGTTTCAGTTAAACTTCTCAACGGCTTTCTTTCAATCACTTGTTTAAAAAATTCACGATCAGTTTTAAGTCGATGTTGAAACTCTAATCGTTGTTCGATTTTTTGAAGTGAATATCCGACTTCACTGCCTTTTATTTTTACCTTCTTATCATCAATAAAACTAATGCCTCTGCCTTTAATTACTTTATATCCTTTTGACTGCATGATTCTTACAAAATGGTCAAGGTCTTTTGAATTAATAATTGCATTTCGTATGGCAAGTGCTAATGCTTTTTTACGTTCATCATTTCTTGGTAACAATCGTTGTTCTTTTGATAAATATCTTCTTGGACTAAGCACTTGCCGCAGGTTATATTTTAATTCCATTTTTCTGCAAAAAGCTGCTGTCTTTTGATAGTTGTTACTGTCGCTAACAGTTTTCTTATCAAATCCAATTCTGTTGGCTACAATATGCATGTGCTGGATGTTCTGTGTCTTTATGAAAAATGGATACAAATTGATTGTTTTCAAAACCTAAATCTTTGGCGCAAGATTCACTTATAGTCCATCAATTTATTTTGGTCTAACTTATCATCTTTTGCAAAGCTTAAGGTAACATGTAAAACAGGCTTTGCAAGCTTTGGATTTAACTGTCTTACTTCATTAAATTGTTGTATCAATTCGTTTTGATTTCCGAAGCATTTATTAAACATTAAAACCTCTGCTCTGTTCTTAAATACTATATCATCTTTATGTAATTTTTGTTTATCATTTAAGCAATATAAAAGGCATCCTCTGAAAGATTTTCCTATCGTTATTTTTCCAATCATTTGAGATAATTTTTGATGTCTGAAAGCAAGCTGTTTTAATTTGATGGGAAGCATTTGTAATTCTTTTCTTTCAACAGCCTTTAATTCGTCGTTATAAGTGTTGCATTTTTTTGCTATTTGATTGATATTTGCAGCAAGATGATTTAGCATTGCAGTGAACTGTAAAACTTCTTGAGGAAGTGCTTTTATTTGCCTGACAGCTTGTCCTCGTAAAGCCGTTTCTCTTAAAAATTCTGAAAGACTTAAGCCTGCAGTTTCTGCTTTTTGTTTGAGGAGATTTTTTTCATGTACGGAACATTTCACTCCAATAAATTCATTTTGCTTAATCTCTTTTTTGGGTCTTCCGCCTTTCTGTTTTCTGACAATATCTTTTCTTATTTCGTTCTCTACACTTTCCATCTTCACGTGTCTTTTTCACTATTCGTTTATCTCTATCATCTTTTGAATGCCGCAGGAGCGGCATGAAAAAGCCAGCGTTTCGGTTAAACCGAAACATAGCTGGCTACATCAAATAACTTATGGCAATCCCATCTTAGAAGATTGCTTTAATGATTGCTTATGTTCAAGCTTACCAAAATTCATTATCCAATCATTAAGGTCTTTGTATCCTTCATACAAATTGCTTTCATCTTTATATTTTGATGAACGCTTTAATGCAATGTCAAGGCATTTTTTACCTGCTTCATCATGGTCTAAATACAGATGAATACTGTGATGTTTTTCCATCAGTAAAAGACTTCTTTCAAAAAAAGCAAGTGAGTTGAGCATAAGAAAATCTGTCAGTGGTTGTGTTTGATTTTGATGTATCGTTTGATAAGTTAAGAAGTCAAAAAATCCTTCAAAAACAGCAATTGATTTTGCTTGTTTTGTTGATTGATTTTGCTCTTCAATTTTGTTTTTTAAATCGCTTTTTAAACTGCTTTTTGCAACATCATTTTGTGATACAATTGATGAATGATTAGAAAGATTTTCATCATCATTTTTGCCTTCCTTTTTTAAGCACATTTAAAGCATTAAAATGATTGCTTACAACATCTGTTTTTGTATCACAATTTTGTTTGTCGTTTGTTATGTAAGTAATATATTTTGGCGAGCTGCTCAGCTTAAAATATTCACTTCTTAATTCATATCCGCCGGCACTGTTTTTAAATCCTATTGCAATATGTTTTGCATCTCTATTACTGAACTTAAATATTACTTCATAGCAGTATTTATCAGCAACCGTTTTATCAATTCTTCTTTGCTTTAAATAGCGGCAAAGCATCGGGTCTGTGATCGGCTTCTTTGCGGCTATTATTTCTATAGCCGTTTCTGCTGCATCCTTATGATTTATCAAACTATTCTCATGCAGGTGAAACGGCGGTCTTTGCTGATTACTTTTTTCTGCATTTACAATATTGTTGTTTCTCATCAAATAATTCCTGTTGATGTACTTCAGATAAGATAATAGAACCAGGTGTTTCTGTTGAAATAAATCGCTTCTGCGGAACTTGCTGATAAGATGATAATTTTTGTAAAGCTCTTGATACATCACAATTAAAATAAGATGTTACAAAATCAACCACAGTTCCTCCTTTTCCTGCACCATGGTCATACCATACATTTTTGTTTCTGTCTATTTTAAATGATGCTTCTTTTTCATCTCTTAATGGTGATATATACCAATAGTTATTACCCCTGATTTTTGTTGGTGTAAACCCTAATGAAAATAAATATTCCACAAGGTCAAGCTTGTTGCCTTCTGCACATTTCATAACGCCTCTTTTTAAATTGATTGATTAATCTTTTACCTGTACCGCAGCAGTTTCATGATTTCGTATCATGGCTTCGATATCTGCTCTTAAAAAATACCGCCTCGATTTAATCTTAAAGCTTTTGATTTTGTTTTGTCTTAACCAATCATAGAGTGTTGGTTTAGATACCTGGAATACAGCACATACATCGCTTAGTTTAAGCAGTGCTTTTTCAGGAAGGTGGTCTGTTGGTGGTTGAAAAGAAGTTTGATTAATGTTTGCTTTTACTACTTCTTCAACTGTTGCTTTAATCTGTTTCCAGAACTCCGCCGGAGCCATTGGAAATAACATTGGTGTTTCTTGCATCTTTCTTCACTTTTATCTTGTTCACAATAAGAAAACTACAAGTCAAATTTAAGTAAGCTGAATGCAGATAACATCACCACTTCAAATTTTAAAGAGGATCAAAACATCAGTCATTAACAATTGTAATTTTTTGAAAAATCAAATTGTATCAAATCGTATCAAATTAAATTAAGCCTTGTTAAGATTAGATAAGTTTTAATGTATTTTGACATTGCTTATTCAGATAATTTTTAACAGCAGGCATTTGTGACACTTTCTGACGATCTTTGATAACAACAGTGCAACTTTGGCAAGGGCGTGTAATAACGTTGTGATTTGCTTTCATTCTTTATCTTGACGATCTTTGATAACAACTTTATCATAATCCTTACATAAAACTTGTGTTGTGATTTGCTTTCAATTCTTTATCTTGACGATCTTTGATAACAACGCTAAGCCGTAGTTACAAGTCAGAACCTGTTCAGTTGTGATTTGCTTTCATTCTTTTCTTGACGATCTTTGATAACAACACGTTACAGCGCAACAATACGGGCTGTCGTTGTGATTTGCTTTCAATTCATTTCTTGACGATCTTTGAAATAGAAACAGCAACAAAGAGTTGTGATTTGCTTTCATTCTTTAGTTCTTTTACATCATGAAAATTAACAGTTTTATCGAGTTGTGATTTGCTTTCAATTCAGTTCTTGACGATCTTTGATAACAACTGCCGCAAACATACGCATGCAGTATGAAGTTGTGATTTGCTTTCAACTTTAGTCTTGACGATCTTTGATAACAACTTGGCATGTAATTAATACTTAAACATCCAGTTGTGATTTGCTTTCATTCTTTATCTTGACGATCTTTGATAACAACACTGTGCTTATAAATCCACGTATCATGTTGTGATTTGCTTTCATTCTTTATCTTGACGATCTTTGATAACAACTAACGAGCCTATCGGTATCTGCATGTTGTGATTTGCTTTCATTCTTTATCTTGACGATCTTTGATAACAACATAATGCGTAATGATAGATAAGCATATGTTGTGATTTGCTTTCATTCTTTATCTTGACGATCTTTGATAACAACTTATCAGTAACTATGTAATAACTCATATAGTTGTGATTTGCTTTCATTCTTTATCTGACGATCTTTGATAACAACAATCAGATAAAGGAGCACAATTATCCATGTTGTGATTTGCTTTCATTCTTTATCTTGACGATCTTTGATAACAACATGATGCTATAACTTCACACATGCCTTTGTTGTGATTTGCTTTCATTCTTTATCTTGACGATCTTTGATAACAACCATATCATTGATCATCAAATTTTTAGTTGTGATTTGCTTTCATTCTTTATCTTGACGATCTTTATAACAACCAAGCTGGTAATAGCAAGTAATCTTGTTGTGATTTGCTTTCATTCTTTATCTGACGATCTTTGATAACAACATAAGCTCTTACTTTAAACTATTAGGTTGTGATTTGCTTTCATTCTTTATCTTGACGATCTTTGATAACAACTGATCATATAACGGAGTTATCAATATTTATGTTGTGATTTGCTTTCATTCTTTATCTTGACGATCTTTGATAACAACTTGACTGGTAAGTTATACAGTGTAAGTATGTTGTGATTTGCTTTCATTCTTTAACTGACGATCTTTGATAACAACATTATCTGCATCGTCATTAACATGCTATCATGTTGTGATTTGCTTTCATTCTTTAACTTAACGATCTTTGACAACAACGATGATGAGCTGTTAACTGCCAGTTATCATCGTTGTGATTTGCTTTCATTCTTTAACTGACGATCTTTGACAACAACCGATTCTACCAAAGCTTATCAGATTAACGTTGTGATTTGCTTTCATTCTTTAACTGACGATCTTTGACAACAACGGAAGAACCGCTTCAAACGTGCATATGTTGTGATTTGCTTTCATTCTTTAACTAACGATCTTTGATAACAACCTATCATAATCGGTTATGTCAACCTTGCATAGTTGTGATTTGCTTTCATTCTTTAACTGACGATCTTTGACAACAACAAATGCTTCGTAAACATACTGTTATGTTGTGATTTGCTTTCATTCTTTATCTGACGATCTTTGATAACAACAGGCGACAAGTTAACAGGTACATGATAGTTGTGATTTGCTTTCATTCTTTATCTGACGATCTTTGATAACAACATATCGTAGCATTTTAAAGTCATCAGCACTTTGTTGTGATTTGCTTTCATTCTTTATCTGACGATCTTTGATAACAACTTACCATGAGTAATATGTAGCACCGAATACACGTTGTGATTTGCTTTCATTCTTTAACTAACGATCTTTGACAACAACATCGAACTGAATTACGTGAAGCTCATGAAGGTTGTGATTTGCTTTCATTCTTTATCTAACGATATTTGATAACAACTAATTCAGCTGTCATATACACAGATTCTTACGTTGTGATTTGCTTTCATTCTTTAACTAACTGATCTTTGATAACAACATAAACATGTATTATCAATGTTTACAAGTAGTTGTGATTTGCTTTCATTCTTTAACAACGATCTTTGACAACAACAGCTACAATGCTACGTATTATACCGAACTGCAGTTGTGATTTGCTTTCATTCTTTAACAACTGATATTTGACAACAACTTGTAGTCTTAATTGCGAACAATACATTATCTGTTGTGATTTGCTTTCATTCTTTAACTGACGATCTTTGCAACAACCAGCTATTGTTTGCAAGAGCTGCAATGAGTTGTGATTTGCTTTCATTCTTTAACTGACGATATTTGATAACAACCAACTAATGAGATCATCAATGCTGAGTATGGTAGTTGTGATTTGCTTTCATTCTTTAACGACGATATTTGACAACAACGATATCAATATGCATGGATTACATCAGATATGTTGTGATTTGCTTTCATTCTTTAACTAACGATATTTGACAACAACTGCATCTTATATGCATATAAATCGCGCTTAGGTTGTGATTTGCTTTCATTCTTTAACGACTGATATTTGATAACAACATAATAATCAGTTTATATCACGCATCTGACTGTTGTGATTTGCTTTCATTCTTTAACAACTGATATTTGACAACAACCAGCATGAGCTATAATGCATAGCCGATGTCAGTTGTGATTTGCTTTCATTCTTTAACAACGATATTTGATAACAACATATTCAATTTTTGCATGCGATTTGCATAGTTGTGATTTGCTTTCATTCTTTAACGACGATATTTGACAACAACTCGTAAACCGTTAAATCGTAAGCATACTACACTGTTGTGATTTGCTTTCATTCTTTAACAACGATATTTGACAACAACATAGTTGTGTTCGACAATTAACTGCAATTATCGTTGTGATTTGCTTTCATTCTTTAACGACTGATATTTGATAACAACTGAAAAATCGCATAGTTAAATTGCGGTATGTTGTGATTTGCTTTCATTCTTTAACGACGATATTTGACAACAACTAATTGCTGCAACTGCTTAAACACAGTAGTTGTGATTTGCTTTCATTCTTTAACGACGATCTTTGACAACAACTTGAGCCATTGCATGGTAATGCGTTCTTAGTTGTGATTTGCTTTCATTCTTTAACAACTGATATTTGACAACAACTACTGAATCGTATTAAGACTGCATTAGCTGTTGTGATTTGCTTTCATTCTTTAACAACGATATTTGACAACAACCCTATGTCAGTTTGCACATCATTGCCTACGCATGTTGTGATTTGCTTTCATTCTTTAACTGACTGATATTTGACAACAACTAAATTGCAGTTTGGTACACAGTATCATTGGTTGTGATTTGCTTTCATTCTTTAACAACTGATATTTGACAACAACTAATTGCACAATGTTATCGAAGCAGTATCTGTTGTGATTTGCTTTCATTCTTTAACAACTGATATTTGACAACAACACGTAACTATTTATCAAGTAGCATACCTAGTTGTGATTTGCTTTCATTCTTTAACTAACGATATTTGACAACAACATAACAAGTCATTATATGCTGTGCTATCAGTGTTGTGATTTGCTTTCATTCTTTAACAACGATATTTGACAACAACAAACATGAAATGCACTGCGAAGCTTGCAGTTGTGATTTGCTTTCATTCTTTAACAACTGATATTTGACAACAACGTTCAGTGCATTGCATAAATGCGTCAGTTTCAGTTGTGATTTGCTTTCATTCTTTGAACAACTGATATTTGACAACAACTAATGCATTGTTCAAATATGGTAACATTATGTTGTGATTTGCTTTCATTCTTTAACAACTGATATTTGACAACAACATGCTGTTTCGAAATCGATGCTGACATTAGCGTTGTGATTTGCTTTCATTCTTTGAACAACTGATATTTGACAACAACTTATAGATCTTTACAACTACGGTTCAGTTGTTGTGATTTGCTTTCATTCTTTAACAACTGATATTTGACAACAACGCGGCTTAATTGCGACAACAGATCAGCCATGTTGTGATTTGCTTTCATTCTTTAACAACTGATATTTGACAACAACTGTTGTTGCATAATGTAGCAATAGCATTGTTGTGATTTGCTTTCATTCTTTAACGACGATATTTGACAACAACGCACAGCAGGACTATAATACACTGCTTGCGTTGTGATTTGCTTTCATTCTTTAACAACGATATTTGACAACAACAACATTGGTAGTATTACAGTCCGCTTCAAGTGTTGTGATTTGCTTTCATTCTTTAACTGACGATATTTGACAACAACTGAATTGTTCATGATCATGTACAGCGTTAGTTGTGATTTGCTTTCATTCTTTAACTAACGATATTTGACAACAACCGTTCAGCATGCACAATCTACCGCAACTTACAGTTGTGATTTGCTTTCATTCTTTAACTGACGATATTTGACAACAACTGCAACATATTGCAATGAAGCATAATAGTTGTGATTTGCTTTCATTCTTTAACAACGATATTTGATAACAACCATTCAATGTTTTGCAATCTGTCATTGACTGTTGTGATTTGCTTTCATTCTTTATCTTGACGATATTTGATAACAACTTGTATAGCAATCTGACAATACATCTATTGTGTTGTGATTTGCTTTCATTCTTTATCTTGACGATCTTTGATAACAACTGATAGATACTATTCAATGCAAGTAATGATAGTTGTGATTTGCTTTCATTCTTTATCTTGACGATCTTTGTATAACTGAACTGATTAGCTCAACCTTAATGCTACAACGTATAAAGTTGTGATTTGCTTTCAAGTTTAGTTCTTTTACATCGGTGATAATCAACAGCTTTAAGTTGCGAATTGCTTATCTGGTTTCAAGTGTTTTCATCAATAAAACACAAATCGAAAGGAATGATATGCTTCAAGTAGTCTTTACTCCTTATGTGAGAGCAAAGAGCTTTGTTGTGATTTGCTAAAAGTTTAGTCATTCAGCTTGAACGTAATAACCTCCTTTTTTCGTAAAGTTATGTTTAAAATCATTTCTAAGTTGCTGGGGAATTTTGACGGTGCTTTGTTGTATTTTTTACCATGAAAAATCTCCATCATTCCAAATTGCTTATCTGTAATGCAAAAATTCCGATATGACCTTTTGAAGGAAGTATGTTTTTCACACGTTTCATATGTACTTCTGCATTTTCCTTGCTGCTGCAATGGCGGATATAAATGCTGAACTGGAACATCTGGTAAAACCATCCTTCTATAATCTTTTTACGGAATTATGCATATAGGCTTTCCGTTCTTTCTTGGTGTCAGTTGGAAGATCAAAAAATACAATACCCACATAATTCTATATGCGTTTAAGCGTTCGAACATGGGTTATCCTTCATGCTAATTCAGCATATAGCAATTTTCGTTCTGTCCCGGTATAAGCATTTGGCAAGCGAAGCTGTAGTGCTCTGCATTGCGATCATCAGCGGGCTTGTTTCACCATCAATAAACACATCCATTGCCGGTACCTTAAGCAATTGCACTTTTAATGTGCAGGTGTTAAGTCATTTCAACGGTTGAACGGATTATGAACAATGTTGTCTCACCAATCATATCTACAAACGGGCGATAAGGTTCCATTATATCGTCTGCCAAGCAATATGCATTATAATGGTTTCGATGGAAGATGCCCAATGTTGGAAGCAAGCCTGCTCCAACTAATGGCTACGTGGCAACCGTTGCCCGTAGAATTGCATATCCGTAATTGAGTATGTTGTTCGGTGGAGCCCAAAACGTTCTGCGTCAAGAACTGCCATGAAACGGAGGGAACAGATGGCTCCAGTAATAAGCTGCGGCTTTAGCTTCATTGTTTTCCACATCCCCGCTTTTTAATATTTTGCATAAGGTTTGCTAGAATAGTTATGCTGAACTTTTCCTTACTTTTTTAACAAGGTTGCCTGGTTATAAATTTTCGCCGTAACCGTTTGTTGCCATAATTGTTTCTTTCACCGGCAACGGTGATTCAATTGGGCACAAACAACTTTACTTTGCGAATGTATGGCTTTCAAGCGTCAGCATTAGTCCGGCTGGATGATGGGTATCATTGCAAATAATCACAGCGGCATTATTTTCGAGCAGTTTATGCCAATAAATCGACGGAGGTGATGGTTACTTGCTGATGATCTAAGATAAGTATAGCCAATGTCTTCAATTGGTGAATGTTCGATCGGTAAACTCATCGTAACCTTTTACATGATGATCGATCTACAACAAGTTGCTCAGTTGCGACATTTAAGGTAGGCAGGGATTTTCGAAACAGAGAGTGCGTTTAATCAATAATTTTTATTTCTATACTCATTTATTCTCTGTAATTCTCTATATGTGCTGATACGTTTGTTTAATTCTTTCCTGTAACATTTGCAAGATGTTGTTCTGGTGATATATTGACTTTTGCTTTTGCATCTGCTTCTTTGGCTTCTTCAAATGAAGTAAAAGTTTGTATTTTTCTATAAATCGCTTCCGGTTCTAAAACTAAATTGTTGTTTTCTTTTTGCGATATGTTGTTAGAGGGCTTAATATTTCCGAGACGGTCTACATTGAGTTTAACAGAGTATTCTTTAATCATAGTACCATCAATGGTTGATTGTAATTTATTCTGGCTTCCATAATGATGAAATTTTAAGGAAGCATTATAGGGTACGATTGAGGTTGGCAATATCTGTGCCTTGAATAAAGTAACGGTTGTTTACCGGTAAAACTTATTATTTTATAAATTGGTTCCCATTCCCATGTTAGATTTCTAAAGTTATATTGTTGAATATTTTGTCTTTCATCTTCATTAGGTACATATACCAGATCGTCTGGCGATAAATGCAATTCCAGCAGATTTGTCTCCATTAGTCATTGTTCAGGTAAAGGTATCTTCGAGTCTTGCTTTTTCGATTCTATTACTATATTTAAAGGAATGGTTTCATAGCTTCGTTTGCCTTTTTCATCATGATAAATAGCAAAAAACAGGTTTGTGCCTTTTGCAGCTTCCACGTATTTTGTCTTTCTTATTACCGTATTGCCCTAATGGAAATTTACTTCCTATAGTTGAATATGTCTTACTTTATAAATGGGTTGATGCCGTTTCCCGTCATTTATTTTTCTATGTTCTTATTCAAGTATTCAATTCCTTCCGGCGAGAAATGCTAACTCTGGACTATTACTCTTGCTGTTTAAAAAGTTTTTTAAAATTTTTTGAATTCCAGTATCAGTAATAGACTCAATAGTTTCTAAATCAAAAGTTGTATCTAAACCCTTTCGTGTTGCGGTTAATATTTTTCCTTTAGGTACTTTTATATGTTTAAGTTCAACTTTTCCTGAAACAGTTTCTTTATGCAATGACTTTCTAATTGCCCAGTTTACACCTTTTTGCTCTATAACTTCTTTTACCTTTACGCCATCTTTTTCTATCCATTTTTCATAACGGTTAGTTGCTTTATTTATAACACGATTGTTTTGCTTAAAACTGACAATAATATTTTCTAAAGCGTTTTTTTTGCGTCTCCGTAAAGTTTAACCAAGGCTTAATAAAATCTTTTGGAACTTCTTTTTCTATTCTTTCACCGGTTTGGGGATGATTATAAATAACCTTTTCAAATTGCCTTAGTTTTCTATTTAAATCATAACGTTTGGATGATTTGGCGTATTGATTATTGAGCAAATTAATGTGGTCTCTGGTAGCACATGCAATTACTAAAGCGTCCATTGCATGATGGCGATGGTCTATTCTTTTCTTTGAAAAGCCCTTTGATATTTCAAGCGGAACTACAGGTAAAAATTTTTGATGGTTTTCATTCCATGCGGTAAAATGATTAGTATTTGTAAGCTTATTTAATCTTTCAAATCGCGGTAATATTAAATCATTCCATACATCATTCAATCCCCAATCTTGCTTTAATTCAGTAGTTATTTTACCATTACCCGGTAAAACATTTTTTCGATCACTCCATCATCATTCGTTTTCGGCCCGTTACAATATTTGATAATACATTTGAGATAAACTTACTTATATAACGTGTATCATTTATTTGCCTTTCTATCATTTTTTCCGGAATATCTTCCATTAACAGCTTGTTTCGTTTACTACGATTTTTAGAATAATGTCGCTTTACGAAATCTTCGTAATCGCTGACTTCAAAAATTTTTAATTTTCTGTTAAAAAACCGCACCCTAATTTGACCATGAAAAAATTCAATGAGCTAATCCTATATAAATTTTCCTTGAGTTATTTATTGCTGCTCACAAATTATCTTGTTGCTAAAACTGTCATCAAAATAAGAACGGCTTGTGGAATAAATGTGCTCTATTTCATACTCCGGTGTAAAAAGCTTATTTAGCGGAGTTATTTCAATCTGTGAATGAAGAACGATATTTTTTGTTCAAGCCACAGTCTATATCGCTTCAAATCTGAGGACATGGCTGAGCGGTTTTACGATGGTTTAAAATATCATCATTAATTTCGATGTCTGAGTTAAGCACGCCTTCTTCATAAAGCTTTAAAATTTCCCGTTGCATCGGAGAAAACGGACTACGTCTTCAACATTGGCATCATTCGTCATTTCTGCTCAGCAAAGCTTTTATACAAGTAGTTTGTGTTTCATTTTCGGTTATTTTTTTCGTGTCATTTTCACGCTCTTCCTTTGTTTTTTTCATTTCTCTGCCTAACTCTATATGTATTTCGTAAAAAAATCTTTTGCACCATTACCATATTCGTCCATATATCTTTACCACACGAAGTGTTCTGTTATTACCTGTTCTACAAATAGGATTGCGAATGAATGCTGTTAAAATCTTTCAGGTATGCCTCCAAATCATTTGCAGAATTCCATTTGCCAATGATTGCGGCTTCTGAGTCACGACCATAAACTATATATTGAGCAAGCGGAAAGTTGCAAGCCCTGAAAATGTTTTCCTGTGTAAGAAGCAATGCTTTTTCTCTAGCACGGTCTTTAATATTTTCGTCGTATTCACCGAGTCATTATTTTTTCAATTCTTGTTTTTGATTTTTCATCAATATCATTCCATTTCCAATATCTTCCTTCGCGTAAAAGCGGCAACAGTTTTTTAAGGGCTTTTTCTTGAATAAGAACCATATTCACTTTTAAAAGGAGGAAATCTTTTAAGAGCCTCATAAAAGAAGCTTCATCTAAGCTATATTTTGTGGCAAAAGTTTTTAAAGCTCTTCATAGAAATTTTAATCTTATCAGTTATGAATATATAATGTGCCATAATTCTTGCTCAATTTCTCTGTTAAAAATTTTGTGGAACGTTATCAACTTTTTCTAAGCGTGTAGTGATAAGTGTTTTTTTGTTCATTGCATGGGTATTTTTTATTTTTCAACATAATTCCATCTGTATTTTCAACTTCTACATTTAAAAGTTTTCCTTTCAAGCCTTTTTTGTTTGAGAAACATTTTATTAAAGGTTTTTGCTAATTTCTTTTCTGTTATTTAAAAAATCAAAAAAGTGCTCCCAATCTTCTGTGTTGTTTGTAAATTCAGAGGTTACATTACTTTCATCATCTTTTTTATAAATGGATAAACTTACATCCATTGCCATAAGCGAACTACTGGTAATAAGGGCTTATTTGGGTGGGCTTTTAAATATTGAATTTGTTCTATTCCGTTTTCATCTTTGTATTTTCTGAATTCTAATGTGCAATTGCTGAATAGAAGATTTTTGGCTGCGCAACGGACGTTGATAGAAAATAATATCATCTAAAAATAAATCAGCGAAATCTTCAAACTCAATATCTGTTGATGGTTGTCATTATTCTTATATAATTCCCTAACAGAATCGCATATAATTCTTCACTCTGCAGTTCAGATGAAACTGTTTTTGTTTTTCGAAAATTTCCGCTGAACTTCTCTTATAAAATTTTCTTTCTATTGTGCGTACTAGTTTGCCTTTCGATTTTTTGTTTAGGGATTTTGCAGAAGATTGTCATAGATATATGTTCCAATCTTTTCATTTGTATTGCTGATAATGATTCTGTTTTCGCTTTAATCTTTTGAAAATTTTATTCTTGTTCTTTTTTCGACATTAAATTTATTTCCTCAAATGAAGGAAGCGGAGAATCTCTTTTTTCTTTTTCCTTCCTTATCTGTTCCTTTATCTTTACAATCATAATCTTGCCGTTTCATCTATTTCTTCTGTTACTAAAAATTCTTTTTCGATATTTAGCTATTGAGGTTCCGTGAAAAAAGTAGCTGAAATAGATATTTAGCCGTTTTCTAAAGTTATATTGTACCAATTTAATTGTTATTCATTCTTTTGTCTTTTCACCCTTTTGTATTTGAGTGGATTTTTAATGAAACCACATATATCCTCTTTTATCTGGTATTGTTCCTTATCCCCTCCCCGAAGTTGAAAAGTAACCATGTTTCACATTAAAATTAATAAAATCCAGGCTAATTCTTCCTTTTCAATTTTTTGGGAAAGGGTTTTTTTTCGTAAATAATAAATCGTCCAATCGTAGGTATCGAATTTTGTTTGCCTTTTTCGTTCAAAAATATTTCCGATTGGTGTGTGTTGAAATCGGTTAACATTTCATTAAAAGAATTCTTGAAAATAAATTCAAATTTATTTTTTTGTTTTTATTCATTCCAGACGGATTTATATGCAATTTTGGTTCTGTTTCAGGAATAAATTGTCCATTTTGTTTTTCAAAATCAATATGAGAAATATAATTTTGTGGAAGAAAATTCTCAAAATATTTAATACGCGGTGAATCTTTCTCTCCTTAATAAAATGTCTTTCTCTTAATCTGCGCCTTACCTCTATAATCTGTGCGCTCAGCAGTTTGTGAGTACTGAATTGCCCTTGCCAAATTCACCTAAAATGTCTTGGCTCATTGGAATTATTCGAGCCCCCATTCCAAGAACTTTTCCTTCTTTCTTATCAAAATTTGTTCTATTAATGCCCATCCAATACTGGGTTTGTTCCTAAGTCAAGACCCAAAATTGTCTTCATATATGCAAAAGTTTTGGTTTTCCAAAACAAAATATTTTTCTTTACATCCTACTTGAAAGCAAATACACAATAAGGATTATTCCGTGTGAAAACATTTAAAGCGGCGCAAGTCGTTTTTATTGGGTTAGCAGTGGATATTACAGGATGGATTTACGGGTGAAAATAGTCAAATCGCAAACTGCTCGTAATTAAATTCTTTTTTGTTCGAACATCCTCATCATCTTGTCATTCAAAAGCAATGAGACTTTTATCAGCCTGTATGTAAATGAATACCTGGTTATTTGGTTTGTTATCTCAATATAAAACAACTGACTTTTTAAATTGATAGACAGTAAAGTGACTATTTATATTCCGCTTTTGAAGTAGAAAATTGTAGCAGACTGTTCTTAATTTTATTGAATTACCTGGGTCTTTTTGATTTAATGTATTTACAGTATCACGATATCTTTTTTAAAGATTTTTCGATATTTTCTTTTCTTGCGTACCTGACAAAACCAACTTCATCTAAAGAGTAGTATTTTTTTTTATCTTTCATTCAGGTAAAATTATTATAATACGAATTTACTAAATTTTTAGCTGCATTACCCGAAATACTCATGCGATTTCTGAATATTAACTCCGCTCTCCAGAGTTTCAATGAGATGATTAATTAATTGTGTCTTGGCTGTAAACGCAACAAACCCGTCAAAGCCAAGATCAAAATCATCTTACATGCGAATGCAACAAGATTGCCTGGTGGCATCCAAATATTGTTTTGTCTTTCCATAGTTATGTGGAGCGGACTCAATTAAATGACATCTCAATATAATCTTTTCGGCTATCTGAAGACTCCAGCATTCCTTGAATAACATCTTTTCCCTTGATGACTAATTCATAGAGTTGGCGATCTTTCAAATTGAAATTCATTGCCTTCCAATTAAATCGCCAGCCATGCTTTTTAAGCATATGTTAAACCTTGTGCGGAAATAGTAATAATAACATCTGTTTCATAACTTTAACCTGTAACTGCATCTTCAATGCTTTCATTATTTTATCTATATAAAAAGATTGCTTTTGCATTATTGATTGCTTATCATTGTTAGTGGCGATTGCAGTTTTGGCTCATAGTTTTTGCCTCAATACTTTCATATCATCGCTAATTTTTTGCTTTACCACATGCACATAGATTTGCGTTGTACTAAGTTTAGTATGACCAAGCATTTTGCTTACCGTTTCAACAGGAACACCATTGGTTAAAGTAACCGTTGTTGCAAATGTGTGTCTGGCTGCATGAAAGCTCAATCCTTTTTAATGCCACATAACTGTGCAATGTCTTTAATGTATTTATTCAATCTTTGATTGGACATGAAAGGAAGCAAGCGCTGCCTGTAATATACTCTTGGTTCGTTTTTGTATTTTTCAATCATGGAATATGCTTTTGGCAACAGCGGAATATTTACAGGTGTTTCTGTTTTTTGTCTGTTTGTTTTTATCCAGTATTCTCCATCAATGCCGATACACAAATTATTGCTGCGTAAATTATCCATATCTATAAATGATAATCCGGTATAACAAGAAAATATAAATAAGTCTCTTGCCCTTGCTACGATCTTTTTTGAAAGTTCAATGTGTTCAAGCTTATATAATTCATCTGCCGTAAGAATGACATTTCTTTTCTTTTAAATTTTAGCTTGTATTGTGCAAACGGGTCTTTGTGCAATCCATTCCATTTTGTAAGCCAGTGTTACCATTTTTCTCAAACGTTCCATGTGTTTCATAACACCATTATTGGTAAGTGGATTGCTTTTATTTAAAGGCACGCATGTTCTGAAGAAAAATTCAAACTCTGTAATAAATTGATAATTCAGTGATGAAAGAAAGATGTCTGCATTCTTATACTTCTGTTGTAAGAAATTGATGTACATATTTCCTCGTAGTGAAATAATTTTTTAAAGTTCCCCATGATAGAATTGTTTTCATGTTGGTGTTATGATAATCTATTAATGAAAGCAACGTGTTATCTGCTTTTGTTTCTCCTAAATAAAGTGTTTTAATTGCATGTGGACTTATTACTTTATGTTCAAGTAAAAGTTGCTGATAACATTCCATCAACCTGTAACGGGTATCATCAATAAACTTATTGATTTGTTTTGCTTCCGGTGTTTTACTATTGACACATTCTCTTTTTTGAATCCCATAAAGAACACAGTGTTGTTCGTTTGAGAGAAATGTCAATTACTTTTTTTGAGATGGTAACACGCGCATAAATAAATGCTTCATTTGAATTGCTTTTTTTGGGCAGTGCAATAATGCGCACACCAAATGTTTGAGTAGTTTTCATGCTTCACATTTTTAAGTTTAAAATTTTCTTACTCCTCAGTACTGCTGGTAAACAATGTGAGATTTGTTCTTAAAAACGAACCGATCTGATTCAAATATAGAGCTTAGAAAAACTCAAAAATGACTCACGGTTTAACTCATAAAATCTATGCGTTAAACCATGTGAGATTGGGTAAAATGCGGTAAAGTGTAAAAATTACAAAGCCCACAACTTGTTGATTTTGCAGGCTTTAAGTAAAAGTTAATTAAAATGTTACGTCGGGATGACTGGATTCGAACCAGCGGCCCCCACGTCCCGAACGTGATGCGCTACCGGGCTGCGCTACATCCCGAAAATGCTGCAAAATTATTCTTATCATGCAAATAAAGCAAACCCATTAAGTAATATCAATTTTCACACTATTTAAATAAGGTATTGTATAAGAAATCAGCGGCAAACTGCGCAGCTTCTTTCCATCTTCTTATTGTGCTTTCACTTCTAAAAAACGGATTGAAATGTTTTTGCAGTTCATGCGCATAATTTGTATAAATTTTTATATCGTTTGTAATATGCAATGCATCTGCTTTTTTATGAATGGCAGCACTTCCAAAAAAAGCAACACCCCGGTGATCAACAGGCACCGTTCTGTCTTTTGCACCATGCACGCTTACAATGGGCACTTTTGTGCGCATCAGCCAATCATCATTAAAAATTGCACCCCAAAAATTTATGATGGCAGCAAAATTTTCCGGGTTATACTTTCCAGTGTTTTCAATTACTTTATTGCTGTCAATTACATTTTGGATGTCATCAATATTACTGTAAACAGATTGCAGCGCAATAACACCGCCGGCAGAATTGCCACCAACTATTATTTTAGTTGTATCAATATTAAATTGCTGTGCGTGGGTTTTAAAAAATGATGCTGCTTCTTTTACATCATCAACATCAATATAACAGGCTTCAACTAAATTTCTAAAATTTTTAAGCGTATTTTTTTTACTCAACCGGTAATTAATAGCGGCAAAAACATAACCGCGTTGTGCAAATGCTTTTCCCCAAATCTTTATTTCTTTTGCATTCTTTGTTCCGTATTTAAATCCGCCGCCATGCACCCAGATGATTAACGGTTGCTGAGGCAGTGAATCGTTTTCAGGTTTATAAACATCACATTGGCGGTATTTTCTTTTTATGTTTTCATTTGTATCATACAACAAATTTTTTGTAACACTTACTTTTTCAAAAACGGGATCTTTATATCGCACAAAATTGTTTTGAGAAAATAAACTGCTTGCGATAAATGAACAAAATACAACTGCTATTAAATATTTCATACGTTATTAATATACTTAACAAAAGCATTCATGGTTTGTTTGAGTAACGATACAAATTAAGAAGAATGTATTTTAGCGAACTGTAAAAAGTAATTATGATTAAAGGTGTTGGAATTGATATGATTGAAGTGGAAAGAATAGAGCAAAGAATTAAAAATGAAAATGGCTTTAAAGAGATGATATTTTCTGAAAATGAAATTGCTTATTGTGAATTGAAAGCAAATAAATACCAGCATTATGCTGCCCGGTTTGCGGCTAAAGAAGCTTTTTTTAAAGCATTGGGAACCGGATGGATTGACGGAACACATTTTAATGAAGTTGAAGTAACACACGATAATAAAAATAAACCAGAGATCAATATATGCGGCATAACACAAAACACAATTGCTGCTTTTGAAATCACTAAAATTTTGGTTTCTTTGTCGCACTTAAAAACGATTGCAACCGCAGTTGTAATCATAGAAGAATAATATGAATTTTCCGGAGATAGCTTATCAGCCAATTGATAAGATAACACAAATGCAGCAACAAAAACTGCAGCAGTTACTGCAATATGTAAATAAAAATTCTCCTTTTTATAAAAAACTTTTTGCCCAGCATAATATAAATATTGAAGCCATAAAAACGCTTGAAGATCTTAATCTTTTGCCCATAACAAACAAAGAAGATATTCAAAAAAATAATGAAGAATTTTTATGTGTTGATAAGCAAGAAATAATTGAATACACTTCTACTTCGGGCACGTTGGGAAGCCCTGTTTCTATTGCGCTTACCGAAAATGATCTGCAACGCTTGGCTTATAACGAATACAATTCTTTTTTAACGGCGGATGGCTCGGCAAACGATATTTACCAGTTAATGCTTACACTCGACAGGCAGTTTATGGCGGGCATTGCTTATTATTCAGGCATTCGCAAAATGGGTGGCGGCGTTATTCGTTTAGGGCCGGGCGTGCCGGCGTTGCAGTGGGAAACCATTCATCGCCAAAAACCAACGGTAATTGTTGCGGTGCCTTCCTTCATTCTAAAATTAATTCAATATGCAAAAGAGCATAATATTGATGTTAATAAAACCTCCGTTAAAAAAGCCGTTTGCATTGGCGAAAATATCCGCAACACCGATTGTTCATTCAATATACTTGGTAAAAAAATTACAGAGGCATGGAATATACAACTGTATTCAACCTATGCATCAACAGAAATGCAAACCGCATTTACCGAATGCAGTGCAGCATGCGGCGGCCATCTTCAGCCGGAATTATTAATTGTTGAATTGCTGGATGAAAATAATAAACGGGTTGATGCACATGTTGCAGGTGAAATTACCGTTACAACGCTTGGTGTAGAAGGCATGCCTTTGCTGCGTTACAAAACAGGCGATATCTGCATGTATTTTGATGAGCCCTGTGCCTGCGGCAGAAACACATTGCGGCTTTCGCCCATTATCGGGCGCAAAAAGCAAATGATAAAATTTAAGGGCACCACTATTTATCCTTCTGCTTTATTTGATCTGCTGAATGAAATAAATGAAGTGAATGATTATGTAGTTGAAGTTTCAACCAATGAAGTAGGGCTGGACGAAATTTTACTGCACTTATATGTGGCTGATCCCAATGCAGAAAACGATTACCGTATCCGCAGCTATTTACAAGCAAAGCTGAGGGTGAGCCCGGTTATACATTATGTTTCAGAAGAAGCTATAAAAAAGATGCATTCAAATGAAACAGGCAGAAAGCCGGTTAAGTTTATAGATAACAGAAAAAATTAATTACTGCCAATTAAGCAGAAATGAAATTCATAAAGCGTAGCCTGGTTTTAAGAAATGGGCAAGATAAGCCTAACATATACCAGGTATATAGTTGGTATATAGTTGGTATATACTTGGTATATACCTGACCAGGACGCTGGTACATTGTAAAATGCACTAAAAAGTTTTATTAATAAGAAGATGAATAAAAAGAGAAATGCCAATTTTACAGTGAATCTCGATAAAAATTTAAAGAACATGCTTATCAGTATGTTCTGTTGATGAATAATGGAAAGCAGTAAATTTTGAAAAACCTATTTTTATAAGCATATTTGCAGAAGAAATTTTTGACTACCGGATTTGTGATGCGAAAAACCGACCTTGGCAATTATACAAGATATTATTTGGTGAACAAGCTGGTTGCTTTAATACCTCCATTTGCAGAAAGCCTGCATACAAACAAACAATTAACAATTAAGCATTTCGTTTTAAGGATGGTACAATTTAACAGGAGCTGTTAACAGCAACCTCAACAGGCAGTTTGCCGTATATCAAGGGGTTTAAAACAATAAAAGGCAACTTACTTATGGGAGTGAGTGTGGCGAAGCCGTAAACAAACAGCAGCGTTATTACTAAATGGTTTTATAATAAAAGAATAACTTCATCGCAAAATCGTTACCACCTGCAGCATTTGTTTAAATTATTACCAATACTAATTGTAATTGTGCTGTTTGCATCCTGTGGAGTGCCCAAGACTTTTCAACATGCGCTCTATTTACAGGATAGTGTTACCGCCGCAGAAAAAAACATCATCAATAAACCGGCAATTATAGAGGTTGGCGACAGACTGAGCATCAACATTACGGCCACCAATAAAGAAGCTGCCCAGGAATTCAATATTACATCCTCTACAGGAGGTGCAGCAGGCGGAGGTTCTTCAGCAGGAGGTGTTTCGGCAAGCCCGCTCACCTATCTTGTAGATACGGCGGGCAATATCCGGCTTTTACAATTAGGGCTGGTTAAAGCGGCCAGTTTAACCACAACCCAGTTAGCTGTCAATTTACAAGACACATTAACGAATTATCTTAAAGGGCCAATTGTAACTGTTTCTATTACTAATTTTAAAGTAAACGTTTTTGGAGAAGTAGCACGCCCCGGTGTTATTATTGTTCCCGATGGAAAATTGACCATTTTAGAAGCCCTTATTCAAAGTGGGGATCTTACAACATTTGGAATAAGAACAAATATTCTGGTGATACGGGAAGACAGCGGGCATCGTGAGTTTGGAAGAGTGGATATAAACTCTAATCATGTGTTTGAATCGCCTTATTATAATCTTAAGCAGAATGATATGATCTATGTGGAAGCAGACAAAGCAAAATTTATAACCAACGACCCAAGATTAGAGCGTGACCTGAGGAATCTTGGCATCGCCACTACACTGCTTACAACTGTGATACTTGTAGTAAATTTATTTAAGAAGTAATTTTTATGGCAACGGCTTCAAAGCCAAAAAACAGCACCCCCAAAAAAGAAGAAGAAGATAACGAATTTTCGTTCAGGGAGCTGCTGGTAAAATCACTTAATTACCTGCCGCTGTTTGTGGCATTTCTGCTTATTGCTTTTACAATGGCTGTGATATATATCCATTACCAAACGCCAATTTATACCAGCAGCATTAAGCTGCTTCTGAAAGATGTAAATAATAAAGGAGGCAACCAAAGCACGGTTTCAGAACAGGTGTTGCCGGATGTTTTCTTCTCTAACAAAACCAATCTTGCCAACGAAACCGAAGTGCTGAAATCGCAGAAGCTCATGGAGAAAGTGGTATTGGCAGAACAATTGAATACGATATATTATTCAATAGGAAAGGTTAATACGCTTGAATTATTCAGTACTGATCCGCAAAGCAAATTTATACAGTTTTCAGCCATACGTGATTCCAGCCGCAATTATAACGTTACCATACAGGTAAAAGAAGATGGAACTATTTATGTTTTAAACGGTGATAAACAAATAAAAACTGAAAATCATAAGCTGGTCATTACGCCCTTATTTAATTACATCATTAATATTGTAAACCCTTCAGACTACAAACCTGATTATAAATATTCTGCTACATGGCTGCCCACTGCAGCAATAGCCGGTTCGTTTGCCGGTTCTTTAAGCATAGTGCCATTAAGTAAAGAAGCCACCATTTTAACCATTTCCACATCATCGCAGGTGCCCTCAAAATCAGAACTTATTTTAAACAGCCTGGTAAGTGAATATAACAATTACAATATTGAACAGAATAATAAGATCGCAAATAATACGATAGCATTTATTGATGACAGGTTGATTGGAATTTCCGGTGAATTGAACACAGTAGAAAATGGTTTAAAAAAATTTAAAGAAAATAATGCTATTGATATTGAAGCGCAGGGTACAACTGCTTTAGGCGTAGCTAAAGACCTGCAAGATAAATTGAACGAACAGCAACTTCAAATGGAGATTGCCAATATGGTAAGCCAGTATGTAAACAATCCAAAACGCCGCTATGAACTCGTTCCTTCTAACCTTGGCATTGGCGATCTTACGCTTTCGACATTGGTCGCCGGCTATAATACCGGCGTGATAAAAAGAGAAGAAATGCTGAAAACACTGGGTGAACAAAACCTGCAGGTAAAAACGCTCGAAAGCCAGTTAGATGATTTTCGTGCCAAGATCATGGAAAGCATTAATAATGTAAAAGCTGTTTATAATAATGCATACAATGCTGCCAATAAAGAATATCAAACCACTTTAAACAATATCCATCAAATACCTGAAAAAGAAAAACAATTATTGGAAATAGAAAGGCAGCAGGGCATTAAAGAAAAACTTTACCTGTTTTTGTTGGAAAAAAGAGAAGAATCTGCCGTGTCAAGAGCGGCTGCTATTGGCAAAAGCGAATCTATTGATGGCGCAAAAACAGTTGGCCCGGTTAACCTTAAAAATTCAAATGTTTATCTGATGGCCATGTTTCTTGGTCTTGGCATTCCTCTTTTAATTGTTTATTTAATGGATCTTTTTAACGACAGGGTTACTACCAGAGATGAAATAATTAAATTTACAGAAACCCCCATTATTGGTGAGATCAGCCATTTTGCCGGGCAGGAACGGAAGATAATTGCCGGTAAAACGAGAGGTATTTTACCAGAGCAATTCAGGCTGGTTCGTACAAATCTTCGTTATTTTTTGCCAAAAGATTCAAAAGGCTCTATTATCCTCGTAACATCAACCATGCCCGGCGAAGGCAAAACCTTTGTTTCCATTAACCTATCTGCAGTACTTGCTGTATCAGGAAAAAAGACTGTGTTGATGGAATTTGATATGCGGCGTCCTAAAGTTTCAGAAGCATTAAAATTCACTGACAAAGGCGCTGATCTTCCCACTTTTCTTGCCAATGGCTTAAACATTAAAGACATAATTAAAAATGTTGAAGGAACAAATAACCTGTTTGTTATTACCACTTCAATTACGCCACCTAATCCTGCAGAACTTTTATTATCTGAACATATTGCCGGTTTGTTTACTTATCTTAAGCAACACTTTGATTACATAATAGTAGATACGCCGCCGTTAGGTGTGGTAAGCGATGCCAAGGTGTTAAGCGAATATGCTGACCTGAGCCTGTACATTGTACGCCAGCGATTCACCCAGCGTAAACAGCTTAAAATGCTGAATGATATTTACAATGAAAAAAGACTGCCTAATCTTGCGCTAATTGTGAATGATGTTAAGCTTAAAGGCATTCGCAGCTATTATGGCTATGGTTATACGTACGGAGGCAGTTATGGCTATGATTACAGTTTAGGATATGGCTATGCTAACGGCCATGATCGGAAAAAATCAATTCTGAAAAGGCTTTTCAGATTTAGCAAATCGCATTAATTTAGCCAGTGGTTCCTTATTTTAAAGATAGTTTTACGCGAGTGTGAAGAAAGAAAGATTAGTGCAGCTGATTTGTAAAAAATCATTACAACCCTTAATGAACAAATTATACCTGTTTGCACTTACAGGCATGAATTATGGCAATGCGAACACGCTAAGCCATGAATTTACAGGAGAAAAAAAAATACTTGGATGGATAAAAGAAAAACTGCCTGCAGCAGATGATCTTGTAATTTTTGATGTAGGCGCAAACGAAGGCAATTATTCAACGCTTGTTTCCGAAGTTTTTAATAATAAGAAAATCAACGTTTATAGTTTTGAACCTTCAAAGCACAGCTTTGAAAGGCTGATACAAAACACTCAACATCTACCTTGTATTCAGTATTTTAATTTTGGTTTTGGCAGGCAGCAGGAAACTGCAAACATCTATTCTAATTATGAAGGTTCGGGCGCCACTACTTTATATAAAAGTGCTTTTGGCAGCTATGCACTTAATAAAAACATTTCAGAAAAAATAAGCTTAAAAACAATTGATGAGTTCTGCACGCTTCATTCAATTCACCAAATTGATCTTTTAAAAATTGATGTGGAAGGGCATGAGCTTGCTGTGCTGGAAGGCGCTATTAACATCATTAAACGTAAGGCCATAAAGTTTATTCAATTTGAATTTGGCCCCTGTCATGTTTATTCAAGAACTTTTTTTAAAGATTTTTGGGATCTTCTTTCACCTTATTACACCATCTGCCGGATAATCAGTGATGGTTTACTTGAGATAAAAACCTACACCGAAAACCTCGAAGTTTTTAGAACAGCTAATTTTTTGGCTGAATTAAATAAATAAGCTTGGCCGATTACACACATCATCACTGGGAAATTTCAGCAAATCATTCTTTGTTTGATCTTAGGCTGAAAACCACCTGGGAGTACCGAGATCTTTTATGGCTGCTGGTTCGGCGCGATTTTGTTTCCATGTACAAGCAAACCATTCTTGGTCCGCTTTGGTATATTATTCAACCATTATTGACCACCGTAATTTATACGGTTGTTTTTGGTAAGATAGCAGGCATTTCAACAGACAAATTACCTGGCCCGTTATTTTATATGGCAGGTATAACTGCCTGGAATTATTTTGCAGATTGCTTTCTTAAAACGTCTGGCGTATTCAGGGACAATGCCGGTATTTTCGGCAAAGTATATTTTCCAAGACTGGTAATGCCTTTAAGCATCATCGTAAGCAATATGGTTCGGTTTGGCATACAAATGCTTTTATTCCTGTTTTTTTTAGGGTACTATGCTGCCCGGGGCGCATCTATTCACCCAAACATTTTCATATTGCTGTTTCCGGTATTGGTGGTATTAATGGCTGCGCTTGGTTTAGGCTGCGGAATGATCATCTCCTCCCTTACTACAAAATACCGCGATCTGAGTTTTCTGGTAACTTTCGGTATGCAGTTACTTATGTATGCCACTACTGTAATTTATCCCTTATCGGCAGCGCCTGCAAAATATAAATGGCTTATCAAGGCAAACCCCATGACCGCAATTATTGAAACTTTTCGCTATGGTTTTTTTGGTGCAGGCAGTTTTAGCTGGAGTTTATTTGGATATGCAGTAATAGTAACCGTTATATTATTAATTACAGGAACAGTGGTTTTTACAAAGGTGGAAAAGAATTTTGTCGACACAGTTTAGAACGGTTGACAGTTAACATGGTTGACAGTTAAAAACCTGGGCATACACGATTTATAAATTACATAATGGCCAATTATAAAGATTATGGGTATGAAACAGAAAGCCGGAATCATATTCATGCATATGTTTTACAACCCTTATTAAATGTTCTTGCAAAGAAAAAAGACCGTATTATTTTAGACCTCGGTTGCGGAAACGGCTGGCTGGTAAACTGCCTTATTGAAAATGGTTATAACGCTTACGGAACTGATGCTTCGGCATCTGGTATTGATATAGCAAAAAGAAAAAACAAAGACCGTTTTTTTTTGCAGGACTTAAGTAAAGATGATTTACCGGAACCTTTGCAGCGTATACTCTTCAACACTATTATTTCTACCGAAGTTATTGAGCATTTATACCAGCCAAAAGAATACCTGGATTTCTGTAAAAAGATATTGCTGAAAAACGGCGGCGGCGAACTCATTCTTACCACACCTTATCATGGATATTTGAAAAATATAGTATTGGCTTTATCAGGCAAAATGGATAAACATTTTACCGTGTTATGGGATGGCGGCCATATTAAATTCTGGAGCCGGAAAACATTAACCGGCTTATTAAAAGACAAAGAATTTACCAACATACAGTTTACCGGTTGCGGCCGGCTACCTTACCTGTGGAAATCTATGATGATACATTCATTTATATCTAAAGGTGTGCGAAAATAACTTACGTGAAACCTATAAATGAAATAAAAAATTTTTATGATGAGGCTGCTTACAGAAAATTGCATGGATTTATACATACTAATACAAGGGTTGAATACGCTTTGCAAAGTTTAACTGCTATATTCAGTTGCATACAGCCAAAAAGAGTGTTGGAAATAGGATGCGGTATTGGTGAAATCAGCTACCGCCTTGCAATAAAGCATAGCGATGCATTTTTTAAAGGCTTCGATATCAGTGAACAATCTATACACATTGCCAATAGTTTATTTAAAGCACCTAATTTATCTTATGTAAGGGCTGATGCAATTACCGAAGCTAAAATTGCTGATACAGAAAAGTTTGATGTAATATTTTTAATGGATGTGTATGAACATATTCCTGTTGACTTCAGAGCCCAGCTTCACTCATTTATAAAAGATCATGTTTCTGAAACCGCTTTTGTTTTTTTCAGTTGCCCCACTCCGCAACATCTTGCATATTTAAAGAAAAATGATCCGGAAGAAATTCAGCCGGTTGATGAAGACATCTCTTTACAGGAACTGCTTCATTTTTCTAACGATACAGGGCTAAAATTAACTTTATATAAAGAAGTAAGCGTATGGAGAGCATCTGATTACTTTCATGCTGTTTTTTCCAACTTCTTTAATATGCAGCGTTTTTCAGATTATACTATCAGCGCCAAACCAGCCGGATTAACCCAAAAAATTGCTGATAAATTAAAATCTAAAATACAGTTGCTGAACGAAAGCAATTCGCCTGCTTTTAAGAAAAGAATGATAAAGAATGCATTGGGACAGTCTATATTAAATAAGGCCGAATTTTATAAAAAGTAAATGAATGAATCTTGCCTCTGTCAATTAAAGTAGAAAATGTTTCCAAAGCTTACCAGCTTGGTGTAATTGGCACCGGCACATTGGGCAATGATTTGAAAAGATGGTATGCCCGTACAAGAGGAAAAGAAGATCCTTTTTTAAAAATTGGCGAAACAAACGACCGTACGGTAAAAGGCCAAAGCGATGTGGTTTGGAGTTTAAAAGACATCAATTTTGAAATAGAGCAGGGCGATGCGGTTGGCATTATTGGTAAAAATGGTGCAGGCAAAAGCACGCTGTTAAAAATATTGAGTCGTGTTACAAGCCCTACAACCGGAAAGATAACTGGTAATGGCAGGGTTGCAAGTTTATTAGAAGTAGGAACCGGCTTTCACCCCGAGCTTACCGGTAAAGAAAATATTTACCTGAATGGCGCCATACTGGGTATGCGCAAAAAAGAAATAAAACGCAAGTTTGATGAAATAGTAAGTTTTTCAGGTGTGGAAAGATATATTGATACGCCTGTAAAACGCTACAGCAGCGGCATGTATGTGCGGCTGGCATTTGCGGTAGCAGCCTACTTAGAAAGCGAGATTTTAATAGTTGATGAAGTGCTTGCTGTGGGTGATGCTGAGTTTCAAAAGAAATGTTTGGGCAAGATGAATGAAGTAAGTAAAGGTGAAGGCAGAACGGTGCTGTTTGTAAGTCATAATATGGACTCAATATTAAGGCTTTGTCAGTCATCAATTTTACTGCGCAATGGAACATTGATTGAGCATTCAATATCAGAGAAAATTGTTTCTCTTTATTTATCTCTTGAAACTCAATTAGAATCAAAGAAGTATTATTTGAGGCAGGAGGCGCCGGGTGATGATGTAATTATCTTATTGTCTTCTGAAGTTGTTGATAATAAAGGAAACAACAAAGCCAATTTTTTGATTTATGAGAAGATTGGAATTAAAATAGCTTTTGAAATAAAAAAATTTACCAATGATATAATACTTGGATTGAATTTATATAATCAGAGAGATGTTCATATTTTAAGTTCACATCAAACGGAAAAAATCAAAGAGTATCAGCCGGGTATTTTTGAAACTATAGTATGGTTTCCTCAAAATTTTTTGTCAGAAGGCATTCATTATTGTGGAGTGGCAGCAATGTCTTATAGACCCTTTAAAGTTCGGTTTCACGATATTAAAAAATTTACCTTCAATATAAGTGATGATCAGAAAAATCTTAGTGCAAGAGGAGAATATACTGGTGAATTTCCAGGAGTGATAAGGCCAATTCTGGAATGGGATAAAACAAATGTATTGTATGAATGATTTCAAAATTTCAGATGAAAGATTAGAGCCATTCATTTATAATGAAACCGCAGCGGAACATTTGCATCGTTATGCAATTGCTTGCCAGTTTTCTGCAAACAAAAACATTTTAGATATTGCATGCGGAGAAGGTTATGGAAGCTTTTTAATCTCAAAAAATGCTGCATCAGTGATTGGCGTAGATATTGATTGCAATGTAATAGCGCAGGCATCAAAAAAATACATAAAAAAAAATTTATCCTTTATTCAAGGTACAACCAGTAATATTCCTGTTGCAGATAATTCAATTGATGTTGTTGTAAGTTTTGAAACAATAGAACATCACAACGAACATGAAAAAATGTTCGAAGAAATTAAACGGGTTTTAAAAAGCAATGGTGTTTTAATCATTTCATCTCCTGAAAAAAAATATTATTCAGATATTCCAAACCATCAAAACATTTTTCACATAAAGGAATTATATCTTGATGAATTTAAAGCATTAGTTTCCAAATATTTTAAGTGTGCTGATTATTATTTTCAAAGTTATGTACAGGGCTCAATTATATTTCCTGAAACACATAATCCGCAACATCTCAATGTATTTTCAGGCGATTTTAAATGTGTACAAAAAGATAAATTAACAGGAATGTATAATATTTGTCTTGCTTCTGACCTTGAAGTTCATTTGCCTGGAATTGAGTTCTTTGATGATAAATATATACACGAAGTGCAAATGAAGCAATCGGCTGACAAGCATAATGAACAAATAAAAAAAATGGCTATTTTCTATAAAACTTCATGGAGCTACCGAATAGGGCATTTTATAACTGCACCTTACCGCCTATTTAAGCATCTCGTTTCATGAATAATCTTGCCATCGTTATTCCTGCCTATAAAAAAACATTTTTCGAAAAAACATTACAATCACTCACGATTCAAACCAACAAAAATTTTACTGTTTACATAGGCGATGATTGCAGCCCAAATAATATTAAGGCAATAGTTGAAGAATTTAAGAATCAGTTAAACATACAGTATACCAGGTTTCAAAATAATATCGGTGCCAAACATTTGGTTAATCAATGGAAACGTTGTGTTGAATTAGTGCAGGATGAAAAATGGATCTGGTTATTTTCAGATGATGATACCGCAGATAGTAATTGTGTAGAAACTTTTTATAAAACAATTGAAGCAGATAACAGCAAATTTGATGTGTACCGGTTTAACACGAGAATCATAAATGATGAAGACAGGATAATTGATGATACGCCTGAAAGCCCGTTTACAGAATCTTCTTTTGAAATGACAATGGAAATATTGAAATTTAAAAGAGGCAACTCTATTGTTGATCATATTTTTTCAAAAGAAGTATATAACAAATACGGTGGTTTTGTTTATACAGATTATGCGCAGGGTGCAGACTGGGCAATGTCAATTTTATTTTCAGCAGAAAAAGGTATTTGCACCATGCCTGTTGCTAAAGTAAACTGGCGTTTAAGCCAGTCAAATTTATCGGGAAGGGCGGCTTATACAAATGAAATGATAAAAGGGCATTTTCAATTTTGTAACTGGCTCGTCAGGCATTTTTCTTATTTAAAAGCTACGTCTTTAAAAGAGTATAAAACTTTAAAAAAAAACATAGCTATAAATCTTCAGTATGTAATAAAATCGCATTATAAAGGGTTATATTTTTTTATGTATAAAGATGTATATAATTATTATGCTGCTGATAATAACATTATCAACGCCTTGTTTTTAACCATACGATTGTATGCTATTATGAAATTGCCGAAAGTTTTTCGCAGCTAAAATGATCATCGTAAAACTGCAGGGCGGTTTGGGCAATCAAATGTTTCAATATGCGGCAGCAAGAAGTTTAACTGAAAAAGGAGAAAATGTTAACCTGGATGTTCAATTTTTTAAACACACAAAAAGCACTGAAACTTTTACTGCAAGGCAGTATGAATTGGATGTATTTACAAATCTTAAAACATGCAAAGCAAACAACAGCTTGCTGAAAATGTTTACAGGCAATACTGTTTATTATAAAGTTTTACGATGGTTTTACAAACCGGTATTTATACAACAAAAAGAAAATGAATTTATTCAGTTAACAGATTTGCCCGCTTCAAAATATAAATACCTCAACGGTTATTTTCAAAGTGAAAAATATTTTAAACATATAAGAAATCAACTGCTGAAAGAATTTACATTTCCTGAATTGGATGAGAAAAATGCAGCTACCAGGAAACAAATAACCGGCACTGAAAATTCAGTAAGCATTCACATACGCAGAGGTGATTATTTAAAACCAATATTTAAAGATGTACATGGCATCTTGCCTCTTGAATATTATACTAACGCTCTTTATAATTTAGAAAAGGAAATTACAAAACCAAACCTGTTTGTTTTTTCTGATGATATGAATTGGGCGAAAGAAAGTTTTAAGCAATATAGCGGCAGCATTTGTTTTGTAGAAAACAATACAGCTAAAGAAGCATGGAAGGATATGGCTTTAATGAGTGCCTGCAAACATCATATTATTGCGAACAGCAGTTTTAGCTGGTGGGGCGCCTGGCTGTCTGAAGGCAAAGGAAAAACTTTTGCTCCATGCAACTGGTTTAATCCATTGCAAACCAATTTTAATATTCATGATTTTATACCTTCCAACTGGATGATTATACATTATGGATAAGCCGCTTGTTTCCATAATAATACCTGCTTATAATGCTGAAAAGTTTATAGCAGAAAGTATTGAATCTGTTATTAATCAAACATACACAAATTGGGAATTACTTATTGTTGATGATGGCTCAACTGACAACACAAAAGCAATCATTAAAAGTTTTTGCGCTAAAGATGCACGCATACAATATTTCTGGCAGCAAAACGGCAAACAGGGCAAAGCAAGAAACTTAGCCTTGCAGCATGCTTTAGGTGTTTATATTGCTTTTTTAGATGCTGATGATGTTTGGCTGCCGCAAAAGTTAGATATACAATTGCAGGAATTGCGTGAAAAAAATGCCGACCTCGTTTTTTCTGAGTGCATTATGTTCACCGGCTCAATCTCCGCATCAAAAAAATTAATGCATTCAGGTAAGGGTTATTACACCGGTGAGACTGCTTTTAAAAACTTTCTTCAAATAAATAAAATCCCGATCTTAACTGTTGTGATGAAAGCCGAAGCGATACGAAGTGTAAATGGCTTTACTGAAAAGCCATGCATTCAAAACGCAGAAGATTATCATTTATGGCTGCGCTTATTGCTGAACGGAAATTGTTTTTATGGTTCTGAGCAAGTGCTTGCCGGCTACAGAGAACATACTGCCTCAGCTACCAACGCAGATAATTTATCTGTTGCCAAAGTGATAGAAGCATTGGAAGATTTGAAACAAAATTATCCGCAATACGATGCTGTAATTAATGTTTATTTAAAGCAGTGGTTCAAAAAATATCAGTCAATAGCTTACAGAGAAGATTATAAAGCGGTCATTAAAAAAAACTGCAATTATGTAAACAAACCTTCATACAATTTAATGTTTCAAATGTTGTATACACTTTTTGGCTTTACTATCACAAGAAAGCTGATGAACAAAATTGTAAATAATTCATTCGCATTTTAGTTGAACGAGTCGCAAAAAAATATCTCCATCATCATTCCCTGTTATAACACACAGCCGGAATTTTTAAGTGAAGCCATTAGCAGTATTAAGAATTACAAAGGAAAATTAAGTTATGAAATAATAATAGTTGATGATGGTTCAACAAACACAAACAGCATTTTGTTTTTGAAAAATATTCAGGATAAAGTTATCAATGTTATTTTCCAGGAAAACCTTGGCCCTGCTGCTGCAAGAAATACCGGCGTAAAAAATTCTAACAGTGAATTCATTCTTTTTTTAGACAGTGATGACAGGTTAAAACCTGAATATATTGATGAAGGCATTTATGCTTTAAATGAAAATAAACAGGCAGGCGTTGTATATGCAAACGCAATTGCTTTTGGCGATGCAAGCAGAACAAATTTTACAGCGCAGCCTTTTGATATAACTGAATTGCTTATTCAAAATTATATTCCCATGTGCGCAGTGCTGCGCAAAAAAGCATGGGAAGATGTTGGTGGTATTGATGAAAATCTAATTCAGTATGAAGACTGGGAGTTTTGGATACGCATTTATAAAGCAGGCTGGAAATTTATTTTTATAAATAAGCCGATGTTTGAATACAGGATAAGAAAAGAATCGCTAATTGCTCAATTGCGGGAAGAAAAATACAAACAGGCAATTTTATACATCTATAAAAAACATGCTGACCTTGTTTTTGAGTGTTACCAGAAATTATATGCAACAAGCATCATTTATAAAAATGATATGAAACGGCCATTGCGTTCATTTGTAAAATATTCAAAGAAGAAATTAACAGATTAGTTTTTGCCGCAGGTTTCCGTCATCATACCCAATTACAATCATGCACCGTATTTAAAACAGCGCATTGATTCTGTTTTGCATCAAACTTATGCTGACATCGAAGTAATTATTTTAGATGATTGTTCAACAGATAACAGCAAAGAAATTATTGAACAATACAGAAATAATAAAACAATAAGCCAGATTATTTATAATGATGCAAACAGCGGCAGCACTTTTAAGCAATGGGATAAAGGCATTCAACTTGCCAAAGGTGAATATATCTGGATAGCAGAAAGTGATGACTGGTGTGAAAACAATTTTCTCGAAACAATAGTAAGCGGGCTTGAAAAGAACAACGATGCTGTGTTTGGATATTGCCAGAGCTTTTGTGTAAATGATAATAGCGAAATTATTTTTCAGTCCAATCATTTCAAGCTTGAAGATTATTGTTTAAAGGAAAAATTTCTTGAGCAATTTTTATGTTTTCAAAATGCCGTTTTCAATGCAAGCATGGCTGTTTTCCGCAAAAAATCTTATTATAATATAAGTGAATTTTATCGCTCATTTAAGTTTGTTGGCGACTGGATATTCTGGGCCGAATTAAGCAGGTTGGGCACCGTTTATATTAATGCAAAGCCTTTAAATTATTTCAGGAAACATGATAAAGATGTAAGCAGTAAAATGTATGCAGGCGGGTTAAATTTTATAGAAGAATTACAGGCACTTAATTATTTTCATCAGCATCTGCAATTAAACAATGCGTTATATTTTAAAGCAAAAGTAAAATTGTATAACAGGTTCCTGAACAGCAAAGCGAGGATGGATTATGCCAACAAGAAAAAGGTTAAGCCAATGTTTTTTAATGATATTTCTTTTTTGCATAAACAGTATTTTTTATTGTTGTCAGGTTTATACAAGCTAAAAATGATGCTTAATAAAAAAATAAATCCCGCTTACAGTTCCTGAATATGGATGGAATTTCTGTGATAGTTTGTTGTTATAACAGCGCTTTAAGATTGCCGCTTACACTTGAATATTTATCCAAACAAAAAACAGATCCGCATTTAAACCGGGAAGTGATAATTGTTAATAATAACAGTAAAGATGATACGGTTGAAACTGCATTGCAATGCTGGAAATTATTAACGGCAAAAAGCAATTTAAAGATTGTTGATGAACCGAGACCTGGCTTAAGTTATGCAAGAGATGCCGGAGTTAAAACCGCATTGTATAATATAATTATTTTCTGTGATGATGATAACTTGCTTGCAGAAAATTATTTGCAGTACAGTTATGAGCTTGTAAAAAAAACGAAGCATTCAGGATATGGAATTTGGGGCGGAAAACCGGTTGCTGTTTTTGATGAAAATACAAAAGTGCCCGATTGGTTTGAAAGGGAAAAAGAAAATTATGTAGTAGGTGCGCAGGCAAAACAAACAGGTGATATAAGTAACCGGGGTTATGTATGGGGCGCAGGAATGATCATCTTAAAACAGGTTTACTTAAATACTATCAATAAAAAATTTCCGGCATTGTTGTGCGACAGGTCTGGTGAAGTTTTAACATCGGGCGGTGATTCAGAAATTAGTTTGAGAGCCTTAATTGCAGGGTATAAATTATATTATGATGAAGATCTTGTATTGCAGCATTATATTTCAAAAGAAAAATTAACGCCGGAATATAATGAAGATTTAAAAAAAGGATTTATATCATCGAATAATTTATTAAACAAGTATAAAATTTTTGTTCATTATGTTTCAAACAGAAATTTTTTGTACAGGATGTATTATTCCGCCATTTATTTAAGCAAATACCTGCTAAGCAAAATGAACTTAAAGAAATTAACGGCACATGATACTGCTGTTTTGCAGGCTTTGTTCACGCATAAAAATTTTCGCAATCCTGATTTTGATTTAATGCGCGAACTATTAAAAACAAGATATCAATACACCTCTTGAAAAAGCTGCTTGTTACAGGTTCATCGGGTTTGGTTGGTTCGGAAGTGTGTGTTTACTTTTCTGAAAAAGGTTATGAAATTCATGGCATTGATAATAACCAGCGTGCTGTATTTTTTGGTCCGCAAGGTGATACAAGGTGGAACCAGCAACGGCTTCAGCAGGCAATAAAAACATTTCATCATCACGAACTGGATATACGCAACAGGAAAGCAATTCTTGAATGTATAAAAGCCATACAACCGGATGTTATTATTCATACTGCAGCACAGCCAAGTCATGATAAAGCTGCCGATATTCCGTTTGATGATTTTGATACCAATGCAGGCGGCACTTTAAATATGCTTGAGGCTGCACGGCAGTTTGTGCCCGAAACGCCATTCATTTTTATGAGCACAAATAAAGTGTATGGCGATGCGCCGAATTCAATCAAACTAAAAGAGCTTGAAACAAGATGGGAATATGACGATGAAAATTATGTAAATGGTATTCCCGAAAATTTTTCTATTGATCAAAGCAAGCACTCTTTATTTGGTGCAAGCAAGGTTGCTGCTGACGTAATGGTGCAGGAATACGGAAAATATTTTAATATGCCCACCTGTTGCCTTCGCGGAGGTTGTTTAACCGGCCCAAACCACACCGGTGTTGAATTGCATGGATTTTTAAGTTATCTGATCAAATGCAATCTCGAAGAAAAAAAATATTTTATTTATGGCTATAAAGGCAAGCAGGTGAGAGATAATATTCATTCTTATGATATAGCAAGATTTATGGAAGCGTTTATACAAAATCCGCGCAGCGGTGAAGTGTATAATTTAGGCGGCGGAAAAAATAATACGTGCTCTGTTATAGAAGCATTTGCCATCACAGAAAGTTTTACGGGTAAAGCACAGCAATATGAATATTTAGATAAGAACCGTGAAGGCGATCATATTTGTTATTACAGCGATCTGCGTAAAATGCAATCGCATTATCCGTCATGGAACATATCGGTTTCTTTAAAAGAAACAATAAAACAAATTGCAGAGAGCTGGAAAAAAAGATTAAAGCGTGAAAATATTGCTGATTAGCGATTCGGCTATGAATGTTGACAAAGGCGGTTTTCCTCAAACTTTATACAACATCTTTTCTTTTCTTCAACCAGAAAATTTTTTGTTTATAACCTCAGCGCAATCACACAAAATTGCGCCTGCATCCGCACCGTTTAACACAAGAACACTTACTTATAATCTTGAAATCATTCCTGTTCAAAAAAACCGTTTGGCTAAATATGTAAACGGGTTTATCAACTGGTTTAATTACAGCTTCAGCGCAATTTTAAAATCATTCAATACATTAAAATCATCCATTCAAAATTTTAATCCTGATGTTGCAGTTGTTGCACCAAATGGTGCTGAAGCGGTTTTTATATATCATAAATTAAAACCGGTTTTAAAAGGTAAAAAAGTGTTTCCATATTTTATGGATGACTGGTTATATCAATCGCAGTTAAAATGGTTTGGCGGAAATATTCATCAATCGTCAAAAGCGCTTTTACATAAAAACAATTGCTGGTTGATGATCAGTAAAAATCTTGCAGATATTTTTTCAGAAAGATATCATCTTAAACCTGCACGTGTATTAGAAATTCATAATCCTGTTGATATTACAGGATTAACGTTGCCATTGCCGGTTGAAAAAAAAGAAACATATACGCTTGCTTATGCCGGTGCTTTATGGCCAATGCATTTTGATGCATTTTTAGTGATGGCAGAAGCAATTAAGCGGCTGCAGCACAAAAGAAAAATAAACCTTGTTTTATATACTTCTGAAAGCAACTGGAACTGGAGAAAAGAGGCGCTAAAAAATCTGCCCGTACATTATGGAGGATTTATTCCTTATAAAAAAATTCATCAAAGATTATCTGAAGCAGATTGTTTATTGATAACATCTTCTTTTACCAAAGAATGGCAAACACATTCAAAAGGTTCGGTTCAAACAAAAATTACAGATTATTTAAAAGCAGGAAGATTGATAATAAGTTGCGGACCTGCGTATGCTGCCAATAATCATTTTTTAAAAAGATATGACTGCGGCGTATGCATTGAAACAAATAATGTTGACGATGCTGCAAAACAGTTAGACTGTATTTTGAAAAACATAGAAGTACACAGTAACTGCTTAATCAATGGCTTTAATGTTTTAAAAGATAATTTTAGTTTTGAAATAGTGCACCAGCGTTTACAAAACTTTCTTTCAGCATAGCGTGAATGGCTGCAGATGAAAAAGATTCAGCATCAAAAAATAAAAAAAAACCTGTTGTGTTTTTGGTTTGCACCGGTCTTGGCAACATAAACAGGGGATATGAATCTTTTACGCAGGAATGTTTTACAACGCTTAAAAGCAATACTTTTTTTGATCTTTATTTAATTAAAGGTGGTGGTAGAAAAAATAAAAATGAAATTGTTGTTTCAAATTGCAGAAGACACGGAACTGCTGCCCGCATCATTGCAAAATTATTTAACAGGAATGCATACAACATAGAGCAAATTAGTTTTTGCTTATGCTTTATTCCTTTAATCATTACAAAAAAACCATCGTTAATTTATTACAGCGATTTTGCCCTGGGCAGTTATTTATGGCACATAAAAAAGCGCTTAAAGTTTTCGTATAAATTACTTTTTGTAAATGGTGCACCCAACGGGCCGCCATATAAAACAGAAGATCATGTACAACAATTATTGCCTGTGTATTATTCTATCGGCGTAAAAAGTAATGGCGGTAATGCAGCAAAACATACGCTGCTGCCGTATGCTTTTAATATTAATGTTGAGCAACGCATGCGTTGTTTGCATAATAAAACACAAATAAGAAAAGATTTGGGGTTTTCTCCAGATAAAAAAATAGTGCTAACTGTTGGCGCCATCAATACATATCACAAGAGAATTGATTACATTATTAATGAAGTAGCAATGCTTGGTGAAAGTTTTTTTTTAATCATCTTAGGACAATTTGATGCAGAAACACCTGAATTGATAAATCTTGCCAATAATAAATTACCCGGGCGTTGTATAATTAAAAACGTAGCACATAGTGAAGTTGAAAAATATTATACAGCGGCCGATTATTTTGTACTCGCTTCTTTACAGGAAGGATTTCCAAGAGTTACGATAGAAGCATTAAGTTATGGTTTGCCTTGCATTGTGCATGATTACGTTATTACACGACAAGTGTTGCATGAAAATGGAATTTATATTGACATGCGTTTTGAAGGTGCCTTATCTCAATGTTTAAACGATGATAAATTTTCTTTCAACAAACCGGCATTGATGGATGCTGCTTATAAAATGTATTCATGGGATGTTCTTAAAGAAAGATATATTGATATGATATCAAAACAAATTTTTACCAATTGATTTCGGTTATTATACCAACCTGTAATCGTAATGAATTTTTAAATAACTGTCTTGAGGCACTTAAGCCGGTAAATCAATCTGCTGCGGATTGTTATGAAGTAATAGTTACTGATGATAGCAAAACCAATGTTGCAAAAGCATTAATAGCGCAAAAATTTGATTGGGTAAAATGGATTGAAGGCCCAAAAAAAGGACCAGCCGCTAACCGTAATAATGGAGCAAAGTATGCTAAAGGCGAATGGTTGGTTTTTATTGATGATGATTGTGTGCCCGATAAAAATTTAATTAATGAATATTATAAAGCTATAAAAAATAACCCTGATACTTTAGCTTTTGAAGGAGCTATCTATCCTGATGATTGGGAATTATTAAAAAAAGATATGGCAGAATGCCCGGTTAATACAAAAGGCGGTTGTTTTTGGAGTGCCAATATTTGTGTAAAGAAAAACTTATTTTATGAGATACATGGTTTTAATGAGCAGTTTCTTATTGCAGCCCAAGAAGACCAGGAAATATATGCTCGTATATTAAAACATACTCCTGTTATATTTTGTAAAGATTGTATCATAACACATCCTGTGAGATTGATGAAGATAAGTAAGAAGATTAGACGTATACCTATTGAGATAAAGAACTGGATATTATTTGCAAGAATTAAACATTCGTGGGGAAGGATTTTTTTAGATGGTTCAATTTCTCAAATGAGGGCCTGTATTAAGACTATTCAACAAAAAAAGTTTAAAGTGGTTATCTACCATTTTTTTTCTTTGGTTTATTTGGTGCCTGGAATAATTTTATTTGCTTTTAAACATGGCGGCAAACAGAAAATTTAATTGGATATCAAGTTCTGATAATAAGAACATTGAAGTACTAAATGAACTTAATAGGAAAATGATTCGGTTTTATTCCGAATTAGAAACGCGAAATAGCTATCAGAGCATGATTGACGATAATTATAGTGATATATCCAACCCAAGCCCCGTAACGTCAAGCTTTTTAAAGTATTTAGAAAAGATTGATAAAGGCAATATTTTGGAAATAGGATGTGGTTCTGCAAGAATATATCAGTTCATAAAAAAACATTTCACTAATGTTAGTTATACCGGAATTGAAATTTCAAAAAATATAATCGAAAAAAACAAGCTAAGATTTCCTGAGGCAATATGGAAAGTTGCGGATGCATATAATATTCCTGAAAAAGATGAATATTTTGATGTATGCTTTTCTTTTTACGTTATTGAACATCTTGTATTTCCTGAAAAAGCGTTAAAAGAAATGCTTCGTGTTGTAAAAAAAAACGGAATATTAGTTCTCGTGTTTCCTGATTTTGCGGCTTCTGGAAGATTTGCTTCTCAAAGCATAGGTTTTAGTAATGATCCAACTGCTATTTCTAAACTTAAAAAGGGTAAGTTAATTGATGCAGCAGTGAGTTTGTATGATTCAAGAGTTCGTTTGCCAAACGCATTAAAAAGGGCTTCAAAATTGGTCGGTGATTTTCCAGTGAATTTAAATCCAAAATGCCTTCAATTAGAAGATATAAATATGACTCCTGATATAGATGCTGTATATATTTCTTCAAAAGCTGAAATGCAGAATTGGTGTAAAAGAAATGGATATAAAATATCATATCCGGCCGGTAAAAAGGATTTGTTTTTGGAGCAGAGCTTTTTATCTATTGAAAAACTATAAGTAAGTCTATGAAAAATAGTGAAGAAATCAAGCTATGTTGAGAGGTGTTTTAAATTTTTTTCATCATTCTTTTGCAAAGTCAGCAATATTAGTAAAGCTTGCTTTACTGATAAGAAACCAAAGCAATTCAATTATCGCTTATCATCTAATAAGTTCTCCAAATTCAAATGAAAACGGAGAAGAATTTATTGTTAGTAAGCTTGCAAAGCAATGTATTGATATTATTGATGTTGGAGCGAATAAAGGTGAGTGGACAGAATATTTTCTTACGCAAAATCAAAATGTAAACGCTTTATTGATAGAACCTTCAGGAAATGCATTCACATATTTATCGAATAAATTTAAATATGTCAACAATGTCAGCATAATTAATAAAGCTTTAGGTGAGAAAGAAAGTGAAGCAATTTTTTTTGAAGAACCAGATTGTGGTGAAACTTCCTCCCTAATCTCATCTTTTAGTAATGCTAAATCAATTAAAAAAAATGTATCAGTTACTACTATCGATTTATTGTTTAAAAACTTTGGATTAAACAAAATTGATTATTTAAAAATTGATGTTGAAGGTTATGATTTTCACGTTTTAAAAGGTGCAGTTAAATGTCTTGAAGAAAAAAAGATAAAGTTCATTCAATTCGAATATAATTCACCATGGGCTAAAACAGGAAGTACTCTATTTAATGCCATAATTTTTTTAAAGAACTTTAATTATAACGTATATATTTTAAGAAGCGAAGGGCTTTATAATTTTAATTATGATCGCTACGGAGAGTTTTTTAGGTATTCGAATTTTTTCGCCGTTTCTAAAACAAATGTTCATTTGATAGAAAATCTTATAAAAGGTGCAATTTAGTTTCACTAAGTTTAATCTTAATGAAAGTATTATTAATAACATCTTCTGAAGAAGATTATTTGCAAGACTCAATTATTCATGGATTTAAAGAGTTATTTGGCAGAGATGCAATTGACTATCCTGTAAAAGATATTCTTTATAATGATTATTTAGATTTAAAGAAAATAAGAGGTAATGGATTTACTTTATACGGATTATTGGATTCAACTCTAAAGCCGGATTGTATAATCGATATAGAAACAAATATTGAAAACAATAAGTTTGATCTTATTGTTTTCACCTCTATATACAGGCAATATGAAATTTTTTATAAGCATGTACAATTGTTTATAAAAAGTAATGTTCCTGTTTGGGTAATGGATGGGGAAGATTCGCCTGTTCTCTTTCCTTATCTCGGTAAACATTTAAAAAAATTTATCCCAGCTATTAAACCGCATAAATATTTCACTTATTTTAAAAGAGAATTGTTACCAGAAACATTAAATAGTGTTTATTTAAGATTTCCGGTTAGCAAATTTGTTAAAAACTTATCTCCGAAAAATGTTCAACCCATTGCATTTTCAATTCCAAAAGAAAAAATAATTAAAACAACGCCAGCTAAAACAAAACTTTTTGCAACGCATATTGTAGATCAGGAAATCGCTAACAAGATTTATAGTCAATCACAACAAAAATTATTTGACTCAGAAAAAGATTATTATCAGGATTTACAAAATTCAAAATTTGGTATAACCGCTAAACGTGCAGGTTGGGATTGTTTAAGGCATTATGAAATAGCAGCTAACAGTGCCGTAATGTGCTTTAGAGATTTGGATAAAAAAACTACCTATTGTGCACCGCATGGATTAATCAGCGGCAAGAATTGTATTGGTTATACCAGCTATACCGAGCTTATGTATAAAATTAACCAGCTTTCAGAAAATGATTATAATAATATTCAGCGAGAAAGCTTAAACTGGATTCATCAGAATTCAACTGTTATACGTGTAAAAGAACTTATGGGTAATTATTATAAGTAAACAATTTACATTGAAAGTTTCTATCATTATCTCAACTTACAACTATGCTCAATATATTATAGAGGCAATTAACAGTGTTTTGCAACAAGATTATCCAAAAGATAAAATAGAAATAATTGTGGTTGATGATGGGTCAACCGATAATACAAAAGAAGTTTTACAAAACTTTATTCAGAATAACACCATTCAATATTATTACCAACAAAATAGAGGTAAAGCAAGTGCAACATATAAAGCCATTCAACATGCAACGGGCAAATACATTTTTAATCTTGATGCAGATGATTATTTTCTTCAAAACAAAATAAAAAGAACAGTTGAAATTTTTGAATCTGATGAAAGCATTGTTCATGTTGGTTCACCAGCTAAACAAATCATGCCAGATAGTTTTGCTATTGAGACTATACCGCAAAATTTAATTGGCAAAGCATTAATTGGCACATCGCTTCTAAAAATATTTATGGAAAATAACATGCTTTTTGGCGGAGGTTCTACATACGCAGCAAGAGCTTTAGCCTTAAAACAAATTAAAATTCCTGCCGAGGTTGATATGCTTATTGATGAATTTTTGATCCTGGCATTGCTGCCGTTTGGAAACAGTTTTTTTCTCTCCTATCCTTTATCTGTATGGCGGGGCCATGGTAGTAATTACTCATTAAGCGCAGCAACAAAAGAAATGCAGATGATTAAAGGCAAGCGGCTTTTAAATTCGTCTAATGCAGTTCTGCATTATCTTGAGAATGAAAAATTTGATAAAAAATTAATTAAAATATATAGATTAAAAAACTTAACAAATAAATTATCTTATAAAGAAACGTTTCATACTAAAACTATAAAAGATATTACAAATTATGCTTTTGAAATTTTTTTTCGCATTAAACCAAAATGGAAGCTTTTAAAAAAGTATCATGTATTAAACAGGTTAATTCCAACAGTGATTTTTAATTTTTTAAAAAGTTCTTTAACAAGATCTAATAAAAGTTCTTTACTTATTGAATGAATCAAAAGATTCAGCACTTTTTTTTTATTTTTCGCTACAAGTTTGCGCATGGCTTTTCAAGAAGGTTGCGAAAAGCATGGTTTTCTTTTTTAGGTATGAAGGTAGGTAGAGGCACCGTTCTTCCATCAATGTATATTACGTGGCCTCATCAAATTGAACTGGGTACTGATTGTCGTTTAGAACACAACATATATTTTAAATTTGATGGTATTTGGCAAAAAGGCCCTTGCATAAAAATTGGCAACAGAAATTTTATAGGCAGCGGCTGTGAATTTAATATTAAAAAAGGAATTAAAATTGGTGCTGATTGTTTAATAGCCTCCGGTTGCAGGTTTATTGATCATGACCATGGAACTGTACCAGGTCAATTAATGAAAACGCAGCCATGTATTGAACAGGAAATTATTATTGATAATGATGTGTGGATTGGTGCAAATGCAATTATTTTAAAAGGTGTTCATATTCAAAATGGCGCAATTATAGCAGCAGGTGCAGTAGTAAATAAATCGGTGCCATCAAACGAAATCTGGGCAGGTGTGCCCGCTAAACAAATTGCCAATCGCTAACCTTTGAAAATTCTCTTCATCTGCAGCAGCCTTGAACCCGGCAAAGACGGTGTGGGCGATTATACGCGTAAACTTGCTGCGGCATTAATTAACGCAGGTTGTGAAGCGGCTATAATTGCCATTAATGACCGCCGTATGCAGGACAATATCTGGCAGGGAAAACAGCATGATAATAATACTGAAATTAATGTATTGCGCATGCCTGAATCTGTTTCATGGAACATACGTTTAAACGAAGCTAAAAAGTTTGCAGCAGCTTTTCAGCCTGATTGGCTAAGCCTGCAATATGTGCCATTTGGTTACCAGTTAAAAGGCCTTCCATTTAAGTTGGGCGAAAAACTTAAAAATATTTATCCTGGCAAACCCTGGCATATTATGTTTCATGAATTATCGGTAAATAAAAATGAATCATTCAAATTCAAAATATGGGCATTACTTCAAACAAAAATCATTAGATCTGTTTTACATATTTTACATCCAGCAGTTATTTCAACCAATACAAAACTTTACCAGCACAGGCTTACGCAGCTCGGATATTCCAGTAAGGTTTTGCCTTTGTTCAGCAACATTACAAGAACAGAAGTTCCTGATTTTTCAGATGATAAAAATTGTATTCCGCAAAACATATTGCAACACAGAAATGAATATATCGTCGGAACTTTATTTGGCGCTTTTTCTTTTAAAAGCTGGGATTTAAAATCTTTATTAAACCAGCTTATTAATGGATATGATAATAAAAAAATTATTATTGCTTCCATTGGAAGAATGTCGTCGGGCGCAGCATACTGGCAGCAGTTGCAAAACGAATATCCTGCCATTCAATTTCTAACTTTAGGCGAACAGCCTGAAGCATTTATTTCTGCCTGGCTATTGCACTATACAGACTTTGGCATTCTTTCCACGCTTCCGGAACTGGCCGGCAAAAGCGGTTCTTTTATGGCATTTAAAGAACATGGAATTCCGGTGGTTTGCAAAGAAAAAACTGCTGAGCTTGAAAGCTTCAATATTCCATTAGATAAAGGCTTAACAGAAATAAATAACCACCAAAGCTTTCAATTGCCCAAAAAGTATCCATCATGCACTATGCTTAATGAAGTGGTCAATCAATTTTTAGCAGACCTTCAAAACAGTCAACAGTCAATGATTAATAATCATAGTTAACTTTAAAAATCAAACTATCAATTTAGCATTCACTTTATGTTCTATCAATTACCTGGCGCAGGCAAAAACATTGCATGAATCGCTGAAAAAAACAAACCCTTCATGGAAGTTTGTAATTGGTTTGGTAGATAAAAATGATAAGCATATTGATCTTTCATTTTTAGACTGCGATATAATTGAAGTTGATACACTGCAGATTGATGGTTTTGATGAAATGACAAAAAAATATACCATCGTTGAACTGCTTACCTCTGCAAAGCCGTTTTATATTTCGTGGTTATTTCATCATTATAAAGAAGTTGAAAACATCGCTTATTTTGATCCGGATATTATGGTGTTTCAGCCATTAACTCAATTAGAAAAAAGCCTCGAAACTTTTGATATTATTCTTACACCGCATTATACAGCGCCTATCAACGATAATTGTTTGCCAACAGAATTACATGTTATGCAAACCGGTGTTTTTAATCTTGGTTTTATTGCAGTGAAAAGATCAGCCAATGTTTTTAATATGCTCAAATGGTGGCAAAGCCGGTTAAAAAATCAGTGTTTAATTGATCTATCAAGAGGATTGTTTGTTGACCAGCTTTGGGCCAACTTAGTGCCTGCATATTTTGATAAAGTGCTGATTGAAAAAAATGCGGGTTATAACATGGCACACTGGAATTTGCATGAACGCAAACTCAGCATTAAAAACGAACAGTATTTTGCGAATGATGAACCGCTAATATTTTATCATTTCAGTCATTATAGTCCTGCACATCCTGCATCTATTGCAGCACATCATAACCGGTATAATTTTGAAACACGACCAGACCTGCAAGAGATATATCAGCAATATAAAAATTCCCTGCTTCAATACAATTATTTTAAACTAAAAACGGTAAGCTGTTTTTATATGAATGATGAAAAAAAGAAAAAACGCAAAAGAGAAGTGGAAAGTTTTTTACGCCAGGCTTTGCCCGATAAAATGAAGGGAAGATTAAAAGCATTAATCGGAAAGTGAAACAGATCTAATTAATGGTCAACGGTCAACAGTCAACAGTCAACGGTCAACTAAAGATTCTCATTCTTACGCATCGTTTTTGCCCTGAAGTAGGTGGCATTGAAACCAATTCAGAAATACTGGCTTCTGCTTTTCATGAATTTGGTGCAGATGTGCATGTAATAACCTGGACAAAAAATAACGAACCGGATAATTTTCCTTTTACCGTTATCCGCAGCCCGCATCTTAACCTGCTTTTGCAGGAACATAAATGGGCAAATGTTATACTTGAAAACAATCCCTGCCTCAGGCTTTCATGGCCAAATATTTTTATTCGCAGGCCGTTGGTGATAGCCGTAAATACCTGGGTTAACCGCATCAACGGCAATAAAACCATCAGGGATAAATTAAAACAATTGTGGTTTAGAAGAGCAAAAAATGTAATTGCCGTAAGCAACGCAGTGCGCAAAAAAGAATGGAAGCAGGCTGTGGTAATTGAAAACCCTTACAACGACCGGTTGTTTAAAATTATACCCGGCATACAAAAAAATATTCCTTTTGTTTTTTTGGGAAGATTGGTTTCTGATAAAGGCGCCGACCAGGCAATAAAAGCCATTGCTGCTTTGGTTGATGAAAAGAAATTGAATAAAGAACAGGTTCAGTTAACTGTAATCGGAGATGGGCCAGAAAGGCAAAACCTGGTTGCGCTTATAAAAAAATATGCGCTTGAAAATGCAGTAGAATTAACCGGCATTTTAAAAGGCAAAGCACTTGTTGAGTGTTTAAACCGGCACCGGTTTATACTGGTTCCTTCGTATTGGGAAGAACCTTATGGAAATGTTGTTTTGGAAGGAATGGCCTGCGGATGTGTTCCTGTTGCTTCTAACGGCGGTGGATTGCCTGAGGCTGTGGGAAATGCCGGTTTTATTTTCCAAAGAAATAATATTAATGCTTTAACTGATATTTTACGGAAAATTGTTTGCGATGATGAACAAGCAAATACAGCACGCCAAAATGCGGCTGCACATCTTGCAAAACATGCTGTTGAGCTGGTTTCAAAAAAATATTTTGTTATTCTAAAAGATGCTGTAACGCATCGCTGATATGCCGGTTTTAATAAGCCATCCAACAGGCAACGAATTTTTTCGGGCGGCAGCAAAAGGGTTTTACAATGAAGGCGTGCTTCAATCTGTTTATACTTCACTCGCAAGTTTTCCCGGCACATTTGCATACGATTTAGGAAGATTTAAAATTTTGTCTGATATAAAGCGCCGGGCTTTGAATGCATCTTTTAAAAATATCACACACACTCATCCATTAAAAGAACTGGCACGGCTTCTTTTTATGAAAGCGGGTTATAAAAAACTGGTTGCGCATGAAAAAGGAATATTTTCTGTTGATGCCGTTTATAAAAGTTTGGATAAATATGTTGCCAAAAATTTAATGAAGGAAAAACGAAATGGTGTTTCATCTGTTTATGCGTATGAAGATGGAGCATTGTATTCATTTCGCGAAGCAAAAAAAAACGGAATACAATGTTTTTATGATTTGCCGATCGGTTACTGGCGAAGCATGCACAGCATATTATCTGCTGAAAAAGAATTGAATCCGGAATGGGCGAGCACTTTAGGCGGCTTAAAAGATTCTGCGGAAAAATTAAACAGGAAAGATGAAGAAATTTCGCTGGCAGATAAAATATTTGTTGCCAGCAGTTTTACAGCGCAAACATTACAATGCTTTCCCGCAAAACTTCCGGAAGTTAAGGTTGTTCCGTATGGATTTCCGCCGGTAACGCCGCGGCAATATTCATCTTTTAAAACATCATCAAAACTAAAATTATTATTTGCCGGAGGTTTATCGCAACGCAAAGGTTTAAGTTATTTATTTAATGCCATAGAAGGCTTGGAAAATCATGTTTCACTTACAATTTTAGGAAGCGCCGTAACGTATAATTGTGAAGCACTGAATAAAAATCTTGCAAAACATACCTGGATAAAAACGCTGCCGCATAATAAAGTTTTGGAATTGATGCGCCAGCAAGATGTATTAATTTTTCCTTCGTTGTTTGAAGGATTTGGTTTGGTGATAACAGAAGCTATGGCGCAGGGAACGCCTGTAATAACAACAGAAAGAACCGCAGGGCCGGATATTATTAAACACAAAGAAAATGGATGGCTGGTAAATGCCGGCTCATCAGAAGCTATAAGACAAATAATTGAAGAGATTTTAGTTAAACCGCAATTAATTTCTGAAGCAGGTTTTCAGGCGCAGGAAACAGCCAAACAAAGGCCATGGAGCGTTTATGGAAAAGAACTTGCAGATGCTGTAAAAACTTAAATTGAATTAAAAATTTTGAAACGTTATCCTTTTAATGAACCACTAAAAGCAGCCATTTGGCTGTATTTTATTTTGTTGATATTTGAAGGTGCACTGCGTAAATGGTTTTTGCCTGCTTTATCTACACCCTTACTTGTAATACGAGATCCGATTGCCATCTGGATATTTTTAAAGGCACGCCAAAAAAACTATTTAAAATTTAATGCTTACAGCTTTTTAATGGTGTTAACCGGATTGATAAGCACTTTTACAGCACTCACCATAGGGCATGGAAATTTGTTTGTCGCCATTTTTGGAGCGAGAATTTATGTGTTACAGTTTCCATTAATATTTGCCATCGGAAGAATTTTTGACTGGACTGATGTTATTAAAATAGGAAAAGCCATGTTATGGATCAGCATTCCTATGACCATACTAATTGGTGTGCAATTTTACAGCCCGCAATCTGCATGGGTAAACAAGGGTGTTGGCGGCGATACGGGCGGCGCAGGTTTTAGTGGTGCGCTTGGTTACTTCAGGCCACCCGGCACATTTTCGTTTACAACCGGCGTTGTTGCCTTTTATGGGTTATTGGCGGCATATATTTTTTATTTCTGGCTGCATAGCTACGTAGTTAATAAAATTGTATTAATGGCAGCCACTGGTTGTTTATTAATATCCATACCACTTTCAATCAGTCGTTCTGCTTTTTTTGAAGTTGCATTGTCGCTGGCCTTTTCAATAGTAGCAGCCTGGCGAAGGCCTAAATATGTTTGGAGCATGGTTGGTGCAGGCATAGCGATGTTTATTATTTATATGATTGTAGGGCATCAATCTTTTTTTACCACATCAACCGATGCTTTTAATGCAAGATTTACTACAGCCAATGAATCAGAAGGTGGCATACATGGTGTGCTTCTTGACCGCTTTTTAGGTGGTATGATAACCGCCGTTCAAAATGCACCCAATCTTCCATTTTTTGGTTATGGTTTAGGCATGGGCACCAACGTTGGCAGCAATTTGCTCACCGGCCAAAGTTCTTTTTTAATTGCAGAACAAGAATGGGGAAGAATAATTGGTGAACAGGGTTTATTGCTGGGTTTTATTGTTATTATTATTCGTGTGGCGCTTACCATAAAAGTTGCCCGTAATTCTATTCGCTATCTTAAAACTACCGATGCACTCTCGTGGATGCTTTTAAGCTTTTGTTTTATACTGTTGTTACAGGCACAATGGGGCCAGCCAACAGCGTTGGGTTTTACTGTTTTAAGCGCCGGATTGGTTATTGCTGCTATGAATGAACCGGAAACTGAAGAAGAAGAAGAATATGAAGAAGATGAAGCAGAGGAGGAAGAAGTTGTTGAAACCTATTAATTTTATTGCCTGGCCAGTTTAACAGCAAAACCAACGGTTATTCATTTTCAGAGAAAGCCAAGACCGGGATTTAATTTTAGCATAGAAAGCATCTTTGAAAATGTACGCTTTCGTTTAAAAGATAAAGTGAATTTTTTTGTTGAATACAGCAGTTGGTTTAACGACGGGTATTTATCAAAATTCCGCAACATTACAGAAGCTGCTTTAAGGCAACAAAAAAACGCAATTGCACATATAACCGGCGAAGTAAATTTTCTTGATCTTTTCATGCGAAAAAAAAATGTATTGCTTACCATACATGATTGCCGGTATGTAAACAGGAAACAGGGCATTGAAAAAATGCTGGTTAAATGGTTGTATTTAAAAGCGCCGGTAAAAAAAGCTTTTATGGTAACAGCGGTTTCAGAAACCACAAAACAGGATATTATTCGTTATACAGGTTGCGATCCAAAAAAAATACAGGTGATTCCTGTAAACGTAAACCCGTTGTTTCAACCGGTATCAAAATCTTTTAATAAACAATGCCCGGTAATATTGCAGATAGGCACAGGTGAAAATAAAAATATTAACCGAATGATTGATGCTATAAAAGGCATCAACTGCACACTGGTTATTATTGGCGAAGTAAAACCTGAAACAATAAAAAAACTTGAAGCAAATACAATAAAATATCACATCAAATCAAGTCTTTCAACTGAAGAACTTTATCTGCAATACCAGCTTTGCGATATCGTTTGTTTTGTTTCAACATTCGAAGGTTTTGGAATGCCCATAATTGAAGCCAATTGTGTTGAAAGAGTTGTAATAACATCAAACATTTCTTCAATGCCCGAAACTGCCGGCGATGCTGCCTGTTTGGTTGATCCGTATAATGTTGATTCTATAAAACAGGGTTTTTTAAAAATTATTAATGATGATGATTACCGCCATCAGCTTATCATCAACGGCAGAAAAAATAAGCTTCGGTTTGATGGTGAAAAAATTGCAGACGCGTATTATCAGCTCTACAAAAAAATGTTTCAAAATATTGCGCATTAATTTTCATGAATGAACAAATTATTCCTGCTGAAATTTTAACTGCCGAAATTTTAACATGGAACGAAGAAGAAAACATTGCAAGAACTTTATCGCATCTTGACTGGCTTGAAAAAATTATTGTTATTGATAGCGGCAGCACCCATAACACCATCAATCTTATACAATCATTTTCAAACACTGAACTGCACAGCCGCAAATTTGATACACATGCCACCCAGTGGAATTATGGTTTAAACCTTTGCAAAAGCGAATGGGTTTTAAGCCTGGATGCAGATTATATTTTACCTGAAAATTTTATAAAAGAAGTAAAGCAAAACATTTTAAAAAAAGATGTAAGCGCTTTTTATGCAAATTTTGATTTCGTGGTTTTTGGAAAGCCTTTAAAGGGAAATAATACAACGCCGCGTGCTGTATTATTTAAAAAAGCAGATTGCATTTATTATGATGACGGCCATACGCAACGTTTAAAAATAAACGGTAAAACAGAAAATTTTGCTGCTGCAATTTTGCATGATGATCGCAAGCCGCTAACACGCTGGCTGTTTAACCAGGGGCAATATTCTCAAAAAGAAGCCATTATGCTGCTGAAAAAATCTACTGCTGATTTGCCTTTTACCGGCAAGCTTAGAAAAACAAAAGTTTTGGCGCCTGTATTTGTATTTTTTTATTGCCTGTTTATAAAAGGAATGGTGTTTAATGGCTCGCGTGGCTGGCATTATACTTTGCAAAGAACACTTGCCGAAAGACTTATATCCATGCGTTTAACCGAAGCGCAATATTTAGATAAAAAAGATTCCGGCGATAATTAATGAAAATACTTCACATAGTTCCGTCATATAAACCCGCATATATTTATGGAGGAACGATCGAATCTATTTCCCGCCTTTGTGAAGCGCTGGTAAATGCTGGTGTTGAAGTAAAAGTTTTTACTACCACAGCAAATGGCAACAAGGAGTTAGAAGTAGAGCCTGATAAACTATATAATGTTGACGGCGTAACGGTTATTTATTTTAAAAGGATTTTTAAAGATCCGGTTTATATTTCTCCTGCTTTATGGAAACAGCTTTACCGCGAAGGCAAACAATATGATGTGGTTCATATTCATTCGTGGTGGAATATTCTTGTAATGATAGCAGCACTTATTTGCAGGCTTAAAAAAATAAAAACAATTATATCGCCGCATGGAATGATGAGTGACTATATTCTGCAGCATTTCAAACAAATTTATTAAAAGTGTTAGTCATGCTGTTTTTGGCAAATCATTACTTCAATCATCAAAATTTCATGCAACTTCCGAAGCTGAATTTGAAGAATGTAAAAAATTAATACCGGCCTGGAAGGGATTTATTATTCCAAACATTGTATGGTTGCCATCATTAATTATCCGTAAACAAGAAAACACAAATTTTACTATTGTTTATTTATCGCGAATTCATCCAAAAAAAGGCATTGAAATTTTAATGGAAGCAATAAGCAAAATGAATAAAAAACCCCTGTTAAAAATTGCCGGAACCGGCGAAAACAATTACATACATAAACTTAAACGCGAAGCAAAAAAGCTTGGAATTGAAGACAATGTTCAGTGGATAGGGTGGCAAAACCGCGATGAAAAATTTACGGTATTAATGCAGGCAGATATTTTTGCTTTAACATCTTACAATGAAAATTTTGCAAATGTTGTGGTGGAAGCATTGCATGCAGGTACACCGGTTTTAATATCTGATAAAATTGGTATCAGCAACTTTGTAAAGCAGCATGAGCTTGGCTGGATTTGCAAACCAGTTGCTGCAGATATACAATTAAAACTGCAGGATGCTATTGAAAACAGTGCAGCCAGAAAAAAAATAAATGCCTGTGCACCCAAAATAATAGCTCAATATTTATCTGAAAAAAAACTGATACCAGAATACATCAGGCATTACCGGTTTTAAAGTTTTTTGTTTTGTTATATTTAAAGGCAAACACCATCATCATAACTAAAATAACTGCATAGGTTAATATATCAAAACTTGTATGTGCATTAAAAGATTCAGCATGTTTCCAGTTATAATAATTGCTTAAGGCAATCATATCAATACGCAAAATGTTCACTATAAAAATCAACACAATACCCGCAATCATCCATTTAATTTTATATCTCATCTTTTGCCTGTGCGCTGCAATAAAAGCAATCCATAAACTAATAGCGCCTATACCCAAACAACCCCATGCCAGCGTTACTCCCCTGCTTCCGTTTATTGTTACATTAGCAGCATTTGTTTGATGAACCTTGTAACCCAAAATTTGCAATAAAAAAACAGAAGGTTTAGCTACTGCAACGGTTAGCCAGTTTGGAAAATTGGCATAGCGGCTTAAAAATAAGGAAGATAATTTACCGCCCGGCGTTACTACGCCTACATAAAAATAAAATGCATACTTTAATAAAAAATAAAGCATCAGAAATAAAAGTATATTAAAGTCTGATTTTTTCACCTCAACTATTTAACGCATCACCGTATAAAATAATGTCTTCACTAAAAAAAGGCAATATCTGGCAAATATTATTACTGAGTTCGTTTTTATTGATTTACTATTGTGGTAACAAAGCTGCTGATTTTGCTTAATTTTCTAATAATAATTTTAGTGATTCGTGTTGTGTGAAAACTAATTTATCCTTGTGGTTCAATAAATTTAAGATATTTGCGTTATAGATTGCTGCATGCAATAGGTAACGTTAAAGTTTTGATTGAAGATAAAAGATTAAAATCCAATAAAATTGAAAGACATGCTTATAAATGTTAATAATTAATCCGTTACCTAAATCTGATTTATGCAATTTCAGAATTTAAAGAATTTTAAGCTGCCGAAAAATTTTAGAGGAAAGCCTGCATGGTTTGTGCAAACCTGGTGGCTGGTTCAAATGCTTTTTTTTAAAACATCTCCCCAGTTTATGTATGGATGGAGAAGATTTTTGTTGCGATGTTTTGGGGCCACCATTGGCAAGAAAGTAATGATAAGGCCATCTGCCCATATACAATTTCCGTGGAAGTTGCGTGTGGATGAATATAGCTGGATAGGCGATGGGGTGGTGTTGTATAACCTTGGCAATATTAAAATTGGCAGCCATACCGTAATTTCCCAGCGATCTTATTTATGTGCGGGAAGCCACCATCATAATAATGTTGATTTTTCAATTTATTCAAAGCCTATTACAATTGAAAGCCAGTGCTGGCTTGCAGCCGATGTATTTATTGCGCCGGGCATAACTGTTGGCGCAGGAACGGTTGTAGGTTCCCGCTCTTCTGTATTTAAATCGCTGCCTGCGGGTAAAGTTTGTTTTGGTACGCCGGCTGTAGTTATTAAAGACCGTATGGATAGCACGCCTGATGAACTGCAGGTTATTTTCAAACCGTCTTTCGAGGCAAAACCTATCGAAATGTGGTCAGAATATATAAATTCAAAAGCTTTATACAAAGAGTTGTAAACTTATTTTATCTTACTTAAATGAATAAGAAAAGTCCGCACCCCCGCGGACTTTTCTTATTTAATATTATATCCTTTAAGGGTAATAAAAAAGCCGAAACAGTTTTTTCAGACAAGGTTTATATTCTAATTTTCCATTCTAATTCCAATGTTCCTGTATGAAACTTTTTAGAATGCCTTTTTTTAAAAGCTGTACCAGGCATCTGTTATTTTTTCTATCACTTGTTTTAATTGGCGTTGATGGTATTTGCCAGGTAAATAATATAGGCCCCATGTACATATCAGGCAATGTGGCGGCAAATACTTCTTTTACAAATGCTTCAACAGCAACTTATCAAAATGATGGTGTATTTTATCTTACCGGCAATTTTATTAATAATCAAACTGCAATGGCAGAAGGCGCCGGCGCCATTCAATTTATTGGCACCAGCCTGCAAAAAATTCAGGGAACACAGGCTCCGCTTTTTCACGATGTATATTTAAACAACGCGCAGGGTGTAGAAATGGATATTAATACTTCTATGGGAGGCACTATTTCAACTGTTGCGGGCAGCCTTTATTTTAACGGTTATGCTTTAACTGTGGGCGGCAAAATTAGTACTGCTTATACTAATACCAGCGCTTTTAATGTTACTTCAACATCAGACCTTAATATAACCGGTGCTGCGGCTGCAGGCAATGCTTTTTATTTTGATCCATCCGCAAATACGCTGCATAATCTTACCATAACATCGGGCGCAACGGGCACATTGGGTAATGCCTTAAATATTACTGCAGGAAGTTTGTTTGGCACTGTTACGGCAGACGGTAATTTTAATGCAGCAGGATTTTTAACCTTAAAATCAGATTCAAATGGCACTGCACGTGTAGCGCAATCTTTAGGAAATATTACCGGCAATGTAACTGTTGAAAGATATATACCTCCAATACGCGCCTGGCGTTTTATGAGCATACCTGTAAATAACGATACGCTGCATATAAGAACCGCCTGGCAGGAAGGCGTTAATAATCCAAGTCTTTATATTCGCTATAATCCTAATCCCGGTTATGGAACGCACATTACGGGTGATAATAATTTTTCAGAAGGATTTGATTATAATACTACATACAATCCTTCTATAAAAACATGGGTACAAAGCACAAACAGTTGGAGCACCACGGCGCCGCCCCCGGTATCTACACTTATAAATGCATACGATGGTTATTGCCTTTTTGTAAGAGGCAGCCGTGCTGTTAACCTGGCATTGGCAACCAGCGCACCAACAGATCCTACAGTATTGCGTATTACAGGAAATATAAATAACGGAGTATGGACCAAAAACTTACACCGGCATTAACCCCGAAGATATTTTGCTGGTAAAAAACCCTTATGCTTCTTCTGTAGATATTTCTTCATTGCTTGCCACAGGAACCGGCATTTACAGTAATAAATTCTGGGTTTGGGATCCGGCCGTATCAGGCAATTACGGTGTTGGTGCTTATGTAAGCTATGATAATGGATTGATGGTTCCTGTCACAACAAATTATCCTGCTCCCACAACCATAATACAGGGCGGCCAGGCATTTTTAATACAGGCAAATTCAACTACTGCATCAATTACCTACCAGCAAAATTATAAAACAGCAAGCGAGAAAGATATATTTGGATTGATGGCTTCGCAGCCGTTGCCTTCTGCAATTTATACAAACCTTATGGTGCCTTCCGGCGATACACTTGTTTTGGCTGATGGGGTTGGCGCTGGTTTAGATGACAGGTTTTCTAATGCCGTGGACAAGGATGATGCAAGTAAACGCTGGAATTTTGAAGAAAATATTGCTCTTGTACGCAACCAAAATACGCTGGCAATAGAGTGCAGACAATTGCCTGCATTAACCGATACTTTATTTTACCGGTTGTATTTAAAACAAGAACCTTATGTGCTTAAAATATTTACACAGAACTTTAAAAATGTAGCGCTGAGGGCTTGGGTAGTAGATAAATATCTTAATACAAAGACAGAGATAAATCTGCATGACACAACGCTTTACAGCTTTACACCCAATCGTGATACCAACAGTTACCGCAACAGGTTTATGCTGGTATATAACAGGCAATTTACAGCCACACCAGTGCCAATAACCAAAGCGGTAAATCAAAATAACCCTAACGAAACAGGCAGTGCCAACAGCCTTGCCGCAACAGCTTTACGGCAAGTAACAATATATCCAAACCCCGTAAGTACGCAAAAGGCAATGCTTCGTTTTAATGGCATGAATAAAGGAAATTATGAGATAACGGTGTATAGCCCGAAGGGCGAAAAACTGGCCAGCCACAAAATAAATCACGATGGAAGCAATAATATTTATCCGTTATCGCTGGATGCATCGTGGGCTAATGGCGTGTATTCAATCAGTATTTTAAGCAGTGATAACCTTACTAACATAACACATCTGAAATTAATAATTGCGAAGTAAAAATTAACTGCAGATAAGTTTATCCATCATCTTTATTTCTTTTAATATCATTTTAAAAAAATAATTTAATTGTATAATACATTAAATTATTTATTAGGTTTGTAGCAGTGTATACAACCTATACTCTAAACCTTGTTCCAATCCTCTGTTAAGCCATTTTCCTGCTTTGAATTTTTACTCATAGCTAAGATTTGATAAACTTAAAAGTTTCTTTTATTTAAGTTTTAACCCTTTTGTTTAACAATAAACGCTGCAAATATGTTTTCAAACCAACCCTTGAATTTTTTGCGCTGGCAATGTATTTTATTGCTTGTTGCAAGTACTTCTTTAAGTACAAGTTTTAGCCAAAATGGTGTTGCTATTAACACCAGCGGTGCATCGGCAGATAATTCTGCTATTCTCGATCTTTCCAACACAATAAACAAAGGATTTTTATTGCCGCAGGTAACATCGGTTTCTTTAATCACCACACCAGCCAAAGGCTTAATTGTTTATCAAACAAATTCTCCTGCGGGTATTTATTGTAATACCGGCACATCTTCAAGCCCAAATTGGTTGTTATTGAATTCAGCAACCGGTTCGGGTTCCAGCGGGCAATTTTTAATGAGTAACGGAGCTGCATCACCTTCATGGAGCAACCTCGCCCAAAGCATTGTAACCGTTTATGGTTCTTCATCCTTAAATATAAGCGCAAATCAAACAACATTTGCTCTTATTCCCGGATTAACAACATCAATAAACATTCCTTCAACAGGCAGTTATTTTGTTTATGTTTCCACTGATGGAGGCATTCAAACCACATCGGCAGCAGCCAGCGGATTTTCTGCCTGCGATATTGCAGTAATGGTTGATGGGGCAAGAATGAGCAACGGCGGATTTAAAAGATTAACCGTTTTAAACAGCAACCAGGTAGTAAACAACTTTGGATTTTGGAGCATGTCTGCATACACATCACTTTCGGCAGGCAATCATACAATAAGCGTTTACGCAGCATCAGCAAACTTTTCCGGCCAATCATCTTCAGTTATCGGCGGAGATAATACAACCTTTCTGCAGCCTGCATTAACGGTTATCGTTTTAAGGCAATAATTATTACCACCTTAACCCCTTATAATGAAAAAAAATCTTTGGTTATATTTTTTTTCAATAATCGTACAGCTTTATGCACATGCACAAAGTGCTGGTATTATTACCAATGGCGCTTTAATTATTGTTCCATCATCAACCGAATTAATTATTCCTGGTAATGTAAAAATTAGCGGCGGTTCAGATTCTATTTTAAATAATGGTATTGTAATCATGTCTGCAAATTTTTCTAATAACGGCAAAAGCTTTTGTGTTTCAGGATTGGGAACGGAAATTTTTAATGGCACTTCTGTTATTTCGGGTACAATAAATTCAACGTTTAATAACCTGGTTATTAACCCGGGTGCATCGGTAACTTTAGCAAAAGGAATTGATGTAAAAAATGACTGGACGAATAACGGTATTTTTATACATGGAAATAAGCAGGTAACATTTAGCGGCTCTTCATCAACTCAAAACCTGTTTGGCACCGCAACCTTTTACGACCTTGTGCTTCAAAATGCTGTAAATTTTGGTTCAAGCAAAGATTCGATAGATCATAATTTCAGTAACTCTGTTGGCGGAATGCTGGGCGGTACCTCAAGAGTTGTTTTTAAAAATGGTTCAAGCCTTATAGGCACCGCAAGTAAAAATTTTTATGATTTTGAGATATTAAACGCTGCCGTGGTAAACCATTTAACCAGTGGCGGCACTGTTCATGTTGCCAATAGTTTTATTAATAATGGAATTTTTACAGAAAATGCAGCCTATACTTTTTATTTTGATAAGTCGGGCGCAACTAATGAAATCATGTCTGGCAGCGGTACTACAACTTTTGGTAAACTTGCTATTGGCGATGGCAGCAATTATAGTTTTGCAACCACATTAAACTGCAGTGCAGATTTTACTGTTGCAGGCGGCAGCATATCTTTTTATAAAGGCAGCGTTTACAATGGTATTAATAATACTGCGTTATTTACAACCAACGCCTGTATAATCAGCGGAGCCGGCACTGCAAATTTTTATAATGCAACTACTAATACCAGCCTTAATGCCGGCAATGGTATTTCAAACATAAATAATAATCTTACAATAAATACCGGTGGTTCTTTAATAACAAATTCTCCTTTTTATAACTCTTCAGCTACTTTAATTTATAATACTGCCAATTCAAGTTTTAATACAGGTGCAGAATGGACAGGTAATACGGCCGCTGCAGGTATTGGTTCTCCTTATAATATTTTGATACAAAATGCGAATAATATAATAATGAGTGGTTCGAGAACTGTGCCTGGTGTATTAACCGTTACTGCCGGAAACAGTTTGAATTTGAATGGAAATATTTTAACGATAAATAGTTCTTATTCGGGTACAGGTAATTTAACTGGAAGTGTAGCATCCGGATTAATTATTAATAATAATGCCGGAACAATTTATTTTACCCCAGATGTATATCCCGGAGGTAGTACTAACAATTATCTTCGAACTTTATTGTTAAACGGTTCTTCTGCAAATGCAACCATTGGTGATTCTTTAAACATAACCGCCGGCACCTCAGGCAATTATGGAACAGTAACGGTAACGGGCGGAACATTAAATGCGAATGGAGTGCTTACTTTAAAATCAGATGCAAACGGCACAGCAAGGGTAGGTGTTTCAACAGGTACTATTACCGGCAAGGTAACGGTAGAAAGATATATGCCGCCGCTGAGAGCATGGCGGTTCTTAACGGTACCATTCAGCAGCAGCACCCAAACCGTGCATGACAGCTGGCAGGAAGGAGTGAACAATTATGGCTTAGGTGCATCCTTTAACCAGAACCCGCATCCGGGTTATGGCACCCATATAACCGGCAACAATTACAGCAATTTAGGATATGATTATAACACCACGTATAATCCATCTTATAAGGTATGGGATTCTGCAAACAATACATGGAATGCAAGTGAGCCGCCAACCATTTCAACAGGCATCACCGACTATCCGGCTTATTGCATATTTGTAAGAGGCAGCAGGGCAGTAGATCTTTCATTAGCCACAGCAGCACCTGCAGACCAAACGGTGTTAAGAGCAACCGGCAAACTCAACCAGAACGGGTCAGCCTATAGCAAAACCTATACAGGATCAGCAGGCAACATGCTGCTGGTAGGTAATCCGTATGCATCTTCAATTGATCTCACCAATATATTAACCGGTTCAACCGGTATCAACAGCAATGTGTTCTGGGTATGGGATCCAAAGAGAATAGGAACCAACAATGTAGGCGGTTATGTAGCCTATAGCAATGGAGTAATTTCACCGAGTCCAAGCCCAAGCTATCCTGATGCAAATTCTGCAAAGATCATCGAAAGCGGCCAGGCATTTATGGTACAGTTAAGCGGAGGCAGCTCCAGTGCCGCAATGAACTTCACAGAATCAGATAAGATCGCTACAGAAAACAATGTATTCGGTAATATACAATCAAACCAGCAGCAGCAACAGGCACCGCCGGTAATTTATACCAACCTGATGGTGCCCACAGCAACAGGCGGATTGTTTTTAGCAGATGGCGTAGCCACCGGCTTTGGCAGCCAGTACTCAGCAGCAGTAGATGGCAATGATGCCACCAAACTCTGGAACTTTGATGAAAACATCGCCCAGGTAAGAGATGGCAAAACGCTGGCCATAGAGTTCAGGCCATTGCCAGCATTAACCGATACATTATTTTACCGCCTATACTTAAGACAAAAACCTTATGTGCTGAAGATATTCACACAGAACTTCCAAAATATAAACGCAAGAGCATGGATAGTAGATAAGTACCTGAACACAAAAACGGAGGTAAACCTGCATGACACCACGCTCTACAGCTTTACACCCAATACAGATACCAACAGTTACCGCAACCGGTTTATGCTGGTATTCAACAAGCAGTATTCAGCCATAGCGGTACCGGTAACAAAGGCGGTCAATCAAAATAATCCTGATGAAACAGGCAGTGCCAACAGCCTGGCAGCCACAGCAACAGGAGCAGGAGCGGTAACGGTATATCCAAACCCTGTAAGCACCCAAAAGGTAATGCTTCGTTTTAATGGAATGGATAAGGGAAGCTACGAGATAACGGTGTACAGCCCGAAAGGTGAGAAACTGGCCAGCCACAAAATAGATCACAATGGAAGCAATAATATTTATCCGTTAGCGTTAAACGCATCATGGGTAAATGGCGTATATACTATTTGTATAAAAACCAGTAATTCGAAAAAAAGAATAAATTTGACCTTTTTAATAATAAAAGAATCATAAACTGCTGTCTTATAAAACTGTATGAGAAAATTTACAATAAAGGTATTATTTATTTTTGCTTTAGGTATAGGTGCGCATTTTCATGCAAAAGCGCAATCTGACCCGGATGGAGATCCGGATGCAGTGCCATTAGACCCTGGTACATGGGTTTTGGTAGCTGCGGGCGTAGGATACGGAGTGAAAAAATGGAAGGACGCCAAACTGGAAAATAAGAAAGATGATTTAAACTCAACTGCTGATTTTTTGCCAAACGATGAAACCAAAAATTGCTGATAATTCTGTTATTTATCATAGATAATCCAACCAATTGAAACGTATATTGTTTTTTTTCTGTTTCTTTTTAGTGGCATGTTGTGCCTCTTACGCACAATCTGACTGGTTTATTAATGTAGGTGCAGGGCCTATGAATTATTTTGGCGATTTACAAGATAAAAAATTTACAACTGTAGGCATGAAATATAATGCAACGGCAGGCATTTCTTACCAGGCATCTCCGCATTTTGTAACAAACCTTTCTTTTATGTTGGGAAAAATTGGTGCCAGCGATTCTCATAACGGCCCTAAATGGGTTTACCGTAACTTAAATTTTCAATCTGCCATTTTTGAAGCTTCTATTGTAGAAGAAGGCGATCTGTTTGATATAACCCAAATTGAAAATGCATACGCAGATCAAAACCCAAATAAATTTACACCTTTTATTTTTGCAGGTGCAGGCATTTTCCATTTCAATCCATACACTTATGATCAGTCTGGCAAAAAAGTTTACTTGCAGCCACTTTGTACTGAAGGCGAAGCAACTCCCTATGCATTATGGGGTTTATCCATTCCATTTGGTGTGGGCGTAAAATATGCGCTTTCAACTACAACCGTAATAAGTGCAGAGTTTGACGTTAGAAAAACATTTACTGATTATATTGATGATGTAAGCCGGTTTCATTATGTAGATACTGCGCAGTTACTGGCAGAACATGGGCCTGAAGCAGCTTCTTTATCTTACAGAGCTGATGAAATTCCCAACACACCATATAAGTTTTATGGTTACAGGGGCAATCCCAATAAAAAAGACGGCTATTATTCTTTTGTAATTAAAATGTCGTTTAAATTATTTACGCACAAGCCTAAATTTTATTATGGTTATTAGTAATGAATTTGTAATTAATGTTTGGGTTTTAAATAAATTGAATTAAGCACAATGATGAGAGGAACTATTTTGTTTATTTTTTCGTTTTTAATGGTTGATTGCAAATACAGTTATCAATTGTATAAAACCGCAACTATCAGCTTAGCCAGCAAACATAACTAACTATGTTTCGAAGAATATCTTTATACAAAATTGCTTTTATAAATGCCTTAGCCGTAATACTGCTTTTACTGGTACGTAACGATGCGCTGATAATTTTAACCACCAAAATAATTATTTGCTTGTTAAATGCGGGCGTTCTTATTTTTTCCGTTGATAATCATTTTTCAAAACGTAAAACAATTAATCAAAAATATTCTTTTGCAGAAAAAAAGCGAACCTTTCTTGCAGCCATGAGCAGCATTTCTTTAATAATAGTTTTGTTATCTATTTATTATGAATTATCTGTTCGCCATTTATGCATCATGTACATAAGCTGGACGGTTATAATGGTTGCTGTTCATTTATTTGATGAACGCTTTTCACGCTTTGTTCATATCCTTTTTAAAAAAAATCGCCGTATTGCAATTGTTGGTTATGATGATAATGCGCATAAGCTTGCAGAAAAATTTAAAAAGCAGGGAAGCAATAAGTTTGTAAGCCATCTGCCTCACAAAAATGCAGATACAGGTTTTAATGAAAACTCTTTATTTAATTATATAGATTTTGCAAAGCAGCATCGAATAAATGAGTTGTATATTTCAGTGCCTGAGCATGAAGACAGCAGCATTGCTGTATTAGCCGAAGAAGCAGAGCGCCATTGCATCCGCGTTAATTTTATTGCACACCAGGAAAAACTTGAATCGGGTTTTTATCACCTTCATTATATTGGCGGCCTTCCCGTATTAAAACGTTTCAGAGAGCCGCTGCGCCATCTTCACAAACAAATTTTAAAAAGAAGTTTCGATATAATTTTCAGCAGCCTTGTAATTGTGCTTATTCTTTCGTGGTTAATACCGCTGGTAACGCTGCTTATTAAATTAGAAAGTAAGGGCCCTGTTTTTTTTAAGCAATCGCGTTCGGGCAGAAACAATGCAACGTTTACCTGTTTAAAGTTCAGAAGCATGCATCCTAATTTAACTGAAGCGGTGCAGGCAACAAAAAATGATAAACGTGTAACCAAAGTAGGTGCTTTTTTACGCAAAACAAATCTTGACGAATTTCCACAGTTCTTAAATGTATTTATGGGCGATATGAGCATTGTTGGCCCAAGGCCGCACATGTTACAGCACACCGTACAATACAGCGATAAAGTAAATCATTACATGGTAAGGTTATATTTAAAACCTGGTTTAACAGGATGGGCGCAGGTTAATGGTTACCGGGGTGAAGTTAAAAACATCCAGTTTATGGAAACAAGGGTTGAACATGATATTTGGTATATGGAAAACTGGAGTTTATTGTTAGATATAAAAATTATGTTTTTAACTTTTATCAACATTATTAAAGGTGAAGAAAACGCTTATTAAAATTTGTTTCATAAAATCTTATTTAAAAATCCAATACGTTTTCAAAGCTTATAAAATCTAAAATCATATTCATGCAAAATGGCAGATAACGCTACAATTAAAATTTTAGGAATTGATTTTACCGATCATCGTGTTGAAGAAGTAGTAAATATTTTAAAACAGGGTGGTTTGCTTGTTGTTCCCGCGGCTCCTGCACTCATCAATATAAAAAAAGATCCTGTTTATTACAAAGCATTACAGGCGGCAGATATTGCAATACCAGATAGCAGTTACATGGCAATGCTCTGGAATATATTTCATTCAAAAAAAATAAAAAAAATTTCAGGGCTTAAATTTCTTAAGCATTTTTTAAACGATGCCGAAATTAAAAATTCATCAGAATTATTGCTGGTTGATCCGTGCAAAACTGATGCACAGCACAACATACAGTATTTAAAAAGTTTGGGTTTAAAGGTTACAAGCGAAAATTCTTACCAGGCGCCTGTATATAAAAAACATTGCATTGAAGATGAAGCCCTGTTAAGCATAATAAAAATAAAAAAGCCAAAGTTTATTATCATTAATTTAGGCGGCGGGGTTCAGGAAAAATTAGGCGCATACATAAAAGCAAATGCGCAGTATAAACCTGCAATAATTTGCACCGGCGCAGCCATTGCTTTTTTAACCGGCAGGCAGGCAAGCATTCCAACATGGGGTGATAAATTTTTTTTAGGATGGTTATTCAGATGCATTCAAAATCCAAAATTATACGTGCCCAGGTATTTTAAAGCCTTTCAATTAGCAACATTAATGGTTCGGCATAAACAACACAAACCAGTTTAATTTACTATTTATAAAACCAGTTAATTATGCAAAAAAAAGCAGTTGTGTGTGGTGCAGGAGGTTTTATTGGCGGGCATCTTGTTAACCGTTTAAGGCAGGAAGGTTACTGGGTTAGAGGTGCAGATATTAAAGCAAATGAATTTGATAACGGAATTTGCGATGAATTTTTAACCGGCGATTTATGTGATCCGAAATTTGCAGATAAAGTTATCACTAAAGACATTCAGGAAATTTATCAGTTAGCTGCAGATATGGGCGGCGCAGGCTTTGTTTTTACAGGTGAAAATGATGCTGCCATTATGCATAACAGCGTATTAATAAATTTAAATGTTCTTGAAGAAGCAAAGAAAAAAAACATTGATAAAATATTTTACTCCTCATCTGCATGCATTTATCCTGAATATAACCAGCTCGATCCTGATAACCCAAAATGTTTTGAAGAATCAGCTTACCCGGCGGCGCCAGACAGCGAGTATGGATGGGAAAAATTATTCAGCGAAAGATTGTATTTAACCTATCAGCGTAATTATGGCATTAAAGTGCGGGTGGCACGTTTTCATAACATATTTGGCCCGAAAGGCACCTGGGAAGGCGGCCGCGAAAAAGCGCCGGCTGCTATTTGCAGAAAAGTTGCCGCTGCACCCGATGGCGGTAAAATAGAAATTTGGGGCGATGGAAAACAAACGCGTTCTTTTCTTATTGTGCATGAATGTATTGAAGGCATAAGAAAATTAATGAACAGCAATTTTTCAGGGCCGGTTAATATTGGTTCTGAAGAAATGATTTCTATAAATGAATTTGCAAAAATGGTTGCAGCTATTTCAGGCAAAAAAATTTTTATAAAAAATATTGACGGGCCAACAGGTGTACGAGGCAGAAATTCTGATAATCGCCTTATAAAAGAAAAATTGGGATGGGCGCCATCGCAGCCTTTGCGCAAAGGTGTTGAAGAAACGTATAACTGGATAGAAAATCAACTGAGAAAAAAACAAAAAATTGAAGCAAAAACTTTGTCAGTCGCTTAATGAAATTACACCTGTTGTAACAGCGCATGAACAGGGTGAAAAATTTATTTTTTTATCAGCAGATGATACGCAAACAGCCATTACACAACTTGCATATGGCAAACTTTTACCCGGCGAAAGTATTGGTGAACATCTTCATGCAACTATGGAAGAATGTTTTTATTTTATAAGCGGCCAGGGTGAATTTGTAATAAGTAATATTTCGTATAACATCAATCCCGGTACTTTTTTCAGAATTCCTGCAGCCACTACTCACAGTTTAAAAGCAAGCGGCAGTGCGCCTTTAACTTTCGTTTATTTTGGTGTTGCTATACAGTAATTGCAACAGCATTTAAATCAAAATAAATAATATTAGTGCTTTCATTTTATATTGCAGCCCGCAATAAATTGTTATAAATATTTATACTATTTTTACCTTTATCAAACCAGCCATTTTAAATGCTTTATTTTAAAAACACCAATAAACTGCAAGCCGTATGTTGTTTGATATTTTTGTTTTTATTGTCTTTAAAATTAAGCGCACAGGCACCCGTGTTGCAGGTTACAAATAGCTTTACACAGCAATCTGTTTTATATAACAGCGATACATTTTCTCACACAGCATGGAAGCCGGTTTTGTACACAGATTCAACCTATCACAAAAGCAATCAATCCTGGTTATACCGCAAATTTTTTGAAGAACATTTACTGCAAATACAGCAACCCAACTTTAATATTTTTGGTGATGCATTGCTTGATGAATATATCGGTGCCAGCAAACGCGGCGTACCTACAAAAACTCTAAGAAATCAACAAGGCGCAGATCAGTCGAAATCTGTTTATATGAACACGAGAGGATATGATTTCAGCGGCAACATCGGAAACAAATTTTATTTTCAAACAGATTTTTATGAGAACCAGGGCAGGTTTCCCGGGTATGTTGACAGCATTATAAGAAACAGCGGCGTTATTCCTTATCAAAACAGTTTTAAAACTTTAAACAATAAGGGATTTGATTTCAGTTATTCTACTGCAAAACTTGTATACACGCCCAATAAATATTTGTTGTTTAATCTTGGTTACGGAACAAATTTTATTGGCGATGGTTATCGTTCTTTATTGTTGAGTGATTACAACACAAGCTATCCTTATTTCCGCACCGCGATAAATTTAGGCAAGGTGCAGTATTCTGTTATGTATTCTGAATATATAGCAGATCTTCAGTCTTATACTTATGCAGAAGGTTATCCGAGAAAATGGGGCCAAACATATTTGCTCGATTGGCATGCAACCAAAAATTTTAATATTGGTTTGTTTGATGCGGTGATATCTTCTATTGAAAGTGCAGATCATAAAAGAGATTTTGGCTTAACACAATTTAGCCCTGTAATTTTTTTACACAGCGCCAATTCTCCATCAGGATTAAAAAATAATGATGTGTATGGATTGAATTTAAAATATACAATTATACCAACTGTAGATGCGTATGCGCAGTTTATGTTAGACAATGCAGGCAGCTCAGCATGGCAGCAGCGTTATGGTTATCAAATTGGCATTCGTGCAGGTAATTTATTTAAAATTGATGGCTTAAGTGCGCAGGCCGAATTTAATACGGTGCGGCCATATAGTTATGCATCAGACACCATTACAACTGCATACGCACATAATGGTGAGCCATTGGCGCATCCGCTGGGTGCAAATTTTAAAGAAGGCGTTTTTGTAGCCGATTATAATTATAAAAGATGGTGGTTTAGATTAGAAGCAATGGCTGCAAGATATGGCGATGACACTTCTGCAGCAGAAAATTATGGCCGTGATATTTTTAAACCGTTATATACGCATACCCGAACAGATAATGCTGAAACAGATGAAGGATGGCTTACAACACTGTATTATGGCGATGCACGCATTGCATACATACTTAACAGAAAATCTAATTTAAGAGTTGAAACAGGCGCTGTTTATAGAAATGAAAAAAACAGGTTTAGTAATTATACTGATGTATATTTTTATTTAGGTGTTCGTTTCACTTTCCGCAAACTTATTTACGATTTTTAAATAAAGTATTTTAAAATGAGCTATAAATTTTTAGCTGTTATATAAACCGTAAAAAATTTTATAGCAATTACATCTGACAAATAAATAAATAAGAAACAGCAGATGAAAAAATTTTATTACATACAAATATTTTTTTTAACCGCATTTTTATTTGCTGCAGGTATAGCGCATTCGCAACAAATTCCGCAAAATCAAATTGTGCAAAACAGGTTTAGCGAATTGTTGTTAGATGCAGATTCATCTGTATTCACCGGCTTCAGAGCGCAGAACTGGCTTGAGCTTGAGCAGCTCAATATCATTCATAAATCAACTCTTGAAGACAGCATTTTTGGTTTAAGCAACAGTTTAAAAAACAATATCAGCAATACAAACTTTATAAGAAGCGTTGGCAGCAACAGTGTGTTTACGCTCGATCCTTATGTTGATGCAGCAATTGGTAAATCAAATGATAAAAATAATGTGCTTACAAACTTTGCTGTTGGTATAAATATGCAGGCAGCATTCAATAATAAATTTTCGTTTAATGTTGGCGTTATCACAAATGCCAATCAATATCCTGCTTATGTTGACAGTGTGATTTTTTCTAAGTATGATAAATTCAATCCATCATCAAACAAATATATTATTCCGGGCGAAAATAGTGCAAAGCTTAACAGCAATAACCGGTTCACCTACACCAATTTTAATTTTAATGTAACCTACACGCCAAGTAAATATTTTTTAGTAGCGGCAGGTTATGGTAAAAATTTTTTAGGGGATGGATACAGAAGTTTATTGCTTTCAGATAACAGCAATAACTATCCGTATTTGCGGTTGCAGGCAAGATTATGGAAGCTTACTTATAATGTTTTATATAACCGGTACACAAATAATTTTTGGTATGATGTTGATGGAAATCCGCAGCCAAAATACAGCACCACTCATTACCTCGGTTTTAATACAAGCAAGTTTCAGGTTGGTTTGTTTGATGAAGTAACATGGCTTGCAAAAGATTCAAATTTTAATCGCGGTTTCGATCCGCAATATTTAAATCCGCTGATATTTTTAAGGCCGCTTGAGTTTACGGTTGGTTCGCCCGATAATGCAATGATTGGCTTTAATCTTAAATATAAAATTTATAAGAACGGATTTATTTATGGCCAGCTTGCATTGGACGATTTAAATCTTGGCACTTCTTTAGATCATCATGCGCAATATTTTGGCAACAAATATGCGTTGCAGTTAGGCATTTGGAACAAAGATGTTTTTAATGTTAAGAATTTATCGTGGCGGTTAGAATGGAATGGCGTAAGGCCGTACACTTACGGGCATGGTGTAGGCAGAAACATCAGTTTAAATTATACCAATTATTACCAGCCGCTTACAGACCCGATGGGCGCAAACTTTAATGAGTTTATTTCGATATTTAATTACTCAAACAAGCGCTGGTATGCAGTGCTTGAGAATATGTACACCATTCGCGGAGAAAACCCTGGAGTACCTTATAATAACGGCGAAGATTTGTGGGGCGGCGAACAAGGCATTCCTGAATATGGCAGCACCACCATGCAGGGCATAAAAACAAAATATTCTTTTAATCAGTTAACAGCAGGATATTTAATTAATCCCTCGAACAGGTTAGGTGTAGAAGCGAGTGTTATATACCGCAGCAGGCAATCTTCCATAGTAAATCAATCTGAATTTTATTTCAGCTTTGGTATAAAAACAAGCCTGTATAATATTTATCACGATTTTTAAAATCAGCATAATTAATGCACTTCCGTTTTTCTTATAATAAAAAAAAAGTATTGCAGGCATTGCGGTATCATTTTATTGCACAAAGAGAAATAAGGATATTGTTTATTGTGATTTTGCTTTTTGATCTTGTATCAGCCATATTTTATTTTACACACAGAATAAGGCCAGAGCCTTTTGTGCTTGGTGCATTTATATGGTTTTTTTTTCTGATTGCATTTTGGTTTTTAATGCCGGGTATTGTATATAAACGTTCTGTAACTTTTAAACAAACATTTACTATATATTTTCAGCCGTTATACATTGCACTTGAAAACAGTAAAGGCAGAGTTGAGTGGGAGTGGAAGCGGTTTACAAATTATTTTGAAACGCCAAATTTTTTTCATTTATACTTCTCAGCAAAATCTTTTTTTCTTTTACCGAAAGATAATATTTCAAAAGATGAACAGCATGAAATAAGAAAGCTGTTAAGCAATTATATACACGCCAAAAAAAAATTATAATTTTTTTTCCATAATAAAATGCGGAATGGTTACTTCTTCAAATTCAGTGCTGGTAACTTCATAACCTAATTTTTCATAAAAGCCAACAGCGGTTTTACGAGCATGCATAATTATTTTTTTATACCCTCTGTCTCTTGCAATATTTTCTGCAAACTGCAACAACACTTTTCCAATGCCTTTGCCTTGCAGGCCAGAAGTAACCGCCATTTGCCTTAGGCGCAAAACGCCAGGTGCTGCCTCTGTTAAAAGGCAGCAGCCTTCTAATTTATCATCATCAAAACAACCAATTAAAATATCATTTATTTCGTCTTTAAGCTCAGCATCATCAAAAGATAAACCCAATGGTTTTCTTAAAAGCGCATGCCTTAAAGCAATCATTTGTTCATAGTCTTTAGAACCGTGATCTATAAGTTTAACAGCCATGATGTTTTACTTTTAAAGGCGAGAAAATTACATAAAATTGATAATTAAAGCAAGTTGTTTTAATGTTATATACATCAATAAAAGTGAAACAAAAAATCTTTAATAAATGTATTTTTAAGTAAAAATTATATTTTTGCCACGTAACAAAACTTTTAAAAATGTCAGACATAGCTACAAGAGTTAAAAAGATCATCGTTGATAAATTAGGTGTTGAAGAAGCAGAGGTAACAAATGAGGCGTCATTTACAAATGACCTTGGGGCAGATTCACTGGATACAGTTGAACTGATTATGGAATTTGAAAAAGAATTCAACATCTCAATTCCTGATGAACAGGCCGAAACTATTACAACTGTTGGTCAGGCGATAACTTACCTTGAAGAGCACGCAAAATAATTTTAAAAAGCCGTAAGCCACGTTAAATCCGCCTGAGGTAAAAATCACAGGCGGATTTTTCGCGTAAACAATTTAGTATGCCAACATACGACAGGGTTGTTATAACAGGAATGGGCACAGTAACCTCAATTGGTAATAATGTTCACGATTACTGGCAATCACTTATTAATGGCGTATCCGGCGCTGATAACATTAAAAGTTTTGATGCCGCAAAATTTAAAACACGGTTTGCCTGCGAGGTAAAAAATTTTGATCCTTTTCAATACATTAGAAAAAAAAGATGTACGTAAAATGGATTCTTACGTGCAGCTTGCTTTAGCTGCTTCTGATGAAGCAATGAACGATGCTAAATTAAAAAGCGGAAATTATGACCCCGACAGATGCGGGGTAATTTTCAGCAGTGGCATTGGCGGGTTTTTAAGCTTTCAGGAAGAATGTATTAATTATGGGTTGCAAAACAGAACACCGCGTTTTTCTCCTTTTTTTATTCCAAGAATAATCTGCGATATTGGTGCCGGTTATATATCAATGCGCTACAATTTACGCGGGCCAAATTTTGCCGTGGTAAGCGCCTGTGCATCTTCCAACAATTCCATCATTGAAGCATTATATCATTTGCGTTTAAATAAAGCAGATATTATTTTATGCGGCGGTTCTGAAGCGGGAGTTTGTGAAGGTGCTGTGGGTGGTTTTAGTTCTATGAAAGCATTAAGCGAACGCAATGATGATCCTAAAACAGCAAGCCGGCCTTATGATAAAGACCGTGATGGTTTTGTTATTGGCGAAGCGGCGGGCGTGCTGGTGCTGGAACGTTTAAATCATGCATTAAAAAGAAATGCGCCTATTTATGCAGAACTGGCCGGCGGCGGCGCTTCCGCCGATGCATATCATATTACAGCGCCGCATCCTGAGGGATTGGGTGCAAAAAAAGCAATGATCGTTACTTTAGATGATGCCGGCATGCAGGTTTCAGATATTGATTATATCAACACACATGGCACATCAACTCCATTGGGTGATCTTGCAGAAATTAAAGCCATACAAAGTGTTTTTGGCGATCATGCAAAAAACCTCAACATCAGTTCAACCAAATCAATGACGGGTCATTGCCTTGGTGCCGCAGGAGCAGTGGAAGCTATTGCCTGTATTAAAAGTATAAACGAAGGCATTGTGCCTCCTACTATAAACCATTTTACTGATGATCCGGAATTTGAAGCTGGCTTAAACTTTACTTTTAATAAGCCCCAGCAAAGAAAAATCCGCGCCGCATTAAGCAATAACTTTGGTTTTGGCGGTCATAATGCATCACTTATTTTTAAAGAATATATAGCATAAAAGCGATTGATACAGCGTTGGCTTAAATCAAAAAAAACCAGGCAACTGGATAAACAGCTACAAAATGTGCTGGGCATAAAACCCGGCAATTATTCTTTGTATTATATTGCACTTAAGCCACCGTTCAATAAAAGAAAATACTGATGAAAATAATGAGCGCCTTGAATTTTTGGGTGATGCCGTGTTAAGCACCATAATTGCCGATTATTTGTTTAAGCGTTACCCCTATAAAGGCGAAGGTTTTTTAACTGAAATGCGCAGCAAAATGGTAAACCGCCAGCAGCTTAATGATATTGCGCTTAAAATGGGCATAAAAAAACTTACCTTTTATAATAAGTTCGATAATTTTTTAAAGGCAAGCCAAATTTTTGGCAACACGCTTGAAGCGCTGGTTGGCGCTGTATATTTAGATAAAGGATATAAAAAAACGCAGCACTGGATTATAAAGCAAATTGTGTTGCCTTACGTTTTTGTTGATGATTTGGAGCAGATAGACATTAATCTTAAAAACCGCCTGATTGGCTGGGCAAGTAGAAACGGTAAAAAGCTGGAGTTTGAAACCATACAGGAAAAGCTCGAAGGCAACCGCCGCATATTTACAATTGCCGTTGTGCTCGAAGGCAATATTTTATCGCAGGGCAAAGGCTATAATAAAAAAGATGCAAGCCAGGTAGCAGCACAATCAGCAATAGAAATATTAGGTTTATAACTGCATATTATTTTATCTGCTGGCATAATTCAATCAACACGCCGTTGGTTGATTTTGGGTGAAGAAAACATATCAGTTTATTATCAGCACCTTTTTTAGCAACTTCATTCAATACCACGAAACCAATTTGTTTAAGCCGTGATATTTCTTGCTGTAAATCTTCAACTTCAAATGCAATATGATGAATGCCTTCGCCTTTTTTTTGAATAAACTGGTTTATAACTCCGTCATCATTTTCATCCTGCAACAATTCGATCTTTGTTTCACCCGTTCTTAAAAATGCCGTTTGAACATTTTCGCCGGGCACTGTTTCTTTTTTATAACAGGTGGTGTTAAGTAATTTCTCAAAAAGTAAAACGGAAGCATCCATATTTTTTACTGCAATGCCAATGTGATCGATATACTTCATTATAAATAAAATTGAATAAAGAATGCCTAATTTCAATTTAACAGAAATAGAAATTTTATAGTAAAACTAATTTTATCTTTGCATATTAATTTAGGGATTATGGATACAATGGCAGAACAAATAACCGCAACAGAAAAAGCACAGCTTAAAGCAATAGAATTAATGAACCAGGCTGGTATTAAAAATGATCCTTCTTATTTTTTAAGGGTTTCTGTTGTTGGCGGCGGGTGTTCAGGGTTAAGTTATAAGCTTGATTTTGATAATGAACTGAAACCTTCTGACCAGGTTTTTGAAATGGAAAATTTAAAATTGGTAACCGATATAAAAAGTCTCTTGTATTTACTTAATACCGAACTTGATTATTCTGATGGGTTAAATGGAAAAGGCTTTCTCTTTAAAAATCCAAATGCTTCCCGAACCTGCGGCTGCGGCGAAAGTTTTGCCGTATAATTACACATGATATTTATGAGATGTGCAGCTTTTAATGAATGCTTATTGTCTTCAACAGGCATGTGTTAAAAAATTATTTTTAACAGTTTGTGTAATAATTACACTCTTGCATTTATATTTACAGTTTAATCGCTTGTTTAATTATTAAAATCTGCTTGTATTATGACATCAAACCGATTGCTTAAAGCACTCATGATGTGCCCGATACTGCTATTGCTGGCATTTGTATCTCAGGCGCAAACAAAAACCATTACAGGAAAAATTTTAGATGAAAAGGGCAACCCAATAGTTGGGGCTTCAGTTGTGCCTAAAGGTGGTAAAGGGGGTACAATTACCGATGCCACCGGGCACTATAGTTTAATTGCGCCTGCCGGAACTACAACCGTGGTTGTAAGCTATGTTGGCTATGCACCTCAGGATCTTGATGTAACCTCTTCAACCGATGTAAGTATCAGTTTAAAACCAGATAACTCTACTTTGAATGAAGTAGTAGTTGTTGGTTATGGTACTGCAAGAAAGAAAGATGTTACCGGAGCGGTGGCATCTCTTCAGGCAAAAGATTTTAACAAAGGAGTGGTTTCGGCTCCTGATCAATTATTACAAGGTAAAATACCAGGCCTTGAAGTTAATGTTAACGGAGGCCAGCCTGGTGGCGCTACTATAACAAAAATAAGAGGTACAAACTCAATTATCTCGGGAAATGAGCCTCTTTATGTTGTTGATGGTGTTATATTAGATGGAAGGGTTCCAATTCCATCTATAGGCAGTGTTTCTGGCTTAGGTGATCTGCCTTCAAGTGACCCATTAATATTTCTCAATCCAAATGACATAGCGTCAATAGATGTTTTAAAAGATGCTTCTTCCTGTGCAATATATGGCTCTCGTGGCGCAAATGGTGTAATACAGATAACTACTAAAAGAGGACAATCTTCTGGTCTTTCCAGAATAGAGGTTGGTGCCTCTGTAGGTATTAGCGATTTAATGAAACAACCTGACATTTTAAGCGCCAGCCAATACAGGTCTGAATTAAAAGTGTATGGTTATGGTTCTGATTCTGGCGCTTCATTAAACCCATTTAAAACAATAATTCAAAGTGCTATTACTCAAAATTATAATTTGGCTTTTAGCGGCGGAAATGAAAATGGAAAATACAGAGCGTCATTTCTTGCCTCCGATCAGGAAGGTATAGTTAAAAATACGGGTCTTACAAAATACATTGCTGCATTTACTGGTGATCACAATTATTTTGATCATAAGCTGAATTTATCATTTGATCTCAGTGCTTCTAATTTCTCTCAACAATTTACGGCGATTTCAACTGATGCAGGCAGTACCGGTAACTTAATAAGTGCAGCAATGAACTGGAATCCAACCTTAAATTTAGTAGAGCCAAATGGTTTGTATAACTTTAATAACCCTAACGGTCAAATAAATCCCGACGCAATTTTAGCTGCATATTATGATAAAGCGAATGTTACAACAATTCTTGGAAACATAAATGCTGCTTATAAAATATTACCCTGGTTGGAATATCGGCTATTGTATGGTGTTGAATATGGAACTGGTTTAAGAAATAACCAGATGCAAGGATGGATTCAGGGCACTGGCGGTAATGCTGATGGCAAAGGACAGGCAGTTGTTGGCTCTTCACGTTTATCTTCACAAACACTTACACATACCCTTACCTTTAATAAGAGCTTTGGAAGTTCAAATTTAAATGTGCTTCTTGGATATGAATATTATAAAACTGATT
>CAVSVA010000013.1:0-36414 GCA_963731245.1 uncultured Bacteroidota bacterium
GCGGCATCTAAAACAGAAACAGAAGCCAAACGCGTTTTGCTTGATGAAAAACGTGCTTCAACCGATAAAGTGCGCAGCACGCATTTGCAAACGCAGCGCAAACAATTTGATGCGGAAAAAAAAGTGGCTGTTGCTGAAACTTCGGTGCATAATATTCAGCGCAGTTTAACGCAGGCTGAGCAGGAGCAGCAAAATCGTTCCATACAAATAAAACAATTGGATGAAGATGTTGCAATAAAAGCAAAAGCGCTGAAGAAAAACAACAATCGTTACAGCAATTAAAAGAACAGCACGAATTAACAAGACAACAAATTTTACAATCGCAAAGCGAGCTTGAAATTTTGCGTGCAAAACTTACTGAAGAAAACAGGAAACTTGATGCCAAACGCAACGAACACGATTTGCTGAAGAGTTTGGTTGACAGCATGGAAGGTTATCCTGAAAGCGTAAAGTTTTTGCACAAAAACAAAAACTGGAGTTATCAATCGCCCATCCTTTCGGATGTAATTTATGTAGCTGAAGAATACCGTGCTGCCATTGAAAATTGGCTCGAACCTTATCTCAATTATTACATCGTAAACACGCCGGAAGAAGCAGTACAGGCGGTTCATTTGTTAGAGCAAAACAAAAAAGGAAAAGCAAAATTTTTTATTCTTGATAAAATTTGAATGGCAGCACGTCCACACGAGGCGGCACCAGAAAATACGATTGCCGCATTGGATGTAATTGAAGCTGATGAACCTTATACGAAGCTTACCGAATATTTGTTAGGCAATGTGTTTATTACTGATAAAGAAGACGCGATAACCAATAGATGGCGCAGTGTATGCTGCACAAGAGCGGCAAATTTGTAACGGGTGTTTACACGTTATCGGGCGGCAGCGTGGGTTTGTTTGAAGGCAAGAAAATTGGTCGTGCAAAGAACTTAGAAAAACTGCATGAAGACATTGTGTTGCAGGATGCCATAGTGCAAGCCACGCAGAAAGAAATAAAGGGTTTGCAAAATGAAATTGTTTCGCTTCAAGGCAGCAACTGAAAGAGGCCGAAATCAGAGCTGCGCAAAAGTGAAATCAATGGGTTGAACAATGCGCTGTTCATCAACACAAAACAAAATAGAAACCCTGCACACAGCGCAGCAGCAAAGCGGGCAACGATTGAATGACATTGACATTCGTTTGCAAACTGGAACAGGAAGAAATAAAAGCAGCAAAAGAAAACCTGCACCATTTAAATGAACGTTTACAGCAAACGATAACCGAGATGGAAGGGGCTGAAAAAAGCAGCAAAAGGGCCGAAGAAGAATACCGGAGTGTAGCGGCTCATTACAACGAACTGAACCTGCAAATGATGCGGCAGCAAAGCAAGCTGCAAACAGCAACAGGAACTTTCCTACAAACAAAATCAGTTGAACAATTGCAGTCGCAAATTGAGAGCAATACCAAACAGTTATCTGAATCTTCGTTGTTGATAGAAGAAAGTAGCACGGCGATACAGAAAACGGAAACTTTGTTGCAACAATTGCAGGAAGAAAAAACATCGGAACAAAAGGTAAATGCCTCGAACAAAGAATATTATGGCATTCGCAATGCGCTGGCAGAAAAAGAAAATGCACTTCGCTCAAAAATAAAAAGTCGTGAGCTTTCCGATCAAATAATCAACGAAATCAAAGACAAACTGAATGAATTAAAACTACAGCTTGCCGGTATGAAAGAACGCTTGCATGTTGAGTTTAAAATTGTTTTGGATGATATTATTGATCAGCCAAGAACAACAACGATTTCATTGCCCGATTTGCAGGCATCGAGCGATAAAATGAAGAAGCGATTGGAGAACATAGGCGAGATAAACCCAACAGCGATTGAAGCGTTTACCGAAATGAAAAAAAGGTATGAATTTATCCTTGAACAAAAGAACGATTTGGTAACGGCAAAAAAGAGTTTGTTGCAAACCATTGATGAAGTGGAAGCCAGCGCCAACCAGCAGTTTTTGGATACGTTCAATAAAGTGCGCGACAATTTTCAGCGCGTGTTTAAAGCCTTGTTTACCGAAGAAGATACGGCTGATTTGATATTGGAAAACCCTGATAATCTAGCCGAAACCAGCATTGATATTATTGCAAAACCAAAAGGCAAACGGCCTTCTTCTATCACACAATTAAGTGGTGGTGAAAAAACGTTAACAGCTACCGCGCTGCTGTTTGCTATTTACTTAATTAAGCCTGCGCCGTTTTGTATTCTGGATGAAGTGGATGCGCCGCTGGATGATGCCAATGTGGGTAAGTTTACCAATATGATCAAGCAGTTTAGCGACAACTCGCAGTTTATTATTGTTACGCATAATAAAACCACCATGAGCACAGTAGATGTGATTTATGGCGTAACCATGCAGGAGCCGGGCGTGAGCAAATTAGTGCCGGTTGATTTTAGAAATTTGAATTAAAATTTGCTTTTAAAACTTTTACAGTAACAAGCAATTGCCCTGTATGGCGCATGGTGTGTTCGGCTGCATGAAATAATAAACCTGCAACTGTTGAAGGCAGTTTTTTTCTGCCAACTTCTCTTTTATCTTTTAAAATATTTTCATCCGTTTGCTGCAGTTGTTTAATTGATTTTTTTGTTTGATTACTTAAGTTCTCAAGCAATAATGATAAAGTAATTGCAGTGTTTTCTTTGCCTTCATTTCTTAAATATTCAAGCTGCTGTTCATTCAACATTTCACTTTTTGCATAAGTAAATAAGCGATCCTGAACACCGGCTATATGCTGCAAATGAAAACCGGCAGAAGCTAAGCCAGCCGGTTGTTTCCATAACAATAATTCATCAAAGTTTTTCATTACAACATTAATTTCTTCTCTTGCCTGCAATAATGCATGTGCAACAGGTTGCAATAATACAGGCACTAAAGGCAACGGGCCTTGTAACCAATATTCAATCATAAAAATTATTTGGTTTTAAAAATAGTAAACCTTTAAGGTTGATAACCTTAATTCATTTCTAAAATTATTTATCACTTTAAAAATAAAGCCTTCAAACAATATCTTCGTTTAATGATGAAATTGTTTTACTGTTTATTTATTTTATTTTTTTGTCAACTCTCAACCGTTAATTGTCAGCTTTCAACACAACCTAAATATGAATTTCGTGCCGTATGGATTGCCACTGTAAATAACATCGATTGGCCGAGCAGTAAAAATTTATCTGTTGATGCGCAAAAGCAGGAGTTCATCAACATACTTACACAACAAAGAAAGATTGGAATGAATGCAGTGATTGTGCAGATACGGCCTTCTGCCGATGCATTTTATCAATCAAAATATGAACCATGGAGTGAATTTTTAACCGGTAAACAAGGCGTGGCGCCCTCACCATTTTATGATCCGCTTCAGTTTATGATTGATGAAACACATAAACGCGGCATGGAGTTTCATGCATGGATAAATCCGTATCGTGCTGTGTTTAGCGCAACATCTTCCATCGCATCCAATCACATCACCAAACAACATCCTGAATGGTTTGTGAAGTATGGAGATAAAAAATATTTTAATCCTGGCCTGCCGCAGGTAATGCATTATCTTACCAATATTGTTATTGATATTATTACACGTTATGATGTTGATGGCATACACATGGATGACTATTTTTATCCTTACCGCATTGCCGGCAAAGAGTTTCCAGATTACCAGGCATACATACTTTATGGTAATGGTTTAAGTAAAGAAGCATGGCGCCGCAGCAATTGCGATAGCGTAATAAAAATGGTTCATGATGCAATTGTTACGTATAAACCTTTAATAAAATTTGGTGTTAGTCCGTTTGGTGTTTGGCGCAATAGTTCTGTTGATGCAAGAGGCAGCAATACAAAAGCAGGACAAACCTGTTACGATGATTTGTATGCCGATATTTTATTGTGGTTGAAAGAAGGCTGGATTGATTATGTGGCGCCGCAATTATATTGGGAAATTGGTAACCGGCTTTGTGATTATACAACTTTGCTTAATTGGTGGAGCAATAACAGTTATGGCAAGCAATTATATATTGGTCATGGCATTTACAGAGCGATAGAAAAACCAACGGCTGCATGGCGCAATCCGAATGAAATTCCGGATGAAATAAAATTATTGCGCAATCAACCAAATGTGCAGGGAAGTGTTTTTTACAGCAGCAGCAGTTTATTAGATGATCCAAATGGCTGGGCAGATAGTTTGCGTTTTAATTATTACCGAACGCCTGCATTAATTGCGCCAATGAATTGGATTGATACCATTGCGCCGCAACATCCGCATGTAACTAAAATTAATATTGCTGAAGATAAAAATATACAGCAGTTTACGGTTTCAGGTGATGGCATTAATAAAAATGAAACAGAAACTATAAAAAATTTTGTGGTGTATCTATCGCAAAATATTATTGAGTTAACAGATCATCCGGTTATAATTATTCCTGCTGATGCTTCTTTAAAATTTGAATTCTTGCTTCAATCAACATTAATTCCTGCAGGCTGGAAAACCTGTTATGTTGCTGTTACAAGCGTTGATAAAGAAAATAATGAAAGCGAAGCATCAAATGTTTTTATGCTTGAAAAAAATGGTGATAGCTGGGAAGTAAAAAAATAATTATTTTCATTTATAAAATATAACATGCAACTGAAAAACATTTTTATTCATCACGTGTTTTTTTGGCTGAAAGAAAATAACGCATCAAACAGAAACGAATTAATTAAAGGACTGCAAAAATTATCTTCAGTAAAAACAATCAGGCAATTTCATATCGGCATTCCTGCAAACACAAACCGTGATGTTGTTGAAAATACCTACAGCGTTTCGTGGATGATCTTCTTTGATAATGCTGCCGACCAGGAAAGTTACCAGGTTGATCCTGTTCATCTCAACTTTGTAAAAGAATGTTCGCATTTATGGAACAAGGTAACGGTGTTCGATTGTGTAAATGCTTAAAATATTTTATGATAAAGCTTGCTTCGGTTTTATTTATTTCAATTATTGCCATGCAAATTTCAGATGCACAAACAACCATTAATTTATATGATGGCGCAGTGCCAAACAGTAAACCTTATACCACACACGAATGGTGGGAGCCGCAACCGAATGGCGATACCATAGTTTCATTTACATCGCAGCCAACGCTAACCATTTTTTTACCCGATAAAAAAATTGCCAACGGAACAGCGGTTGTTATTTGCCCCGGCGGCGGTTATTGGGTTACATCAATTGTAAAAGAAGGTTTTGCTGTTGCAAGAGAATTTAATAAATGGGGTGTTGCGGCTTTTGTTTTAAAGTATCGCATACCAAACGATTCATCAATGATCAATAAAAATATTGGTCCGTTGCAGGATGCGCAACGGGCTTTACAACTCGTGCGCATACATGCAAAAGAATGGAATGTTGATGCAAACAAAGTTGGCATTATGGGGTTTTCTGCGGGAGGCCACCTGGCTTCAACCGCAGCCACGCATTTCAATCATAATTATATTGAAAACGCAAACAACATAAATCTGCGGCCAGATTTTTCCATCTTTATTTATCCTGTTATAAGCTTTCAGGATAGCATCGGCCATATCGGTTCACGCGATCAGTTGATTGGCAAAAATCCACGCAAATCTTTACTTGATTCTTTTTCAAACGAATTGCAGGTAACTGCGCAAACGCCGCCAACATTTTTGGTGCATGCAACAAATGATGATGTTGTGCCGGTAATGAACAGCATTGTATTTTATGAAGCGTTGCTGCGGTATAAAATTTCTGCAGAAATGCATATTTATAAAGCCGGCGGTCATGGTTTTGGAATGATCAATCCAACAACAAAAGATGAGTGGATGCAGCGTTGCAAAAACTGGATGCAAGGCATGAACTTATTAACGAATAAATAATTTTTTGTTACAAGCTGCATCGTTTCAATTAAGCACGGTTGCGTCGCAACACTTGTACTGCATATTTTTATGGCAACAATAAAGCGCTTTCATCATCATATAAATAAAAATTTTTTTACTGTAAATCTTTATCTTTAAGCTAACACTTCAATCATAAAATTTTTAGCTATGCCATCAAAAAAATTAAAACTTTTATTTATTGCGTTAATTGGCTGCTTTACATGTTTAAGCGCACAAGCGCAGCCTTCACGGTTTAGCGTTGAGCACTACATTAATGAAAAGGGCGACACATTAAATTACCGCATGTTGTATCCTGATTATGATACGTTGCGCAAATATCCATTGGTTATTTTTTTACATGGCGCCGGCGAACGCGGCAACGATAACGATGCACAATTAAAATGGGGTGTAATGAATTTTGCAACAGACGAAATGATGGTGATGCATCCTGCCATTGTAATTGCACCGCAATGCCCTTTAAATATAAGCTGGTCTAATTTTTCAGGAACAAAAGATGATATAGCAATGACGTTGCAGCCGCAGCCAACAAAACCCATGCAGCTTGTTATTGAATTAATTCATCAAATAATAAAAAAATTGCCTGTTGATACAAACCGCATTTATATAACCGGACTTTCAATGGGCGGTTATGGCACGTATGATGCCATTGAGCGTTATCCAAATTTATTTGCGGCGGCAATGCCTGTTTGCGGCGGCGGCGATGTTTCAAAAGCTGCAGATATTAAACATATTCCCATCTGGATTTTTCATGGCGCGGAAGATGCAGCCGTTAACCCAATAAATTCTTTAAATATGGTGGAAGCCTTAACTAAAGCCGGTGCGCATCCAGGGTTTACGCAATATCCTGAAACAGGTCATTTTTCGTGGCTCGCTGCTTATAGCGATAAGCAGGCCATCGAATGGTTATTCAGGCAACGGAAACAATAAATTAATCGCATTAAAGCTGGTATTCTTTCACTGCATCAACAAACGCTTTTGCATTATCAACAGGAACATTTGGTGTAATACCATGGCCAAGATTGGCAATATAATTTTGTGCGCCGAATGCATCGATCATTTCTTTAACCCATTTTTTTATTTGAGGAATGGGCGCTAACAATTTTGCAGGATCAAAGTTGCCTTGCAACGTAATGTTGTTGTTTGTTAATTCTCTTGCGGTTTGCGGCGTTATCGTCCAATCAATACCAATTGCTGATGCAGAACTTTTACTTAGATCTTCCAATGCATACCATGTGCCTTTTGGAAATAATATTACAGGTGCAAGATCTTTAACTGCATCTGCAATTTGTAAAAGATAAGGCTGCGCAAATGTTTTAAAATCTTTAGGTGATAAAGAACCAGCCCAACTATCAAAAACCTGCACGCAATCTGCACCGGCTTTTATTTGTGCTTTTAAATAACTAATGGTGATGGTTGTAATTTTTTGCAAAAGCTGATGCGCAAGATTTGTTTCTGTGTAAGCAAATTGTTTTGCTTTATCCCAGGTTTTGCTGCCTTTACCTTCAATCATGTAACAAAAAATCGTCCATGGTGCGCCGGCGAAACCAATTAAAGGAACAAGACCATTCAATTCTTTTTTTGTTAAGCTTAATGCATCAAAAACATATTTTAAGTGTTCATCAACATTACCTGTGTTTAAAGCATCAATATTTTTTTGAGAAGAAATTGTTTTTGGTAATGATGGGCCTTTGCCTTCTTCCATCAAAACTTCAACACCCATTGCTTGCGGAATAACCAAAATATCTGAAAAGATGATGGCTGCATCAACACCAATTTGATGCACCGGTTGCAAAGTGATTGCTGTTGCAAGTTCAGGTGTTTGCACACGGGTGAAGAAATCATATTTTTCACGCAGTTTGATATAATCTGGTAAATATCTTCCTGCCTGCCGCATCATCCAAACAGGAGGACGTGTAACTTTTTCTTTACATAAAGCTTTTAAAAGTAAATCATTCATAGACCTCACCCCAACCCCTCTCCAAAGGAGAGGGGCAAGACTCGTTTAATAATATTAAAATTTAAAATTTATAAGAGCTAAAAGTCCACTCCTTTAGAGAAGTTGGGAGAGGGCTTACTGCCCCTGCGCTAAACTGTATGCCCGTTTATTGCCTAGCAACAATAACAATTCCGAAGAGCAAATTTTGAAATTGCCACTGAGGCTTACATACAAGCCCAACACATCTTGCTGGTTAAGCGGAATATCATCAATGCTTTCGAAACGCACATTATATTGATTAACAAGATTGGTATAAACAGAACCCGTTGGCCAAACCTGCGTGCCGCGATTGCTGATATTAATGAGCTTGAATTTTACGCCGGCATGACGCTGGCATTTTTTTGCAATATCAACGGGTTGCTCGTTGCTTTCGATAAAAAAATCAACACCGATAATTTTTTCAGTTTCCGATTCTTTGGATTCCATCATGGAATTTTTATCGAGCTTAAAATGCGTTTCTGTAACCGGCGTATCGGGCAACACCATTTTTGCACCTTGCTCTGGTTGTTGACCAAAATTATTAATGATGGCTTTTGCAAATTCTGTTGTGTTTACGGCGGGAATTGATTTATCACCAAAATCGCCGGTATGCACGCCTTTTTCTAAAGTATATAATAAAGCGTTTTCAATGGTAACTGCGCTTTCCATTAATCCCAAATGGCGCAACATGCCAATGCCGCTTAACAATAGTGCCGTTGGATTGGCAATATTTTTTCCGGCAATATCTGGCGCTGTGCCATGCACCGCTTCGAATATGCAGATGTGATCGCCGATGTTTGCAGAAGGAGCGAAGCCAAGGCCGCCAACCAAACCGGCGCAGAGATCACTTACAATATCGCCTTGTAAATTGGTAAGCACAATTACATCAAAATTGTCTGGACGTGTAACCAGCTTCATGCACAGATCATCTACAATAACATCATCAGATTTTAGTTCAGGATAATCTTTTGCCACTTCATAAAACACATCTAAAAACAAACCATCGGTTATCTTCATAATGTTTGCCTTGTGTGCGCAGGTAATGCGGCGTGCATTTTTTTTCTTTGCCATTTCAAAGGCATATTTTATTACCTGCAAACTTCCGGGGCGTGTAATAAACCTGCGGCTTAATGCAACATCATGTGTAAGCATGTGTTCGATGCCGCCATACGTATCTTCAATGTTTTCACGTACAACAGTTATATCAACCGGAATGCCTGCCTTGCTGAATACTGTATCAACACCATGCAAGGTTTGAAATGTTCTGGTGTTGGCATACGTGTTCCATGTTTTGCGTGCGGTAACATTAATGCTTTTTACGCCTTTGCCTTTTGGCGTTTCCATGGGGCCTTTAAATAAAATGCCGAGGGTTTCAATGGTTTGTTTTGCTTCAGGCGTCATGCCGTTGTTGAAGCCTTTATCAAACACCCATTTGCCCATTTCAACGGTAACATATTCTAAAGGCACTTTGGCTTCATAAAAAATTTTTAGAACGGCATCCATTATTTCCGGGCCGATGCCATCTCCTTTTGCAACTGCTATTTTTCGCATTGGCAAATGTAATGATTAGCATTTGGCGATTGATGAATTAGGCATATCTATTTAAATTAAACCCGCTGCTAAAGCAACGGGTTTGCCTATCAATTCATAAATTAAACTGCTGATGCTGTTACTTTAAAACCAACTTTAATTATGGTGCTGGCGGCGGAGGTTTCGGTGCACCTGCCGGAGTTGGTGGCGCTGCCGGTTTTGCAAGTCTTCCACTTGCAGTGCATGATGACATCATTACAGCAACGAATGCTAACATTACAACAGGTTTTAATAACTGTTCAAAAGTTTTTTTCATGCGTAAATTTTTATTAAGTGTTATAAAATCATGCCACAAGCGTTGTTATTTTATTGCTCTATGTTTTTCTTCATATTATAAAAATTATAAAAGCTGGTGTTAATTTTGTAATTAGCATTCGCATTCTTAACTAAAATCATATATCGTGAAAATTAATCCTGGTTTAATTATTGGCGCCATAGTATTGTTATCTGCTGCAAGTTGTGTAAGCACCAAAAAATATCAATCGTTGCAGGCAGATTATAATTCGCTGCAGGGAAGAGCCAATGCCGTTGCACAAGAAACCGAAAATTGCAAAAACAATTTAGGCGCAGCCAATGTGCAAATTTCGGGTTTGCAAGATCAGTTGCGTTCAGAACGCAGTCATTTGCAAAACCTGCAATCAGCGTTAGATAAATGCCTTACTTCTACCAGTTCGGGCAATACAAATATTTCTAAACTGATAGATGAAATCAATGCTTCAAACAAATATATACAGCAGTTGGTGGCTTCAAAAAATAAAAGCGATTCATTAAACATGGTATTAACCAACAATCTTACACGATCTTTAAGCAAAGAAGAAATGCAGGATGTTGATGTGCAGGTTTTAAAAGGCGTTGTGTATATTTCTCTTGCTGATAATATGCTTTATAAATCTGGCAGCTACGAAATTTCGGATAAAGCCGGCGAAACTTTATCTAAGATTGCAAAAATTATTACAGACTATAAAGACTTTGAGGTTTTAATTGAAGGCAACACAGATAATGTTCCTATTTCAAAACCTAACATTCGCAATAACTGGGATTTAAGTGCGCTTCGTGCATCTTCAGTTGTGCAGGCATTGCAAAACAGTTATGGTGTAGATCCAAAACGCCTTACCGCAGGTGGCCGCGGCGAATATAACCCTGTTGCCAGCAATGATACCGATGCAGGCAAAATGCAAAACAGGCGCACACAAATTATTATTACGCCTAAACTCGACCAGTTTATGGAGCTGATAAATAAAGCGCCTGAAACAGATTCTACAGGCGCGCATTAAATTTTTTATTTAATATTTATACAGGTTTTATGCTGAAATAAAATAAGCATAGAACCTGTTTTATTTTTATTTGGTTTTAAAGAAAATCAAAGATGATTGTTGATATAAATGAAATAAAAGCTAATGTTTTTCATCAATTAATTGGATGATTGAAATGGCTTTTTGTTTAAGATTAAGCATAATTGTTTTTTCAACAAGAAAAGATGATTTTAATTGATGCAAATAATATTTAAACTGGTCCGTAAAATCTTTATCACTTTTTTTTAAGCTGATTTTACCATGCGGCTTTGAGATGCTTCCGTCATTTTCATCAACCATAGTTTGAAAAACATCGGCATAAAATATTTTTGAAATGAACGGATACAATAAAGCACGTTCCTGCAAATCATTTGAAGCATTCATGTTATAATGATCTTCCTGCTGCTCATAATCCATCATATTTTCAATAAGCGCATTATTTGTTAAAAGCCTGAATGCGCCTGAATTTTTAAGTTCAACAACTGTTCTGTCTGTTGTATGAAAAGTATTTTTTCGTGTTGCGTTTCTTGCAAAAAAATACATGTTCTGCAAATCGCTGCTGTCAGGGTTTGGTTTATTTAATAAAATAATAAGTGAATCAAGCTGAGCGGCTTTTTGTTGCAGCGTTATCATCGCTGCCGATAAATTAAGCGTGTCAATCTTCAGGTCTTCTTTTAATGAAACGGAGTATTCTTTTTGCTGCTGGCTGTTCTCAAAATGTTCACGTATATTCTCTGCAAAAAAACCCATGGTTACCGCAATAAATATCATTAATCCTTCTAACAAATATTCTTTAAAAGTTTTCTTTTCTACTGCAGCATGATGTATTTCCATCTTGGTAATACTTTATAAAAATTGATGATTGATAATAAAATTAAACGCAGTGTAGCTGGCGTTCATAAAAATGAAATTCAATGTAATATTAGTTTTGGCAGAAGCGTGAATAAATGTTTTAAACCCAAAATATTTATTCATAATTGGCAAAATGCAATTCGTTATAAAACGGTGCAGGCAAAACAACGTCAGTATAAATTGCATTGTTTTTTTGTTCCGGTGGCTTTTCTTCTTCTAAAAATTCTTTTGTTTTTTTTAAAGATGAATTTGCATAATTATTGTCAGAATATAAATCAGTTTCGCAGTACATGTTAAGCAGTTTCATAAGGCAGTGATTAATGGCAAAGCACGTTGGTTAATATATGCAAACGTAAATTTTGCATTTTAGTTTACGCTTTTATTAATTTTTAATAAACTTGCTTTTTAAGTGATCATTTAAAAACAGGTAATAAAGCATGGCATTTGTAGATTATTATAAAACATTAGGCGTAGAAAAAACGGCAACAGAAGATGAAATAAAAAAAGCATACAGAAAGCTTGCAAGAAAATTTCATCCCGATCTTAACCCGAACGATAAAGAAGCCAACAAAAAATTTCAGCAGATAAATGAAGCAAATGAAGTTTTAAGCGATCCTGAAAAAAGAAAAAAATATGATGCCTATGGCGAGCACTGGCAACACGCAGAACAATATGAACAGGCAAAACAATCGCGTTCGCAATCATCACAAAACTGGCAGGATTATACTTATTCAGGCGCACAAAATGAAGGCGATTTTTCTGATTTCTTTGAATCGTTATTCGGCAATGCTTCAAGAAGCGGCAGGAGCAGGGAAACAAAGTTTCGCGGCAACGATTACAATGCATCATTGCAGTTAAGTTTACGTGATGCTTATACAACGCATAAACAAACTTTTACCATAAACGATAAACAGGTAAGAATTACCATTCCCGCAGGTGTTGCCAACGGACAAATTATAAAATTAAAAGGTTATGGAAGCCCAGGTATAAACGGAGGCCCGAACGGAGATTTATTTATAACATTTATAATTGAAGATGATGCAAAGTTTAAGCGCGTAAATAATGATTTGTACACAACTGCAGAAATTGATTTATATACAGCCGTTCTTGGCGGCGATTATACTTTAGAAACTTTTGGCGGAAAAATTAAATTAAAAGTAAATCCTGAAACACAAAACGGAAGTGTTGTGCGGTTAAAAGGCAAAGGCTTTCCAGTTTATAAACAGGAAGGCAGTTTTGGTGATTTGTTTGTAACCTGGCAAATTAAAATACCTGTAAATCTTACCGAAAAACAAAAAGAATTATTCAGAGAATTATCAAAATTATAGCGCTATGCAAAACGAAAATCTTATTCCGGCTGAAATTTGCTGCAAGCATTATAATATAGAACTGTCGTTTATTCAATCATTAAATCAGCATGGTTTTATACATGTTGTTTCTGTTGAATCAACCCAATTTATTAATGCAGATGAATTGCAAACGCTTGAAAAATTTATCAGGCTTCATTATGATCTTGATATAAACATCGAAGGCATGGAAGCAATTAATTTTTTATTGGATCGCGTTCAAAACATGCAGAATGAAATTGCTTATCTTAAAAGCAAGCTTAACGTGTATGAGTAATAATTAAGAGAATTGCATCTTTGCACGATAAATTATTGCTTGATTAAAACATCTTCATATAACAAAACAGAAAAGCTTAAAAGCAAAAAACAATTAGATAATGTTTTTGTGAATGGAAAAAGCTTTACCGTTTTTCCCATTAAAGTTTTTTATGTGCTGAATAATGAGCAGGATAATATTAATTAAAACCGGCGTTGGCGTAAGCAGTAAATTTTTTAAAAAAGCGGTGCATCGCAACCGTATAAAACGTTTGCTGCGCGAAACCTACCGAACGCAAAAACAACCCCTGCATTTTCATCTTAACAATACAAATCAGCAGCTCGCCGTATTTTTACTGTTTGTTGATAAAACGTTGCCTTTATACAATTTGCTGCAACAAAAAATGGAATTATGCATTAAGCGGTTGATAAAAGAATTACATGAAGCAGCTACTAAAAATACTTAGCTATCCTTTTATCGGGTTAATATGGATATATCAGCGCATACTTTCGCCCATAATTGGTCCAAAGTGCAGGTTTACGCCCACATGTTCTCATTATGCCGTGCAGGCTTTTAAAAAATACGGATTATTTAAAGGTGGATGGCTGGCAGCAAAACGTATTGCAAAATGCCATCCGTGGGGCGGCAGCGGCTACGATCCTGTTCCATAAAAGCTATAGTTTTTCCACAACACAAAATCCAGATCATTCAGCTACTTGCCATATACTTCCAGCATTTTCTTTAAATCTGCAAGCGTATTAATTTCATCAGGCTTTTTATCTTTCCGCCATCTTTAAATTCTTGGAAACCGAAGCGCCACGCCACTTTTATGGCGGTTGCTTGCAGCAATTCCTTCAAAAGCAAACTCAAAAACAAGCTCGGGTTTTACAGTACGCACAGGCCCGAATTTTTCTAATCGAATTGCGTTTTACAAAATGCATCCACTTCGCTAAATTCTTTATCGGTTAAGCCGCTGAATATGCTTTTGTAAATGCACCAGTTTATCGCCATCTTTTACAGCAAAAGTGTAATCGGTATATAAATTACTTCTCCTGCCGCTCCTTTTGCGCATATATCATTACAGCATCAATGGTAAGCGGCTCAATCTTCCACTTCCACCAATCGCCAACACTTTCTTCCAACTTGATAAATGGAATGTTTGTTTTTGAGCATTAATTCCTTCTGCATCTGCATCGTGCGACTTTCTGCACGTGATTGTTGCCAGTTCATCCCAATGAATAGAAGTGAATAATCGGCGACAGCCTCAATACAGGTTGATTGGGCATTTCTTTTACTAATTTTTCCAAGCTGCATTCTGCGTTCTTCAAAGGTTTGTTGCGACAGTCTTCACCGTTAATTTCCAACAAATCGTAGGCAAAAAAACCAATCGGCGCTTCTTTTAATTGCTTTTTTGGTAACATTTTTTCTGCCAATGCGTGTTTGCAATAAAGCAAATGGCAAAATGGTAAATTCATTGGTTTCACGCTTGCATTTGTAAGCGGAATAATTTCGCCATCCAGCACAATGCCATCGGGTAGTTTGTCTTTTAAAATATGATATTCCGGAAATTTATCTGTCATCAAATCTTCGCCGCGGCTCCATACAAACAAATGAGTTATTGCGTTTGATGATCTGCCCGCGAATGCCATCCCACTTCCATTCTGCCTGCCAGTCGGCAACATTGCCCAATGTTTCCGGGTGTTTCTTCCAGCGCATAAGCGAGATAAAAAGGATAAGGTTTTGAGTAATCAACTGCAATGCTGTATGTTCACTCAATAATTCATCAAAGAAAGTGTGGTCGGGGATCCCAGTTTCCACTGATGCGATGCGCAATTACAGAAGGTTCAAGCTTAACGGATTTTGCCAATGCATTCACCATTACTTTTTGCGATACGCCAATGCGAAAGTTGCCGGTAATTAATTTATTAAAAACAAAACGTTCATCCTTATTCATGCTGCGCCAGCGGCCATAATAAACTCTTTTTTTATAAATTCATTTTCTTTTTCAAGTGAAACCAGTTTTTCTATGTAGAAAGAAAAGAGGATTGCATTTTGTTTTGCTCCTTTTTCTTCGGGCAAAAGCAAAGCGATGGTTTCTGCCAGATCACCAACGGAATGATAGCATTCACCAAACAACCAATCGGGAATATTTCCTATTTCCATGCACCATTGCGGCACAGCGACGAATTTACAGGCGGCGCGGCCGCCGGCCACTGAAAAGGGCAATCACCCAAACTTTATCTTTATCATCGGCAACTGAAAAATAGTTTTGTAATGCGCTTAGTTTATCATCGGTTTTGGTTGATGTGCCCAGGATTTGTACCAGCTCTGCAAATTCTTTCATGCTTTAAGCAGAAATTATTCATTTTATTAAAAATTTTGTTCATTTTATTGAGTGATTTATACATTTAACCGAATATTTTGTACAATAAATTGAAATTTTTATACATGTTTTCTAAGTATTTTATACAATTAATTCAGTTTTTTGTACAATAAAGTGAGTTTTTTATACATTTTATTGAATATTTAATACAGTATTTCCGGCTATTTTATTCAATATTTAATCTTAAGTCCTGAAAATCCATTTAATCGCTGCTTTCTGTGCTTTACTTCATCTATTTCTGCATTTGTTTCTGCTAATTCTTGCTATTTCTTCTTCGTCATCACCATATTCAGTTTTTACTTCTGCGCTCCAAATGCCGTGTTCATTTAAATACCGGCTAAATGCTGATTGATAGCCATGCGTTACATATACTTTTTCGGCGCCTGTTTCTTTAATGGCAGATAACAAACCATTCCAGTCTGCATGATCGCTCAAGGCAAAAGCGCCATCTACGTTTTTCCGCCTTATATTGCCCCGAACCTGCATCCAGCCACTGCAAACGCCGATGGCATAAGGCGAAAAGTTTTTCAGCCAGGGCGAGCCATCGGCACCGGGCGGCGCAATCACAATACATTCTTTTAGTTTTTTTTTCGGTGTTTCGGGCGTTACGCGTTCTGCGGTAATTTTTGGTAAAAAAACAACCTGCATTTATTAAAGTGGTGTGCATGTTATAGGTGGCGCCATGCATATAAATGGTTTCATCAAAATCTTCCAGCGCTTTTAATACACGTTGCGATTTGCCTAAGCTGTATGCGATGATGATGCTTGTTTTGTTCAGCGCTTTATTTGCAAGAATCCAGTTGCGCATGTTCTCAAAAATTACATTTTGATTGTTTCCAGCAATAAATGGGCAATCCAAAGGTTGATTCGGTAATAAACACATTGCATTTAACAGGCTCAAAAGCTCCGCTTAAACCATCATTGGCAACTTTATAATCTCCGCTTGCAACCCAAACTTCATTATTGTATTCAACCCGTATTTGCGATGAACCAATAATATGCCCGGCGGGATGCAAAGAAACTTTTACACCGTTAATATCAATTTTGTTTCATTCCATTCAACAGTTTGATAAGTGTTATTGCCCAAACGTGCCTGCAGCAAAGGTTTGGTAAGCGTGTGGCATAAATAATTTTTGCTTCCCGCATTTTGCATGATCGCTATGCGCATGGGTGATGATGGCGTAATCAACAGGCTTCCATGGATCAATATAAAAATTACCGGCGCGGCAAAACAAGCCTTTATCTGTAAATTCAATTAACTGCATAATGAAATGAATGTAAAGAAAAATGTTTACTAATAGTATGTAAATAAGACTTTGCTTCTTGTTTTTATTCAATCTCCGCTTTTCCCGTTTCAGTATAAAAAAATCATGCTTAAGTTTCTTTAGGCATGTTTTATAACAGCGTTTTTTAACGCCTTTCTGTCGTAACACTCAGTTTCTTGCCATTAATCACTTTAAACAAATTGCAATGAGTAAACTATTTTTACTATCATTCGGATTAATTATTCTGTATGCAACTGCAACTGCGCAAACCTCAATAAGTGGTAATGTTGTTGATGAGAAAAATAATCCTGTTCCTTACGCTTCAATAAGTATAAAAAATTCAAAAGCCGGAACAAGAGCTGATGAAAACGGAAATTTTAAACTTAGTGCTGCAGCCGGTTCAACGCTGGTAGTTTCTGCTGTAAATTTTATGTCGCAGGAAGTTGCGGTAAATGGCAGTATGCCGCTTGTTATTCATCTTAAACCCGCAGATCAAACACTTAACGAAGTTGTGGTTACAGCATTGGGTATAAAGAGAGAAAAACGCTCATTAGGTTATGCGGCCCAAACCGTAGGAGAAGATCAATTAAACAAATCAGGCACAGGAAATGTACTTAGCGAATTAAACGGCAAAGCTTCGGGTTTAACGGTCATAAATAGTTCAGGCGATCCAGGTGCAGGAACATACATTCGCTTACGAGGCGTAACTTCTATTAGCGGAGATAATCAACCATTAATAGTTGTTGACGGCATACCATTAGATAATTCTATTAATACTTATGAGGCAGATAATAATGGAGTTGGTTTTTTGGCTGCAGGAGCGGGAGGCGCAGGCATTGGCGGAACAACGGCAACTAATCGCGGACTTGATATTAATCCAAACGATATTGAATCCGTGACTTTGCTAAAAGGTCCGGCCGCAACAGCGTTGTATGGCATTCAAGCTGCCAGTGGTGCACTTATTATTACAACAAAAAAAGGTAATGCTGGTCCACATGCTACGCACGTGAGTTTTAATTCTTCTTACACCGTTGATAAAGTAAGCCAGTTGCCGGGCTTACAAACGCAATATGCGCAAGGTAATGGCGGTGTTTACCAGGCTCCGGATGTTTTACCTCATCAGCCTTTTTCGTGGGGTGCTGCCATTGACACTTTATATTGGGATGGTGCTACTGACTATCCATGGGATAAGCATGGCCACATTGTTGGCAAATCAGATCCCGCTGCAAAAATTCCGGTTACACCTTACAATACTTATGATTTTTTTGTTAAGGGACAAAGCTTTGATAATAATGTTGCTCTATCAGGCAATAATGAAAAAAGCAGTTTCAGGTTGTCTTTAGGTAATTTATATCAAACCGGTGTAATTCCAAAAAGTAAGTATGTAAAAAATTCATTTAGTCTTAGCGGTCAAAGCCAATTAACAGATAAGTTGAGCGCTTCTGCAAGCATAAATTACATTAACTCTTTCAACAATAAAATTCAAGAAGGTTCGCAGACGTCGGGCTTGATGCTAGACTTAACAAGAACGACACCAACATTTGACAATTCAAATGGGTTTGGTGATGATGCGGCTGATAACCCTGCCGCCTATACTTTTCCTGACGGAAACCAACGAACTTATAGGGGTACGGGTGGCTATGATAATCCATACTGGACTGTGAACAGAAGTCCTTACACCTCAGAACTTGACCGTGTATTTGGTGTAGGCCAGGTAAATTATCAACTGTTTAGCTGGATGAGTTTATCTTATCGCTTAGGTGGCGACGTTTACACACAAAATGATAAGATTGCTTTTGATATACATTCTACCAATTTTCCTGCAGGAAATATTTATTTAATCAGTTATGCAAATAGGCAATTCAATTCAGATTTTACCATAAACATGAACAAACAGCTTTCAAGTAACTTAAATGGATCACTAATCATAGGCCATAATTACTTTACTAATATATCCAATACTAATTTCACAAATGGCAACGGACTTGTTTTACAAGACTTTCTTGATATTTCAAATGCCACTACTTTCGCGGCTACTGAAGCCAAAGGTGTCAAACGTACGCAGGCTGTATATGCAGATGCAGAGCTGAATTATAAAAGAATGTTGTACTTAACATTAACGGCAAGAGAAGAAGAAACATCAACGCTTCCAACAAAAAACAATAAATTCTTTTATCCTTCTGCAAGTTTAGGATGGGTGTTTACAGAGTTGCCATCCTTACAAAACAACGTGATTTCTTATGGTAAGATTAGGGCTTCATTTGCGCAGGTAGGTAAAGATGCACCTGTTTACGCATTGAGCACTCCGTTTGTTTCACCCGCAACCTTTGCAGATGGTTTCACAGGCGGAATAACTTTTCCTGTTGGCGGTATTGCAGGCTCACAAATAAGTTCAGCAACTACCACTGTAGGCAATCCAGATCTAAAACCTGAAAATACATATTCTTATGAAGGTGGGTTTGACCTGGGATTTCTGCATGATAGAATAAGCCTTAACGCTACTGCTTATTACAGCAATTCAAAAGATGTTATTATCACTTCATCAATTCCTTATTCTTCAGGTTTTGCGGCAACACTTTTAAACGCAGCAGAGCTTACAAACAAAGGCCTGGAAATAACCTTAAATACAACACCGCTTAAAACTTCTTACGGTTTAAGATGGGATGTGAATTTTAACTGGTCAACCAATAAAAATAAAGTAGTCAAACTTGCACCGGGACTAAATCAAATTAAGCTTGGCGGTTTTGGCGCAGGCGGAGAAATTGAAGCTGCTGCAATAGCAGGCCAGCCGTATGGCGTATTTTATGGAAGCACAACACCACATGCAAACTTACTTGATTTAAGCAGTCCACTTTTAATTGACGACCAGAAAAAAGATGCCTCCGGTGATCTTAACCCGGAGTATGGACAGCCAATTGGCGGAGGTGTTGGGCCGGTACAGGTGATCGGAGATCCGAATCCTAAATGGCTTGGTTCTGTAATTAGTAATTTGTCTTACAAAGGATTGAGTTTTGCTTTCCAGATAGATGTAAGGCAAGGCGGTGATATTTATAACGGTACTGTAGGCGCATTGGTATACAGGGGTCTTTCATCAAAAACCGCTAACCGGGGAACACCAACAGTTTTCCAGGGATTGTCAGGGCATTTAAATGAAAACAATGAAGTTGTACATTATGATAAAGATGGGGTAACAGAATTTCCTGGCCCAGGAGCGCCGAATACAATTCAAAGCCAATATGATGAAAATTACTGGCAGGGTGCCGGCAATAGCGTTTTTGGCGGGCAGGAAGTAGATATTGAAGACGGCTCATTTGTGCGGGTACGCCAGATAAGTCTTACTTACCAGTTACCATCATCGTTATTGGGTCACGGGCGCTCAAACAATCTCTCACTTACATTATTCGCCAATAATCCTTTTTTATGGACAAAATATGATGGTGTAGATCCTGAAACAAGTTTAGGCGGTCCGACAAACGGACAAGGATTAGATTTCTTTAATAATCCTGGTACAAAAAGTTATGGAATTCGTTTAAATCTTGGTTTATAATAAAACATAATTACATGAAACAATATAAATATCTATTAATAATATTACTTGTTTGCCTGACAATAACATCGTGTAAGAAAGATTTTTTTACAAGCGTAAATACAAGTCCTAATGTAGTTACTTATGTAACACCCAATCTTTTACTACCCACCGTTGAGGCAGCATTAGGTTATACACAAGGTGGAGATTTTTCAAGATTTACTTCAATGCTAGCACAACAAACTTATGGCTATCAAAATCAAACATCCCAATTTTATAAATACCAGATAAATTCCGGAACTTTTGATAATGTTTGGCCGGATTTATATACTTCAGTAATGGAAAATGATTACACTTTAATGCAGGATGCTGATGCAAAAGGTTATAATGAATACAGCGGCGTATCAAGAATAATCATGGCTTATTCATTACAGCTTGCTGTAGATAATTGGGGTGATGTGCCTTATTCAGAGTCTTTCCAGGCAAATAAACCAGGAGGTACTATTAAACCAAAATATGATAAGGCCCAGGCATTATATGATACAATTACACATTTGGTTGATGCTGCAATAAATTACTTAAACAATGCGGATGCAGGTGGTATTACACCAGGTGCTGATGATGGAATTTATGGAGGTGATAAAAATAAATGGATACAATTCGGACATGCAATAAAAGCGCGCTTGGCTATTCATCAAAGTAAAGGCGATGCTGCAATGGCAAATAATGCAATTACTGAAGCAAACATGAGTTTTACAAGCAATGATGATAATGCCCAATATTATTTTAGTACTCAAGAAACCGGCGCTAATCCATGGTACCAGTTTGGCAGAGACAGGCAAGGATATATTACATTTTCAAACACTACTCTTGCAGGTATATTAACCGATTTAAATGACCCAAGATATTCTGTTTTTATTGATGCGAATAATGATGGCGGCGGTGTTTCGCCATCAGGAACTTATTACGGTGGTTTGCCAGATTATTATGGCGCTGTAAATGCGCCCGTTGAGTTTATAACGTATGATGAGCTTTTGTTTATTAAAGCAGAAGCTACCTTGAGAAGTTCAGGTAATATTACAACAGCTCAAACTTATTATCAACAGGCCATCCGTGCTAATATGCAAAAATTAGGTATTGCAGACGCCGATATTACTACTTATCTCGCAGCAAACGGCACATTACCAACAAACGTTGCCGACGCAATAAATAAGGTTGCATTGCAAGAATATATAGCATTGTATTTAAATCCCGAAGCATTTACCTTATGGCGTCGCACAGGTGTTCCAAATCTTACGTCAACAGGGGGCGCAAACGGAATTCCCCGCCGTTTTATATATCCTCAAACTGAATACGATTTGAATACTGCCAATACACCTGTATCTACTTTATATACACCAAAAATTTTCTGGGATAAATAAGCGATCAAAACCGTTAGAATAAGCAATACAATCATTTCTTTAATAATTGTGTTGCTTATTTTTTTTAAGATTGAAGCAATGAAACCATCAATTGTTTCAAAGAAATCTTACAGTAATTATACTTTTTATAGTGAGGCTTAAAATCAGTTGATGGCTTTTTTAAGATCTAATTTAAGCGTTACAATAATACTTTCTGCTTCTATCATCATCTTTAATTCGTGGCTTTGAGGATAAATAAGTTTTAATCTTTTTAAAATATTATGCAGCACTACATTTCTGCCATTTAAAAGCGATGAAGTATCAACAGGCTTACTCCAGCTTATTTCTGCATTCAAAATATCCTGGCTTAGTTTTATATCAACATTTATCCATGCATTTTCAAGTTTATAAATAAGCGCTTGTTTAAATGCGTTTTCTGCAAGTGGCATAACAATGGAAGGTGCTATGGTTTCGTTTCCCGATACTTTTTGAATGGAAGTTTTTATTTCAATTTTTTGTTGCGCTGTTAATTTTTCAAGATCAATATATTCCTGCAATAACAATAATTCTTTTTGAAGCGATACCTGCGATGCTGCGTTTTCATACAAAACATACAGCAGCAGTTTGTGTATTTTTTTTATTGATTGTGCTGCTAATAACGGGTTTTCATTTGCTATAATTTCCATGCGTTTTAAAAGATCAGCAAGAAAAGCCGGCTGAACAAAATGTTGCTCTTCGTGTGGTTGAATTTTATCTTTTTCCTGCTTCAGTAAATTAATTTCTTCTTGTTTAATATACCACAGCTTGCCCAATTTAATTGATGCTGCCAGGCAACCTTCCATATTTATCTGGCTGAACAGGGTAAAAAAATCCCATGCATAATTTATTCTCGATGCCATAAAAGATAAACCGAATGCTTGCCTTATAGCAGATGAAACAAATCTTAAATTAAGTTCAAACATTATAACAAACATTATACTTGCTAAAAGCCACAACATTAACATGCTTATATAACGTCTTTTAAATAAAAATTCTGGCAATAAATAATAAATAATAAAATAACAAAAGCACATATCTAAAGGAGTGGATTCAGCCACTTCAACAAAAGATTCAAAAAAGCTTTTAGAAAATCCATAAGTGTCGGGCATAATCACTGCAGACATAAAGGAATAATATAATATCCATATAAACCAAAACAATGCATGCCTGCTTAAGCGGTAATTTTGTTTGTTGGAAAAAACAAAAGGATAAAGTTTCATTTAAATGAATTCATTAATTTTGGGGTTCTTCAAAGTACTTCCTTACCACCGGCTTCTTTTTATAAAAGGGACAGGTGGTAGAAACCACCCGCCGAATTGAAAAAATGAGAAAAAATTTTATTTGTGTTAGCAAACTTAAACGCTAACACTATTTTTTAAAGCTTAAATTTTACTAAAGGAAGATTTCCGTTTATTAAAGCTGAATTTTTAGTGACTAAAAAATTACTGGTTAAACTAATTACTTTTTTTACCTGTAATCAAGTGTAAAATTGAGCCGCTTATTTTGTTATGAAACATGCTGCAACCATACAAATGCTATCGCCTGGCGGCGGCAAAATTTTTCGTAAAGACAGGTTGGCAAAGTTTATAGGCATTCCGCTTGTTGCTGTAGCCGCAGTTAATGTTACCGGCTTTATACATAATCAAAATTATACTGCAGGCAGTTTATTATTCAGCTATGCTTACTTTATAATTTGCGCATGGATTATTTGGGAAGGAAATGTGCAGTTTATGATTTTGCTTAAAAAAAAGCAGAAAGTTTCTTACCACTCATACTATCGCAGCATTCTTACGTTATACGCAATTGTAATAATCTATACAGCTTGCATAGCTGCGGCCAGTTTATATGCATGGATGTATTTTTCTGAACAAAATAAAGTTTCACAACAGCAGTTTTTTATTACAGTTATTGTTATTGTTGTAAGCTCGGTTTTTATTGCTAACCTGTATGAAATATTTTATCTTACAAGCGAGCAGGCTGATACGGTTAAAAGAGCAGAGCAATTAAATATTTCAAAAACACATGCAGAGTTAATTGCATTAAAAAATCATATCGATCCGCATTTTATATTCAATTCTTTAAACACGCTTTCTTACCTTATTTCAAAAGATCCTGTTAATGCTAAACATTATAACGATACGCTTGCCAAAGTGTATCATTATATCTTGTTTAACAGAGATAAAAATTTTGTATTGGTACGCGACGAGATTGAATTTGTAACCAATTTCTTTTACCTGCTTAAAATAAGATTTGATAAAACAATTGACATGGCAATTGAAATTATTAATCTTTCTGCAGAAGAATTTTTTATACCAGCTATTTCTCTGCAAATACTTTTAGAAAATGCCATTAAGCATAATGAATTAAACATAAAAGATCCGCTTAAAATTTATATAACTGTAACATCAAATTTTATTGTTGTTAAAAACAGAATCATTCAAAAAAAATATGCAACAGCTACTACCGGCAGCGGATTAATTAACCTTGATAACCGTTATAAGTTGCTTACCGGCAAAACAATTATTGTATATAAAAACGAAGAATATTTTATTGTAAAACTTCCTGTGTTAAACTCAGAGTATGAAAATATTAATTGTTGAAGATGAAGTTCCTGCGTTGGAAAATCTTCAAGTCATGCATTTTAAATGCAGATAAAAGCCTGCAAATTGCAGGTACTGCAAAAAGCGTTGCAGAAGCTGTAGCCTGGCTTAAAAATAATGCAGCGCCTGATCTTGTTTTAATGGATATCCAGCTTTCAGACGGGCTTTGTTTTCACATCTTTGATGAATATACTTTGCAATGCCCTGTTATTTTTACTACAGCTTATGATAAGTATATGATTAATGCATTTAATTATAATTGCATTGATTACCTGCTTAAACCGGTTGATCTTTTAAAGCTAACAAATACTTTAAACAAGTATAAAAATCTGCAGCAGCATTTTTTGCATAACTATTCTTCTTTGCTGCAATATTTTGAAAAGAAAACAAAGTCGAGAATTGTTGTAAAAAAAGGAACTGAATACATGAGTTTAAAACTTGAAGATGTTGCTTATTTTTTTACAGAAAATAAAATTGTTTTTGTGGTGGATAAACAAAACAAAAAATATTTATGCGAGATAAGTTCTTTGCTTGATATTGAAGCAATGCTTGATGAAAAAAAATTTTTCAGGGTAAACCGCAAATACATTATAGCTGCAGATTACATAAGTAAATTTAAAAGCATTGATAAAAGCAAAATAAGCGTTGAAATTACATTACCTGTAAATGAAGAAATAATTGTAAGCCAGGAAAAAGCATCTTTATTTAAAAACTGGATAAGCGAAATATAAAATACAGTTATTAATTAAGCGGAGAGTGAGGGATTCGAACCCTCGATACCCTTTAGAGGCATACACACTTTCCAGGCGTGCTCCTTCAACCACTCGGACAACTCTCCAAAATTTGGGCTGCAAAAATAGCTGCTTTTTACTTGTTGAAGATTTTTTCTGCATTGGCCGTTGTAATCGCCGCCACTTCTTCTAAAGAAACATTTTTTACAGCCGCTAATTTTTCTGCAATAATTTTTATATAGCTGCTTTCATTTCTTTTGCCGCGATATGGAACCGGTGTTAAGTACGGCGCGTCTGTTTCAAGCACAATTTTATCAAGAGATATTTTATTTATTACTTCATCCAAACCAGATTTTTTGTAAGTAAGCACACCGCCAATTCCTAAATAAAAATTCATATTAATTATCTCCATTGCATTTTCATAACTTCCGCCAAAGCAATGAAAAATGCCTGTTAAACCTTTCGCTGCAAAGGGTTTAACCATATCTATGGTTTGCTGCATGGCATTGCGTGTATGAATAACAATGGGCATGTTTTTTTGCAAAGCCCACTGCATCTGGGTGTTAAAAACGTTGTATTGCTGGTTGGTAAATTCAGTGCTCCAATAAAAATCAAGGCCTATTTCGCCAATAGCCGCAAAAGACCTTTTGCCGAGCATGTTTTCCACTTCCTGTAATTCCTGTTTATAATTTTCGTTTACAGAGCAGGGGTGAAGGCCAGCCATTGCACAGCATTTTTCCGGATAATTATTTTCAAGCGCAAGCATATCATTTATAACTGAACTATCTATGGCGGGTAAATAAAATTTTTTAACGCCAGCCGCTTCTGCACGCATAAAAACAGCATCAAGATCATCGCTGAATTCCGGAAGATATAAATGGCAATGTGTGTCAATAAATTGCACTAATATGTTTTTTATGAGTATTAAATAAATCTGATTTTATAATGTGTATATATATTTCTCTTATTTTTGATTCAGTTTTCATAGGGTACGGATTAAAAACGGGCTGAGGTTTCTACCTTGGCCTTTTTTTATTGAGGAAGCGGTTTAAAACAAAATCCGCGGTTAGAAAAATGTTTCAACACTTCAGGAAGCGCAACACGCATGCGGGGCCAGGCTTTATCGCTATCATGAAACACAATTATTGAACCGCAAACGGCATTTTGCAAAACATTTTCTATACATTTTTGAGGCGAAATATTTTCATCAAAATCTGCGCTTAAAACATCCCACATAATTATTTTATAACCCCATTTTTTTCTAAGCTGTTTTGAAACATAAGGCGAAATTTTTCCATAAGGCGGCCTGAATAATTTTGAATTAATATACGCTGCTGCTGCTTTTACACTATTAATATAATCTTCATTTTTTGCCTGCCATCCGTTTATATGATCAAACGTATGATTGCCTGTTGCATGTTCTTCATTTAATATACGCCGGTAAATTTGCGGATGTTCTTTTACGTTTTTTCCTATTAAAAAAAACGTTGCTTTTGCGTTGTATAGCCTTAACTGATCGAGTACGAAATGCGTTATCGTTTCATGCGGCCCATCATCAAAAGTTAAGTATAATTCTTTTTGTTTTGTGCGAATTTTCCATACCATTGATGAGTTTAATTTTCTAAACCATGCAGGTATGCGTGCAATGTAAAACATGCATCAAAATTAGATATTTATGAATGATGAATTATAGGTTGTTACGACGATGCCACAACGCTGTGCAGCTTGTAACCAAAATTATTTCTTGTTTATAAGAACTATCACTTCATCGGGTTCATCATTCAATTTTATTGGCTGAATGATAAGCGTATCTTGTTTTAATTGTGTTTGAATGCCTGAATTATCTTTTAGCAAATATGCTTTTGCAATTTTTTTATACGGAAATTTTTCAAGTGTAATTGATGTTGCAGAATCATTTAAAACATGCACAAACATGGTATCATTTTTTTGCGTGATGCAACCCCAGCTTTGCGGCCTCATATAGCCGCCTTTTGTATTATAAATACTCGTGCCATAAGTTTTAAGCCAGTTGCCCATGTATGCAAGCCTTTCTTTAAATTCAGGTTGTATTTCTCCGTTGGGCATTGGGCCGATATTCAACAAAAGATTGGCTCCGTAACCAGCTTGCTTTAACCAACAAATTAATCAGTTGTTTTGGTGTTTTATAACTGGTGTCTGTAATATTAAAACCCCACGAATTATTCATGGTTACACACGATTCAAGCGGCAATTGAGAAGGTTTTTGAAAATTAAGACCGCCTTTATTTTCGCCCGGTAAATCCTGCTCAAACATTTGAAAATCTTCTCCGGGTAAAGGATTAAATGATGATTATTGCCAATTAAACATTGCGGTTGCAAGCTTATGAATGAGTGCATAAATTTCATTCAGATGCCAGTCAATTTTGGGTGTTCTGTCTGCAGCGCCTTCAGGTGCGGTTTGATCCCAATATCCATCAAACCAAATGCCTGCAATTTCACCATAATTGGTTAGCAATTCGGTTAGCTGGTTGTTTCATAAATGCAATATAATTGTTCCAATCGCCATGATCGGTTCTTCCTGTTCCCTGGCCTGTTCTGCCCGTCCAGTAACTGTAATCATCGCTTCGCCAGTCGAGCAACGAATAATACAAAAATAATTTGATGCCTTGTTTGTGGCATTCATCTGCAATCATCTTCACAATATCTTTTTGGTAAGGCGTGTTCATAATATTGAAATCAGAAGACTTTGTATTCCACATGCTAAAGCCATCATGATGCCGTGTAATTAAGGTGATGTATTTCATGCCCGCATTTTTTGCCGTTGATACCCATTGTGCTGCGTTAAAATCAATCGGGTTAAAAAAATCCATCAGCCTTGTATAATTTTTTACGGTGATGTTGCGGTTGTTCATCACCCATTCTCCATCACCCAGAATACTAAACGGCCCCCAATGAATAAACATGCCAAACTTTGCATTGCTGAACCATTGGCGTGCTTCAAGGTTTTGCGGCGTGGGCGTGTATTGTGCGCTGAGAGAATAAAAGAGTGAAAGAAAAATGAAAGAGAAAAATATTTTTTTCATGCAATAAAATTAAAGTTTGAAAGATAAAAATATCTGGTTGCTAACCAGCAGGCAATCGTTTGATGAAAATATAAAAAATAAATGGCATAATTTTTTACTAACTTTTGTAAAATAATTTTTATGCGCGACTGGTTAAGAACGCTTATTGCAGGTTATGGTGCTTACAGATGGGGTGGTGGTTGTTTGGGAACTATTGTTGTGTTTTTACTTATTTACTGGGCATTGGGCCATTGCTGATTATTTGTTGCGGAAGAAATATTTTGAATTGCATTAGTTTTTTGCAGTTCAATATCTCTGTATATTTTATCACGATATTTTTTTGCAACAAATAACATCCCGAAGCTTTCGCCATCTTCTTTATTTAAATGACGGTGATGCATTTTATGTGCCCATCTTATTGCTTTTATATAACGGTTATTGCTGCGTGTAAACAATTTAAATCTCTGGTGAATTATAATTTCATGCACTAAAAAATAGGCAATTCCATAGAGTGTAATGCCAGATCCGATGCCTACAATAAACCAGTTTGCATTTCTCCATCCAAGCATAATGCAAAGCCATCCTGGTATGGCAAAAATCAAAAAGAAAAAATCATTTTTTTCGAAAAAATTTTTGCCGGGTTGATGGTGATCTTTATGCAAATACCATAAAAAGCCGTGCATCACATATTTATGTGTAAGCCACGTAACACCTTCCATTAAAAAGAAAGCTGCAAGTGCAATTAAAAAATAAATCCAGCTCATAAAAATGTTCTTAACACTAAAAAAAACAACAACTGAATTATAAACAAATGTACCGCGAAAATGTTGCGTTTATTGTTGTTAAGCTTTCTGAAAACAATCTAGCAGCAGTGCACTTAAAATTATCCAGGTTATATAATTTAATTGCGTTGGTTTATTATGGCTCCATTGCCAGTAACCAAGTTTTACAGCCACCGGCTCCATTATCCAATCAAACAAAACAGCAAGAAATGTTGCATCAATTATAAACGAAATCAACCATCATGCCTTTGCTTATAAGTATGCCATTGCTGTTTATTTTTTTCATCATAAAGTTTTCATATGCCTGCGTAATTGTACCGGTGCAATAAATTACAGTAAACCAATTAATGCCAATAATAAGCGGCACGTTAAAAACTTTTAATCCTAAAATATTTCCATAATTATAATTGCCAAAAAGCAAACCGGTGTGCACGCCAATAACTTCTGCAAAAAAACCTGCCATAAAAGCAACAATAAAAAAAAGAAAAAACTTTTTGTTTGGTGATGGATGTGTAAACACAATTAAAACAGCCATCAGCAAAAGAGTGATGGGTGTGTTTGCTGCAAACCAGTTTTTATACGGTGTAAATAAAATACCGATAAGCCCGCTTACATGAAAAAGCAATGCAAGAAAAAGTGCTATGGTTTCAACGGCAGGTTTTTTATTCATGCCGCGTGTTTTTACTTTGTTGCATAATAAGGTCAGCCGTTATTTCAGCGCTTTTTAAACACAAAGGAATGCCGCCGCCCGGATGAACAGTTCCGCCTGCAAAATAAAGATGATGTAATGTTTTTTGAAAAGTTGGGATGCCGTGAAAACGCAGCTTTGCGGCTGTTAGAACTTGCCCCATATAAAGCACCTGAAAAACTTGCGGTTTGTTCTTCAATTATTTTTGGATGCAAACATGTTTTCTGTTTCAATTAAGGGTTCAATATCTGTTTGCAACATGCGGTTAAGTTTTGCAAGAATATTTTTTTTATATGAATGAATAATTGCTTCTTCGCTCATGCGCAAATCGCTTGAAACATTCACCATAACAAACCAATTTTCTTTTGAGGATGGTGCATGAACGCCTGGTTCCATTTTTGAAGTGATGTTAATATAAATCGTAGGATCGTTGTACGGTTGTTTTGTATTAAAAATGCTTTCAAATTCTGCTTTATAATCTTTGCTAAAAAAAATATTATGCAGTTCAAGTTGCGGAAATTCTTTTTTAATTCCCCAATAAAAAATTAAAGCGCTGCTGCTGCGTTCCTGCTTTAAAATTTTCTTTGCTTCATATTCGTTGTTCAGCAATTTCAGGTAAGTAAAATAAACATCAACATTACTTACAACAACATCAGCAAAAATATTTTTATTATTTACAACAATGCCTTTTGCTTCGTTATCGCTTTCAATAATGCGCTGTACAGGTGTATTAAAATAAAACGTTACGCCTTTTTTTAAAGCCAGTTTATATAAAGCATTAGTGATGGAAATCATTCCGCCTTTTGGATAAAACACACCTTCATTTAATTCAACATGCGGAACAAGTTTAAGCATCGCCGGCGCTTTGTATGCGTTGCTGCCGCTGTATGTTGCATAACGGTCAAATAGCTGAACAACATGCGGGTTGCTAAATTTTTTTTTATTGATTGTATGCAGCGTGGAAAAAATATATGCTGGCTTTGCCGTTGAAAGTGCTTTTAAAATAGCAGAACTGTACCGTTTTTTTGTTTGATGAATGGGTTGATTTAAAAACACGTTTCCAATATTATTATACATTTTTTCTGATTCTTTAAGATAAGAAATCAGATGTTGCTCAGGTTCACCTGTTTTTTCTTCAAGCTCTTTTGCAAATTTTTCTGCGTTTGAATATGCATGTATAATGGTGCCATCTTCATAAAAATATTTGCATGCAACATCCATCTTTTTATAGGTGATGTATTGATGAATATCTTCGCCTGCAAGCGTAAACAAATCTTCTATATTTTGCGGCTGCACAAATAAACTCGGGCCTGCATCAAAACGAAAACCATCTTTTTCAAACACAGATAATTTACCGCCGGCATAAGCATTTTTTTCAAACACAGTTACGGTAAAACCATGCACCGCCAGGCGGATAGCGCAAGCTAAACCCGCAATGCCCGAACCAATTATAAATGCTTTTTGTTTTGATGACATGAATTAAAAAACTGAATCAACAGATTGAAGTTGCCATTTTTTTATCATTGGAAAAGCAATTAAAAACCATGCGGTAAATTTATGCGGATATGCCTGCAGATCTGATTCAATTTCTTTTAATGATCTGAAGCAAACATCCTGCACTTCATGTTTATTAAAATTTATTTCATGGTTATAAGCGCCAGCAAAAACATGATCAAATTCATGTTCAGTTAAGCCATTTTCAAAAGAAGCCTTATATGTAAAATCAAAAATTTTTTCAAGCGTTGTTTCAAAGCCTAACTCTTCTTTCAATCTTCTTTTTGCGGCTGCTGCTGTTATTTCGCCAGGTTTGGGATGGCTGCAGCATGCATTCGTCCACAATCCGCCGCTGTGGTATTTATTCAATGCTCTTTGCTGCAACAACATTTCTTTTTTATTATTAAAAATAAAAATGCTGAAAGCACGATGTAATACTCCGTTTCTATGCGCCTGCATTTTTTCCATGGTGCCAAGTTCTGCATCTTGCTCATTTACTAAAATAACTTCTTCCATTTTTTTAAAATAGGGTTTATAATTTCAGTTATTTAATTAACGGATAAGCACAGTTGTTCCTTTTAACGAAAAAATTTTTCCTGTATCGCGGTTTGTATAATGCAGCATCCAAACATAGGTTCCTGAAGGTTGCGGATTGCCATTTAATCTTCCATCCCATTTTTTTGTCCAGTCTTGTGTTTCAAACATCAATTGCCCCCAACGATTATACACCCTGAACTCAAGATTATCTGCCTTATATGCATTAAGCGGATAAAGATAATCGTTTAAGCCATCGCCGTTTGGCGTAAATGCAGAAGGCACTGCGATATAACAATTATAAACAACTTTTATAATTGTTTGCGATGTATCGAAACAGCCGATATTATTTTTTACTATCAATGCTGCCGGAAATGTATTGCCATCTGTTGTTTGCGGAGAAGCATAATATTTTGGTGCAGGATTTTGAATAGTGCTTGTTGTTCCATCACCAAAAATCCAGTACCAGCTTACAATTTTTCCGGTGCTTGAATCTGTAAATGTTGCTGCATCTTCAGGGCATAATAATGTTGGCGTAACATGTAAACGTGCTGCCAATTGATTATCGAGCAAAATATTTGCAGAAGCAGAATCTGAACAAACACCATTTGAAACACCAAGCTGAATATGCTTTGTTCCATAATCTTTAAAAACAAAAAAAGAATCTTCTGCGCTGCTTGATCCATCTGCATCAAAAACCCAGTTCCATGCATTCACTTCATTTCTGCCATCGTGCAAATAAAATAATGTATCGAAGGTGCAACCCAAATCAACCTTGTAATTAAATAATGCCGAAACTGTATCTGCCGAAGTAAATTGTAAGGTTGATCCTGCGGGCGTTTGTTGTCCGCATTCATTTATCAATGTATTTCCGTCGCCTGCCTTAAGCGTAATGGTAAAATTTCCGGCTGTTTGCAGCGGCTGGCTTAATTTAATTTTTATAATGCTTGATAATCCATTTGTGCAATTATCACCAAATGCACTTATTATTGAAACAGGTGTATTTCCTGTTATTGTAAAATCGCTTCCGTTTGCAGCAATGGAACTGCATTGAATGCGTCTCTGAAAACAAGACTTAAAGTATCCGGTGCGCATAACAGCGGCGTTATGCTATCCATCGGCGTTGGTACAAGCGGATAAACAGTAAAGGGAATGCTTGTGTTTGGGATGATGTTATTGCTGCAATTGTCAAGCAAAGTATTGCTGTCTTTTCCATTTTTAATTATCAGTGAATAATTTCCTGGCGGCAAAGGTTTATCAATTGTAATTACGGCCGAATCAAAATCAAAAGAACTGCTGCAGTTAAAGCCGCTTGCAGCCGTTACAGCAGCAATATTTGGCGAAAGCATAAAATCGCTGCCATCAGTTGCAATGCTTGAACATTTTAATTTTTTGTTGAAGGAAATATTGATGCTTTCGCCCGTACAATTTGGCGTTGCAGCAACAGGGGCCGGTTTTAAAGGATCAACAATGCTTGCAGTGCCGCCGCTAAAAGATTAATCCATAACCGCTTTGATTGTCTCCTGAAAAATGACTTACAACCAACAAATAAATATGCCCTTGAATAATATTTGGCATCTTGCTGAAAGGGGTAACATTTTGTGTAACCGGGTTAGAAGCGCAGCTTATATTATTTGAATTGCCTGCAGATGTTCCTGTTTTGCCATAAGAGCCACTCCAGTTGCCGGTAACAAATAATGAAGCATTGGTATAAACTTCGTTTGGATTGTGATTGGTGATATCAAATAATTGCCAGTCGTAATCATCACCTAAATTTTCCGGCGTAATTAATAAACCAAGCGTGCCGGATTGAAAGCAGGTGAATTTATACCAGAACGGATTATAATCATAATACTGAACGCCATCTTACAAGGCACGGGCACAAGATTATTGACACACGTTGGAACCGTTGACTGGCGAAATGTATCAACACCGCAAACAGGAAAAGCGGTTAACGGCGTTTGGCCAAGCGTGGTACAGGCCTGGCTGCTGCATTGTGTGTACAATATAAACAACAGGAAAAATATATGTAAAATTTTCCGAAGCATATTAATCACACAAATAAAGACAATTACTGTAATGGTTGTGCTGCTATTAACAAGTTGTAAGTTATTTAAGCATCAAGAAATAAACTTTTTAATTCAGCAGAAGGCAGCCAACATTCATTTTTTTTGCCAAACCATGCATAACGGTTTTTTGCAATGAAATTATATACTGCATCGCGTATAAATTTTGGAACAATGATAAAAACATACAGCAGTTGTATAAAGCCGCTTAATTTTTTTGCAACCATTAATGCTGCGGTTGAACGGGTATAAATTTTATTATCAGTATAAAGAACAAAAGAATTATAGTTGTTTAAAGAAAGATTATTTTTTGATAAGATGTTTTGCGCAAAAGAAGATTGCAGCGAAGCAAAACGAAATATATGTTTAGGATCGTGCTTAATTACATATTGAACACTGCTGCTGCACAAATTGCAAACGCCGTCGAATAAAATAATTGGATGCGAATCATCATTCATAATTGCAAAATTACTAATGCCTGAAATGCCGGGTGCCGGTAATAACCATGGCCAAATTATTTTGCACGCAATAATCAATACTGTCTTTATCCCGTACAGAACCGCCCGGCTGAATGAACGCTTCAATGCCTGCAGCATGTGCCATTTGCACACAATCATTAAACGGAAAAAATGCATCGCTGGCAAGCACGGCACCTTTTAAATCAAATTTAAATTGCTTTGATTTTTCAATGGCCTGGCGCAACGCATCAATGCGGCTTGTTTGTCCGCAACCTTTGCCAATAAGCTGTTTGTTTTTTATTAAAGCAATGGCATTGCTTTTTAAATGCTTGCAAACAATGTTCGCAAAATTTAAATTATCGTGTTCTGTTTGTGTTGTTGTTCTGCCGCCAACTTCTTTCCATTCGCTGAAATTTCCTTTATCAACATCCTGCGCAAGTGTTCCGTTTAAAACCGATTTATATTGAGTTTTAAGTTGCGGGTTGTGAGCTTTAAGTTGAAGCAAAATCCTGTTCTTTTTTGATCTTAGAATTTGTAAAGCATCTTCATTAAATGCAGGGCAATCAATACTTCAAAAAATATTTCATTAATAGCTGAAGCTGTTGATGCATCAATTGTTGCATTGGTTACAAGCACACCTCCAAACGCACTTTCAGGATCGCCGGCCAGCGCTGCATCCCAGCTTTCTTTAACAGCATTTCTTTGCGCAATGCCGCAAACATTGGTGTGTTTTATAATGGCAAAGACCTCACCCCCCAACCCTCTCCAAAGTAGAGGGGAGCGGCAAACTCATTTATTAATTGTAAAGCTGCATCAATATCAACAAGATTATTGTATGAAATTTCTTTGCCGTGAAGCTGATTAAAATTTTGGTTCAGATCACCATAAAACATTGCATGCTGATGCGGATTTTCTCCATAACGCAAAGATTGTTTTGCATGAAAAGGATTAAATAATAATTCATTAAAATAATTGCTGATGGCAATGTCATAATTCATCACTACTTCAAATGCTTTGGCTGCATAATTTTTACGCTGTTCAAGAGATGTTTCGCCATTTTGATTTTGTAATAATTCAACCAGCGGGTTATAATCTTCTTTTGCGGCAACAACAAGTACATCTTTAAAATTTTTTGCGGCAGCACGAATCATCGAAGGTCCGCCGATATCAATTTTTTCAATAACAGCAGCTTCATCAAACTGTCCTTTGTCAGTAGCTTTTTCTTTTTGTTGCTGAAGCGCTTCTTCAAATGGATACAAATCAACAATCACCAAATCAATTTCAGGTATTTTATATTCATTCATTTCTTTTACATCCTGCTCAATATTTCTTCTGCCTAAAATGCCGCCAAACACAGCAGGATGCAGGGTTTTAACGCGGCCACCTAAAATAGACGGATAAGTGGTAAGCGTTTCAACAGCTTCGCATTTTATATTTAGTTCTTCAATAAATTTTTGTGTGCCGCCGGTTGAGTATATTTTAATTCCAAGTTGCGCCAAAGTTTTAACTACAGGTTCTAATCCATCTTTATAAAAAACAGAAATTAAAGCGCCGGAAATTTTTTTTTGCATGATTTGCTGTTTAAACTACAATTTTAAAATAAACGCACCATCCTGTGCCACAGAATAAAAGCGCAAATGTAATTGCTGAAATTCTTTTTTCAATTTTGCACATTTCCATAAAGGGATGCTGCCATCTGCAACCACATAATCACAGGCAAATAAATTATTTAATTCAGCAGCAGTTTCATTAAAATCTTGTGTAAGAATTAAAATATTTAATGCTATTTTTTTTGTTGAATCAGATGCAGGTAAATGCTTGTTTAATATTAAAACTTTAAACGAATTTATGTTGATGATATAATTTTTTATATCCGGCAATAAAATATCGGGCGCTTAATAAACCCTGTCTTTAATGCGTGAAGGTTTTAAATTAAAATTTTTGAGATAGGCATTATTTAGCACAAGTGAATCGCCGGCAAATACGCAATTATTTCCGGCAAAAAATCAACAGCGGTTTGTTTTGGAACGTTGTAAACAATAAGTTTTTGTTGTTGTTTATGTTGTAGTATATCTGCATCTCGCAGCATAAAAAAAAGTAAGACGCTTATTAGTGCTGCAAAAAAATTTCTTGTGTTTTTACTAAATATCCATATTGAAAAAAAGCCAATTGCAGCAAACATGCATACTAAC
>CAVSVA010000014.1:0-82998 GCA_963731245.1 uncultured Bacteroidota bacterium
CATAAAAGGATTGATAAGAAGAACCGAAGCAAAAGCAACCTGCAGATATGTTGGCCTGCCCGAACAACACTGGCATTTTCAAAACCTGCCTTTTTATGAAACCGGCACGGTTGAAAAAAAACCTATGGGTGAAGAAGACATAAAATCAACCATGGAATTATTGCGGAAAATTAAACCGCACCAAATTTTTTGTGCGGGCGACCTTGCAGACCCGCATGGAACGCACAAAGTTTGCCTGGATATTGTTTTAGAAAGCTTGCGCAGAATTAAAGATGAAGGCGATGATTGGGTTAACGATTGCTGGATGTGGTTATATAAAGGCGCCTGGCAGGAATGGGTATCGCTGCTATTGAAATGGCAATCCCGATGAGCCCCGACCAGGTTATGAAAAAACGCCATGGTATTTTTATTCATCAAAGCCAGAAAGATGCAGTGCCTTTCCAGGGAAGCGATAACCGTGAATTCTGGCAACGTGCCGAAGATCGCAATGCCAACACAGCAAATTTATACGCAGCATTGGGCCTTACAAGATATGCAGCGATGGAAGCTTTTGTACGATGGAAATATTAAATCGATGTTATTAACACATCTTACTATAACAAATTGTATTTTTTGTTGGAATAAGTTTTGCAGTTAGATCATCATCATGAAGAAAATATTATTTGTTGTTGCTGCTGTTATTATTTCTGTTACGAGTTTGCATGCCCAAAAAGGAAAAGAGAAAGGCACATGGAATAAATTGGGCCAAACAACAGTCGATTTTAAAACAGCTAAAGCCATAGTTGATGCAACAGGTGCAGATAATATAAAAGCTTTGCGCATAAAAACGGATGCACCCGTTCACATTGATAATTTAATTGTTGTTTATACAGATGGTTCTCCGGCAACAATTCCTATTTGATACGATTTCAGACCAGGAATAGAAAGCCGTTCCATCGATCTTGAAAACGCAAAGCGTTCTATAAAAGAAGTTGATATTGATTATAAACTTGTTTCCAACACAAAAACAGATAAGGCAACTATAGAAATTTGGGCATTGAAATAGCTAATCTACATACACCATTTTTTAACGCACATAATTTGCATTATGTGCGTTTTTATTTAATTATACCAAAAACATTTAAAAGCATACAGAAATTTGCAGGTAAAACCTACAAACCAAACACACCCTGGTTAATTAACTGTAAAGCTTTTTGCTTGTTTTTCGAAGCTATTAAAAGTGAAATATTATGCGGGCTGCCACCATAACTTACCATCCTGATTGAAATAGCATTTATTGAGTTAAATATGTTTTTTAATATATTTTCAGACTGAGCAATTTCATTTCCTACAATTGAAATAATTGTTTGGTCGGTATCTATTTCAACCACTCCAAGCGGCTCAAGCTCTTTTATTATATGCTGCAAATTGGTTGAGTCGTCAATGGTAACTGAAACCGCAACTTCTGAAGTAGTAATCATATCAATAGATGTTTTATATTTTTCAAACACTTCAAAAATCTTTCGTAAAAAACCATACGCCAGCAACATGCGGCTGCTTTTTATTTTAATGGCGATGATGCCATCTTTTGCTGCAACAGCTTTTACACCAACACTTATAGCCTGCTGTTTTATGGTTGTGCCCGCAGCAGAAGGCTGCATGGTGTTTAATAATTTTACAGGAATATTGTAAGAACGCGCCGGCCAAATGCACGCCGGATGCAAAATTTTTGCACCGAAATAAGCAAGCTCTGCGGCTTCATCAAAGCTTAAATATTCAACAGGAACCGTTTTATCTACAATACGAGGATCATTATTATGCAACCCATTTATATCCGTCCAAATTTCGCAAACTTCAGCCTGCAAAGCCGCCGCAATCAGCGAAGCAGTATAATCGCTTCCGCCGCGTTTTAAATTATCCACTTCTCCTTTTGCATTGCGGCAAATGTAGCCTTGCGTAATAAAAAGTTTTTTATCGTGATGCTGTTGTAATAGCTGGCTTAATTTTACTTTAATGCTTCCTATTTGAGGCTCGCCGGTTGCATCAATACTCATAAATTCCAGCGCCGGCAATAAAACATGATCAATTTTTTTTTCTTCCAAAAAAACACAAAACAATTTCGTGCTTAACAATTCGCCCTGTGCAAGAATATCTTTATTTAATGCTTCGCTAAAAGATATTTTTAAAATGATATTTAAAAACTCAAAATGTTCTGAAACAATAGCATTTGCTTTTTGTTTTGCTTTATCTGATTGAACCAATGTATTTACAAAATTTCTGTAATGACTTTCAAGTTCTTCTATTTTTTGTTGAGCTTCCTGGCGATAACCTTCGGCAATGGCATTGCTTATATTTACCAAAGCATTTGTTGTTCCGCTTAATGCACTTAACACAACAATTTTTGATTTATCATCGGCATTAATTAATTCAAGCACCTGGTTCATGCGTTGCGGGGTTCCAACACTGGTGCCGCCGAACTTCATTATTTTCATACAATAATTTTAATTTTTATAGCTGTTATCCGCGAATAAAAATTCTGGTTAATTTTTTAAAGTGCGCAAAAATAAGCGGGAATTATTTAAAGAAGTTTAGTTTGATTTTGCTCATAACCTTCATCTATTAATAAATTATTTCCGGCGGCGGCAGAAGTTGCCAGTTCATCGCAACGGTTATTAAACATGTTTTCTGCATGGCCTTTAACCCAAACAAATTTTACAGCATAATTTTTTGCAAGATGATAATATTGCAGCCATAAATCTTTATTTTTTTTGCCGCCTTTAAAATCTGTTTTTATCCAGCCATCAAGCCATTTTTTTTCAACAGAATTTAATACATACTGGCTATCGGTAAAAATAGTGAGTGGAATATTTTGTTTGTTTAAAGCTTTAAGTGCTGCAATAACAGCCATTAATTCCATGCGGTTATTTGTGGTTAAGCGATAACCGGCAGATAATTCTTTGCGCTTATTTCCATACATTAAAATAACGCCATAACCGCCCGGGCCGGGATTGCCTTTTGCCGCACCATCAGTATAAATTATCAATTGATCTGTTGCAGGCATTTAAACAATGTATTCGCCTTTAAGATAAGTAACAACGTTGCCGCTCATTAAAACGCGGTTATCTTTCAACTCACATTCTATATAACCCCTGCGCTTTGAAACCTGGATGGCTTTTAAATGTGTTTTATTTAATTCTTTTGCCCAGTAAGGAACCAAAATAGTATGCGCTGAACCTGTAACCGGATCTTCGTTAACACCTGTTTGCGGATAAAAACATCTTGACACAAAATCTGAATCGCTGCCTTTGGCGGTAACAATTACGCCTCTTGCTTTTACTGCAGCCAGCGCAGAAAAATCGGGCTTTAAAGCTTCAACTGCTTGCGCAGAAGGAAGTACAACCATGTAATCAAAAGAAGTTTTAAATACCGGGGCTTTATCAATTCCCAGGCCTTCAAAAATTCCTTCAGGCACTTCTGTTACCGGCTCGGGCGGGTTGGCAGGAAAATCGAGCATATATGTGTTTTCATTTTTGCGGGTAACCTTTAACATGCCGCTTAAAGATTCAAACCATATTTCGGGTTTGGTGTGCTCAAGTTCTGTATAAAAAATATGCGCACTGGCCAGCGTTGCATGACCGCATAATTTTACTTCTGCGGTGGGCGTAAACCAGCGAATGCGGTAATGATCATCTTCTTGTATAATAAATGCTGTTTCTGAAAGATTGTTTTCTGATGCAAGGCTTTGCATGGTTTTATCAGCAAGCCAATCGTGCAACGGGCAAACCGCTGCCGGGTTTCCTCCAAATATTCTATTGGTAAATGCGTCTGCAATATAAATGGGCAGTTTCATGAATGATGTTTGCGGCAAAGTTGCGCTCTAAACACATGCAAACAAAATGTGAAGAAGGTTGCTGAAAATCGGCTTAAAAAAAAATAAAAAAAATTTTTTAAACCATTAAACCCGGCAGAAAAGATGAAGTCTATTACTCAACAAGGCGATAAATAGTTTTAAACATATTTGAACTTTTGCAGCAGGGTTAAATCAGGGTGGCCAGCGGGATGCGGTCACCCTTCTTTTTTAATAATTACTCAATTACTTCAACCAGCTTTTTAAATAATGCCGTCATTTTGGGTTCGGCTTCGCCGGCTGCCGCCAACACTTCTTCGTGCGTAATAATATTATCATCTTCACGAATGCCAAGGTCTGTGATGATGCTTACAGCAAAAACTTTTATGCCGGCATGAACGGCAGCAATTACTTCCTGCACAGTGCTCATACCAACCGCATCGCAGCCAACCGTTTTAATTAATTTATATTCTGCACGGGTTTCAAAAGTTGGGCCGGTAACGCCGCAGTAAACGCCTTCTTTTAATTCATATCCTAAATTTTTTGCAACAGATTTTGCTTTGATGATGAGTTGTTTGCTGTATGGCTCGCTCATATCCGGAAACCGCAATCCAAGTGCATCTTCGTTTTTGCCAAGCAGCGGATTAACAGTAAAAAAACTGATATGATCGTTGATGATCATCATATCGCCTACTTTAAAAGAAGTATTTACAGCGCCGGCCGCGTTTGATATCAGCATCGTTTTAACGCCAAGCATTTTCATTACGCGAATGGGGTAAACAACCTGTTGCGATGTATATCCTTCATAATAATGAAACCGGCCAGCCATAACCACAACGTTTTTATCGGCTATTTTTCCAAAAATCAATTTGCCGCTGTGCCCTTTAACCGTGCTCACCGGAAAATGCGGCAACTCGTCATAATTAATTTCACATTCAATATTTATTTCACTAACAAAATTTCCAAGACCGCTGCCTAACACAATACCAATTGCGGGTTGTGCAGTATATTTTGTTTTGATATAATCTGCGGTTTGTTTTAGCTGCTGCAATAAATTATCTTCCATCATGTACGTGTAAACCGCCAAAGATAGAGGAACAGTTTTTTTTAAATTGATTCTGCTTTAAACGCTAATTTTTATTTTAAAAAGAAAACAAGTAACAGGTTTTTCAAAATGCTTAACATTTATTCATTTACCCTATTTTTGCGCACCACAAAAACGGTTTTGTTTTATGAATCACACTATATTTCTTGTTGTTCCGGTTATGGGCTTAATTGGTTTATTTACACATTTATAAAATTTAATTGGGTTTATAAACAAGATGCAGGCATGAGCATATGCAAAATCAGCACATACATTGCTGAAGGCGCGATGGCTTTTTTAAAAGCCGAATGGAAAATACTCGGCTATTTTGTTGTGATTGTTGCATTATTATTAGGCGTAATGGCAATCAGCAATCCAAACTCGCATTGGTCAATTGCTGTTGCATTTATTATTGGCGCTGTATGCAGTGCGACAGCAGGTTATATAGGAATGAAAGTGGCTACCAAAGCTAATGTGCGCACGGCACATGCAGCCAGAACAAGTTTATCAAAAGCATTAAATGTTTCTTTTGCCGGCGGCTCTGTAATGGGTTTGGGTGTTGCCGGGTTTGGCGGTATTAGGATTAAGAAGCGTGTTTTTAATTTTGAAACAATTTTTGCCCCGGGCGCACCTGCCAATTCTGAAGAAATGGTAAAAACCATTGAAATACTTACCGGGTTTTCTTTAGGCGCAGAATCCATTGCTTTGTTTGCACGTGTTGGCGGCGGTATTTATACAAAAGCTGCTGATGTAGGTGCTGATTTGGTAGGTAAAGTTGAAGCAGGTATTCCGGAAGATGATCCGCGTAATCCTGCAACCATTGCAGATAATGTGGGTGATAATGTGGGTGATGTAGCTGGTATGGGCGCCGATCTTTTTGGCTCTTATGTGGCAACTGTTTTAGCAACCATGGTACTTGGCCAGGAAGCCGTTTCTCCTCTTACTGATGGTTTTGGCGGCTATGCTCCTATATTTTTACCAATGATGATTGCAGGTGTTGGCATTTTATTTTCCATTGTTGGAACTTTCTTTGTAAAAATCAGCGACAGTGCAGGCATCAGCACACTCCAATGTGCAAAAAGCCTTGAACATGGGCAACTGGGGTTCTATTATTTTAACCGCTATTGCAAGTGCTGTATTGGTTTATTATATTTTGCCTGATGCAGCCATTTATTTAAAAAGAGATTTTGTTAAAAATAATCCTGCTCAGGTGATAACCGGAGCAGTGGCAATTACACGAGGCGGCGTTTTAGGTGCCATTTTCGTTGGATTAGGCGGTAGGTACTTTAATGAGCATGATCACCGAATATTATACCGCCATGCATAAACGCTCCGGTAATGTCAATCATCCGGCAATCAGCTACGGGCCATGCAACCAATGTTATTGGTGGATTAGCGGTTGGCATGGAATCAACGCTTTTACCCATACTTGTTTTAGCTGCAGGTATTTGGGGTTCTTATGCATGTGCAGGTTTGTATGGCGTGGCTATTGCTGCCGCGGGCATGATGGCTACAACAGCTATGCAATTAGCCATTGATGCGTTTGGACCTATTGCTGATAATGCAGGTGGTATTGCTGAAATGAGTGAATTGCCAAAAGATGTTCGTGAAAAAACAGATGTGCTTGATGCCGTTGGCAATACTACTGCTGCAACCGGTAAAGGCTTTGCCATTGCTTCTGCCGCGCTTAACTGCTTTGGCTTTATTTGCAGCTTATGTAGGCGTGGTAAATCACAATGGCTATGCAATGGCAGGCATTGATATTTATAAAGCAAAAGTGCTGGCTTCTTTATTTGTGGGTGCGGTATGATTCCTTTTATATTTTCTTCGCTGGCAATTCGTGCAGTTGGCCAGGCGGCCATGGCAATGGTGGAAGAAGTGCGCCGCCAGTTTCAGAACTATACCTGGAATTATGGAAGGAACCGGCAAACCTGAATATGAAAAATGCGTTGCCATTTCTACCGAAGCCTCTATTAAAAAAATGATGCTGCCCGGTGCTATTGCAATTGTTTCTCCATTAATAATTGGTTTTCTTATTAGGCCCTGAAGCATTGGGCGGATTTTTGGCTGGCGCAACTGTAAGCGGTGTGTTAATGGGTATGTTTCAAAATAATGCCGGTGGTGCATGGGATAATGCAAAAAAATCTTTTGAAAAAGGCGTTGAAATAAATGGCGAAATGTTTTATAAAAAAAGTGAGCCGCATAAAGCATCAGTAACAGGCGATACCGTGGGCGATCCTTTTAAAGATACATCCGGCCCATCAATGAATATTCTTATTAAACTGATGAGCATTGTTTCTTTGGTTATTGCACCCACTTTAGCGCAGTTATATCATAACAATGATAATGCTGCAACATCTCATCTTCAAAAAAATAAAACAGAAATTACAACGCCGGTTGCAAAAAAATAAAGGAATTATTTTTATTGATAAAGAGGTTGCATAAAAAGCAGCCTCTTTTATTTTTGTACATCAAGAACATAATGAAAGCAATTTGCATTATTACAATAACTGTATTTTTATTATCGTGCAATACAAATGTGAGCAACAGCAATTCAGAGGATTCTGTTGTTTTGAATTACAAAAACATTCCTGTAGATCGAACTATGGTGAATCCTAATCCGGTTAAAACATATTCAGAAACAATAAAAAGTTTTGAAACAACTGACGAGTTTAAAGTTGCTGTTTATGAAACAAAAAAAACGTTTCATTATTTAATAAAAATCACTTATAAAAATTTGAACGAAGAAGATACTTTAAAAATTCCAAACTTTGGAGTTAAGCCTGTGGTTGAAATTATAAAAGGAGATAAACGGCCATCCTGCATTGTTGGTTTTTTAGATGAAAAAAAACTGTTCAGGGAATCAAAACTTATTTATTTTGATAAGAATAAATTAAAGGTGCATGTTTTAAAACACTATGCTGTATCTGCTTACCAGGATTCTGTAAAATAACTTTTAGAGATTTACGACAACGATCTTGGCTTAATTGTTGAAATTATCTTTTACATTAATTTTATTAATAATTTTTAAAAATCAAAAATTATGAAACAATTTATGAAAGCGGCTGTCAATAAAATTTTGTTAGCCGTATTTGCATTTTTTGCTTTTTGCAGTTTAAGTTTAGCGCAAGATAGCGGCGCATCAAGCTCTACAACTACAACCAGCACGACAAGCCAGTCTGTAGCCATACAACCCTGGATGTGGATTGTAGGTGCAGCCATACTTCTTATTATTGTAATTGCTTTATTAAGAGGCAGCGGAAGAAAAAACAGCGTTACAGTTACAAAAACCACAACAACAGACAGCAGCGATATTTAAAATTTATATTACTTAATTATTAAAGCTGTGAACAACAGCTTTTTTTATTTTAAGAATTATACGACCATTTTAACCACGAAGCGCCCCAGGTAAACCCGCCGCCAAAAGCAGCCAGAACAAGATTATCGCCTTTTTTTAATTGCTTTTCCCACTCCCATAAACATAATGGAATTGTAGCTGCGGTTGTGTTTCCAAAGCGCTGAATATTGATCATTACTTTATCTGTTGACAAGCCCATGCGTTTTGCGGTTGCATCAATAATGCGCAGATTGGCCTGGTGCGGCACAAGCCATGCAACATCATCTGCTGCAAGATTATTCCGCTCCATAATTTCTGCGCTTACATCAGCCATGCCGGCAACAGCGTGTTTAAAAACGGTTTTGCCTTCCTGGTAAATAAAATGTTTTTTAGAAGTTACAGTTTCAATGCTTGGAGGTTCCAGGGAGCCGCCTGCTTTCATGTGCAAATATTCAATGCCGCTGCCATCGGTTTTTAAAATGCTGTCTAAATAACCGGTATCATCAACTGAAGGTTCAAGTAATACCGCACCGGCACCATCACCAAAAATAATACAGGTGCTTCTATCTGAATAATCAACAATGGCACTCATTTTATCAACACCAACAACCAACACTTTTTTGTATTTGCCGCTTTGTATAAAATTTACGCCGGTTTCAAGCGAAAATAAAAAGCCGCAGCAAGCTGCACTTACATCAAAACCCCAGGCATTTTTTGCACCTAATTTATGGGCAATAATATTTGCCGTTGATGGAAATATCATATCCGGTGTTACCGTGCCTACAACAATACAATCAATATCAAGAGGGCTTAAATTTTTTTTTTCAAGTATCTGCTTTACGGCGGGTACGGCAAGATCGCTGCTGGCTTTGCCAGGTTCTTTTAAAATTCTTCTTTCGCTTATGCCGGTGCGTGTTTTTATCCATTCATCACTTGTATCAACAATTTTTTCGAGTTCCTGGTTTGTTAATTTATATTCCGGAATATAACCGCCTACTGCTGTAATGGCGGCTGTTATTTTACCCATACATAAAAAAGTTGAGCTTCAAAAGTATAAAAATTATGATGAACTTATTGTAAGCATTAAAGCTTATCAAGCTCTTCAAATTCTGCTGTTTGTTTATTTTTACGAACGTTGTTCCAGTTAAAATATTTACCATTCATAGCAATATAAACGCCAGATGGCAAAGTTTGCACAAAAGCCAATGCACTGCCCAAATTAAATAAACCGTCAGAGCTTCCAAATTTATACGGAATCATTGCGCCAGTAAGTACAATTGTTTTATTTTTTATGAGGGAAGCAAGCAGCTTTGCCGTGTCTGTCATTGTATCGGTGCCATGCGTTATTACAATTTTATTTTCATCGCATGTTTCACACTGATGCGCTATAATGCGGCGGTCATCATCCGTCATCCCAAGACTGTCGATCATCATTAATGTTCTTATTTCAACATCAATTTTACAACGGCCAAGCTTAAGCATTTCGGGCAAATGAGAATCTTTAAAAAAAAGTTCGCCATTCAGTTCATTATATTCTTTATCAAATGTGCCGCCTGTAATAAAAATGCGGATTGCCATGTTTAAATATTCAAAATTTAAAAATCAAAATTTAAAATGTGAAGCGTTAATTATTTTTTCCTTGCAGCATAGGTACAAAAGAAAAAGAATCAAAGCTTTCTTTGTTATAATTTCCATCTTCTGTTTTTGTTATGCGCAACATGCGTTGCGAATTGCCTTCATTAACCGGCAGCACCATTAAACCATTTGTTTTTAATTGCTCCACTAATTTTGGCGGAACAAAAGGTGCAGCAGCCGTTATAAGAATTTTATCGAACGGGGCAAATGTTGGCAGCCCTTCAAATCCATCTCCATAAAAAAATTTTATGTTCGGATATTTTGCTTTAAAGAAAAAGTTTTTATTGTTATCAAACAATTTTCTTTGCCTTTCAATACTAAAAACCCATGCGCCCATTTCTGCTAAAATGCTTGCCTGGTAAGCGCTTCCGGTGCCTATCTCCAAAATTTTATCGTTGCGGTGCACTTCTAATAACTGGGTTTGATATGCAACAGTATAAGGCTGCGAAATAGTTTGATCGGCATCTATGGGAAACGCTCTGTCTTCATACGCAATTTTATCAAAAGCAGAATCTAAAAAAAAATGTCGCGGCACATTAAACATCGCTTCGAGCACACGTTCATTTGTTATGCCTTTTGTGCGCAACAGGTCAATTAATTTTTTTCTTAAACCCTTGTGCTGATATGTGTCTTCTAATTTTCGCATTACTGCAAACGTAAACCGGTTGAATAAAACTTTAAAAAATTCAGCAGAATATTAATACATCAGAATAAGCACATTAAAATTATTTATAAAGGAAATGAGAAGGCAATTAAATTTACAATATAATTATTTATACAACTAACTGCACGCATGAAGTTATTTATAATACTCTGTTCGCTTTGCTTTTATTTTTCTGTTTGCAATGCACAAGATTCAACCATACTGATTTCTCCGGGCATGTTAAGTAAAACCAGTCACTCAATAATTCTTAGCAATTTAAATGGATGGTTTTTTAAAAAAGGTAACGATACTGCATGGGCAGAAAAAAGTATTGACATAAAAGGCTGGAAAAAATTAATGCCGGCCCGGCTTTCAGCAAACCTTGCAGATAAAAACGGAAGATTAGAATGCTGGTTTAGAATAAAAATAAAAATTGATCCCAGCTATAAAAATGAATTATTTGGCTTAAAAGCAGGTACATGGGCAGCATCAGATTTTTATATTGATGGCAAGTTAATTTCTTCGCAGGGAAATACGGGTGCAAACGGAAAGCCGTATCATGAATATAATCCTTATGCTAATCTTCCTGAGCCGGTTAATTTTAAAGCAGGCAACGAATACACTATTGCTGTACATGTTGTTGATTATATCACCTCATTTCCGCCGCATCTTTTAAAATCAGAATACCTGGGATCAGGCTTTTTAATCAGGCTCACGGCTTCTGGTTATAATAAATATTTCGTGCTAAAAGGCGTTAAAGAGGTTGAACAATATTATACTTTATGGGTTTCTATATGCACTATTGCAAGCCTGTTGCTTTGGCTAATATATTTTCTAAATCCGTTTGAAAAAAATCTTTTGCTTATTGCCCTGTGTTCCACTTTTATTGCAGCCGCTGAGTTTTGTCAATATAGTGCTGGAACAGATGTACGCATGTCTTTTAATGATTATGTTATTTATAATTTTCTTTTCAATGTTTTAGCAGATGCAGTATGTGTGCTTATACCTGTTATGCTTGTTCGTGTTTTTAACAGGCGCATATCAAAAGGTTTAATATTTTTTCTTATTACTTTTTTTATAGCTTTTATTATAACTTTTTTTCTGCCCGATGATATTGGTAACACCATTAGTATGTTTTTGTTAACAATAATATTTGGCGTTGGAATATATTATATAATTTTTTCGTGGAAAAATCTGCATGGCGCTCAATGGGCTATTGTAACAGGCATACTTGCTTCAATTGGTTGGTCAATAGCCGATTTATTTGTTACAACGCTTAAACCACAAAACAGTACTATTTTTTATTTATTAATTACCGGCTATTCCCTTTCATTTCCGCTGTCTTTGCTTGTGTATGTTGCTATGCGTTTTAGAGAAATAATTAATGAAGTAAAAGTTAACGCACAAGAAGTAATTCATCTGTCAGAAGAAAAAAGAATGCAGGCATTGAACCAGCAAAAAATACTGGAAGAAGAAGTTGCCAAACAAACCTCCGAATTAAGAACCGCATTAAGTGAATTAAAATCTACGCAGTCTCAGCTTATTCAATCAGAAAAAATGGCAAGTTTGGGAGAACTTACCGCAGGCATTGCACATGAAATTCAAAACCCCTTAAATTTTGTAAATAATTTTAGTGAAGTAAATGTTGATTTAGCGAATGATATGAATAGTGAAAATGATATTGAAGAAATAAAAGCTATTGCGAATGATATAAAGCAAAACAGTGAAAAAGTCTTATTTCATGGCAAGCGTGCAGATGCGATTGTAAAAGGCATGTTGCAGCATTCAAGAAAAAGTTCAGGAACAAAAGAACCAACAGATATCAATGCTTTGTGTGATGAATATTTGCGTTTGAGTTATCACGGTTTGCGTGCAAAAGAAAAATCTTTCAATGCTGATTTCAAAACGGATTTTGATGAAAGTATTGGTAAAATAAATGTTGTTCCGCAGGATATTGGAAGAGTGTTATTGAATCTTTTTAATAATGCATTTTATGCTGTCTCAAAAAAACAAAAAACCGCTGCTGAAAATTACAAACCACTTGTAACCATAGCGACTAAAAGCCCTTCTACTTTGAAGAAGGGTTGGGTTGAGGTCATTGTAAGCGATAACGGCAATGGCATTTCGTAAAACATCATCAACAAAATTTTTCAGCCATTTTTTACAACAAAACCAACCGGCGAAGGCACCGGTTTGGGTTTATCACTTGCATACGACATTATCACCAAAGAACACAACGGAACTATAAAAGTTGAAAGCAAAGAAGGTGAAGGAACTGAGTTTATAATTCAATTACCAATTTCATAAAAGTTATTGCTATCAGCATCAAGCCGCATGTGCACATGCTCAATTCCATCTTCCATATACTTTTCGCCAACAACTTTAAACCCGAAACCTTCATAAAATTTCATCAAATGATATTGAGCACCAATTTTAATTGCATCATCACCAAAATATTGTTTGCATAATTTAATTGAACGCTGCATTAATTCTTTACCTAATCCTTTGCCGCGGTGCAACGGCGATGTTACCACTCTTCCAATGGATGCTTCTTTATAAATATATCCTGCAGGCGCCAATCTTGTATAAGCAATCAATGCATCGTTTTCAAAACACATGTAATGCATGCAACCCTCATCTTTATCATCCATCTCTAAAAAAACACAGTTTTGTTCAACCACAAAAACCTCGCTGCGCAATTGCAGAATTTTATACAATTCATGCGGCAGCAGATCATTAAATGTTTTACAATACCACCGAATATTCATATTATTACCAATAAAGTTTGAAGATAATTTTTGTTGATGAACTGTTAAGATAAATAAACACGTTTTGAATAATAATATTTTGAAATAGAATTGCACATGAAGTTTTCTGCCGCCATGCGTTATTTTTTTGTTTTGATCTTTTTTATTGCTTGTTTAAAAGCACAATCTCAAACACCAACTTTAAGCAGTGTTCAAAGTTCAGTTACAACACTGGCTGATAATTTTCCCCAGGAAAAAATTTACCTGCAATTTGATAAACCTTCTTACGCACCGGGCGAAACCATTTGGTTTAAAGCATACATTATGGCCGGTGCCGACCCATCGTTAATAAGCAAAACGGCTTACATAGATTTTATAAATAAAGACGGAAGAATTATTAAACATTGCATTGCTCCTGTTTTGCAATCGGGCGCTGCCGGCAGTTACGATGTTCCGGTTGAGTTTAAAGATGAATCAATTTATGTAAAGGCATATACGCGCTGGATGCTGAATTTTGATTCTTCTTTTCTGTATCGCAAAACATTGCACATTGTGCAGCAAAAACCTGAAAAAAAACAAGCGGCGCCTGCCGTTAAAACCAGCATACAATTTTTGCCTGAAGGCGGTTATATAATTGAAAATATTGAAAGCAAAATTGCTTTTAAAGCCATACATTTTGATGGAACACCGGCAACAGTTAAAGGTGAAATTTTTAATGATAAAAATGAACAGATTGCAGAACTTAAAACAACGCACGACGGTATGGGAAGCTTTTCGCTTACTGCAAAAAATGGCGAAAACTATACTGCAAAATGGAAGGATGATCTTGGTAACAGTAATGAAACAAAATTGCCGGCAGCAAAAGAATCTGGTGTTGTATTAAAAGTTGCATGGCAAAAAAATTCACGCAGTTTTCTTATTCAGCGTACAGAAAATGCGGCTGATAATTTTAAGAAACTCTATATTCTTGCCACCATGCAGCAACATCTTGTTTATGCTGCTGCTGTGGATCTATCGCAATCGTTGGTTACAGGCGGCGCAATACCGGTTGCCGATCTGCCATCAGGAATTTTACAGATAACGCTGTTTGATTCTAATTGGGTTGCGGTTGAAGAACGCATTACTTTCATCAACAACAATAATTATTTGTTTGAACCTGAAGTTGGTTTTGCTGAACTGGGCACAGAGAAACGCAAGTCGAATACATTGGTTATTCAAACGCCTGATTCTGTAAGCGCTAATGTTTCGGTTGCTGTAACTGATGCCGGTATTGGCATTGACAGCAGCGATGATATTGTTTCGCGATTGTTGTTAACGGCAGATTTAAAAGGCAATGTTTATCACCCGTATTATTATTTTAGAAACAACAGCGATACGCTGCAACGGCAGCTTGATCTTGTTATGTTAACGAATGGATGGCGGCGCATAAACTGGAATGATGTTGTGAACAAAAAATATCCGCAGATAAAATATCAAAACGATACAGATTATTTAAGCCTTTCCGGAAAAGTGTTTGGCGCTTCGGAGCAAGATTTAAAAAGAGGCGCATTTATATTGATGATCATAAAAAATCAAAAAGATACAGGAAATCATGTTCAGCAAACTATGGTTGATGCTTCAGGAAATTTTTCTAACCCGAATGTTATTTTATACGACACTTCAAAAATTTTTTACAGAATTTCAGGCACCCAGGGTTTCGCCAATTCATCTGTAGTAAATTTTAATAACAGTTTGCCTGCTGCCCGGTTATTTTCTGCAGATACAATAAACAATGCATTTTATGCAGATACGGCCACTGAAAATTTCAAGCGCAGGCTGGCGCAGGAACAAATGAGATTTTTTAAGCTGCAGCAGGGAACAACACTTGCGCCTGTTACCGTAAAAACAAGAGTTAAAAGCCCGCTGCAATTAATGGATGAAAAATATACATCATCACTTTTTAGCAGCGGCGATGCTTACCAGTTTGACGTAGTGGATGATCCGTTTGCAAAAAGTGCTATAAGTGTGTTGCAATATTTGCAAGGTAAAGTTGCAGGTTTAACTATAACCACTCCGTCTGGTGTTGGCAGTGATGGCTCTGTTACCTGGCGTGGTGGCACCCCTACATTTTTTGAAAACGAAATGGAAGTTGATGTAAGCCAGCTTTCAGGCATCAGCATGAGTGATGTTGCATACATAAAAGTTTTTCGGCCGCCTTTTATAGGTGCAGTTGGCGGCGGAGCCAATGGTGCCATTGCTATTTATACACGCAAAGGCGGAGACATGCCTAAATCAGACAGCAGAAGCGGCATTCCTTATAAAGTTATAATTGGTTATACTGCAGAAAAACAATTCTATTCACCTGATTACGGAACATATAATGAAAAGAATGAAGAACAGGATTTAAGAACAACTTTATACTGGGCGCCAACAATATTAACAACGCCAGGCAATAACACCATTCGCATAAAATTTTATAATAACGATTTTACGCAACGCTTTCGCGTAATTGTTGAAGGCTTAACCGCCGATGGAAGACTTACGCATATTGAAAAAGTGGTTGAATAAAAAAGCCCCGTTTTAACAGGGCTTTTATAAAAGATTAAACGCTTTTATTTCAAAGCATTTTCAACATAAGTTTGAACATCTCCGCCTTTTGCCGTTGCAATTTTTTGCAAGCCCGCTTTAATGGCCGGGTCAGTAAAATTCCAGTATTGCTGCGGTATAGAATTTCTGAAAGCAATTATTTTATCAACGCCTTGTTTTATTTTTTGCGTATCATTCAGTTTTGAAAGATAATCGCAAAAAGCAGGTGTTAAATTAAGCTTGGCCTGGCTTAAAGGCAATGCATCATATTTTTGAACGATCATATCATAATCTTCTTCTTTACCTGCCGAAAAAATGATATCGTTTATGGTTTCACTTAATTCGCCTTTCGCATCACTGCTGTATTTTTTTGCAAGTGTATAAGCGCTTGCAGAATCAAGTGTGCTTAAACCTTCAAGTGCTGCGCCCGAAACGCTGTAAGAAGAATCGTTGATGGACTTATCAAAAATGTATTTATATTTTGGATCTTTGGTTGAAGCCAAAATTGCAATGGCTCTTGATTTTGTTCTGTTGTGTTCATCGTTTTGTGCAATGCGTTCAATGGTATTTAAAATATCCTGGTTTGATAGAGCGGCAGTATTATCTTTCAGTTTATCCAGCGTAAAACTTCTTATGCCATAATATTTATCATTCAAACCCAAACTTAAATCGTACACCATATTGTTATCAGCAAAATATTGAATGGCTTCGCGACGGTCAACAAACAACGGTGCATATTTCCATTGCGCTTTATAATTATCTGCTGTTTTATGATCTGTTTTTTGGCAAAGCAAAACTTTATCGCCATCAAAATTTATAAGATCTGGTCTTGTAGTATAATCAAAAGTAAAAGTATCAACCGCATTTTTTATCCATACCTGGTGGCGTGTTTTAACTCCGCCGTTATAAATATCAATGTTCACAGGCATTTTAAAAATTTGCTGTGTTTGTTTTTGCTGAACAATAACAGAAGCTTTGTGCGCAGCATCATCATACAAATAACTTATATCAAGAATGGGATGGCCGGTGCCGTAATACCATTCGTTCCAGTACCAGTTTAAATCCTGGCCGGTAACTGCTTCAAATGCCAAACGCAATTGCTGCGCTTCACCGGTTTTAAATTTATTATCAGTAAGATATTTATGCAGCGATGCATAAAAAGCATCATTGCCAAAATAATGACGCAACATATTTAATATGCGGCCGCCTTTAGGATAACTTACAGCATCAAACACATCTTCTTTATCAGCATAATAAAAACGAACCAGCGGTTTATTTGCGCTGTTGCTGTTAAGATATGTTTGCATGTCATCATAATTTTTTTCATCGCCTTTATCCTGGCCATATTCATGTTCATTCCATATCGTTTCGCTAAAATCGGCAAAGCTTTCATTCACGGTTATATTGCTCCAGCTTTCGCAGGTAACCAAATCTCCAAACCACTGATGAAATAATTCATGCGCAATTACATCTTCCCAGGTATTTCCATCCTTCAATTCACGTGCATTCTGGTATGCTTCTTCGCCATGCAAGGTTGCAGTTGTATTTTCCATAGCGCCGCTTACATAATCACGGCCAACCATTTGATCGTATTTTGGCCAGGCATAATCAACACCTAATGTTTCTGAATAAAATTTTATCATTTCAGGTGTGTGGCCAAAAATGCCGCGTGCAACAGGCGCATATTTTTTCTCAACATAATAAGCAACATCTTTGCCTTTGTAACTATCTTTTATAATTGAAAAATCGCCGATGCCCATAAAAAATAAATAAGGTGCATGAGGCAGATCCATCTTCCATGTATCTGTTCTTGTGCCGTCGGCATTTTTCTTTTGACTGATGAGAAGCCCGTTGCTTAACGTAACATATTTATCAGGCACGGTCATCGTAATTTCTTCTGTTGATTTTTGATTGGGCTTATCAATGGTTGGCATCCAAACGGAGTTATGTTCAGTTTCACCCTGCGTCCATATTTCAGTAGGTTTATCTTTTTCTACGCCATGCGGATTAATAAAATACAAACCTTTAGCGCTGGTTATGGCAGCACTTCCATTTTCACGCTTCCATTCATCTGGCTTGGAAACATAATCTATATAAACCGTATAATTTTCATCGGCTTTATAAGTTTTATTAAGATTGATGCGCAAAAACATGCTGTCGTAATTGTATTTCAGCGGCGTTTTTTTGCCGTTTACAAAAAGCGAAACTTCATTAATGTTCATGCCTTTTGCATCAAGCGTTAAAGAATCTGTTGGAAAAAAATGTGGATGCACGGTTAACCATTCTTTACCATACATGTAAGATTTGCTGTAATCAAATTTTACATCAAGTTTGGTATTAACAAGATCGTTAACCTTGGTGGCTTCGGCACGGTAAATATGTTTCCATGAAGTATCAGCCGGCGCATTTTCTGTTTGTGCAAATGCTGCAGAACATAACAGCAGCGAAAGAAATAAAAGGTTTTTTTTCATCTGATTTTTTTTGATTTTTTAATTGCCCCGCACATTAGCAATGAAAGTTTTATTGAGTTTGTGCAATCGCTCAAAAACTTGATGGCTTATTGGCTGTGTTTTATTTTTTCTGATATGCAAATCAAAAAAAATTATTGAATCAAAACGATCAATACACATCATGTGCAAATTTTTTAAAGCGGGCAAAAGTAATTGAGATATTATTTTGTGTTACAAATATTATATATAAATGGTTAAAATGCAAAAGGCAATGGCCTGTAAAATGCATCAGCACTATTTTATATTAGTTTTGCAAAACACAAAACAGTTGCGCTTTAAATATTAAACTGATGAAGCATTTTTTAAAACTTTGTACATTTTTAATTTTTTTCTGCACAAATTGTTTTGTTGTACAAGCACAGCAAAAACATTTTATTTATGTGCAAAGTGAAGACAGGCAGCCGTTTGCTGTTGTGCTTGGCGGAAAAGTTTTCAGCTCATCTGATTACGGTTATGTAATTATTCCCCGGTTAAACGACAGCACGTATAATTTTACGGTTAGCTTTCCTATGAACAAATTTCCTGATCAATATTTCACCTGCAAAATCAATAAAAAAGATGCAGGTTTTGTGCTAAAAAATCAAACAAACGGATGGGTGCTTCAAAACATGCAAACGCAAAAATTTGTTGTAAATAACACTGCTTCAACAGAACAAAAAAATGCGTTTGGCAATATGCTTTCTGATGTTGTAAGCGATTCTACGCTTACTAAAAAAAATGCTGTAGCCTCTAACACTGTTACAGCAACTGAAACGGCAGCAGCAAATGCAATTTCACCAACAGATTCGGCGCAGCCGCAAAAAATTGCAGAGTCAAAACTTGACTCAGGAACCAATATGCTTTTTGTTGATAAAACAACAAACGGCACCGATACTATTCATGTGTTTGTGCCTGCTGCAACAGCTGCTACAACAGATCAAAATACAACTGTGGTTAATGCAGATGCTCAAAATGAAAATCAAAATACGGCAGCAATAACACTCATCTTCAAATGCAGATTCTTCAGCTTTAAATAACAACACAACATCTTCATCAAACAACATTATTAATGCGCAGGATACAACAGCACATGCAATGGCTAATCCTTTTTATAAACCAGAACAAAACAGCAATACAATTGCAGCAACTGCAGCAACCGATGCAACAACAACTGCGGTAAACAATGCAGTTAAACAAGATTGCGGCAGCATGATTTCTGATGATGATTTAAATAAATTAAAACGAAAAATGTTTGTGCAGAATAATGCCAACGATATGATTCAGTATGCCGTAAAATATCTGAACAAAAAATGTATTACCACAGACCAGATTAAAACATTGGGAGATTTGTTTTCAAGTGATGATGGCCGTTATAATTTATACGATGCTTTATATAAATACACTTATGATTATGGAAATTATCCTGCATTATCCAGCCAGATATTAGACCCGTATTATAAAAAACGTTTTGCAGCTTTACTGCGATGAATGAGTAAATAATAAATCTCAAAACCAACCCTCACATAAATTTCAATTTAAAAAAATTAAACTTACATAGCAATCATCTTTTTAATAAGTGCTTGTTAAGTTTGAATTTTAAAGCATATGTTTTTTTTGAATCTTTAAAATTATGCCGCGTTATTTTATTGAAGTTGCGTATGTAGGAACTCGTTACAGCGGCTTCCAGGTGCAGTTGAATGCAAATACAATCCAGGCAGAAATTACTCGTGCCTTAAAAATTTTTTTCAATAAAGAATTTGAATTAACCGGCTCATCCCGAACAGATGCAGGTGTACATGCATTGCAGAATTTTTTTCATGTTGATGCTGATATCGAAATAAAAAAATCTGCCATTTATAACCTGAATGCATTATTGCCATACGATATTGTTATAAAAAAAATTTTTGAAACAAAGGCAAATGCGCATTGCCGGTTTGATGCCGTTGCAAGAACGTATCATTATCATATCATAAGAACTAAAAATCCTTTTTATTTTGAAAGAGCATATTATTATCCGTTTGCGATTAATACAGACTTGTTGCATGAAATGTCTGCTTCTATTTTAAACTTTAAAAACTTCACATCATTTTCTAAAAAGAAAACGCAGGTAAAAAATTTCAATTGCAATATTTTTTCATCGCGATGGATAATAAGTGATGATGCGTGGCGCTATGAAATAACAGCAGACCGTTTTTTACGCGGCATGGTTAAAGGCCTTGTTGGTACGATGCTGCGCTTTTCAAAAAACAATAAAACCAACTCAGATTTTATAAAACTTATTGAAAAAAACCAGCAAACGGCTGCTGATTTTTCGGTGCCATCGCACGGGCTTTTTTTAACCGCAGTAAATTTTAAAGAAAATATTTTTCTGCCAATCACTTAAAAATTCACTTTGTAGTATTTGTTTAAATCAATATCCGCATCAGTCGTTATAATATATTATTAAACCCAACGCACTATTTTTAATTGTTTTCTTTAAAGAAAAAATTAAGTCCAATTCCTAATTAGAAAAACAATTTCTATGAAAACCAACCGTGCAGTAGTGTGTTCGGGTGTGTTTGTTTTATTTTTTTTACTTGCCGGCAACAATTCTTTTTCGCAGTTAAAGGCAGGTTTTACTTCAAATGTCCAATCCGGATGTGCGCCGCTTATTGTTACATTCCAGGATCAATCAACAGGAACTGACGCAAATACGCAATACACATGGAATTTAGGCAATGGAACTATTTCATCCAATCAAAACCCTATTACAACATATTCTGATGCAGGTACCTATACGGTTTCTTTAAAAATAAAAAATACTTCAGGGCAGCAGGATTCAATAAGCAAAACAGCATACATCACTGTTTATTCAAACCCGCAGGCTTTTTTTAATGCATCGCCAACGCAAGGTTGTTTTCCGCTAAATGTAAATTTCACCAATAGCAGCAAACCCGGCTCGGGCACTATTGCAAAATATTTATGGGATTTTGGCGATGGCATTCTTGATTCAACGGCAAACGCTTCTCATGTGTATACATCATCAGGCGTATTTGATATTACGCTGAAAGTAACCAATAGCTATGGCTGCTATAATGCGCTTACAAAAAGTAATTTAATACAAATTAACAGCGGCGTAAATGCAAAATTTAGCCTTAGTTCGCTTAATGTTTGTAAAACGCCCGCAACGGCCGTTTTTAAAGATAGCAGCAATGGTTCGGGCGCATTAACCTATCAATGGGATTTTGGCGATGGCGGAAAGAGCACAGCGCCTTCGCCAACATATAATTACACTGCCGAAGGCAATTATAAAGTGCTGCTTACCGTAAGGTCATCTTCCGGCTGTGCTGATACGATGAGTATGCCCGTGGTAGTTCATTTTCCTTCATCTTCTTTCACGCATTCTGCGGCAACCTGTTTAAATCAAGCCGTTCAATTTACAAACACATCAGTTCCTGCGCCCATATCTTCAAAATGGTATTTTGGAGATGGAAGCGTTTCAACAAATTTAAATCCCGGCAAAACTTACAGCACAGCAGGTAATTACACGGTTAAGCTTGTAAATACATTTTCTTCCGGTTGCTCAGATTCGGTTATCAATACCATCACTATTGCAACGGCTCCAACCGCAAATTTTTCTGCTGATGACAGCGCAAAATGTATTGCACCTTTAACGGTAAATTTTTCTAACCAAACAACAGGAGCAGTTTCTGAATTTCTTTGGAATTTTGGTGATGGAAGCACATCTTCTTCAATAAACCCGTCGCATACTTACACGCAACAGGGAAATTTTACAGTATCGCTTACGGCCACAAATTCAAACGGATGCCAGGCTGTTTTTCAAAAATACAGGTACATAAATATTCAGCCTATAAAAGTTACCGCATTAAAAAATTTACCGGATAGCGGTTGCGTGCCGGTAAGTGTAAATCCATCTGTTCAATTAAACGAAAAAACCAAAATAGTAAAATATATGTGGGATTTTGGTGATGGAAATACATCAACCGATTCAATGCCAAAACATACGTACACTAAAGATGGTTTTTTTAATGTAAAAGTTTCTGTTACTAACGAAGATGGATGCACCGCTTCTTATACGCTTGCCAACGCAGTGCTTGCCGGCCACAAACCTGTTGCAGATTTTACTGCCTTGGAAGATTCAATTTGTGCGAGTAAAGACGCTGTGTTTACAAATACCTCAACCAACGGACCTATAACTTTTTTAAGCTGGGACAGCGGCCCGCTTTTAGATTCTGCAAACGGAGAACATTATTATAAAAAGTTTGTTGATACCGGTACCATAAAAACAAAACTGGTTGCTTTTAATTATGGTTGCCCGGATACGGTGGTAAAAATTAATGTATATGTGCTGCCGCCGATTGCATCCATAAAATTAACCATGCATTGCGATAATAAGCAAAGAGTGGATTTTGGTGATAGCTCTATTGCCGATGTTACACGTTTGTGGGATTTTGGAGACAATACATCAACCACAACAAAAAATCCAACGCATGTATATACAACTCCCGGCAACTACACCATAAAATTATATACGGATAATAAATCCTGTCATGATACCGCAGCAGCCACCATAAATGTTATTAACGAAGCCGGAAAAATTTCAGTGCCCGGCACTATTTTTTGCAGGGGAAATAATATAGCAACCGATGTAACGGGCATTAATCTTAATAACATCAAAAACACAACATGGGATTTTGGTGATAACAATATAGTAACGGTTAGCAATGCAACTAAAGCCAATCATGTTTACCTGGTTAACGGCAGGTTTAAAATTAAAGCAACCATTACCGACAGAAATAATTGCCAGTACATGTATGAATCAGATTCAATAACGGTGTACGGGCCGCTTGCTAATTTTACAAGTTCAGGAACCGGCGCATGTAAGGATAGCAGTATATTGTTTACCGATAAATCTTCATCAGACGGTATACATCAAATAACAAAATGGGCATGGAATTTTGATGATGGTGCTGATAAAATTTACAACTCGCCTGCTGCGTTTTTACACCAGTTTGCAGATACAGGTTATTATTCTGTTCGCTTAAATGTAACTGATAATTACGGATGCAGCGACAGCCTTAAAAGAGTTAATTATGTGTACATATCTCATCCGGATGCAGCGTTTACCGTTTCAGATTCTGTTGCATGCCCGGGCAAAAAAATATCGTTTTTAAATGCATCAACAGGCACAGGTTTAAATTATACTTGGAATTTTGGTGATGGCTCAAAAAGCAACCAGCAAAATCCCATATACATGTATGGCAAAAGCGGCGTTTATACTTCTGCATTAACGATAACAGACATCAATGGATGTAAAGACAGCGCTGCATCAAAACCATTGCAGGTATCACTGCCTTCTGCGCATTTTGTAATGAGTGATTCGTTTTCAACATGCCCGCCGCTGGAAGTAAACTTCACCAATAAATCAACCAATTTTACTAAGGTTACCTGGGATTTTGGAGATGGCAGCCCATCTGTAATTGTATCGCCAACGCATGTGTACAATTATCCTGGCACGTATCCCGTTAAACTTATTGTAAACGGTTACGGCAGTTGTGCTGATACCGCTTCAATACAAAACATTGTTATTAAAGGCCCAACAGGAAAAATTTTATATAACCCGGCACCAGTTTGTTATCCGGATACAACACATTTTTCTGCCTCAGCAAGCAACGTAGTAATTTATACATGGGATTTTAGTGATGGAAATGCAAATTCAACTGCACAAAATAAAACCAGTCATGTATATGCGCCTGGCAGTTATCTTCCGAAATTAATTTTACAGGATGCATCTGGCTGCAAGGTTTCTATAAAAGGTGCTGACACTTTAAAAATCTTTACCGTAAATGCCAATGCAACTGTTAGCGCAAATCCTGCATGTAACTTAACGCCGGTGCAATTTGCCGATCTTTCAAATTCAGCAGATATAATAACGCATCATTATTGGTATTTTGGAGATGATAGCACCGCAGATCAAAAAACAATAAATCATACTTATAAAACCACCGGTGTGTATAATGCTTATCTTATTGCAGAAACTAAATTAGGATGCAGGGATACGTTTAATATTCCATCGGGAGTAAAAATATTGCCTACGCCGCAACTTTCTATTGACGGAGATTCATCCGTTTGTTCAATGGCGCTGGTAAACTTTACAGGCAACAGCGTTATAAAAGACAGCACTATAAAATGGAGCTGGAATTTTGGCAACGGGAAAACAGCATCAGGACAAACCGTTTCAACCACATACAACACCGGCAATACATATATGATCAAACTAAGCGGTATTTCTTCCGGCGGTTGCGCTGATACGGCAACCAAAAACGTTGTCGTGCATACTTCCCCCAATATTAAAGCACCCAACGATACATCTGTTTGTCAAAACAGCAGCTATCAATTAACTGCAACAGGCGGCCAAACATACACATGGGCCGGCGCAGGTTTAAGCTGTACCAATTGTGCTTCTCCGCTGATAACACCAAATACTGCTTCAACTTATACCGTTACCGGAAAAAGTATTAACGGATGCATCAGCACCGATTCTGTTACAATTAATGTTATTACACCAGATAAAATAACGGTATCAAACGCAGATACGCTATGTGTTGGCGAAACAACAAAACTTAGCGCACAAGGTGCAGCAACATATCAATGGTATCCTTCAACTTATCTTGATAACAGCAATTCGGCGCAGCCGGTGTTTACTGCATCAACAGATACTTTAATTAATTATAAAGTTGTTGGCTACACAGCAAAAAATTGTTTTGCAGATAGTGGCTATGTTTCAGTAAAAACATTTCCTGTTCCGCACATGGATATTTCGCAGAATGAAATAACCTTAAATGTAGGATCATCTGTTCAGTTAAACACCCACAGTTCATCTGATATTACAAGCTGGCGCTGGCAACCGCCGCAAGGTTTAAGCAGCAGCATTGTGGCCAACCCGGTGGCTTCGCCCATTAAAACAACAACTTATTCGTGCATTGCATCAAATGGTGGTAATTGCGTTGCACGCGATGCAATTACAATAAGAGTTATTTGCGGCGGCACCAATGTGTTTATTCCAAATACTTTTTCGCCAAATAATGATGGCATGAATGATGTATTTTATCCAAGAGGAACCGGATTGTTCAACATAAAATCATTCAGAATTTTTAACCGCTGGGGGCAGCTTGTTTTCGAAAGGTACAATGTTGCGCCAAATAATCCCGCTAATGGATGGGATGGTTCCTACAATGGGAAACCGTTATATCCTGATGTATATGTTTACATAATTGAAATGGTTTGCGAAAATGATGTGCTGATACCTTTTAAAGGAAATGTTACCCTGATAAAATAATTTCAAAGCCGTTGGTTTGGTGCTGTTTTTGTTAACTTGCATCACCTTACCGATGAAAGCTTTGTGTGTGTACTGCCTTAGAAAATTTTTATATTTTCTGCCTGCCTTTATGTATATAAATGCAAACGCGCAGTTGCATGCAAATTTCACATCAAACATACAGCAAGGTTGCTCGCCGCTGGTTGTTCAGTTTACAGATGCTTCAACGGGTAATGCTATCAACTGGCTTTGGGATTTAGGCAATGGCGCCACATCAACCCTAAAAAATCCCGGTGCTATTTATATTACCCTGGCAGTTACTCCGTAAAATTGCACATACAAAATGCAGCGGGCGAAGATTCGATAATTAAAACAAATTATATAACGGTGTTTGTAAATCCGGCACCGGCATTTAGTGCGGCGCCGGTTTCAGGTTGTGCGCCGCTGAATGTTCAGTTTATTGATGAAAGTAAAACTGCGCAGGGATCAATTACGGGTTGGATCTGGGATTTTGGTGATGGCGTAATATCAACCCAGCAAAAACCCATACATACTTATACTATTTCAGACACATTTAATGTATCGCTTACAGTTACCAATAATTTCGGATGTAAAAAAACACTGCAGCAACCATCTTTTATAAAAGTAGCAGGATTGGTAAATGCTGGTTTTACATATACCTACGATGATATTTGCAAGCCCGGCGCAACGTTTACATTTAATAATACTTCGCAATCAAACAGCGCACTTACATATCAGTGGCTTTTTGGAGACGGCGCTTCAAGCACCGAAAAAAATCCGGTTCATGTGTATGCAACTTCAGGCAACTTTACTATAAAACTTACAGCCATAAATGCTGCCGGTTGTTCAAATACTTACGAACAACAAATTTCTGTTGGTAATGCAAAAGCCGATTTTAATTATTTAGGTTCATGCATTGATAAAAGTGTAAGCTTTACAGACAACTCTTCGCCAAAACCATTAAGCGAAACCTGGAATTTTGGAGATGGCCAAACAGCCACAGGTGCAGCAGTTATTCATATATATAAAAATTCAGGTTCATACCAGGTGCAGCTGAATGCAAATTTTGGTAACTGTGCAGATACTATAAAAAAGATCGTTCAAACAGGCAGCGCAGTGCAGGCAAATTTTACTGCATCAGGCAAACTAAATACCTGTAATTATCCGCAAACAATTCAGTTTACAAACACAACGCAAGGCGCCGCAAATTTTGAATGGCTTTTTGGCGATGGCACTTCATCATCAGAAAAAAATCCAGCACATAATTATACAAACGCAGGCAAATTTGCTGTAACGCTGATTGCATATAATATAAACGGATGCGCAGACACGGTTATAAAAAATGATTTTATTGAACTTGGGCCGCCTCATATAAATGGCATTGAAAATTTGCCTTTTGAAGGATGTGCTCCGCAAACACTTACATTAAAACCGCTGGTTAGTTCAGGCGCTGCAATTGCTTCTTATAAATGGGATTTGGGTGATGGAACTACATCAAGCGATGCAACGCCAAAACATACCTATCAAAACACGGGTGTTTATACTATTAAACTGATTGTTGTAACTACGGAAGGATGCTCAGACACATTGTTAATGCCTAATGCGGTTGCTTTGGGCAAAGCGCCAAAAGCTGCTTTTAGTGCCAGCCCTTTAAACACCTGCGCAGAAACACCTGTTCAATTTACCGATGCTTCAACCGGTTTAATAACCGACAGGCTTTGGCTTTTTGGTGATGGCGGCGCATCATCAGAACAAAATCCAACGCATGTTTATACAGATACAGGTTATCAAAACGTATCGCTTATTGTTTCTGAATATGGATGTTATGATACGGTTACTTTGCACAATTATGTTTACTTAAAACCGCCTGTTGCAAATTTTAATTTTTCCGCCAATTGCAGCAGCCCGTTTAATTACAGTTTTACCGATAATTCTATTGAGCCAAAAACATGGCTTTGGAATTTTGGCGATGGCGGCACATCAACCCAACAAAATGTAACACACGTTTATACTTCAAAAGGAACTTTTTATGTATCGCTAACTGTTACAAATGGCAATTGCAGTTATACAGCAACAGATACGCTGAATGTAATTAGCGAACATCCGTCGTTTAGTTATAAACCGCTTTCAACCAATTTTTGCAAGTATGATTCCATTCATTTTTTTGTTACGCAGTTTGATTCTGCCAACATAAGATCGTACCAGTGGAATTTTGGCGATGGCACTATTACGCCGTTTGATCTTTCAAACAGCCAGGTGTATCATGTGTACAATAATGCAGGCAGTTACCTGCCTTTATTAATTATTGATGATGCGAATAATTGCATTGATACTATAAATAAAAATGTTCAGGTAAAAATTTACGGGCCGCATGCAGGTTTCTCAAACCAGCCCGGCGCCTGCGTTTCATCTTCCATAAATTTTAAAGATGCATCTTCATCAGATGGCATTCATTCAATTACAAAATGGATTTGGAATTATGGTGATAACACGAAAGCGGATACATTAAATAAAGCTCCGTTTATGCATACATATTTTAAATCTGGAGCGTATAATGTTTCTTTAAAAATAATTGATGATAATGGTTGTTACGATACAGCATCAAATGTTGATGCAATAAATATTACAAACCCGGTTGCCTTTTTTTCTGCAACCGACACTTTAACCTGCTCAAAAAATGCGGTTCAATATATCGATTCAAGCAATGGAATTTCTTTATCGTACAAATGGAATTTTGGCGACGGGCAAACTTCAACCAATCCGCAGCCGCAACATTTTTATACAAAACAGGGCATGTATAATGTGCAGTTATTTTTAAAAGATGAATATGGCTGCACAGATTCGCTCACCAAACAACAATACATTCATGTTGCCGATCCGGTTGCCGGTTTTTTATTGCCCGACAGTCTTTTTTTATGTCCGCCGGCAAAAATTGATCCTGTAAATACTTCATCCAATTACAGCACACTCACCTGGGATTTTGGTGATGGAAACGTGTCAACCGAAATAACACCCGAACATTATTATACCGCAGCCAATACATATACTTTAAAATTAATTGCACAAGGTTATGGTAATTGTTACGATACATTTACAAAACCGCTTGTTTTAAAAGGGCCTTATGCAGTGTTATCTTATTCGCCTTTTACGGGCTGCAATCCATTGAACGTTTCATTTTCGGCCAAAGCAAAAAATACGGTTCAATATATCTGGGATTTTGGGGATGGAGTAACGCAAACGTCTGTAGATTCAATCACAAATTATACTTATCATAAACCCGGAAAATTTTTGCCGCAACTTGTTATTGTAGATTCCGGCGGATGCCGTGTGCCTGTTGTTAATAATGATACGCTTTTAATTTTAGGTGCCGATGCAAATTTTATAGCAGCGCTTCAACCAGGTGTTTGCGATTCTGCGCTGTATAATTTTACCGATTCAAGCATGGGTTTGTTCGATAAAGTTGAATTGTATACATGGAAGTTTGGAGATGGTGATTCTTCTAACGATGTAAGCCCGTCTCATTATTATCATGCGCCGGGTTTGTACACTGCTTCGTTAAGCATGATCACTGAAAAAGGATGCATTGATAATAATACTTTACCGGTTAATGTTTTAATTAACAATACACCAAAAGTTTTGGCAAACATACCCGACAGCGCTTGTGTAAACACGCCAGTATCTTTATCAGCCAATGCAAATAATGCTGGTGCAAATTTAACCTGGCAATGGAACATTGCTAACGGGATAAATTTAAACAGCAGCGATACAACATATACGTTTTCAACTGCAGGTAATTACAATGTATTTGTTAGCTGCAAAAACTGCCGCCGGTTGTGCAGATACGGTTAGCCATTTGCTGCGCATTGATCCTTTGCCCAATGTTGATGCAGGTTTCGATTCTGTTATTTGCAGAGGCCAAACAACTGTATTGCATGCAAGCGGCGCAGCTTATTATAACTGGCTTTCAAATACATCGCTTTCATGCACTGATTGTGCTTCGCCTGCGGCAAATCCATCATACAATACAACTTATTTTTTAACGGGGAAAAATATTTATGGCTGCATAAACACTGATTCTGTAAACATCCAGGTTAAACAACCTGCGCATGTTCTGATTATGGCGCCGGATACAATTTGTGCGGGCAACACCATTCATTTGCGTGCATCAGGCGCTGAATTGTATAACTGGCAACCTTCAACGCTGGTTGCAAACAACACAGATTCTGTAACAACATCAACGCCTTCATCAACCACAACCTATTCTGTAATTGGAAAAGATACAAAAGGATGTTTTAGAGATACAGCTTCAGCTACCGTAAATGTTTATCCTTACCCAACGGTAAAATTAACAGACAGCACCATAACCATTGAAGCCGGAAATTCTTACCAGATAAATGCTTTGGGTTCTGAAGATATTGATTTCTGGCAATGGACGCCATTAATAAACATTACCTGTTCCAATTGTGCACAGCCAATAGTTAAGCCAACCGCCACGCAAACTTATACCGTTACGGCAAGTAATGTTGCGGGATGCAGCGTAGCAAAAAAGCATTACGATTACTGTTTTATGCAAAGGCGAAAACCTTTTTATTCCGAATACATTTTCGCCAAACGGTGATGGCATGAACGATTATTTTTATCCGCGGGGTAATGGATTTATGATAAGATCGTTTAGAATATTTAACCGCTGGGGAATACCGGTGTTTGAACGCGATAATTTTCCGCCAAACCAACAATCGTATGGCTGGGATGGAAAATATAATGGAAATGCGCTGCAGCCGGATGTATATGTTTTTATTGCTGAAGTGTTGTGCGATAACGGAACTGTGATACACTCAAAGGGAAACGTTACCTTACTTCGTTGAGCATTGAAAAAACCGATTACTCACTTTTTAAACCTGGTTATGCTTACATTTATGCTTCAATATCCAAAATATCCGGGAATGAAAAACTGTTTGAGTATAACCGTACTCTTATTGTGTTGTTTTGCACTTAAATCTAATGCACAAGATCCGCATTTTTCGCAGTTTTTTGAGGCGCCTTTATTGCGTAATCCATCGCTTGCCGGTTTGTTTGCAGGCGATATAAGGTTTCAAACGGTTTACAGAAATCAATGGCAAAGTATTACAACGCCTTATCAAACCGGATCAATAAATTTTGAATATAAAAATCCTATCGGCAAAGGCAACGATTTTATAACAACCGGTTTTCAAATTTTATTTGATAAAGCAGGCATAACAAATTTTACTACATCCAATATTTATCCTGCATTAAATTATCATAAATCGCTTAACGATGAAAAAAGTAAATATTTATCGTTGGGAATTATGGGCGGATATGTGCAACGCCGAATAGACCGCAGTAAAATCACCACAAACAATCAGTACGATGGTTTGGGTTATAATCCATCTTTGAGTGATGGTGAAACGCTAACCAAATTCAGTTATCATTATTGGGATGGCAGTGTTGGATTATCGTTTAACTCTTCCATTGCCGGCAGCGAAACAGATTATTATTTTGTTGGTGCGGCATATCATCATTTCAACCGGCCAAAAAATTCTTTTTACGTAAATCCGCCGGTTGAACTAAATCCGAAGCTTGTATTTTCCGGCGGCGTGCATCTTTCAGTTAATGAAGTTTCATCTATTACACTGCAAAGTGATTATTCAAAACAAGGCGATTATAACGAAGCCATCGGCGGCATAACGTATGCAAGAAAATTTGGCGATGATTATTCAAACCCGCTTTATACCATACAATTTGGCGGCTATTTGCGCTGGCGGGATGCGTTTATTCCGGTGGTTGAATTAGATTACAATCCTTTTGCGGTTGCTTTTAGTTATGATGTGAATATTTCTACTTTAAACACGGCAAGCGAATACCGCGGCGGCTTTGAAGTTTCATTAACCTACATGGGTTTTTTGGATAGAAACAACAGCACAAAAAATGCGGTGCTTTGTCCGAAATTTTAATACGAAGTATAAAATGCAATAATTAAAAAAATGTAAAAAATTTAAATCGCTTGTAAATATTACAGAGAATTTTGTCAAACTAACTAATAGCTCTAATTTTATAAATTATTATATGGAAAAAATTTACACTCAAAAATTTTTTAATCATTTATATAAAATTCTGCTGGTTGCAGTAGTTGTGTTGTTTTTTACAACGGCGCAATCTAATGTTGCCAGAGCTGAAGACAGTTCAGAGTTGCAGGCAAAAACTATTAAATGTTATCCAAATCCGGCAACTTCATTTACAAATTTTGAATTTCCGCTTGATTATATTTCAAAAGATTATTCTTTGCAGATTTACAGTTTTACCGGCAAAAAGGTTTATGAAACTACTGTAACATCCGTTAAATTAACTTTAACCTTTAACAATAATTTTTATCGCGGCATTTATATATATCAACTGCAGGATAAAAGCGGAAGAATATTAGAAACAGGTAAGCTGCAGGTAAACAGGTAAATTATACAACTTTCTTGAGGCAATTGTTGAAAGTTTGGTATTCATTACCGAACTTTCTTTTTTACACCATCACCGGCGCTTAACCAATAACTTTGAGGTTCTGAAATTTATACAGTGAACATTCTTCAAAACATTTCGCTGAAACAATATAATACTTTCGGCATTAATGCAGTGGCAAAATATTTTGCCGCATTTTCTTCAATTGATGCATTAAAAGAACTGCTGGGTTTTGCGCCTGAACATAAAAAAACAAAACTTATTCTTGGCGGTGGCAGCAACATTTTACTTACAAAAAATATTGATGGCATTGTTTTAAAAAATGAATTAAAGGGCATTGAATTAATAAAAGAAGATGCGCATCATTTTTATGTAAAAGCAGCAGCAGGAGAAAACTGGCACCGGTTTGTAATGCATTGCATTGATCATAATTATGCAGGCATTGAAAATTTAAGTTTGATTCCAGGCAATGTGGGCGCTTCACCCATGCAAAACATAGGCGCTTATGGCGTTGAAATAAAAGATGTGTTTGAAAGCCTCGAAGCGCTGCATAAAACAGATCTTTCCATTCATACTTTTAGTGCAAACGATTGTGCGTTTGGTTATCGCGAAAGTGTTTTCAAAAAAAAATATAAAGATCAGTTTATCATATTAAGTGTTGTGCTGAGGTTGAATAAAAATCATGTGTTCAATACATCGTATGGCGCAATTGAACAGGAGCTTGAAAAAATGCAGGTAAAAGAATTATCCATCAAAAATATTTCACAAGCAGTAATAAATATCCGAAGCAGCAAATTACCTGATCCAAAAAAAATCGGCAATGCCGGAAGCTTCTTTAAAAACCCGGTAATAACATCTGAAGAATTTATTGCACTTAAAAAAAATTATGCAGCTATGCCGCATTTTATTATTAATAATGATGAAGTAAAAATTCCGGCAGCATGGTTAATTGAGCAATGCGGCTGGAAAGGTTACAGAAACGGTGACGCCGGTGTGCATGTGCATCAACCGCTTGTTTTGATAAATTATGGCAATGCAAGCGGCAAAGAAATTTATGACCTATCCGAAAAAATTTTACAAAGCGTAAAAAAGAAATTTAAGATTGCGCTTGAAAGAGAAGTAAATATTATTTAGAATTTTTACATCATTTTAATTATGCAGATTTTTTGTAAGCATACTCTTTCAGATATTCAAAAGAAGGCGTAAGTTTTCCTTGTTTTAAAATGGTTGCATTTTCTATCATGCGGCTGCCATTTAAATAATCATTCAATACATATTTTATTAATTGTTCACCAAAAAAACGGCTGGCATCTCTTGGCAATTCATTTGGTAAATTACCCACAGCCATCACATCAATACTTGTTTGCAAATAAGGCGCAGTTTTTTTGCCGGTTAATTTGTCAACGCCATACACAGGATCGTTTATAGGGCAATCACCCAAATTCAGCGGCACACTTCCAAAAGCATCGTCTGTAATATCTGCAATGGTTTGAATGCGAAAATCATTTTGTTTTATGTCGTCAAATTCAAACAACCGCGGAATGTTTTTATCCCAATAAACGCCATTCATTAAAATATCGGTTTGCGCACAATAAGGTTTATACAAACATTCGTATTGTTGCGGATTTGCATGAAAATCTTCGCGGTTATACGTTTGCTTTTTTTTGTGCCTGTATAAATTGCTGCCTTTTAAATGCACATAAACGGGGTACGAAAATTCTTTGTTTAAAAATTCATCAGGCTCGGCTTCCTGCACATCCATCAAATTCATAACTTCAAGAATGCCGTGTGCCACACGTCCGCTGCCTGTAACAGTAATTTTTACCGGCGGCAGCTTTAAACCAAAATAAGTATGAATTAATTCGCGATAATCTTTTTGCTTGTAAACACGGTTTAATTTAAATTTTCCGGTGCGTTCACCAAAAGCCATGATGCCGTTGTGCGCCCCAACAATACCGGCAAAAAAACCAAAACCAATGATACGCTGGCCATCTTCATGCTCCAAACATTCATAATCAATCAGCGTAATTTTCTTTTCAACCATGGCCTGCATTAAAGCCTGGTTATATGGCTGCATTTTTTTTGTGTGCGAAAAAAACATGTACGTTTTTTCGGGAAGCAACATATTAACCGGAACTTCTTTTATGCCAAGCAACAAATTTGCTTCTGAAATATCTTGCTGCACAATAACGCCTGAATGTTCGTATTCTATATTTGTATAACAACGTTTATCTGAAGGCTGAGCAAAAATTTTACAGTCAATGTTTTTTAGCAGCCATTTGCATTGAGCCGGCGTTAATGCCACACGGTTATCTGTGGGAACTTTTCCTTCGCAAATTAATCCTATAACAAGCATTGCTGATTTTTATGCTTTGCAAAGAAACAATATTGCAGGAAACTAATTCAACGCAGCCAATTTATATGGAATTAAAATTATTATCTCAATTATTGCATTAATGTGCGCTGGTTATATTTTGATTAAATTCTTTTTCTTTTGTTATAGTTCCATCAGCCAAAGCCGTTACACAATACCATTTTGAACCGTTGTTTAATTTTATGTCATAAACAACTTTATCTGGTGTTGTAAGTTCAGTAACACCAAAAACTTTGCTGTCGCTGTAATTTTTATTTAATGCCATTGCAATTAAAGTGGGCAATTCTTTTCCGTTAGAATATTTCCATGAACATACAAATTCACCCTGCTTGTTATACAGCACTTTTTCAAAGTTTTCGTTTTGATTAAAGCTTACAAAATATCCTGCTTTATCATCACTCCATTTTACATTTTTTGCATTAGGAAAAGTTTGGTTAAATGATTCTATAAGTTTAGAACCCGGTGCTGCGGCAACTGCTGTAACTATAAATAAACAAGCTGCATAAGAGATTATTTTTTTCATAACTTTTTTTGTTTTTATTGGTTATTAATTGCATGAAATTATGATGATGCAAGTGCTTATGCCAAGCAGTTCTACACCATTGGTTTGTTAAAGAGAGTTAATAAATTTTAGTTGATAAGCGCACATTCACCCAACCAAAAAAATTGAAACCTTAAACCGGATATTATACCATTAAAACAAAAATTAAACACTTTACATTTTTGTAAACACAATTGTTAAGTTGTGTTAATCTGATGATGAATGGTTATGTTTAGTTAAGAATGTAAAGCAGATTTTATAATATTTGCACTAATTACATAACCATGAAACAAGCAACAAAATTTATACATGCAGGCATGAATCCCGATCCTTCAACCGGGGCAATTATGACGCCTGTTTATCAAACATCAACTTATGTGCAATCTGCACCGGACGTACATAAAGGATATGATTATTCACGCGCCGGAAACCCTACCCGCACTGCATTAGAGGCTGCATGTGCCGAAATAGAAAACGGAAAATTTGGCCTGGCATTCAGCAGCGGTGTTGCTGCAACAGATGCTGTGGTTAAATTATTAAAACCAGGTGATGAAGTAATTGCATCAAATGATATGTATGGCGGAACATATCGTTTGTTTTCCAAAGTATTTGAAAAATTCGGAATTAAATTTTTATACGTGAACATGACTGATGTAAAAAACATCAGCAATGCAATCAACAACAACACAAAGCTTATCTGGATAGAAACGCCAACCAATCCTTTAATGAACATTGTTGATATTGCAGCTGTAACGCAACTTTCAAAACAACATAAAATTTTAGTTTGTGTTGATAATACTTTTGCATCACCATATCTTCAAAATCCGCTTGATCTTGGTGCAGATATCGTAATGCATTCTTCCACAAAATATTTGGGTGGCCACAGCGATGTAATTCAGGGATGCCTTGTTATGAACGATAAAACTTTGCGGGATGATTTATATTTTATTCAGAAAAGTTGCGGCGCAGTGCCCGGACCGCAGGATTGCTTTTTAGTATTGCGTGGCATAAAAACGTTGCATGTGCGCATGCAAAGGCATTGTGAGAATGGAGAAAAGATAGCGCATTATTTACGCAATCATCATAAAGTTGCAAAAGTTTACTGGCCTGGTTTTGAAGATCATCCTAATTATGCAATTGCAAAAAAACAAATGCGTGGTTTTGGCGGAATGATAAGTTTTGAATTGAAAAATGATAGCGCAGATGAAGTGAAAAGAGTAGCATCATCAACCAAAATAATTTCACTTGCAGAAAGTTTGGGCGGCGTTGAAAGTTTGATCAATCATCCCGCAACGATGACGCATGCTTCTATACCAAAAGAAGAAAGAATAAAAAATGGTTTGAAAGATTCTTTGTTAAGATTAAGTGTTGGTATTGAAGATGCAGATGATTTAATTGATGATCTTAAACAAGCTATCGGCTGAATTTAATGTTGGTGTTGCATATTGCTGAACATGGTTATGCAGTACAAGTGTTGCGACGCAACCGTGATGCCATGAAACGGCGCAGCTGGTAACAAAAAAATTTATTGCGTTTATTGAGACCTTAAAAAATAATGAACGAATAAAAACAAAAGCTGGTAACCAAATTATATTCATCACTATTTTTTGTCGGCATTAAACTTGATTAAATTTTAAAAACAATTTTATGTACCAGGATTATATTACTTCAAAAGATGAAGCTATCTGTCATTTATTTTTACATTGCTGTTATAAAGATGGAAATTTTTCCAGTGAAGAAATTGATAGCATTTCATCAAAGTTTGTTGAACTGCAGATTAATAAAGATTTAAATTTTAAAGAAGAATTGCTGCATTACAGGGCTTATAAATCAGAGATATTCAGTGAAACAGAATATTTGGATTATTTGATTAAGCTGATAAATCCTGTGCAGGATCTTGCTTTGTATTCTTATTGCGTTGAGTTGTGTTTAAGCGATCAGAATTTATCTGCAGAAGAAGATTCTCTGCTTTCAAAAATTGCAGATACGCTTGAAATTAATGAAGAAAAAAATACGATTGATAAATTAATTACGCAGCGCAAAGCAGTTGAGCTTGAAAAAATATTTTAAGTAGCCGGCTCGTGCTGCCTGTTGTATAAATTTTTTGAAACTTTAAGCTTTGGAGCTATAAAAAAAATAACTGCTCCTGCTATTATTAAACCAAGAGATATAATTTCTGCCTGTGTAGGATTTAACCCGAGAAAATGGTATTTTGTATTTACACGAATATGTTCTATTAAAAATCTTTCAATGCCATTTAGTATTAAATAAACGGCAAACATTCTGCCGGGCGTAATTATTTTTTTTCTTACTGACCATAAAATACCAAAAAGTATAAGGCAGGTAACAATTTCATAAACTGGTGTTGGAAAAACAGGAATGGGTAAATGGTTACAGTAATTATCCCACGTGCAGCCAAATAATGGAATGCCTTCATTGTTTACGTTGTGCGGATAAGTGTAGGCAAAAAGCCAGTTAGGCAATCCTAAAAAAGGTTTTACGGCGGCGTGCTGCACATTATCCAGCGAGCCAAACTGGCCAACATAATAGTTTGCATTATCTGCTATGGTTCTGTAAAATGCAGCGCTTGAATTTGCCAACTGAACCGTGCCATCTGCATTGCTTACAAAAGCACTGTTAACAATTCCCCAATCTCCATCACCTGCAACCTGGCAACCCATTCTGCCCCATCCGTAGGCAAACATTAAACCCGGCGCACAGGCATCTGCAACATTTATAAAACTGATATTATTTCTTTTAAAATAATACCAAAGCGCAAGTGAAGCAACAATTAAACCTCCGTAAAAAGTTAAGCCGCTGGGTGAAAATAAATTTGCGATAGGATCGTGTATAAACCTGTTCCAGTTTTCTAAATTGTCGAATATTTTTGCGCCGGCAAAACCAAATACTGCGGCAATAATCGTCATGTCTCCCACCCTGTCGCTTGGCCATATCCTGATGGTTCTTTTTTCAGGATTGGCGAGCTTTGATTTATTTTTTTCCCACCATTTAAGACCGGCAAAAAATAACCCGAGCAAAAGGCCTGCAGCAAAGCTTCCGGCAGAAGAAAAAATAAATTCCTGCGGGTCGTTCATTGCGCCTTTAATAATAAAAATGCCCAGTATTTTATATCCTAAAATAAAACCAAGAATAAAATTAATAGCCAGTTCAACCACGCTTGCAGGCTGGCCAACAACAATGTTTACTTCTTTGTATGTAAAATATCCTGCGGCTTGCTTGCGCTTTAATTCTTTAACCAGCAACCATGCACACACTAAAAAAGATATGGCTACGCAAAAACCAAATGTATTTACAATTTTTAGCGCAGGTAAGTTCCACCCAAAAGCATCTTTAAACAAATAATATAAGTTAGGATACATGCTTGCGTTTTAAAAACGTGCAATGATACTAAAAAATAAACCTGTTTCGGATAATGGTTTCTTATTTAAAGTTAATGTTAATAACATAAGCATAACAATGAAGCCAAACTGTCACCGTTCATTTAAAAATAAACAATAATTGTCATTATAATTTCTGCTTTTGCTGAAGTTTTTTCAGAAAAACTGCGATGGTATATGCTTTGTTTTAATAGTGCCAAATTACTAACAAAATAAAATTAAATACTATGACAACTTTAGCTAAACGCAACTACAGAACTTTCGACAACTTGTTTGATGAGTTCTTCAGCAATTTACCTGCTGCATGGGGCAAAGAAAATGGCTGGAATGTGCCTCCTGTAAACATTCATGAAAATGATGAAGGCTTTCATCTTGAATTAGTTGCCCCGGGTTTAAAGAAAGAAGATTTTAAAGTAAATCTTGATAAAGGTTTGCTTACAATAAGCTATGAAAAGAAAAATGAAACTGAAAACAGTGATTACAAAACACATCGCCGTGAATTTAATTTCACAAGCTTTAAACGCAGTTTCCGTGTTGATGATGTTATAAATACTGAAGCCATCCAGGCCAAATATGAAGATGGTATTTTAAAGCTTTATCTTCCTAAAAAAGAAGAAGTAAAAGCTTTACCTAAAGAAATTAATATTCAATAATTTTTTTTTCGTAGCAGTTGGTTTTGGTTAGAACCCCGTGTTTTTACGCGGGGTTTTTTGTTTGAAAGTAATTCAGGCAAAAAAATAAGAATTAACTTGTTCGCAAAGTTTAAACAAGTGTTATGCGAACAATTATTTGTTGTTTATGTATTTTAATTCCTTTATTAATAACCGCGCAAAAAAAAGTTTCAGTAACATCTCCGGATGGCAATATTGTTTTTACATTTTTTAATATGATGATGCAAAAGCTGCTTATGCGGTTTCATATAAAAAACAACCTGTTGTTGAAAAAAGTTTTTTAAGCCTGAATTTTAAAGATGGATCATTCGAAAATAATATTAAAGCCGGCAAAGCTGTGTATTACGATTCAACAGAAGATTATGATTTGATTGTTGGCAAAACAAGCCACGTTCACGATGCATATAAAGAGATGGTAATTCCTTTACAATCGAAAGATGATAATAATTTAACCATACAATTTGCTGTAAAAGTTTTTAATGATGGCGTTGCATTTCAATATCGTTTTAATGCAAATAATTCTTTGAATAATTTTGAATTAACTGATGAAAACACAACGTTCAATCTACCAAACAATCCGGTTGTGCGTGCTTTATTGTTGCCAGATTATACAACATCTCACGAAGGCTTGTACACAACCACTTCTTTACAAAATTTAACCGCAGATACGTTGATGGATGTGCCTGCATTGTTTCAATTTTCCAATCATATTTTTTTAGGAATAACAGAAGCAGCCTTGCTGGATTATTCAGGAATGTATTTATCAAAACATAACGGCATTCTTACTTCAAAATTTGCTCCGCTTCCAAATGATAGTTCAGTTATTGTAAAAGCAACGTTGCCACATGTTAGCCCGTGGCGTGTATTGATGATAAGCGATAGAATTGGTGCACTCATTGAATCAAATATTATTACAGACCTGAACGCACCTTGCACCATAAAAGATGTAAGTTGGATTAAACCCGGCAAAACCACTTTTCCCTGGTGGAACGGAGATGTTGTTCCGGATACATTAAATGCGCCCGGAAATAATTTTGTTACCAATCAATATTATATTGATTTCTGTGCACGCAATAATATTCAATATCATTCTGTGGTTGAATATGGCTTGCATCAATGGTACACCGATGATGGTGTAAATTTTCAGCCCGGCCCTCATGCCGATGTAACCAAACCTGTTCCTGGTTTAGACATGAAAGAAATTTGTGATTATGCACATTCAAAAGGTGTTGATGTAAGAGTTTGGGTTCATTTTTATGCATTGTACCCAAAGCTGGATACGGCTTTTGCGGTTTTTGAAAAATGGGGTTTAAGCGGAATGATGGTTGATTTTATGGATAGAATGACCAGCAAATGGTGAACATGCAAACAGAGATTTTACAAAAAGCGGCAGCACATCATTTGCACATACAATTTCATGGCGCATATAAACCAACGGGTTTAAGCAGAACGTATCCTAATGAATTTACAAGAGAAGGCACCCGCAATTATGAAGTTAATAAATGGAGCCCTCAAGGTCTTTCACCCGACCATGATATGAACATTGTTTTTACACGAATGCTGGCCGGTTCAACCGATTATCATTTGGGTGGTTTTCGGGCGGTGCCGCTGATAAATATATTCAGCAATATACGCGGCCATTGATGGTGGGCACACGTTGCCACATGCTTGCGATGTATGTGGTGCTTGAAAATTATTTGCAGATGGTTTGCGATTATCCGGCGGCTTATGAAGGCCAGCCGGGATTTGAATTTATTCAGCAAATTCCAACAACATGGAATGAAACAAAAGTGCTGGATGCTGAAGTAAGCAATTATATAACCATTGCAAGAAGAAAAAATAATGATTGGTATGTTGGCACAATAAACAATCATCAAAGCAGGCAATTAAATATTCCTTTATCTTTTTTGGGCGAAGGGAATTTTACAGCAACAATATTTACTGATGCAGATGATGTGGCAACCGATCCTAATCATTTAAAAAAAGAAACCAAACAAGTAACTTCAAAAGATGTGTTGCATATAAATATTGCAGCCGGTGGCGGAATAGCAATACAAATAAGAAGAATTAATAATTTTTATTTTTGAATTTTTAATGTGAAAGATGTCAACAAAAATTTATACAAAAACCGGTGATGCCGGCAAAACTTCTTTAATTGGCGGTACTAAAGTTTTTAAAAATAATATCCGCATAGAAACCTACGGAACCATTGATGAACTGAATTCGCACATTGGTTTGGTAAACGATTATACGCCGGATGAACACCAGCGCAACATTTTAAAACAAATACAGGATCGTTTATTTGTAATTGGTTCATCGCTGGCCTGCGATCCGGATAAACAAACCGGCATGCATATTCCTGATTTAAATGAAGAAGATATTGCATCGCTCGAAAAAGAAATTGATTCGATGAATGAACAACTTCCGCCAATGAAAAATTTTATTTTACCCGGCGGTCATGCGGCCGTTTCATCAACGCATATTGCCCGTTGTGTTTGCCGGCGTACAGAACGTTTGTGCGTAAACATGCAGCAGCATGAATTATTTGTTGAACCACTGATTATAAAATATTTAAACCGTTTAAGCGATTATCTTTTTATGCTGGCGCGTTTTACTGCACAGCAATTGCATGTGCCTGAAATAATATGGAAAGGAAGATGATTGATTGCTCTTCTGCCCCTCTCCTTTTGGAGAGGGGTTGGGGTGAGGCCCAATCAAAACCTTAACGCTTCATTTTAATTCAGATGTTATTTGAGAAATTAGCTTTGTAACATGAAGCGCAGTTGGATTGTTTTGCTTTTACTAATCATTTCGTCTTCCGTATTCTCACAAAATTTAACGGGCATCTGGCGGGGCAGTTTTTATGCCGGTGTTGGCCCTTACCGGGAATATTATAAATACGAAGTGCAGATAAATCAGTTAAAAAATAATTCTTTGCAAGGCGTTACGTATTCTTACCGCACAACGGTGTTTTATGGTAAAGCAACATTTGAAGGAATATGGTTTCCGCAGGCAAAAAATGCGTTGGTAAAAGAATTAAAATTAATTGAATTAAAAGTTGCAAATGATAATGATGCCTGCGCAATGACGTGCAATCTCGATTATTCAAAAGATGTTAACGGCAAAGAAACTTTGCGTGGCACTTTTACCAGCGTAAACGCAAATACCAAACAAGATTGCGGCGGCGGTACAGTGTATCTTGAAAGAGTTCCGGAATCAGATTTTAAAAAAGAAGATTTTTTGGTGAAGAAAAAAACTGATTCAGTTGCTTCATCAAAAAAAATTATTCCTTCAACACAAAAAAATATCAAACCAAAAATTACACCGCACACAAACGATGTTTCAAAATCAAATGCAAAAAAATTGCAAACAGCTTTAAGTGTTCCGGCTGATGGATTTATTGGTACTAAAACAATTGCTGCTCTTAAAAAAAAGCTGCCGGATTTTGATGATAAAATAGACGTAAAAAATTCTGTTCAGATAAACGATCTCATCAATCGCATAAAAAAAGTAAATGCAACTGTGGTTAAAAAATTATCCAAACCAAATGCATCAACAGAAAATAAAATACAGCCTTCAATAAAACAAGATACTGTTGCAAAAACAACACCATCAACGCAAAATCAAAATGAGGTTAATCATATTCCGCAGAAAAAAAATATTCCCGTTCCTGATGTTATAAAAACAAGAAGCAACCCGCTTATAAAAACCATTACCACCAATTCAAATGATATAAAAGTTGAGTTGTATGATAACGGTGAAATTGATGGCGATACAATTACCGTGTATGATAACAATGAAGTGATTGCGTGGAAAAAAGGGTTAACCGAAAAACCAATTACTTTAAATATTAAAGCAGATGCCAATACGCCCACACATGAATTTGTAATGGTGGCTGATAATTTGGGAAGCATTCCGCCAAATACTGCGCTGATGATTATTACAACCGGCGGCAAACGCTACCAGCTGTTTATTTCGAGCGATAAACAAAAGAATGCAAAAGTTGTTGTGCAGTATCAGCCATAAATAAGATTTTGTGTTTTGAATTTTTACTTTTGATTTTGTAAGATGAATTTTAAAAACACGCTTGCATTTGCCCAAAAGCTTGATGAAAATGATTCGCTAAAACATTTTAGAGATAAATTTTTTATACCGCAGCATAACGAAAAAGATTGCATTTATTTTACAGGAAACTCGCTTGGGCTTCAGCCAAAAAATACTGCATCAGCCATACAAAATATTTTAGATGATTGGGCAACGCTTGCAGTAGAAGGTCATTTTAAAGGCAACAATCCATGGATGCATTTTCACGATCATCTTACAAAACCACTTTCAAAAATTGTTGGTTGTTTGCCGCATGAAGTAGTGGTGATGAATTCGCTTACGGTGAATCTTCATTTGATGATGGCAGGTTTTTATCGGCCAACAAAAAATCGTTATAAAATTATTTGCGAAGCAAAAGCTTTTCCGTCAGATCAATATGCATTTGAATCGCAGGTAAAATTTCATGGCTTACATCCCGATAAAACAATTATTGAAATTAAACCACGTACTAATGAAAATACTTTACGTATTGAAGACATCATTTCAACAATTGAGCAACACGCAAACGAAACTGCATTGGTTTTATTCAGCGGAATAAATTATTACAGCGGCCAGTATTTCGATATAAAAAAAATTACACAGGCTGCACACAATGCCGGCGCATTTGCTGGTTTTGACCTGGCACATGCTGCAGGAAATGTTGCATTGCAACTGCATGAATGGAATGTTGATTTTGCATGTTGGTGTTCTTATAAATATTTAAATTCAGGGCCGGGTGCTGTTGCCGGTTGTTTTGTTCATGAAAAATTTGCTGCAGATAAAAATTTTCCAAGGCTTGCAGGCTGGTGGGGAAATAATAAAACAACCCGCTTTAAAATGGAAAAAAATTTTGATGCCATTGCAACTGCTGAAGGCTGGCAGTTGAGTACGCCGCCGGCTTTATTGCTTGCGGCGCATAAAGCTTCGCTTGATATTTTTGAAGAAGCCGGAATAGAAAATATTCATGCAAAAAGAAAAACGTTAACGGCTTACCTGCATTTTGTTTTGAATAACATCAACCAAAAAAATAATAAAAAAATTATTGAAATAATTACGCCTGCAAATGAAGAAGAACATGGTTGCCAGGTTTCGATGTTTATGCATGAAAAGGGAAAAGAAATTTTTAATGCTTTATCAAATAAAGGTGTAATTGCAGACTGGCGTGAGCCGAATGTAATTCGCATTGCGCCCGTGCCTTTGTATAACACTTATAAAGATGTTTGGCAATTTGGAAATATTATTGAAAACATCCCGAAATAATTATAAGCGTAATTGTGAGCGTAAATTTGGAAATTTCATTCCTCTGCTTATCTTTGCAGCCCTAAAAAAGGTAACAAATATGTTAATTGTAGATTCAAAGGATTGCGAAAACATTGATAAAGCGCTTAAAAAATATAAAAAGAAATACGAAAAAAGTAAAATTCTGCTGCAGTTAAGAGAGCGCCAGACTTTTACCAAACCTTCTGTAAAACGCCGCAACCAAATTTTAAAAGCCGTTTACAAGCAAAAAATTTCCAGCGGAAAAATAGAACTTTAAAATTTTTCTTGCATTATAAAGAAACAGCCATAAGATTTTATAATTTTATGGCTGTTTATGTTGCAGCAATATCCTGAATTAACATCTTTTCTTAATTACTTGCGTTTTCAAAAACGTTATTCGCCGCATACATTACTTTCTTACGAAAACGATTTAAACCAATTTCTTGATTTTCTTATCACAGATTTTGATTCACCATTTATTAAAGATATTTCATCTGCAATAGTAAGAACCTGGCTTGCTGGCTTAAAAGAAGAAGATTTTACTTCAAAATCAATCAACCGAAAAATTTCAACGCTAAAATCTTTTTTCAAATTTTTAATGAAAGAAAATTTGATTGAATCAACACCGATGAGCGTCATCAATTCACCAAAAACCAGTAAGCGTTTGCCCGTTTATGTTGACCAAAAAGATATGCAAACGTTGTTTGATTATGTTGAATTTTCTAACGATTGGAAAGGAAAAACAGAGAAGTTAGTTCTGCAGCTTTTTTATAATACCGGCATGCGCATAAGCGAATTAATTAATTTAAAAGAAAACCAGCTTGACGTTGCTTACAGCCAAATAAAAGTATTGGGAAAAGGCAACAAAGAAAGAATAATACCTGTTAATAAGGTGCTTTTAAACGATATTGTAAATTACATTAATGCAAAGCCAAAAAAAGAAAATACAGTACACGTTTTTGTAAATGAAAAAGGCAATGCTTTGTATGCAAAACAGGTGTATAATCTTGTTAAAAAAAACCTGTCGCTGGTAACAACTGTACAAAAAAAAAGCCCGCATATTTTACGGCATAGTTTTGCAACGCACTTAACTAATAATGGGGCTGATTTAAATGCTGTAAAAGAATTGCTTGGCCACAGCAGTTTGGCAGCAACGCAGGTGTACACACATAACAGTATTGAAAAATTGAAAGAAGTTTTTAATAAAGCGCATCCCAAAGCGTAAAATTATTTTTGGCTTAAAAGGATTTTAAAAATGACATAATGTTTGCAGAATTAAGCTATAAAAATTTTATCTTCATTTAAGAAACATTAAGGCAAATATTTAAAGCAGTTCTTTATTTATTATTCACTTTTAAAGCGATCTTATTATGAATGTAAACATTGAAACGGTACATTTTACCGCAGATGCTAAATTGATTGATCACATAAATAAAAAAGTTGAGAAGCTGTCCACATTTCACGACAGGATTATCAGAACAGACATTTTTCTGAAATTAGATAATGTGGCGCACACCATTAAAGATAAAGTTGCTGAAATAAGAATTTATGTACCGCGGCATAGTTTTTTTGTAAAATCATCTTCCAAATCTTTCCAGGAATCTTTTGATTGTGCACTGGATTCTGTTGTAAACCAAATTAAAAAACAGAAAGAAAAACAAGCCGCTTAACTAATCGCCCCCGCTAAGCGGGGTTTTTTATAATTAAGTTATTAAAAACAGGCCTAAAAATTTTTTGTAAAATTTTGCCGAACAAAGTTTTCACTTACCTTTGCCATCCCGAAAAAAAGGGTAGTTCTTTATTGGCTGTCACTTTAGTGTGTAAAATTGTTCAACAAATAAGTTGGTTACTAAGGTGGAACGTTTTAAATGCCACTTTAGCTCAGCTGGTAGAGCAACTGATTTGTAATCAGTAGGTCGTTGGTTCGATTCCGACAAGTGGCTCTTGAGATCGGGCAGTTTCCAGAGCGGCCAAATGGGGCAGACTGTAAATCTGCTGTCTTACGACTTCGGTGGTTCGAATCCACCACTGCCCACCAGATAATTTAGAAGATTAATTAATTTGAAAATTTGATTAATTAACTATTTTAAAGTTCTTTGATGTTTGCAATTTTGATTGATTGGCATTCATTTTCAAATTGCCTTACTTTCAAATTTCAAATTGATTTGCGGGAGTAGCTCATTTGGTAGAGCGATAGCCTTCCAAGCTATAGGTGGCCAGTTCGAGCCTGGTCTTCCGCTCTAATGGATGACAGTGGGAGATGACGGTTAACGATTGTTTACTGTTAACTAACAACGGTCAACTGTCAACTTTTTTTTTGACAAGCCGTTGTAGCTCAGTGGCAGAGCACTTCCTTGGTAAGGAAGAGGTCAAGAGTTCAATTCTCTTTAACGGCTCTAAAAAGTCAAGAGTTCAATTCTCTTTAACGGCTCTGATTGCTGAACAAAGAATAAAAGTACAAGTGTGCGACGCAACGGATGCTTAATAAATATTCTGAAGCTGAGTACAAAAAAATAAATGTAATTGCTGAAGCCTGAAAGCTGATAGCTGATTTTTAAACACAATTCAAAAACGATAAAGATGTCTAAAGAGACTTTTAAAAGGGATAAACCCCACGTAAACGTTGGTACAATTGGTCATATTGATCATGGTAAAACAACTTTAACAGCAGCTATTACTACAATTCTTGCCAAGAAAGGTATGGGTAATGAAGCTAAAAAGTATGATGAAATTGATGCTGCGCCTGAAGAAAAAGAACGCGGTATTACAATTAATACGGCACACGTAGAATATCAAACTGTTAACCGCCACTATGCTCACGTTGATTGCCCCGGCCACGCGGATTATGTGAAAAACATGATCACTGGTGCTGCGCAGATGGACGGTGCAATATTGGTTGTTGCAGCCACTGATGGCCCAATGCCACAAACAAAAGAACACATTCTTTTAGCACGCCAGGTGGGCGTTCCCCGCATGGTGGTGTTTATGAATAAAGTTGATTTGGTTGATGATCCTGAATTGTTAGAATTGGTTGAAATGGAAATTCGTGAGTTATTAACTTTCTATGGTTTCGATGGTGATAATACGCCAATCATCCAGGGTTCTGCAACCGGTGCATTAGCCGGTGAAGAAAAATGGGTAAAAGCTGTAGAACAATTAATGGATGCAGTTGATAGCTATATTCCGCTTCCTCCGCGTCCGATTGATCAGCCATTCTTAATGAGTGTTGAAGACGTATTTTCAATCACTGGTCGTGGCACAGTAGCTACAGGCCGTATTGAGCGTGGTGTAATTAAAGTGGGTGAATCTGTTGAAATTGTTGGTTTAATGGATGCTCCGTTGAACTCAACAGTAACCGGTGTTGAAATGTTTAAAAAATTATTGGATCGCGGTGAAGCAGGCGACAATGCGGGTTTATTGTTGCGTGGTATTGAAAAAAAAGATATCCGCCGTGGAATGGTTATCACTCAGCCCAAGAGCATTACGCCGCATACAGAATTTAAATGCGAAGTTTATGTGCTGAGCAAAGAAGAAGGCGGCCGTCATACACCATTCTTTAATAAATACCGTCCTCAGTTCTATTTCAGAACAACAGATGTTACCGGTGAAGTTGCTTTACCTGAAGGAACAGAAATGGTAATGCCCGGCGATAATATCAGTTTAACTGTTAAGCTTATTCAGCCAATAGCAATGGAAAAGGGATTGAAGTTCGCTATTCGTGAAGGTGGCCGTACAGTAGGTGCCGGACAGGTTACAGAAATATTAAAATAATTGCCCCCATCCCCTAAAGGGGAGTATGGAAGCAGAGATTATTATATTTGCAAAAGTACTTGGGCTGAAAAGCACAGGTACTTTTGTTTCTTTTAGAAGTTCTTTTTAAGTCCCTTTAGGGATTGAGATTTACGGGCATAGTTCAATGGTAGAATAGAGGTCTCCAAAACCTTCGATCTGGGTTCGAATCCTAGTGCCCGTGCTTAGCAATTTGAGAATGAAATAATTTAAAAATTTTAAATTTCAAGTTTTCGAACGTTTCAAACATTTTCAAATTAGCATATTTTCAAATTTCAAATTGATTGAATGAATAAAATTTCTAATTACTTCCGTGAATCGTATAAAGAACTTACGGAAAAAGTTACCTGGCCTACATGGGCTCAGTTGCAGCAATCAACATTAATTGTGCTTATCTGCAACCGTATTAATTATGGCTGTGGTTTGGCTGATGGATTTAGGAAGCAATCAATTGCTGAAACTGATCTATTCATTCTTCAGTTAAAAAATAAAAATTAAATGGAAACGGAAAATACAATTGAGGAAAGTGCAGTGCAGCAACAGGAAACCAAATGGTATGTGTTGCGTGTTGTAAGCGGAAAGGAAAGAAAAGTAAAAGAATATCTTGATAAAGATATCATCCGCAGCGGTTATGCCGAAGTGATAAAGCAGGTTTTTCTTCCGATGGAAAAAGTATATAAAGTGCAGAACGGCAAAAAAGTAATGCGTGAAAAAAATTATTTTCCCGGTTATGTAATGCTCGAAGTTTTAGACGGAAAGCTTACTGATGATATGATTCATCACATAAGCAATGTAAGCAACATCATGCATTTTTTAACGGATGGAAAAGGCTCAAAGGGCAACATTATTTCTTTGCGTAAAACCGAAGTAAATAAAATGTTAGGCAAGGTTGATGAAATGAGTGATGCCGGCGGCATGACGATGAGCGAACCATTCATCATCGGCGAAACCATTAAAATTATTGATGGCGCTTTTAACGATTTTAATGGCGTGATTGAAGAAGTAAATGATGAAAAGAAAAAATTAAAAGTGATTGTAAAAATATTCGGCCGTTCAACACCTGTTGAATTAAATTATATGCAGGTTGAAAAGCTTAATTAAATAAATGGTGAACAGTTAATAGTGAATGTAATTTTAAGCCGCATTTATTGCGGCTTTTTTGTGCTTTATAGTTTTTTATGAAACATAATCACGCCATTTTTCAATCAGCATACGCATATCATCGGGCAACGGCGCTTCAAAAAATAATGCTGCATTTGTTTTTGGATGAATAAATCCAAGCGTTGCTGCATGTAAAGCCACACGCGGACAAACTTCAAAACAATTATCTACAAACTGCTTGTATTTTGAATAAACGGTTCCTTTCAAAATTTTATCGCCGCCATATTCTGCGTCATTAAATAAAGTGTGACCAATATGTTTCATGTGCACCCGAATTTGATGTGTGCGCCCGGTTTCCAACCTGCACTCAACTAAAGTAACATAATTAAATCTTTCAATAACGCTGTAATGCGTGGTTGCATGTTTGCCGCTTTCACCTTCGGGATATGCATCAAACATTTTACGATGGCGTTGATGACGACCAACATGCGCCACAACAGTTCCTTCATCTTTTTCCATATTTCCCCAAACCAATGCGATATATTTTCTTGATACAGTATGATTAAAAAATTGTTTGGCAAGATGTGCTGCAGCTTCCGGAGTTTTAGCAACAACAATTAACCCGGTTGTATTTTTATCAATGCGGTGAACAAGACCATATCGCGGCAAATCTTCTTCAGTTAAATCAGGATTTTTATTAAGTAAATAATAAGCAATTCCGTTTAATAAAGTGCCCGTATAATTTCCAACACCAGGATGCACCACCATATTTGGCGGCTTATTTAACACCATTACATCCTCATCTTCAAACACAATATTTAAAGCAATATTTTCAGGTTTTACTTCAGTGTATTCAGGATTTACAAAACTCATCAGCACAATTGCATCGCCGGCTTTTACCTTATAATTACTTTTAACGGCCTTGCCATTCACCGTTAAAAATCCTGCTTCAACAGCTTGCTGCACTTTATTGCGGCTTGCATTTTCAATACGCTGTTGCACCCATTTATCAATGCGCACCGCTTGCTGGCCTGCATCAACCTTAAAAGTTTTTCTTTCATACAACTCCTCTCCCGCTTCTTCTTTCAATATTTCATCATCTGTATTCATCATTCAAAATTACGTTGCTTAGCCGCTATTTTTTTTGATTGTAATTTTACTGTATGCACGAAATTATTTTGCACGATTTAGGGCTTCAATCTTATAAAATTGTTTGGGATTATCAGGAAAATTTATTGCAGCAAAAAGTAAAAGCAAAACAATTAAATAAACATGAACCGGATTATTTGTTATTTGTTGAACATAACCCTGTTTATACATTAGGTAAAAACGGAAAAGAAAAAAATTTGTTGATCAATCAAAAAACACTTGAACAAAAAAGCATTGAATTTTTTCATATCAATCGCGGCGGTGATATTACTTTTCATGGCCCGCAACAATTAGTTGGTTACCCTATTTTAGATCTGGATAATTATAAAACTGATCTTGGCTGGTATTTAAGAAATCTTGAAGAAGTAATTATTTTAACCATTGGCGAATATGGTTTGAAAGGTGAACGCAGTGCAGGTGAAACAGGTGTTTGGTTAGATGCAAGCATTAAAGGAAAAGAAAGAAAAATTTGCGCAATGGGCATTCGTTGCAGCCGCTGGATTACCATGCATGGCTTTGCATTGAATGTAAATGTTGATCTGAATTATTTCAATTTTATAACGCCTTGCGGCATTGAAAACAAACAGGTAACATCCATTCAAAAAGAATTAAATAAGGTTGTTTCGATGGATGAAGTAAAAGAAAAACTGATTAAAAATTTTCAGCTTGTTTTTGATGCAAGCATCGCTGTAAAAAGCAATTCTGCTTCTTCCTTACTTAGTTAAACAAAATAATTATTTGTTTAAGTTTTCTTAAAAGAATAAAACGTGTAACATTATACGAAATTAATCGTACGTTTGATATACGAACAATTTCGTTAACCACAAATCAACTTGTATGAAAAAGTTTCAAAATTATTTTCCTTTAATGGATTTTTGCTTATTGACCGTTTGCGTTTTAGTTGCCTGTGCATGGACGACGCCGAGCAACAATTACGCAAACAAAGTTTATAAAAACGAGAATTATATTGATACCATTCCAAAAAATAATTACAACAAAGAAGATTTTAATCATGATGATTTTGATAAAGCGATGAAAACGCTTAATGAAAACATGGCTAATCTTGATGTGCAGATGAAAAATTTAAACCAGAATATTGATAAAGAAATTGCAGCTTCTTTATCTAAAATAAATTTTGATGAAATAGAAAAACAAACGGAAGCTTCTGTAAAACAAATTGACTGGAATAAAATACAACATCAGGTTGATAATTCTTTGCAGCATGCACAGCAGGAAATTGCAAAAATTGATTTCAAAAAAATGCAAAGTGATATGAAAGCAATGCAGCAAAAGCTTGCAAAGCGAAGAATTTAAATCGCAGTTTAATTCAGAAAAAATGCATCAGCAAATTAACGATGCTATGAATAAAGCAAAAGCAGACATTGAAAAAGCAAAACAAAGCCTGCAAAAAATGAAAGATTTTACTGATGCGCTTGCTGCAGATAATTTAATTGATAAAAAGAAAGGTTATACAACTGAATGGAAGAATGGAGATTTATACATTAATGGAACGCAGCAGTCAAAAAGCATTTCTGATAAATACCGCAAATATGAAAGCACCGGAAAAATTAACATGGAGCCTGAAGGTGTTGAACATTTTTAAAATATAAATCGCAAAAGCAAATTTGTTTTATTGATTTTTTACATACAGCATAAACTTTTCTTTAAAATAATCTTCATTAAAAATTTCATGTAAAGCAATTTGATTTGGTTTAACATCACTCTGAGAAATTTCTGCTGCAAGATCGCCGCCTTTTAAACAAATCAATCCATTATTAAATTCATTTTTATTTTTTTTATTAAGCAAAGGCTTGCTCCATTTCCATAAATCTTTTAAAGGTGCAACAGCACGTGAAACCGCAAAATCAAACTTGCGGTTTTTAATTTCTTCTGCACGAATGTGTTCAACAGTTACATTTTTTAATTCAAGCGCTGCAACAACTTCGTTCACCACTTTTAATTTTTTGCCAATACTATCCGCCAAGTGAAATTGCACATTTGGAAAATAAATGGCTAATGGTATTCCTGGAAAACCACCGCCGGTTCCAATATCAATTATTGAAGTTTCATCTTTAAAATTAAACACCGCGGCAATGCTTAAAGAATGCAGCACATGTTTCAAGATATAAATACTCAATATCTTTTCTTGAAATAATATTTATCTTTTCATTCCATTCACTGTATAAACTTTTTAGTGCAGCAAATTGATGCAATTGCTTATCATTAAACTCAGAAAAATATTTTAAAATTTCTTCCATAACTCCCTTAAAAGTTAGGGTTTAATCCCATTTACGTGAAGGCTTTCGCCACAGTGATGGAAAGAAAAATAAGTTGTACGCAAACATCCATATATCAAAAAATAAAAACAACGGAAACAGATCTGCTTCGTTTAACTTTTTCATGCATTTAAACCATATTATCGCCTGAACAATTAAGCGAACTGCAAACACACCAACGGCAATATACCAGTTAAAAAATATGGCAGTTGCAATGGCAAGCGGGTATATAAGCGTTTGCATGGTTGCATACAAACTCAATAAAAATTTATGCGGTGATTTATAAAATTTTGCTGTTGTATAATGCCTGTTTTTTTGCTGCATCCATTTGTTCCAGTTTGTGTGCGGCTCGCTTAAAGTATGTGCTTCTTTGTCTGTAACAATAGCCGTATTTTTTTTATTTGCAATCATGTTTATAAACAAATCATCATCGCCGCTTGGAATATGATTGATGGATGAAAAGCCTTTGTTGCGTAAAAAGATATCTTTTCTGTAAGATAAATTTCTGCCCACACCCATATAAGGTTTTCCGGCAAGCGCATAAGAAAAATATTGCAATGCTGTATGAAATGTTTCAAAACGAATAAGCTTGTTTAACAAGCCAGGATATTTTTTATAAGCACCATAACCAAGCACCACTTCAATTCCGGGTTTATAAGCATCCTGCATTTTTTTTATCCAGTGCTCGCTTGCAGGAATACAATCTGCATCGGTAAGCAAAATAATTTCGTGTTTGGATGATTTTATGCCAACTGATAAAGGAAACTTTTTACCGGGAATGCCTTTGGCTTCCTGCTTTAAAGCAATCACGGTTAATTCTTTAAAGCTGCGCTGAAATTCTTCTAAAATATATTTTGATTCATCGGTTGAATTATCATTTACAACCATCACTTCATGCGTTGTTTTATAATCCTGCACAAGAATGCCGGGCAAATTTTTTACAAGATTTTCTGCCTCATTTTTTTCGCAAATAATAACAGAAACAGGATATTCCTGCGACGCTTCTTTTTGCGTTGGCACGTAATTAACCAGCCGTAAAAAAAAATTTAAATAATACCAAAGCTGAATGGCAGCAACAATAACTAAAAGGCAAGGCAGGATATAAATGTAATGTAACATTACAAACAAAAATACTTATGCGCTGCAATCAGTAGTTGCATGTAACCATGATTGTGGATAACTGCAGGAAATTAATGAATAGCGCCGATAAAATTCTGCTTCAAACCCATTAATATTTCTGAGAATCTGTTCGTGGTTTCGGCACAGGCGGTGGCTTTAACTCAGTTGCTTTTTCAGGCGTTGGCGATTTGCTTGCACTTAACACCTGCTGCACCTGGTTTAAACGATCGAGCAATTCCTGTGCATTTTGTTTTTCATAGCTCAAGCCATCTGCCTGCCAGCCGGAAAGTGAATTATAATATTTTATTTGTTGCTGCAGATCTGTTTTAACTGATTTGCCAACTTTATCTGCTAAAGGCTTATCATCAGCAAGATAAGCTGCCTGCATAACAGCCATTGAAAGCTGGTTATGATCGTTGCCGCGGCTGCACATTCCGTATGGAAAATTCTGCTGCAGCATCATCTTATCACATCTTTCCAAAACAGCTTTTGCAGAATCTTTTTTGTTTTTATTGATGAGATCAAAAGCAAGATCAACTTCTGCTTTGCGGATGGTATTTAAATGCCTGCGGTTTTCTTCATCAAAATAAACATTGGGAATATTTGCATTGCCAAATCCAAATTTTTTCATCACCACATCATACACCCAATCTGTATTAACGGTTGAATTTTCAACCGGAATTAAACGATAAGATAATCCATCACGACGAATATAATTTCCAAAGCCAAGTTCCCCATACGGCATCGTAAAATAAATTGGCCGCTGCCATTTATTTGCTGCAATTATATTCAGCATGGCAAGATCATTTTTATACAAATTATTTTTGGGAATAGTAAAGCGAACCGCATCAACAACACTATCATTTGCGTTTACGGTTCCATTAGATAATACAAATTTCTTATCAACCGGCAGCGCCACTTTATGAACAGGAAATGTGTTATACTGATTGCCATTTTGAGCCTGCACCAGCGAAACATCTGTACCAACATAATCTTTCATCATCTGGTATAAATCATAATACCGGTTTTCAGGAAATTGCGGATTTGCATTAAAGAAAACCACATCCCGAATGTTGCCTTCAATTTGCTGCGGCGCCATTATTACATCAATCGGAGCGCTTTTATTTATTTTATACCGCAACTGGTTTATATACCAATCTGTTCCTAATAAACTGGTGTTGATTACACGAATATCAGGGCGAATGCCTTCAACTTCCTGGTCGTACCAAAGCGGGTAAGTATCATTATCACCAAAGGTGAAAAGAATAGCATTTGGTGCACAACTTTCAAGATAATCTTTTGCCACGTCACGAGCCAGTTGTTTGCGGCTTCTATCGTGATCATCCCACTCTTGCTGGCCCATTATAATTGGAACAATTAATGAAATAAGAATGGTTGCATACGTAATGGTGGTGCCGCTTTTCGTCATTTTAAGCACGTACGGAATGCCCGCAGCAATAGCTCCAAACAAAATGGCAAAGCCAATACCCAGGCCAACGCCGCCACCGGCAGAAACTGTTGCGAGCAAAAATAAAACAGCTACAACGCCGCCAGAAACAAGCATTGATTTTAATAATTTCTGATCCCAGGTGGTGGCAAGATCGATAAAGTAAGGCACGGCAAGCCCTATCCAAATTGCAAAGGCATAAAATGATCCTGCAAAAGCATAATCACGCTCACGTGGCTGGTAACCTGCCTGGTTTAAATAAATAATAATGGCAAAGCCGGTAAAGAAAAACAGCATGAACGTTATTAAAGCATCGCTTCCTTTTCTTCTGAAATGATAAAACATGCCGATTAAACCTAAAATAAATGGCAGCATAAACATGGTGTTATGCGACTTATTATTTTTTAAACTATCGGGCAAATAAGTTTGATCGCCATACATGGCACTATCCATAAACGGAATGCCTGTTATCCAGTTTCCATCGCGTACATTACCGGCATATAACCCCTGCAGGTCATCTTCTTTACCACTAAAATTCCAGAAGAAATAACGCAGGTACATAAAATAATTCTGATAAGAAATAAAGAAGCGGATATTATCCATGAATGTTGGTGCACGCTCATACGTTCCATCCTGCTTTTTTTGAATGCCCATAAACACGGCATAATAATCAGCATGGTTTTGATCGTTGCTTGCATCCCACATGCGCGGAAAAACCATTTTATCTTCTTTGTTATAAATGTAATTGTAGCTGCTTACCGTTTTTATGTATTTGCCGGCGCTTCCTTTTTCATAAGAATATATTTCTTTTGAATCTACAGGCTGCGCTGTAAATTTCTGGCCGTATAAAATTGGCCAGTCGCCATATTGAGAACGGCTGAGATACCCAACCAAACTCATGGGATTATCTACATTATACATATCAACCGCAGGATTTGCATTACTGCGAATGAGTGTTGTAAGATAAGAGCTGTAACCGATAAACATAAATGCAAGACACCACAAACCCAAACGCATGTAATACCAATTGCGCCTTGCAGCAAACCTTAATCCCAACGATATCAATACAGCAACAAGAACAAAGAAAACGAGGAAGCCGGAGAAGAAAGGCAGGCCCATTGAGTTAACCGCAAAAATGTCAAAATAGCCAGCTAACTTAATAGATATCTGAATAACGCCAACCTGCACAATACCTATTAAAACACATCCGATTATAAAAAAGATATACGTGCCGCCGTAATAATCTTTTTTGTTTTTATCAATGGCTTCTATGCCATATAAAATACCGATGGCAGCAAGGGCGCCAAAAATTATTAAGCCTGCAACGGTTGCATCCATAGGAATGCCGCGGGCACTGTCTGAAGCTGCGCTTGCATTTACTAATGCTATAATAAAACCTAATGCACCAAAAATTAAAACCAGCCGTATAAAATATTTTCTGAGTATGGCATAATTAAAATGTTCGCGTTTGCGGAAATAATAAACCAGCACAAGCGCAGGTATGGTTAACAGGTTAAGCAAATGCACGCCGATAGATAATCCCATTAAAAAAAATATCAGCACTATCCATCTGTCGGCACCAGGTTCATCGGCAATATGTTCCCATTTTAAAATTGCCCAAAAAACAATAGACGTAAACAATGCGCTCATAGCATATACTTCACCTTCAACAGCGCTGTACCAAAACGAATCACAAAACGTGTACGCCAAAGCACCAATAATGCCGGCACCCATAATACCGATCAATTGTAATTTGGTGAGGTCATTATCATTTCTGCTGCCGTTTAAAGCAATGCGGCGTGCAAAATGCGTTATCGTCCAAAATAAAAATAAAATAGAAAAGCCGCTGGCAAGAGCGTTCATAACGTTCACACCTTTTGCGGCCGTCATTGGGTTGTTGCCAAACAGCACAATAAAAATTCTTCCAATCAACACAAACAATGGCGCACCCGGCGGATGCGGAATTTGTACTTTAAAACAACTGCTTACAAATTCACCGCAATCCCACAGGCTTCCGCCTGCTTCGCTGGTCATAATAAAAACGGTACAGGCAATAAGACAGACTACCCAGCCTGTGATATTATTTATGCGCTTAAAGTTCATGTAAGAAATTTTGAAATGTCCTGGTTTAAAAGTGGCAGCAAACCTAATGTAAACAAATGAAAAAGGGAAGATGGATTAAATTTTTAAGAATTGTTTGCAACTGCCTGCCCTTAAAACCTAATATTTGTTACAAGTTGCGCAAATTTTTGCGAAGCAGTTTTTTGCGCATTCTTAAAAATGGCTTTTCAATTATTTCATTTAATAATACCGAAGCAATAAACACCGCGGCAACACAAATTAAAAACATGGTGTTGCTGCCGTCATCAATTTTATATTTTATGAATTGATTTTGCGTAACATGAATTACAATTTTATGAATAAGATAAATGCCGTAAGAAAGCGCAGCAATTTTTGCAGTTATGTTTGATTTGAATTTATATAAAAAACAATTAGCGCTAACGGCACTTAAAACCAAAACGCCATAACCAATGCTCACCAGCGGAAAACCAAATACAGATGCGCCAAAACTCTGTTGATCTAAACATAAAAAATAAGCGGCTGTTAATATAAAAAGGCTGCATACAAACAAAGCATTTCCGTAAGATAAAACCCATTGTTTAAAGTTTGGTTTAAACTGTAATAAAGCGGCGATGCTTATACCAACCAGCAAACCATCAAGCCGGCACCAGGTTGGGTAATAGATCCATTTAAGCCAGTAAATTCCTGCATCATCATTATTTAAAAATGGTTCAACAAAATAATGATAAGAATATAACCGCATTACAAATCCAAACGCAAACAATGCAATCAAAATCCAAAACGCTTTTTTAAACTGATTAAAATAAAGCAGCGTAATTAAAGCAAGCGGCAACAATAAATAAAACTGTTCTTCAATGCATAAACTCCATGCATGAGAAAATGTGCTTTGTGTGCGCAGATCAAGACCAATATTTTGCGTGAATGTTAAGTATTTCCAAAGCGGCGCCAGGCCATTGCCTTCTCTTAAAACAGGAAATAAAAAATATAGCGCAACTACAATTAAATAGGCAGGCAGAATTCTGAAAAATCTTTTTATAAAAAATTCTTTAAGAGATATTTTTTGCTGATCTGCAATTTTTTTGAAAAGTTGTGAAGCAATTAAATAACCGCTTAAAACAAAGAAAAGATCAACGCCCGTCCAACCGAAATTACTGATGCGGTTCGTCCATTCAGGATGTGGAAATAATCTTCCGTAATGAAATAAAAAAACAAGCAGAATTGCCAAAGTGCGAAGATGATCAAGCCCATGAAGTTTATGTGAAAGACCACCTTCTTTGTTCATTAAATTAAAAAGTAAAAATTTAATTATCTAAGCTTGTTGAAATGATATCTTCTTTTAAAATTGCAGTTCATTTTAGTTTTAACCTTTAAGTTATATTAAACCATTTCAACAGCTTCAGCATGCACCGCAGTTCGCTTATTATCTTTAAAAAATAAAGTAAATAAAACAAGCACGGCTAAAGCAATAGCTGCAGGCACAATCCAAACACTTCTCCAATCAACAACATTATTTACCGTGTATTTATCTTTTACATAACCTGAAAGCAAAGTTCCAATCCACATGCCAATGCCATAAGTTGCCATTGTTATCATGCCCTGCGCCTGGCTTTGAATTCTAATATTCGCTTTGCTATCAGTATAAATTTGCCCCGTTACAAAAAAGAAATCAAAACAAACACCATGTAAAATTATTCCGGCAAAGAGCATCCATAAATTTGCCTGTGCATCGCCGTAACCAAAACAAAGAAAACGCAACGTCCATGCAATCATTCCCAACGCAATCATCCATTTTACGCCAAGTCTTCTGAAAAAAAATGGAATTAATAAAATGAAAAATGCCTCAGAAAATTGACCAAACGTCATATTGCTGGTAACATTTTTCATTCCTGCATCTGTGAGATATAAATTAGTAAGACTGTAATAAAATGAAAGCGGAATACAAATAAGAACAGATGCAATAAAAAACACGGTGAATGAAGTATCTTTAAACAACACAAACGCATCTGCACCTAAAATTTGTTTGAATGTTGCTGCTGTGCCTTTTGCTTTTGGGGGCGTATCAGGTAAAATAAAACTTAATAATCCCAATACACATGATGCAATGCCTGCCATTTTAAATGTAAACACCAAATTTTCTGTGCTTACTTTAAAAACTTTATCAATCATCCAGCCGGTTGCAATCCATCCGATTGTTCCTAAAACTCTTATTGATGCAAATTCTTTTCCCGGGTCTTTCATTTGCCTGAATGCAACAGAGTTTGCAAGCGCCAACGTTGGTGCGTACATTAATGAGTACACCAATAAAACCCAATAAAAAGCTGAAGGCGATTTTATAGTGGTGATATAATATAAAAGCACAAAGCCCAAAAGATGTAATACGCCTAATAATTTTTGTGCAGAAAAAAATCTATCTGCTATCATACCTATAAAAAAAGGAGATATGATGGTTGCAATTGCCATTGCGCTATAGGCGGCGCCTACCTGTATGCCGGTTGCATGTAAATCTTTATCAAGATAAGTTCCCAACGTTACATACCATGCACCCCAAACAAAAAATTCAAGAAACATAAGTGCAGACAATCGAATGCGGACGGATGTATTCATGTATTTTGAATTTATACTTGCAATATAAACGATGATTGTTACTTTCTTTTCTTGAAAAAAAAAGTAACCAAAGAAATTCAAAACGAACGATATGCAACACGTTCGTTCATATGCCTTGATTGAACTTTTGTAGTATTGCTTTTTCAACAATTAAGCCCTGATATATAACTCAATTCTCTAATTAAAACTTTTTGCGTTCCTTTAGGTTTAGATTAACTATCCTTCAAAGCTGCTATAAAAATAAGGCGTTTTCGCTTCAAATTCTGCGCTGCAGGTATCAACCATTTTATATACACGTGTTATGCCGAGTGCTTTTCTTTTTTCATACACTTGTTCATCAGTGCAACGGTCTTTTAAAATGCGTGCAATTTGTTCATCACCAAATCCATTGTGTTTTGCTTCCTTTAAAAGTTCTTCAGGCAAACTGTATTAAGGAATGTTGTATAGTTCTTTTTCAATGCGCACTATTTCTGTATTTGATAAATAAACCAGCGATCAATGCACGTTGCCTGCACAATTGTTTTAATGGTTACACCTTGCATCAATGCATCTTTAATGCGAAAAATGCGATCCCATTTTGGCGTTTTGATATATTCAACAATTTCATCGCTCTTCATCAAACTTTTTCCATAATAACCCAAACCAACCGCTTCATTCTCTAAACTCTGACAAGCTTTTTGAATGGCTTCGGTAAAACTTCTTCCAATTGCCATTACTTCACCAACGCTTTTCATTTGCAAACCCAACGTATCGTTTGCGCCTTTAAATTTATCAAAATTCCAACGAGGCATTTTTACAATTACATAATCTAATGCAGGTTCAAAATAGGCAGAAGTAGTTTTGGTGATTTGATTTTTTAATTCATCCAAACTATAACCAATCGCAAGTTTGGCCGCAATTTTTGCAATAGGATAACCCGTTGCTTTACTTGCCAGCGCAGATGAACGGCTAACTCTTGGATTAATTTCAACCGCAATAATATCTTCCGTTTCAGGATTGAGTGCAAACTGCACATTGCAGCCACCGGCAAAATTTCCAAGCGAACGCATCATTTTTATTGCTTGGTTGCGCATGTCCTGATAAGCGGTATCACTCAACGTCATCGCCGGTGCAACGGTTATTGAATCTCCGGTATGAATGCCCATCGGATCAACATTTTCAACCGTGCAAATAATAACCACATTATCGTTTTTGATCGCGCAGTAATTCCAGTTCAAATTCTTTCCATCCAAGCACGGCTTTTTCAACTAATACTTCATGTATTGGTGAAGCCTGCAAACCACGCTGCAATGCTTCATCTAATTCACTTTTATCATGCACAAAACCGCCGCCGGTTCCACCCAATGTAAATGATGGGCGAATTACCAACGGAAACCCGATCTGCTGCGCAAATTCTTTTCCTTCCAACCAACTAATTGCAACACGACTTGGCGCTACTTTAATACCAATATCTAACCATTAACTGCCGAAACTTTTCGCGATCTTCAGCAACTTTAATTGCATTCACATCAACACCAATTAATCGCACATTATATTTCTCCCAAACACCTAATTCATCTGCTTCAATACAAAGATTAAGCGCTGTTTGTCCGCCCATGGTTGGCAGCACTGCATCAATTTGATTTTCTTCTAAAATTTGTTCAATACTTTCAACCGTTAATGGCAATAAATACACTTTATCTGCCATCATCGGATCGGTCATGATGGTTGCAGGATTGCTGTTGATGAGAATAACTTTTATACCTTCTTCACGCAAACTTCTTGCAGCCTGTGAGCCGCTGTAATCAAACTCGCAAGCCTGGCCAATGATGATGGGGCCTGAACCAATAATTAAAACTGAGTGGATGGAATTATCTTTTGGCATAGCAGCAAAAATAATATTGAATACTAAATGCCAAACGATAAATAATACACATTCAAAAATTTAACGCGTTGCTTTCTGCCTTGTAATTTTATATTTTTGTTGAATGCTGAATAAAGAGCAACATATTCAATATTGGAAAACCAGCGCCAATGAAGATTGGGAAACTGCACTTGTTCTTTTAAATGGAAAGCGTTTTGCCTTTTGCCTTTTTTCTTTACATCTTGTTATTGAAAAACTTTTAAAAGCTGTATGGATAAAAGAGAGCATCACAAACACACCTCCATTTACACATGATTTGATTCGGCTTGCAGAAGAAAGCGCAATTGAATTAAGTGCCGAACAACTTGATTTTTTATCTGTAATAAATAGCTGGAACATCAGGGGCAGATATCCTGATTTTACAAATGCACTGCAACATAGCGCAACTGCTGAATATATAAAAAAACAAATGGAGAAAGTAAACGATCTAAAAAAATGGTTAGAAGAAAAGATATAGAAAATGAAGTAGCAGGTTACCTTACAGGTTTAACTGAGCTTGGCTTTACGTTGAAAAAAGCCATTCTTTTTGGCAGCATGGCAAAAGAAAATCCGCATGAATACAGCGATATAGACCTTGCGGTTTGGAGCAAAGATTTTTCTGATAATTATTTTTTAAACATTGAAAAAACGGCTTCATTAAAAAGGAAATTCAAAAGAATAGAATTACATCCTTTCACCGAAAGTGAAACAGCGGAGGATAATCCTTTTATTGAAGAAATAGAAGCAACAGGTAAACTTATTCAAATTTAATCAGCAAGCGGCTTTACCATAATATTTTTAAAATAAACCGTGCTGCCCGGATCGTGGCCTTGCAACGCAAATGTTCCGCTTGAAATAATTCTTCCTTTCATATCTGCGGGCCGCTGCACATTTTCAGGCTCTGTATAATCAACAACAACGCTATCATTTATTTTAATGATCACTCTTTTGCCAACAACTTTAATGTATTCAGTAAACCAAACATTATCCGGAACAACAACTTCTTTTATATCCTGAATAGCATATAAACTTCCCGTTCGGCGCCAATCTGTATGCGAGTTATTTATCTGCACTTCATATCCTTTTTCAGGCCAGCCGCCCTGCTGAAATTGTGTATGAAAATAAATGCCCGAATTTGCATGTGGCTTCGTTAAAACATCAGCTTTAAATTCAAAGTTTTTAAAATTATGATTATTAACCGGCCCGTCATAAAACAAATGTGCGGTGTTGCCATTAACTTTTATCATGCCGCTATCAACACTAAATGTTGATGCATTGTCGCCAACCTTCCAGCCATTTAATGATTTACCGTCAAACAAAGAAATCCAGCCGTTAGACTGCGCTTGCAAATTGTAAGTAATTAAAATAAGCAGTGCAATTAATAATTGTTTATGTAATTTTTTCATACGCATAATTTAATTGTTTCGAAGTTATGATTAATGGTTCAGGGCAACAATTCTTCCAGCTCACTCAATTTAATTTCTTCTAAAATTTCTCTTTCATTTTTCCATTTTATTAAACGAATAAAACCATCAGCAACTTCAATTCCGGTTATATCGCCATCATCAAAACAACAACAACCGCTGTTAAAATAAGATGGAATTATTTTTGAAAGATCGGGCGGCGTTGGGTTAGCAGGCTTTGCTTTAGCTATTTCATCTTCAATATTTTTTATTAAAGATTGATCATTTGTTTTTTGCGCAACGTTCAATTTAAAATACAATCTTTCCAAATGCGTTAGCGACATAAATACGGGCTGATGCGTATGACCGGTAATTAATAAAAGGTTTTTTTCAACGCTGCTCCAGCTATACATAATTGCATTATGCAAACTTTTTAAGTGATCGTTGTTGGCCGGCGTGTTTGGGTTAATATCCAATATTGCCTGCAGCGGCCCCCAAATGTTCGACACAAAAAATTTACTGAACCAGTTGCCATCACTTTGCAAATCTCCCTGGTGGCCATGCGTTAAATAAATTTGGAAATTTTTATTATTGATGGTTGTTGCAAGAATGCAGCCTTCATAAACCGGAAACTTTTCGCCATAAATACTTTCTAATTGTATAAATGCCGTTGGGTCGTTTGCCCAATACAGATCATGATTACCAAAAATTTTTAGAAATCTCTTTTGCTGCTGAAACAATTTTTCTTTTTCAAAAGAAGGCTGGTTAAATTTTTTTACCTGGAAGATATTATTCTCCCAAAGCTCTTCACCATCGCCAAGATTGATGAAGAAAAAACCTTTATCAAAATAATATTGCAAAGCATCAACATAATTTTTTTCGCAAACCGCAAAATCGTCGGCATTATTTTTTCTTCCTTTATGCTGGTCAGAAAAAATAATAAATTTTTGTGTTGATGCATCAAACGGAATTATCAAACCCTTCTTTTCATTGCCTTCTGAAATTTTTTTGTGCAGTTCGGTTAATGAATCAAAAACTCTTTGCTTATCCGGTCTTGAAGAAAATTTATCGGCCAGCCGGATAACAAGTCCACGAAAAAGTTTTTGAATCAGTTTCTTCATAAAATAAAATCAAACATAAGCAGGATGACTTAAAAATAATCGCTTAAATAATTGTGTTGAATAAATTATCTTTTATATTTGCGCCTCAATGATTTTAAACACACATACACATCATCATCATTTTACTCCTTGCAGGGTAAGCTGTAATGATTGTATGTAATTATAGAAAACATTATAAACACAGGCTTACCAAACAGGTAAGCCTTTTTTATTTTATGGAAAATACAAAGCTCAAAATTGCGGTGCAGAAATCGGGAAGGTTGTACGATGACTCGATAAAAATTTTAAAAGAATGCGGCATTGAACTGCAAAACGGTATGAATAAATTATTGAATGAAGCCATAAATTTTCCGATGCAAATGTTGTTTTTGCGTGATGATGATATACCGCAATATGTTGAAGATGGCGTTGCCGATATTGGTATTGTTGGTGAAAATATTATTTATGAAACCAACAGAAATATTACGCTTGTTGAAAAGCTTGGCTTTGCAAAATGCAGGTTATCCATTGCCGTTCCAAGAAATGAAAATTATAACGATGTAAGTTTTTTACATAAAAAAAGAATTGCAACAACTTATCCTTTGTTACTCAAAAAATTTTTAAATGAAAATAAAATTGATGCAGAAATTCATGAAATAAGCGGCTCTGTTGAAATTACAACCGGTGTTGGTTTGGCTGATGCAATTTGCGATTTGGTGAGCAGCGGCAGCACTTTGTTTTCAAATGGTTTAAAAGAAACAGAAGTGATATTGAATTCAGAAGCGGCACTCATCAGCAATAAAAATCTTAACGAAGAAAAAAAGGCATTGCTCAAAAAAATATTGTTCAGGTTACAGGCTGTAAAAAAAGCAAAAAAGTATAAATATATTTTGTTGAATGTGCCCGATGCAAAGCTTGATGTTATTTGTAAATTAATTCCCGGGATGAAAAGTCCAACCATTTTACCGCTTGGCATTGAAGGATGGAGTTCGCTGCATTCTGTTGTGCACGAAGATGATTTCTGGAATATTATTGAAAGCTTAAAAGAAAATGGCGCCGAAGGAATTTTAATTGCACCGATTGAAAAAATGGTTTTATGATGCAGGTTATACGATATCCCGATAAAAATAACTGGCAGCAATTATTGCAGCGGCCTTCGCAAAATTTTTCGGCTGTAAAAAATATTGTTCAAAATATTTTGAATGATGTTAAAGAAAACGGCGATGAAGCAATAAAAAATTATACAAAGCAGTTCGATAACATTAAACTAAATAATTTTAATGTTACTGATAAAGAATGGCAAACAGCAGAAACTATCGACAATAATTTAAAAGATGCGATTGATGTTGCTATAAAAAATGTACGCACATTTCATGAAGCGCAAAAAGAACCAATTCAAAAAATTGAAACAATGCCGGGCGTTGTTTGCTGGCGAAAAAGTGTTGCAATTAATAAAGTTGGTTTATATGTTCCGGGTGGCACGGCGCCTTTGTTTTCAACTTTTATTATGCTTGCCGTACCCGCAATTATTGCTGGGTGTAAAGAAATTATTGTTTGCACGCCGCCGCAAAAAAATGGTAATGTTCATCCGGCAATTTTATATGCAGCAAAAAAAACAGGCATTAATAAAATATATAAAATTGGTGGTGCGCAGGCCATTGCCGCCATGGCTTATGGCACTGGTGTTGTTGAAAAAGTATATAAAATTTTCGGACCGGGTAATCAATATATAACCTGTGCAAAAATGATGGTAAATGCAGAAGGCATAGCTATTGATATGCCTGCAGGCCCATCAGAAGTTGCAGTGATTGCAGATGAAACGGCTAACACAGAATTTATTGCGGCTGATCTTTTATCGCAGGCAGAACATGGAAAAGATTCGCAGGTTCTGTTAGTTACAAATCATGAACCTGTTATCAATCAAACAATAATTTTTTTGCAGGAACAACTAAAAGTTTTATCAAGAAAAGAAATTGCAATTGAGGCTTTGCAAAACAGCAAAGCAATTTTGCTGAATGATTTAAATGAATGTGTTGAATTGATAAATGAATATGCGCCGGAACATTTAATTATCAATTGTAAAAAGTATGAATCGATCGCAGAAAAAATTACAAATGCAGGTTCGGTTTTTCTTGGAAATTTTTCACCTGAATCTGTTGGTGATTATGCTTCGGGCACCAATCACACTTTGCCTACAAATGGTTTTGCAAAAGCATACAGCGGCGTTTCGTTAGATAGCTTTTATAAAAAAATAACTTTTCAAAAGTTATCAAAACAAGGATTAAAAAATATTTCAACTACAGTGCAAACATTGGCCGAAGCAGAAAGTTTGCAGGCACATGCAAATGCTGTTTCAATACGGTTAAAAGATTTGTTATGAACGAATTTAAGCTTGAAAATATTTTGCGTGAAAACGTAAAAAAGTTGATCCCGTATTCATCTGCACGTTCAGAATTTGAAGGCGATGCACAGATTTTTTTAGACGCAAATGAAAACAGTTTGGGTTCAACATTAGAAAAAAATTTTCATCGCTATCCCGATCCGTTGCAAAAAAAATTGAAAGAAAAAATTAGTGCAATAAAAAAGATTTCGATAGAAAATATTTTTGTTGGAAATGGCAGCGATGAAGCGATCGATCTTTTAATAAGAGCTTTTTGCAATCCTTCAAAAGATAATATTTTGATTTTTCCGCCAACCTATGGCATGTATGAAGTAAGCGCTGAAATAAATGAAATTGCCATTAATAAAATTCTGCTTACTGAAAACTTTCAATTAGATACTGATGCTGCTAAAAAAGGAATTAACAGCAATACAAAAATTATTTTTGTTTGTTCGCCAAACAATCCAACAGGAAATTTATTAAATGAAAAAGATATAGAATGGCTCTTGAAAAGTTTTGATGGAATTATTGTTGTTGATGAAGCATACATTGATTTTGCGGGCACTCCGTCATGGATAAAAAGATTAAATGAATTTCCAAATATTGTTGTGCTGCAAACGCTTTCAAAGGCATGGGGTTTGGCAGGATTGAGAATTGGTTTTGCTTATGCATCAAAAGAAATTATTCATGTGCTCAACAAAATAAAACCGCCGTATAATGTAAGTGAGGCAACGCAGCAACTCGCTTTGCAGGCTTTGCATAATGAAAATGAAGCGAAAGAAAAAACCTGCACATTAATTCAGCAAAAACAAAGATTACTTAAAGAGTTTACTGCGTTTGATTTTATTAAAAAAATTTATCCTTCTGATGCAAACTTTATTTTGATAAAAGTGAATGACGCAAAAAAATTGTATCAATATCTCATTACAAAAAATATTGTTGTAAGAAACCGAAGCAGTCAGCCTTTATGCGAAAACAGTTTGCGTATAACCATTGGCACGCCGCAGGAGAATGAGGCGTTGTTAACTGCTTTAAAAAATTATAAATAATGAAGAAGTTATTTGTTGATATTGATGCCATACTTGTTTCTGTAAGCGGTAATGCCGTTGAAGATTTGTTGTTTGAAAAAGATGTAATTCATAATTTATACAGCATTACCAAACAATTAAATTATGAATTAATAGTTATTGCTAAAGGCAATAAAACCCGCGTACTTTCAAAAGCATTTGAAATGTTGAAAAATGAAAGTATTTTTTTTAAAGTTCAAACAAATGCTGATAAAATTGACAGTAACAATTTATACATTACTAAAACAAATTTTACAGGTTGGAATGAAGTGTATAAAAATTTAAAATCATCTTCAAGAAAAATAATTCATTCAAGAAATACCAACGAAACAAAAATTGAAATTGAATTAAATCTTGATGGAAATGGAACATATAATGTTTCTACCGGTTTAAATTTTTTTAATCACATGATCGAGCAATTATCAAAACATAGCTTGATTGATCTGAACTTAAAAGTTAACGGCGATTTGCATATTGATGAACACCACACAATTGAAGATACGGCCATTGCTTTAGGTGAAGCGATTGCAAAAGCAGTGAGCAGCAAACGCGGCATGGAACGCTATGGTTTTTTATTGCCGATGGATGATTGCCTGGCGCAGGTTTCTATTGATTTTGGCGGAAGAAGCTGGCTGGTTTGGGATGTAAATTTTAAACGTGAATATATTGGTGATGTACCCACAGAAATGTTCTATCATTTCTTTAAATCGTTCAGCGACGCAGCCAAATGCAATTTGAATATTAAAGCGGAAGGCGAAAACGAACATCATAAAATAGAATCAATTTTTAAAGCATTTGCAAAAGCAATAAAGATGGCAGTTGCTGTAAATGAAAACAGCGATGCGTTACCGACAACAAAAGGAATTTTATAAGACCTCACCTAAATCCTCTCCGAAGGCGAGGACTTTTTGAGCAAGTACATTTTTGAAGATTTATAAAATTTAAGTTTAAGAATTTAAATGCAACAGCAAAATATAATTATTAACCTTTTAAAATTTAGAACCAAGCCCCTCTCTTCCGGAGAGGGGTTGGGGGTGAGGTTATGAAAATTGTAATTATAAAATATAACGCCGGCAATGTTTGTTCTGTTGAATTCGGATTGAAGCGATTAGGTATAAAATCAATTGTTACAGATGATGCGGAAGAAATTTTAAGCGCTGATAAAATAATTTTTCCCGGCGTAGGTGCAGCAGGTTTTGCAATGAACTATCTGCTTGAAAAAAAATTAGATCAGCTCATTAAACATTGTAAGCAACCGTTTTTAGGAATATGTTTAGGCATGCAATTGCTTTGTAATTATTCTGAAGAAAATAATACAACATGTATTGGCGTGTTTAAAGAATCAGTAAAAAAGTTTTCAGGTTATATAAAGGTGCCGCAAATGGGCTGGAATAATATTTATGATTTAAAGCAACCCTTATTTAAAGGATTGAGTGAAGAAGAATATGTGTATTTCGTGCACAGTTATTATGTAGAAAAATCATTGTACACATCTGCTACTGCAAACTATAATTTGGAATATAGCGCAGCCATACAAAAAGATAATTTTTATGCAGTGCAATTTCATCCGGAAAAATCAGGAAAAGCGGGTGAAAAAATCCTAAAAAATTTTGTTGAATTATGATTGAAATTATTCCTGCAATAGATGTTATAGATGGAAGATGTGTACGGCTTTCGCAAGGCGATTATCAAACAAAAAAAATTTACAGCGAATCACCGGTTGATATTGCAAAACAATTTGAAAACGCAGGTATAAAACGGTTGCACATGGTTGATCTTGATGGCGCAAAACAAGGCTCAATCATCAACATAAAAACATTAGAAGAAGTTGCATCGCAAACGAATTTAAAAATAGATTTTGGCGGCGGCATAAAAACAACTGAAGATGTTCAGGCTGTTTTAAATGCGGGTGCAACATTTTTTAATATCGGCAGCATCGCCGTAAAAAATCCTGAATTGGTTAATGACTGGATAACGATTTTTGGTGCCGAAAAAATTTTATTGGGTGCTGATGTAAAAGATGAAAATATCATGATCAATGGCTGGCAGCAATCTGCAAACATCAACATCATAAATTATATAAGCACTTATATAAATAAAGGAATTAAAAATATTTTTTGTACTGATATTTCAAAAGATGGATTGTTACAGGGAACTTCTATCGAACTATATAAAAAAATTTTGAATGCTTTTCCTCAATTGCATTTGATTGCAAGTGGCGGCGTTTCATCAATAACAGATGTTGAAGAATTAAATGAAATTGGTTGTTCAGGCGTAATTATAGGCAAAGCTTTTTACGAGGGAAAAATTAAATTAACTCACCTTAAAAAATATTTATAATGCCGCTTGCTAAAAGAATAATTCCATGTCTCGATGTAAAAGATGGCCGCACAGTTAAAGGCATTAATTTCATAAATATTCGTGATGCCGGTGATGCAGTTGAACTTGCAGCTTTTTATGCGGAAAAAGGTGCAGATGAATTGGTTTTTCTTGATATAACGGCAACTAACGAAAAAAGAAAAACATTGCTTGAACTGGTTACAAAAGTTGCAGCAACCATCAACATCCCGTTTACTGTTGGCGGCGGCATAAGTTCTGTTGAAGATGTAAGCGTTTTATTAAATGCCGGTGCCGATAAAATTTCCATCAACACAGCAGCTATAAAAAATCCATCTTTAATTACTGCAATTGCAAAACAATTTGGTACGCAGTGTACGGTGCTTGCGGTAGATGCAAAGTTTGAAAACAATAACTGGTTTGTGTATTTAAATGGTGGTCGTGTTGCAACTTCAATTAATGCAATTGAATGGATGAAACAAGCGATTGATTTTGGTGCCGGTGAAATTTTATTAACGTCGATTAATCATGATGGAACAAAACAGGGTTTTGCAAATGAGCTGATAAAAGAAGTAGAATTGTTTTCTTCGGTTCCTGTAATTGCAAGCGGCGGCGCAGGCAATATGCAGCATTTTGCAGATGTTTTTAATGCAGGCGCCGATGCAGCATTGGCGGCAAGTTTATTTCATTATAAAGAGATCAGCATTCCGGATTTGAAAATGTTTTTAAAAGAACAAAACATAAATGTTAGATAAATGCCATGAAGGCACAAAGGTATTAAGCATAGTCGCCATGAAAATATGCAGCACAAGGGAGTGACACAACCGTGATGCCATGAAATACAAAAGATGATAACATAAAAATCATTTTAATTTTTGCAACAATGAATAATAATAAGCATAACAATTCACTTTTAGGGATTGAGGGCATGAAACCGAACTTTAATAAATTTCCGGATAAACTTGTACCTGTTATTGTGCAGGATGCATCAACAAATAAAGTGTTGATGATGGGTTATATGAACGATGAAGCGTATGAGCAAACACTCATCAACAAAAAAATAACCTTTTACAGCCGCAGCAAAAAAAGGCTTTGGACAAAAGGTGAAACCACCAATAATTTTCTTTTTGTTAAGGATATTTTGATTGATTGCGATAATGATTGTTTGTTGATTAAGGCAAATCCTGCAGGGCCGGTTTGTCACACCGGCGCCGATACCTGTTTTAATGAAATCAACGAAGGCAGTTTTTTATATCATCTTGAAAAAATTATTGAATCAAGAAAAGAAACCAAACAGCAAGGTTCTTATGTAAACAGTTTGTTTGAAAAAGGCATTAATAAAATTGCGCAGAAAGTGGGTGAAGAAGCGGTTGAACTGGTGATTGAAGCAAAGGATAATAATGACGAACTTTTTTTAAATGAAGCGGCTGATCTGTTGTTTCATTATTTGATTTTATTAAACGCAAAAGGCATGAGCTTGCATGATATTGAAAAAGTATTGAAAGCGAGGCACAAAGTCCCAATGTCTAAAGGGAACTTATAAGCCGCTGATAATTTTGTAATGTATTTGTAAAATTCGCTGCTTACAAGTTCTTCTCTTTTAGGAAAAATTTCGGATGGGCTTGGCTTCCTTATCTTTGCGCCGCTATGATGCAAGCACTGGATATATTACAAGCTGCACACCGTGATACAATTGATTCGAGAATGAATTTGCTGGAGCTGAAAGAACAGCAAATTCCCGGCTCAGTGCATTATGTTATCCGCAGGTATGATGCGCCGCAATTTGCAAACGCCGAAGATAAAGGCATGCTGGTTTATCATTACAGCAAAAGCGAACCAGAAGAAAATTTTTTTGAACTGCGTTTTTGCATCACCGGCAATAAATATTGTTCAGCAAAAAATTGCCTGGCGTGTAAACAAACTGAAACTGATAATTGCAAAACGCATGATACTGTTGACGTGTTTTCATTTCATTTTTCAGCAAATTTTTTATACCAGTTTGTACAAAATGTAAAGCTTACAAGCCGCAAAGATGAAGTGCTGGCTTTTACGCATCCATATTCATTCAATAAACTTTTTGCTGTTTGCAACCGCAAACGCATGGTGCTGGAAGCCTTGCTGAGCAATAACTTCAGCGGGGCACTTGAAAATATTTATACCAATGCAAAAGTGCACGAACTGCTTTTATACAGTGTTGAATGTTTAATTGAAGAAAAGGAAGAAGGCTTTGCCTGTAAATTTTTGGAAGATGAAAGCGGCCGCGACAGAATTTATAAAGCCCGTGAAGTTTTGCTTGAACACATCGGCAACCCGATCACTATAAAAGAACTTAGCCGCAAAGTTGCCATTAATGAATGCTATTTAAAAAAAGGTTTTAAAGAAATTTTCGGCACCACCATTTTTGATTTTTATCAGCAGCAACGAATGGAACACGCCAAATACCTTTTATACGAAAAAAGTTTAAGCGTAACCGATGTTTCAGACCTGCTCGGCTATTCATCCATCTCGCATTTTTCGGCAGCGTTTAAAAAACATACAGGTTTAAAACCTTGTGAGTTGCTGAAGTAAACTCTTAATGTTTAAAGTTTAATGTTTAATGTTCTCCACTTTCGAACTTACTTTACGTCTTTCTGATTTTTTTGGAGGCTGTGAACTTTAGGAATAAGCGAATGTGCTGAATATTGTTCGCTCCTGCACTTTTGATACTTTTTCTTTCAAGAGAAAAAGTACAATACATTTGCACCACTTTTTTAAAAATGAAGATTACAGAACATATCAGCAACGCAAAAGATACACTTGTTTCTTTTGAAATTTTGCCGCCCTTGAAAGGCAAAAGCATCAATTCAATTTATGATCATCTCGATCCTTTAATGGAGTTTAAACCTTCATGGATCAACGTAACCTACCATCGTAGCGAAACTGCTTTTAAAAAAAAGAAAGATGGAAACTTTGAGAAGGTTGAAGTGCGTAAACGCCCGGGCACTGTTGGTATTTGCGCTGCTGTTATGAATCATTATAAAATTGATGCAGTACCGCATATTATTTGTGGTGGTTTTTCTAAAAGAGAAACTGAAGATGCATTGATTGATTTAAATTTTTTGGGCATTGATAACGTGCTCGCCATTCGTGGTGATGCCGAAAAAAATGCTGCTTCATTTGAGCCTGAGCCTGACGGAAATCACTATGCAAACGAATTACTGAAACAGATCGTAAACCTTAACAGTGGAATTTATTTAGATGATGATATTCGCGACGGAGGCAAAACAAAATTTTGCATTGGCGTGGCAGGTTATCCTGAAAAACATTTTGAAGCGCCCAACCCTGAAATTGATATGCAGCGTTTAAAAGAAAAAGTTTGCTGCGGCGCAGAATATATAATGACGCAAATGTTTTTTGATAATCAAAAGTTTTTTGATTTTGTAAAAAAATGTCGTGAAAATGACATTAATATTCCCATAATTCCAGGGTTAAAACCCATAACCAGCCAAAAGCAGCTTTCTGTTTTGCCCCGTATTTTTCATGTTGATATTCCCACGCAATTATCTGAAGAAATTACGCGTTGCAAAACAGATGAAGACAGTGAAAAAGTTGGCACTGAATGGCTGGTACAACAAAGTAAGGAATTAATAAAATTTGGTGTGCCTGTGCTTCATTATTATACGTTGGGTAAACCAAGAGTAATTCAAAATGTAGTAAAGGAATTAATGTAGGTCTGAACCATTTGATAATTTACTTCAACAGTTGTTTAAAATTCTGTGTGCACCCGAATTGAAAAAATATTTACAGGCCCTCTGTCTTTATTATATCCCGGGTTAAATGCAAACTGGTAATCACCCGTTAACCATAAAGGAAGTGTTTCAGAAGGTTTAACGCTGTAATATAATTCGGTGATGCCTTCTGCGCCATAGTTCAATTTACCATCACCCAAAATAAAACCTGAACCGCCTTTTGCAAGATAATTTTTATGTTCTTTTGAAATGCCATTTATTGAAAATGCAATGCCAGCATTGTCATCATTTCTTTTCCAGGCAGCGCCGTTAAAAGATGCACCAAAGCTAACCGTGCGCTCAATTTCAGTAAAAGCCCATGTTTCGTTTTTACCATCATTCCATCCAATTCTGCCAAAAACTCCTGCAACAGAATCAAGCTGCTGATCAAAATTTAATTCAATACCAGTTTTTGTTCTGCCTAATTTTCTTGTAGATGTTATATCAGGCGTTCCCGGCATCTTCAGCGCTTCAACATAACTACCAAAATTTCCGTTATTATAAAAACCCAACAATCTTATGTTACCTGCTTTTCCATTTAAAAAAAACGATTTATCAATTTCTACATTTACACCCAATGCAAAACTGTCTTTAAACTTTGTATTTAATGTGGCGCCGTTTGCTTCTTTGGGCAAAGTAGCTGCGCCAAGCTTAAATGCTATGCCGTTTAGTTGTAATACAGAAGATAAACTGTACGTATAACCCCGAACGTTTGCCGCATAATCCCAGGTGCCGTTATTCATTAAACACCAGTTTAAAAATTGTGTTCGCGGAGAATTGCTATAATTATTTTGATCGAATAAATCGCCCAACGAAAATTTTCCAAACCAAATGCTTAAAAATTTTTTTGGTTCATAAACGCTTAATTGATTGGCAGTGTTTGAAAGCAAAGTTTCTTCTGCGGATAAACTAAAAACCTGTTTTATATAATAACGTGCCGAGTACAATGTTGGTGCAGGATCGCCCACTCTAAACGTTTCTCCGTTTGATGAACCGGCCATGCCCAATGCACCGCTTAACCCGCTGCCACCAGCTATTTCAGCATTAACATACATTTCTGCGCCCCGCCATAGTTTTGCGCCTGCATATAAAGTTGCTGTTATAGAATTTTGCTTTTCCTGTTTGCCGGTTAAACTGTTTTTGCCTTGATACGGTGAATGAAAAGATGGCTTGATCTGATAAACATACGTTGTTTGAAAGTGGATATTAAACTGCTGCTGTTTAGAAGTATCCTGGGCGAACGAACATTTTAAAATAAAAATAAAACTTGTTGTAATTGCAGTTATTCTAAAATTATTCATCATTAAAACAATTCGGTCAGGTATTTATTAAGCGGTGAATTTATAATACAATTATATTAAAATTAAAGCCGCGTAAATTTTACACGGCTTTAAAAGTTCGAAGTTATTTAAACATTTGTTTTTATTGTTTACATAAACACCGTTTATTTTTAACTATTTTCATCGTTAGTAACCGGTTCCTGTTGTTTATGCATCATGCTGGTGGCCATTTCATCAGGGGTTATATTGCTCATGGCAACCTGTACTTTGTTCTTAAATCCTGAAATAATTTTATCATCACCGGCCATTAATGCTTTATAACCATCTTTGGCAACATCGGCAGCCGGTGCAAGCTTGCCTTCCTGAACAATTTTTGCATCCTGCATATCTGCTTTATTAAAGAAATCTGTGTCTGTTGCGCCGGGCAATAACGCTGTAATTGATACGCCGGTATCTTTAAGCTCATTTCTTATAGCTTCAGAAAAAGAAAACACAAACGCTTTTGTGCCATGATAAACAGATTGCAACGGCCCGGGAACTTTGCCCGCAATAGAAGCCAGGTTTAAAATTTTACCGCTGCCTCTTTGCACCATTTCTTTTACAAATTGTTTTGTTAGCACCACAAGGCTTGTAATGTTAAGGTTGATGATGTTTATTTCTCTTTGTATATCTGTATCCACAAATTCGCCATAAACACCCTGGCCTGCATCATTCACCAAAATTTCCACTTCAAGATTTTTAGATTTTATTTCATCGTACAATTCAAATGCATTGCCCGGATAAAATAAATCTTTAGAAATAGTAACAACATCTACATTGTGTTGTTTTAATTCATCTGCGGCAGTGCGTAACTGATTTTCATCTCTGGCAACAAGAATTAAATTGTAGCCGTCCTGTGCAAAAAGCTTTGACAATTCAAAACCAATACCGGAAGAACCTCCGGTTATAAGCACATAATTTTTGTCTGTTTTCATAAAAATTGTTTTAAGGTTTATTGTTTTAAAACGATAATTATGCCAGTAAAGAAATTTATATAAGTTAATTATCTGGCGATGATTATCTTTATTATAAAGCCGAATTGTGCTTGCATTCCGGCATAAATTCTGCAATTATTAATACCATTTTCACCAATAAAAACAAATCATAATGCCAACTATCGATTCGCTTCACGAACTGCTTAAGCACGAATTAAAAGATCTTTATTCTGCAGAAACACAAATTATTGATGCGCTTCCTAAAATGATTGAAGCTGCTGCAAACACAGAACTGAAAAATGCTTTAAAGCAACATCTTGCCATAACCAAAACGCAAAAAAAGCGGCTTGATGAAATGCAGCAGATATTGGGTGAAGAAAAAGTGGCGCCTGAAAAAAAAGGATTTTTTGCAAACATTTTTACAAGCAAAGAAGGTGAAGAACATTGCAAGGCAATGGAAGGTTTGGTAAAAGAAGGAAATGCTTTGCTTAAAGAAGATATGATACCTGAAGTGATGGATGCGGCTATTATTGCGGCTGCACAAAAAATAGAACATTACGAAATAAGCAGTTATGGCACTGCGCATGCTTATGCATTGCAGTTACAATTAAACAAAGTGGCAAACCTGCTTGCAGCAACTTTAAAAGAAGAATATGAAGCAGATGATTCGCTTACAAAACTTGCTTTATCAAAAGTGAATGCTGATGCAGAATTTCAATTAAAAAAAACCGGCAAACCCGAAAATCAACCGGCTGCAAAAGCAGTTAAAAAATCAGTAAAATCTTTACCTAAAAAAGCATCACCCAAAAAAATAAAAGCAGCAAAAAAAAGCAGCTCAAAAAATGTTAAGCAAAAAAAATAAAATTTTGAATGTGTTTGTATGCCTTCAACTGTTATTGCATCAATTAAATATAACGCAGCAACGTGTGCATTAACAATAAGCTTTGTTTCAGGATTGATATATGAATATAAAAATGTGCCTGAAACAACATACAATCAATTACAAAATGTCCGTTCAAAAGGCATCTTTTTTAATCAGCATATTAAAGGCAAATACAGGTTTGAAAAAATTGCATAACTGTATTTTACTATTGCAAATAATTATAAATCACATTATTCATGTTTAATCAAAAAACAATAAATGATATTGCCGCTGCCTTTAAAAAAAAATAAATGGAGTATTGCAGTTGCCGAAAGCGTAACATCAGGTTTTTTACAGGCTGCTTTTTCTGCGGCTAAAGATGCTTCACATTTTTTTCAGGGCGGCTTAACGGCTTATAATGTTGGACAAAAATGCAGGCATTTGCTGGTTGAACCTTTACATGCACTTGAATGCAATTCGGTAAGTTTAAAAGTTGCAGAAGATATGGGCTTACATGTTTGTCAGTTGTTTACAAGCACATACGGCATTGGAATTACAGGATATGCTGCTAAAGTGCCTGAAATGAACGTTAATGAATTGTATGCTTACTTTGCCATTTGCAAAGAAGGCAAAATAGTTGACAGCGGAAAAATTGATAGTAAAGAAAATGAGGGAACAGATACGCAATTATATTTTGTAAACCAGGTTTTAGATAAACTGCTGCATACATTAACTGTTTAATGTTTGCTTAGGTTTTGTAAAAACAACAGCAGATAAGCTTACTGAAATATTGTTAATTTGAAACTTTACTACAAAAAAATTGAACTTGCTTTTGAATATCCATTCACCATTTCCGGCGGCAGAACAAAAACTCACCAGCCATCTTTAATTGTTGCTTTGCAGTTAGGAAACTTAATTGGTTATGGCGAATCGCCTGCAATAACTTATTACAACATTACGGTTGAACAAATGATTGCAGACATTGAAAGCAAAAAAAATCTTATTGAAAAATTTGCTTTTACAACACCAGAACGTTACTGGCATTATTTACATCATCTCATTCCAAACAATCCATTTTTAGTTTGTGCGCTTGATATGGCTGCGTGGGATTTATTTGGCAAAATGCGCAATCAGCCTTTATATAAATTATGGGATACGGAATGGAAAAATATTCCGCTTACAGATTATACAATTGGCATCGATAGCATTGAAAAGATGATTGAAAAAATGCAGCTTCATCCTTCACCCATTTATAAAATAAAAGTTGGAACAGAGAAGGATATTGAAACAGTTGAAGCATTAAGAAAACATACTGATTCAATTTTTCGGGTTAATGCAAATGCAGGTTGGACATTGGATGAAGCATTGGAAAAAATTACTGTTTTAAAAGAATTAAAAGTTGAATTAATTGAGCAACCATTGCCAAAAGATAATTTAAGCGGGATGAAAATTCTGTTTGAAAAATCATCATTGCCATTAATTGCAGATGAAAGTTGTGTGTTTGAAAATGACGTTGACAAATGCGCCGGTCACTTTCATGGCATCAACATAAAGCTTACGAAATGCAGCGGCTTAACACCTGCTTTGCGAATGATTGAAAAAGCAAAACAATTGAATTTGAAAATGATGATAGGCAGCATGAATGAATGCACCGTTGGCTCCGCTGCCATCGCACAGTTTTACCGCAAATTGATTATGTAGATATGGACGGGCCGTTACTGTTAAGAGAAGATATTGCTACCGGATTGCAGTACGAAATTGGCATTGTTACAATTACTAATAAACCGGGTTTAGGAATAGAAATAAATGCTGCGCTTTTCTCGAAATTATACAGGCATTCGCATTTCAGTAAGCAGTTTTAAAAAACCAATTTTTTCATACGCTTTAATGGCATTTTCGTTTTCAACATAAACTTCTAACCTTAATTCATCTAATTTTTGCGCTTTGGCCCACGCTTTTAAATAGTCAATAATTTTATTAATTACACCTTTGCCGCGATGTTCGGGCACTACATACATAAAACCCAAATAAGCATATTTTTCATACCTGAAAAATGTTTTTTTAGATTTTTCAATACGTATATAACCTGAGCCAATTAATTGATTATTTAATTCATCAACTGCAACTTCAACATCTGCAGCCTGTATCATTTCTTTTAAATTGTAATAATTAATATGACCGCTTTTTATTGTGGGATCAAATTGCCGCTCAGTTTCAATAACACCTTGTTCAAATTGAAATAATACAGCCAGGTCTTCAAACTTTGCACTTCTTATAATAATGTTTTCCATTTATAGCTATACAACTAAGTTTAGCAAATTAATTCTGGTTAAAAATTTAAAATTGAAAGTTGAAGCAAGTTAGTTTGCTAAAGCATGATTTAAAAACACAATCATGGGCTGTAACGCTTCAAAAGCTTTTACAATAGTTGATTCAAAGTTTTTATCTGTTAGCTGCGCATCGTTTAAAGACGCAGTTGCAATAAAGCTTTTTAGTTTAAGATATTCAATAGCAGGGTTATTTTCATCATAACCTTTCGGCGGTCTTGATAAAGTTAATTCTCCATCTTTACTTAAACCTTTTGTATAAACTGTCTTAAATTTTGTTGTTACTGATATCTTATTAAACTCATCAAAATTATAATCAACTTCCTGTCTTACTTTTTTAAATCATCAGGCATTGGTTGCCAAATACCGCCGCCAACAAAATTTTGTCCCGGTTCAATATGAATGTAATAACCGGCTTTCGTACTTTTTTTACCACCTGCGTTTATGCTTGCAGCAAGGTTAGTTTTATAAGGTGATTTATCTTTAGCAAAACGTACATCGCGATTAATTCTAAACAAACAATCTTTGGCATTTAAAGAAGATAATGTTGTATCAGTTTTACAAAACTCATGAATTATATGTTGCACAGAAGCTGTAAAATCAGCCTTTGCTTCTTCATATTTTTTGCGGTTGGCATCAAACCATTCTTTGTGGTTATTCTTCTTTAACTCCTTTAAAAATTTAAGTGTTGATGGTTGTATCATGTGTTAATATTAACTGGATAATTATTAATTAATTTGTTGTTAAACCTCTAAAAATATCTTCTAAATTATTGCCTTCAGTTTGTAAAGAAACTATATCTAATTGTTCAGCAATAGCAAACTCTAACAATTGGCGACGCAGCTCATTTGTATCATTTGTTGTAATACTTAAATCCATAATCGTTTACAGTTTTTACATTAATTGAAGCAGGCAACGCCTGTATTTTTTCTGTATTAATCTTTGTTGAAAAAGTTACTGCAATTATGTTTGATTTTGTATTTAGTTTTAATCTGCAACGCTGCTATCAGCAACAATTTCGCCTTTATTAATAATGATAACACGATCGCAGATTGCCTGAACTTCCTGCAAAATATGTGATGAAAAAAGTACCGTTTTATTTTTGCCCTGTTCTTTAATTACGTTGCGTATTTCTATAATTTGGTTTGGATCAAGACCGCTTGTTGGTTCATCTAATATCAATACTTCAGGTTCATGCAATAAAGCTGCGGCCAGACCAACACGTTGTTTATACCCTTTTGAAAGTTGCCCGATCTTCTTTTTATTTTCAATGGTTAAGCCGGTAAGCGCAATAACATTTTGAATTTTTACTTTTAAATTTTTAACTTTTGCACACCGGCAATAAATTTTAAATATTCCTGCACATACATATCATAATACAAAGGATTTGACTCAGGCAAATAACCAATCTTTCGCTTAACATTTATAAGGTTGTTGTTAACAGAAAGCCCGCAAACTTTTATCTCGCCTGCATCGGGCTGCAAATAACCGGTTATCATTTTCATGGTAGTGCTTTTGCCAGCGCCGTTAGGCCCAGAAAGCCAACGATCTCTCCATTTTTTAAAGAAAAAGAAAGTTATTAACCGCTTTTTGTTCGCCGTATTTTTTTAAAAGATGTTGAACTTCTATTGACATGAAGTAAGATTAAAACAAAGATATTGTTTGCAATCAAGCAGTAACTTATCATTCAGTTAATAAATATTTAGGATGTTTACATTTCGCAGATGTTAATAAATTTACGCTTCTAATTAAAAGCTATGCAATATCCATATCAAATAAAATCATTGGAACAATACCATCGATGTTATAAAAAAAGTGTTGAAGAACCCGAAAAATTTTGGAATGATGTTGCAGAAAATTTTTTCTGGCGAAAAAAATGGGATAAAGTTCTTGAATGGAATTTTAAAGAACCAAAAATTGAATGGTTTAAAGGTGCTAAACTAAATATAACTGAAAATTGCATTGACAGGCATCTTGAGACGAAGGGCGAAAAACCAGCAATTATATGGGAGCCGAATAATCCTGAAGAAAGAACAAGCGTTGTTACCTACAACCGCTTGCATAAACGAGTTTGCCAGTTTGCGCAAATGCTTAAAAATAATGGTGTAAAAAAAGGCGATCGTGTTTGTATTTATATGGGCATGGTTCCTGAGCTGGCTTATGCTGTGTTGGGTTGTGCAAGAATTGGCGCTATTCATACTGTGATATTTGGCGGATTTACTGCACAAAGTATTGCCGATCGCCTGGAAGATGCGAAAGCTGAATTTATTATAACCTGCGATGGTGCTTATCGCGGCGAAAAAATATTCCATTAAAAAGTGTAATTGATGATGCATTGATTGGAAATAAAACTGTAAAAAAAGTAATTGTTTATACAAGAACAAGGACACCGGTTTCAATGATTAAAGGAAGGGATGTTTGGTGGGAAGATGAAATGGAGTATGCAGAAGAGCAGATAGAAAAAAATGGAAAAGTTACTTTTCAGGCGGAAGAAATGGATGCAGAAGATCCGCTTTTTATTTTATATACATCCGGTTCAACGGGCAAACCAAAAGGCGTAGTGCATACTTGCGCCGGTTACATGGTTTAGACGACTTATACTTTTGTTAATGCATTTCAATATCAACCTAGGCGAAGTATATTTTTGTACAGCAGATATTGGATGGATAACCGGGCATAGTTATATTGTTTATGGGCCGCTTGCGCAGGTGCAACAAGCTTAATGTTTGAAGGAATTCCTACCTAGCCAGATGCCGGCAGATTTTGGGATATCGTTGATAAATACAAAGTAAATATTTTATACACCGCGCCAACCGCTATCAGAAGCTTGATGAGTTTTGGTGATGGACCCTTAAAGGGCAAAGATCTGTCATCATTAAAAGTATTAGGAAGTGTTGGTGAACCGATCAATGAAGAAGCCTGGCATTGGTATGATGAAAATATTGGCAGAAAAAAATGCCCGATAGTAGATACCTGGTGGCAAACAGAAACAGGCGGAATTTTAATTTCAAATATTGCCGGCGTTACCCCAGCAAAACCAAGTTGGGCAACATTACCATTGCCGGGCGTACAACCGTTATTGGTAGATGAAAACGGAAAGGAAGTGACGGAGCCTGATGAGGACGGTTTGTTAAAGGCAATCTTTGTATAAAAGCTCCATGGCCGGGAATTTTAAGAACTACTTATGGCGATCATGAACGTTGCCGCAAAAATTATTTTGCAACTTATCCAGATTTATATTTTACAGGTGATGGCGCTTGAGAGATGAAGATGGCAATTATCGTATTACCGGGCGTGTAGATGATGTATTAAATGTAAGCGGCCACCGAATTGGAACTGCGGAAGTTGAAAATGCTATTAATATGCATAGCAGTGTGGTAGAGAGTGCCGTGGTTGGTTATCCGCATGATATAAAAGGACAGGGAATTTATGCCTTTGTAATTACAGAGGAAAAAAATGACGATGAGGAACTGACAAAAAAAGATATTCTTGAAACAGTAGCAAGGATAATTGGCCCGATTGCCAAACCTGATAAAATACAATTTGTAAGCGGATTGCCTAAAACAAGAAGCGGAAAAATTATGCGCAGAATTTT
>CAVSVA010000015.1:0-32725 GCA_963731245.1 uncultured Bacteroidota bacterium
ATAAGCGAATGTGCTGAATATTGTTCGCTCCTGCACTTTTTGATACTTTTTCTTTCAAGAGAAAAAGTACAATACATTTGCACCACTTTTTTAAAAATGAAGATTACAGAACATATCAGCAACGCAAAAGATACACTTGTTTCTTTTGAAATTTTGCCGCCCTTGAAAGGCAAAAGCATCAATTCAATTTATGATCATCTCGATCCTTTGATGGAGTTTAAACCTTCATGGATCAACGTAACCTATCATCGCAGCGAAACCGCTTTTAAAAAAAAGAAAGACGGAAACTTTGAAAAGGTTGGAAGTCCGCAAACGCCCCGGCACCGTTGGCATTTGTGCTGCTGTTATGAATCATTATAAAATTGATGCAGTACCCCATATTATTTGCGGCGGTTTTTCTAAAAGAGAAACTGAAGATGCATTGATTGATTTAAATTTTTTGGGCATTGATAACGTGCTGGCCATTCGAGGCGATGCTGAAAAAAATGCTGCTTCATTTGAACCTGAGCCTGATGGAAACCGCTATGCAAACGAATTGCTGAAACAGATCGTAAACCTTAACAGCGGAATTTATTTAGATGATGATATCCGCGACGGAGGCAAAACAAAATTTTGCATTGGCGTGGCAGGTTATCCTGAAAAACATTTTGAAGCGCCAGATCCTGATATTGATATGCAGCGTTTAAAAGAAAAAGTTTGCTGCGGCGCAGAATATATAATGACGCAAATGTTTTTTGACAATCAAAAGTTTTTTGACTTTGTAAAAAAATGTCGCGACAATGACATCAATGTTCCCATAATTCCAGGGTTAAAACCCATAACCAGCCGCAAGCAGCTTTCTGTGCTGCCCCGTATTTTTCATGTTGATATTCCCACACAATTATCTGAAGAAATTACACGTTGTAAAACAGATGAAGACGAGTGAAAAAGTTGGCACTGAATGGCTGGTACAACAAAGCAAGGAATTAAAAAAATTCGGTGTGCCTGTGCTTCATTATTATACGTTGGGTAAGCCAAGAGTAATTCAAAATGTAGTAAAAGAATTAATGTAGGCGTTTAATAAATTATCTGAATTATTTGATAATTTACTTAAAAAGTTATTTTAAAATTCTGTGTGCACACGAATTGAAAAAATATTTACAGGCCCTCTGTCTTTATTATATCCCGGGTTAAATGCAAGCTGGTAATCACCCGTTAACCACAAAGGAAGCGTTTTAGAAGGCTTAACGCTGTAATATAATTCGGTGATGCCTTCTGCGCCATAATTCAATTTTCCATCACCCAAAATAAAACCTGAACCGCCTTTTGCAAGATAGTTTTTATGTTCTTTTGAAATGCCATTTATTGAAAATGCAATGCCAGTATTGTCATCATTTCTTTTCCAGGCTGCACCGTTAAAAGATGCACCGAAGCTAACCATGCGGTCAATTTCAGTAAAAGCCCATGTTTCATTTTTACCATCATTCCATCCGATTCTGCCAAAAATTCCTGTAACAGAATCAAGCTGCTGATCAAAATTTAATTCAGTACCGGTTTTTGTTCTGCCCAATTTTCTTGTAGATATTATATCAGGCGCTCCGGGCATCTTTAGCGCTTCAACATAACTACCAAAATTTCCGTTATTATAAAAACCCAACAATCTTATGTTACCTGCTTTTCCATTTACAAAGAACGATTTGTCAATTTCTGCATTTACACCTAATGCAAAACTGTCTTTAAAGTTTGTATTTAATGTGGCACCGTTTGCTTCTTTGGGCAAAGTGGCTGCACCAAGCTTAAATGTTATGCCGTTTAGTTGTAATACAGAAGATAAACTGTACGTGTAACCGCGAACGTTGGCCGCATAATCCCAGGCGCCATCATTCATTAAACACCAGTTTAAAAATTGTGTTCGCGGAGAATTGCTATAATTATTTTGATCGAATAAATCGCCCAAAGAAAATTTTCCAAACCAAATGCTTAAAAAATTTTTCGGTTCATAAACGCTTAATTGATTGGCAGTGTTTGAAAGCAAAGTTTTTTCTGCGGATAAACTAAAAACCTGTTTTATATAATACCGTGCCGAGTACAATGTTGGTGCAGGATCGCCCACTCTAAACGTTTCTCCGTTTGATGAACCGGCCATGCCCAATGCGCCGCTTAACCCGCTGCCACCGGCTATTTCAGCATTAACATACATTTCTGCGCCCCGCCATAATTTTGCGCCTGCATATAAAGTTGCTGTTATGGAATTTTGCTTTTCCTGTTTGCCGGTTAAACTGTTTTTGCCTTGGTAAGGTGAATGAAAAGATGGTTTGATCTGATAAACATACGTTGTTTGAAAGTGGATATTAAACTGCTGCTGTTTAGAAGTATCCTGGGCGAATGAACATTTTAAAATAAAAATAAAACTTGTTGTAATTGCAGTTATTCTAAAATTATTCATCATTAAAATATTGGATCAGGTATTTAATTAAGCGGTGAATTTATAATACAATTATATTAAATTAAAGCCGCGTACATTTTACGCGGCTTTAAAAGTTAGAAGTTATTTAAACATTTGTTTTTATTGTTTGCATAAACACTGTTTATGCTTTTTGAGGCTTTATTTTTTAACTATTTTCATCGTTAGTAACCGGTTCCTGTTGTTTATGCATCATGCTGGCGGTCATTTCATCAGGGGTTATATTGCTCATGGCAACCTGTACTTTGTTTTTAAATCCTGAAATAATTTTATCATCACCGGCCATTAATGCTTTATAACCATCTTTGGCAACATCGGCTGCGGGTGCAAGCTTGCCTTCCTGAACAATTTTTGCATCCTGCATATCTGCTTTATTAAAGAAATCTGTATCTGTTGCGCCGGGTAATAACGCTGTAATTGATACGCCGGTATCTTTAAGCTCATTTCTTATAGCTTCAGAAAAAGAAAATACAAACGCTTTTGTGCCATGATAAACAGATTGCAACGGCCCCGGAACCTTGCCTGCGATAGAAGCCAGATTTAAAATTTTACCGCTGCCTCTTTGCACCATTTCTTTTACAAATTGTTTTGTTAGCACAACAAGGCTTGTAATGTTAAGGTTGATGATGTTTATTTCTCTTTGTATATCTGTATCCACAAATTCGCCGTAAACACCCTGGCCTGCATCATTCACTAAAACTTCCACTTCAAGGTTTTTAGATTTTATTTCATCGTACAATTCAAATGCATTGCCCGGATAAAATAAATCTTTAGAAATAGTAACAACATCTACATTGTGTTGTTTTAATTCATCTGCGGCAGTGCGTAACTGATTTTCATCTCTGGCAACAAGAATTAAATTGTAGCCGTCCTGTGCAAAAAGCTTTGACAATTCAAAACCAATACCGGAAGAGCCTCCGGTTATAAGCACATAATTTTTGTCTGTTTTCATAAAATTGTTTTAAGGTTTATTGTTTTAAAACGATAATTATGCCAGTAAAGAAATTTATATAAGTTAATTATCTGCCGCTGATTATCTTTATTATAAAGGCTGCATTAGGCATGCATTCCGGCATAAATTCTGTAACTACTAATACCATTTTCATTAATAAAACAAATCATAATGCCAACTATCGATTCGCTTCATGAACTGCTTAAACACGAATTAAAAGATCTTTATTCAGCAGAAACACAAATTATTGATGCGCTTCCTAAAATGATTGAAGCTGCTGCAAACACAGAACTGAAAAATGCTTTAAAGCAACATCTTGCCATAACCAAAACGCAAAAAAAGCGGCTTGATGAAATGCAGCAGATATTGGGTGAAGAAAAAGTGGCGCCTGAAAAAAAAGGATTTTTTGCAAACATTTTTACAAGCAAAGAAGGTGAAGAACATTGCAAGGCAATGGAAGGTTTGGTAAAAGAAGGAAATACTTTGCTTAAAGAAGATATGATACCTGAAGTGATGGATGCGGCTATTATTGCGGCTGCACAAAAAATAGAACATTACGAAATAAGCAGTTATGGCACTGCGCATGCTTATGCATTGCAGTTACAATTAAACAAAGTGGCAAATCTGCTTGCAGCAACTTTAAAAGAAGAATATGAAGCAGATGATTCGCTTACAAAACTTGCTTTATCAAAAGTGAATGCTGATGCAGAATTTCAATTAAAAAAAACCGGCAAACCCGAAAATCAACCGGCTGCAAAAGCAATTAAAAAATCAGCAAAACCTTTACCTAAAAAAGCATCACCCAAAAAAATAAAAGCAGCAAAAAAAAGCAGCTCAAAAAATGTTAAGCAAAAAAAATAAAAATTTGAGTGTGTTTGTATGCCTTCAACTGTTATTGCATCAATTAAATATAACGCAGCAACATGTGCATTAACAATAAGTTTTGTTTCAGGATTGATATATGAATATAAAAATGTGCCTGAAACAACATACAATCAATTGCAAAATGCCCGTTCAAAAGGCATCTTTTTTAATCAGCATATTAAAGGCAAATACAGGTTTGAAAAAATTGCATAACTATATTTTACTATTGCAAATAATTATAAATCACATTATTCATGTTTAATCAAAAAACAATAAATGATATTGCCGCTGCCTTAAAAAAAAATAAATGGAGTATTGCAGTTGCCGAAAGCGTAACATCAGGTTTTTTACAGGCTGCTTTTTCTGCGGCTAAAGATGCTTCACATTTTTTTCAGGGCGGCTTAACGGCTTATAATGTTGGACAAAAATGCAGGCATTTGCTGGTTGAACCTTTACATGCACTTGAATGCAATTCGGTAAGTTTAAAAGTTGCAGAAGATATGGGCTTACATGTTTGTCAGTTGTTTACAAGCACATACGGCATTGGAATTACAGGATATGCTGCTAAAGTGCCTGAAATGAACGTTAATGAATTGTATGCTTACTTTGCCATTTGCAAAGAAGGCAAAATAATTGACAGCGGAAAAATTGATAGTAAAGAAAATGAGGGAACAGATACGCAATTATATTTTGTAAACCAGGTTTTAGATAAACTGCTGCATACATTAACTGCTTAATAATTGCTTTGGTTGATGTAAAAACAACAGCAGATAAGCTCACTGAAATATTGTTAATTTGAAACTTTACTACAAAAAAATTGAACTTGCTTTTGAATATCCATTCACCATTTCCGGCGGCAGAACAAAAACTCACCAGCCATCTTTAATTGTTGCTTTGCAGTTAGGAAACTTAATTGGTTATGGCGAAGCGCCTGCAATAACTTATTACAACATTACGGTTGAACAAATGATTGCAGACATTGAAAGCAAAAAAAATCTTATTGAAAAATTTGCTTTTACAACACCAGAACGTTACTGGCATTATTTACACCATCTCATTCCAAACAATCCATTTTTAGTTTGTGCGCTTGATATGGCTGCGTGGGATTTATTTGGCAAAATGCGCAATCAGCCTTTATATAAATTATGGAATACGGAATGGAAAAATATTCCGATTACAGATTACACAATTGGCATCGATAGCATTGAAAAAATGATTGAAAAAATGCAGCTTCATCCTTCACCCATTTATAAAATAAAAGTTGGAACAGAGAAGGATATTGAAACAGTTGAAGCATTAAGAAAACATACTGATTCAATTTTTAGGGTTGATGCAAATGCAGGTTGGACATTGGATGAAGCATTGGAAAAAATTACTGTTTTAAAAGAATTAAAAGTTGAATTAATTGAGCAACCATTGGCAAAAGATAATTTAAGCGGGATGAAAATTCTGTTTGAAAAATCATCATTGCCATTAATTGCAGATGAAAGTTGTGTGTTTGAAAATGATGTTAAAAAATGCGCAGGCTGCTTTCATGGCATAAACATAAAACTTGTAAAATGCAGCGGCATAACACCTGCTTTGCGTATGATTGAAAAAGCAAAACAATTGAATTTAAAAATTATGATGGGCAGCATGAATGAATGCACTGTTGGCTCTGCAGCCATCGCACATTTTTTACCGCAGCTTGATTATGTTGATATGGACGGCCCGTTATTGCTGAAAGAAGATATTGCAACAGGATTGAAGTATGAAAGTGGCGTTGTTACAATTACTAATGAACCTGGTTTAGGAATAAAAATAAATGCTGCGCTTTTCTAAAAATTATACAGGCATTCGCATTTCAGTAAGCAGTTTTAAAAAACCAATTTTTTCATACGCTTTAATGGCATTTTCGTTTTCAACATAAACTTCTAACCTTAATTCATCCAATTTTTGCGCTTTGACCCACGCTTTTAAATAGTCAATAATTTTATTAATTACACCTTTGCCGCGATGTTCGGGCACTACATACATAAAACCCAAATAAGCATATTTTTCATACCTGAAAAATGTTTTTTAGATTTTTCAATACGTATATAACCTGAGCCAATTAATTGATTATTTAATTCATCAACTGCAACTTCAACATCTGCAGCCTGTATCATTTCTTTTAAATTGTAATAATTAATATGACCGCTTTTTATTGTGGGATCAAATTGCCGCTCAGTTTCAATAACACCTTGTTCAAATTGAAATAATACAGCCAGGTCTTCAAACTTTGCACTTCTTATAATAATGTTTTCCATTTATAGCTATACAACTAAGTTTAGCAAATTAATTCTGGTTAAAAATTTAAAATTGAAAGTTGAAGCAAGTTAGTTTGCTAAAGCATTATTCAAAAACATTATCAAAGGATGTAATGCTTCAAAAGCTTTTGTAATTATTGTTGCAAGCTGCTTATCAGTTAGCTGCGCATCACTTAACGGCGCAAGGGCGATAAAACTTTTCAGCTTTATAAATTCAATAGCAGCATTATTTTCATCATAACCTTTTGGTGGCCGGCTTAAGCTCATTTCTGCATCCTTGCTTAAGCCCTTTGTATAAACTGCTTTAAATTTTTTGTTGTTAATGATACTTTTAAACTCATCAAAATTATAATCAATTTCCTGGCGCAATTTTTTTAATGTGTCGGCATCAGCATGGTACATTCCACCGCCAACAAAACTGTTTCCAGGTTCAATATGCAAATAATACCCTGCACTAAAACTTTTCTTTCCGCCAGCATTTATACTGGCGCCAAAATTTATTTTATAAGGCGATTTGTCTTTGCTGAAACGTATATCACGATTAATTCTGAACAAACAATCTTTTGCCGAAAGGGTTGATAGTGTTGCATCTGTTTTACAAAATTTGTCAATTACATTTTGAAGAAAAGATATAAGGTCAGCTTTCGCTGCTTCATACTGTTTGCGGTTTGCATCAAACCATTCTTTATTGTTATTCTTTTTTAGTTGTTTTAAAAATTGAAGCGTTGATGGTTGTAGCAGTAATAGTTACTGGTTAATTGTTAATCGTAATTGAAGTCGTTAAGCTTTTAAAAATATCTTCCAAATTATTGCCTTCGGTTTGTAATGAAACAATATCCAATTGCTTACCAACGGCAAACTCAAGCAACTGTCTGCGCAGCTCATTTGTATCGTTTGTTGAAATCTTAAAACTGTTATCACTCACTGCAGCAACTTCAATTGCCGCAGGCAATGCTTCCAAGTTTTCTTTATCAATTCTTGTTGAAAAATTAACTGCAATACGGTTTGATTTTACATTTTGCTTTAATTGCTCAACGCTGTTATCCGCCACCAATTCACCTTTATTAATAATGATAACGCGATCGCAAATTGCCTGCACTTCCTGCAAAATATGCGTTGAAAAAAGCACTGTTTTATTTTTGCCTTGTTCTTTAATTACGTTGCGGATTTCAATAATCTGGTTTGGATCGAGGCCGCTTGTTGGTTCATCTAATATTAATACTTCCGGTTCATGCAATAAAGCTGCAGCCAAACCAACGCGTTGCTTATAACCTTTTGATAATTGCCCGATTTTCTTTTTGCTTTCAACAGTTAATCCTGTTAGCTCAATAACGTTTTGAATTTTTATTTTTGAATTTTGAATTGAATGAACGCCTGCAATAAATTGCAAATATTCCTTCACATACATATCATAATATAAAGGATTTGATTCGGGCAGGTAACCAATTTTTCGCTTTGCCTCCATCACATTTTTTTCAACATCAACGCCGCCAACTTTTATTTCGCCGCCATCAGGTTGCAGGTAACCTGTTATCATTTTCATGGTAGTGCTTTTGCCTGCACCATTCGGGCCAAGAAAGCCAACAATTTCGCCTTTGTTTAATAAAAACGAAACATTGTTTACTGCTTTTTGTTCTCCATATTTTTTTAAAAGATTTTTTACTTCTATTGACATACGATGAAACAAAGATAGAATGCGCAATGATGCATCAACTCATCATCGCGTTAATAAAAATTTTTTATTATTTGCATGTAAAGATGTTTAATAAATTTACGTTCTCAATTACAAGTTATGCCATATCCATTTCAAATAAAATCACTTGAAGAATATCATCAATGTTATAAAGAAAGTGTTGAAGAACCTGAAAAATTTTGGGCTGATGTTGCTGAGAATTTTTTATGGAGAAAGAAGTGGGATAAGGTTTTAGAATGGAATTTTACTGAACCAAAAATTGAATGGTTTAAAGGCGCAAAACTGAACATAACGGAAAATTGCATTGATCGCCATTTGTCAGGTAAAGGTGAAGAACCTGCAATAATTTGGGAGCCAAACAATCCTGAAGAAAGAACAAGAATTGTTACTTACAATCGTTTGCACAAACGGGTTTGCCAGGTTGCGCAAATGCTTAAAAATAATGGTGTAAAAAAAGGCGACCGTGTTTGTATTTACATGGGCATGGTGCCTGAATTAGCGTATGCCGTTTTAGGTTGTGCAAGAATCGGCGCCATTCATTCAGTAATATTTGGCGGCTTTAGTGCGCAAAGTATTGCAGACAGGTTGGAAGATGCAAAAGCAGAATATATTATTACCTGCGATGGTGCTTATCGCGGCGAAAAAATCATTCCATTAAAAAACGTGATTGATGATGCATTGATAGGAAATAAAACTGTAAAAAAAGTAATCGTTTATACAAGAACCAGAACGCCGATATCTATGATAAAGAACAGAGATATTTGGTGGGAAGATGAAATGCAATATGCCGAAGAACAAATTGAAAAAGATGGAAAAGTTACTTTTGAAGCAGAAGAAATGGATGCAGAAGACCCGCTGTTTATTCTATACACTTCCGGTTCTACAGGCAAGCCAAAAGGTGTAGTGCATACTTGCGGAGGTTACATGATTTATACTGCTTATACTTTTGTAAATACCTTTCAATACCAGCCAGGCGAAATATATTTTTGTACTGCAGATATTGGCTGGATAACCGGGCACAGTTATATTGTTTATGGCCCGCTGGCTGCAGGCGCAACCATCATTAATGTTTGAGGGCATTCCAACATATCCCGATGCCGGCAGATTTTGGGATATTGTTGAGAAATACAAAGTAAATATTTTATACACCGCACCAACGGCAATACGCAGCTTAATGGGTTTTGGCGATGACCTTTAAAAGACAAAGATCTTTCTTCATTAAAAGTTTTAGGCACAGTTGGTGAACCAATTAATGAAGAAGCCTGGCATTGGTATGATGAAAATATCGGCAAAAAAAAATGCCCTATTATTGATACCTGGTGGCAAACAGAAACCGGCGGCAATTAATTTCAAACCTAGCCGGTGTAACTCCGGCAAAACCAAGCTGTGCCACGTTGCCTTTGCCTGGCGTGCAGCCATTGCTTGTGGATGAAAATGGAAAAGAAGTTACGGAGCCTGATGAAGATGGTTTATTAAAAGGAAATCTCTGTATTAAATTTCCGTGGCCTGGTATTTTAAGAACAACTTATGGCGATCATGAACGTTGCCGCAAAAATTATTTTGCTACTTATCCTGATTTATATTTTACCGGTGATGGTGCTTTAAGAGATGAAGAGGGCAATTACAGAATTACCGGCCGCGTTGATGATGTGCTGAATGTAAGCGGCCACCGCATTGGCACTGCAGAAGTTGAAAATGCTATTAATATGCACAGCGGTGTTGTTGAAAGCGCTGTTGTGGGTTACCCGCATGAAATAAAAGGCCAGGGCATTTATGCGTATGTTATTTATACGGGAAAACATGAAGCATCAGAATCTACCAAAAAAGATATTCTTGTTACAGTAAGCAGAATAATTGGCCCTATTGCAAAACCGGATAAAATTCAGTTTGTAAGCGGCTTGCCCAAAACACGCAGCGGAAAAATTATGCGCAGAATTTTAAGAAAGATTGCCGAAGGGGAAACACAAAATCTTGGTGATACAACAACCCTGCTCGATCCGAATATTGTTGAAGAAATTAAAAGCGGAAAAGTATAGTTGTTTAAGTAAATTTTTAAAACGTTGCATCACTTAATGAATTTAGGATGCATTTAGTGTAAACTGTTGTTAAACGAAAAAACACGTACTTTTTAATATTTCAAGAAGTATCAATTTCATCTCTAAACTATTTATATGAAAAAGATATTTACACTTGCAATTGCAGTTACTTGTTTTTTATTTTCTTCAAAAGCCCAGATTAATAAAGGAAGCGTTTTAATTGGCGGCACTTTAAATGTTTATACCAATAATGTGAAAAACACCGACAGTTCGATTACAACATCAACGAACTTTATTATTTCACCTTCCGTTGGTTTTGCCATTAACACAAACACAATTTTAGGGTTTTCACTTTTATATGGCAACATTTCAAACAAAGGTTATTCTTCATTTAAAATAAAAGATAATTCTTATGGTGCCGGAATATTTTTAAGAAAATATAAGTTGCTTTCAAAGAACTTTTATTTGTTTGGTGAAGGAAATTTGATGTTTAATTATGAAACTTATAATTATTCTACACAATATGCTTATCAGTCAGAGTACGATTCAAAATCTTATGGAATTAACCTGAATATTTCTCCTGGCGTTGCATATAATTTAACCGGCAAATTGCAGTTAGAAGCAGGTTTGCAAAAACTATTGTCAATTGGTTATGCTCATAATAATGAAACATCTAAAAATTCCGGTTATCCAAATCTTAAAGAAAACAATTTTGGTCTTAGTTCATCTTTAGATCCTGTGTCGCTTAACAATATTTTTATAGGCTTGCGGTTTCTCATCACTAAATAAAATAATCCGTTAAAAATAAGAGGCCGGTTGTAAACAACCGGCCTCTTAAAAAGTAAATAAATTTTTACAGCATCACTTTTTTCTCTTTGCTCCACTTTGCAAAAAGCGCTGCAAGTTCTTCAACAATTATTGGCTTGCATATATAATCGTCCATACCGGCCTGCAAACATTTATCTTTATCGCCAGACATGGCACTTGCAGTAACTGCAATAATTATTGGCTGCACATCAAGGCAAAGCCTGATCATTTTTGTTGCTTCAAAACCATCCATCTCAGGCATTAAAACATCCATTAAAATAATATCATAATTTCTTTCACTCACCATTTCAAGCGCTTCTTTACCGTTTGACGCTATTTCTGCATTATAACCAAGTTTGCTTAAAAGCTTTGTGGCTAATTGTTGATTAATAGGGTCATCTTCTGCAACAAGAATATTAAAAGGAAACTTTTTTACAAACTCTCTCGACACTTTATCCCAGCCATGTTCATCTGTTGATATTTGATTTAATTTATTTTCAGCATCGGGTTCAATGCTAAAACTTCCATAAGCGCTTTCAAGCAATTTTTTGGTGCGGCTTATAATAATATTAGTAGTTTTTATTTGTTCTGCATTTAAATCTGTATCTTTTAAAAGATTGGTCATGCCTATAATTCCGTTTACGCAATTATGTATTTCGTAACTCATTTTGGCAATCGTTAATTCATTATTTTCTTTTTCAATTATATTTTCCTGAACAAGATTTTTATTTAACTGTTCAGCATTTGTAAACAGTTCTTTCATTTCATCTTTTTTAACTTCAAGATCACCAATTTGGCTTTTTAATTTTTTTATGCGCTGCGAAAAAAAGATCGCAACAACTATAATTATAATGCACAGCACAAACAGGTTAATCAATATTTCGGGAATGAATACTGAAAAAAAATTAAAATCTCCAAACACAAAAAAACATGTTGTCATAAATACGATTAATTTATTTATCCAGTTTGCGATACTGCAAACAAAACCGGTTTTGCTTTTTTGGCAGCTTCTTTATTCGTATTCACTATCATCATTTCCGCCGAAGCCAGTTTGTTAAGCAGGGAAATATCTTTTAAATGCGGATTCCAGTCAAAAATCAATTTATCTATTGGTCTCCAAAAAATTACCCAGCTAAAAACATCAAAACTCGTTAATAATATTGTTTCCACAGGATTAGTCGGACTAACTATAAGCGGTATAACACCGTGGCAAAAGATCACAACCAGAAAACTCAATGCCAATAATGTAAAACTCTTGCGTTTAAACCTGTAAAATTCACCTTCACGTATTTTTTTCCGTTCATCAAAATGCCTTCTAATGGCATACATTAAAGGTTCAGCATATTGTCTGTCAATATCTTCTGAACATTTGAATTTGTAAAAAACCACAGTGTATCGTTTTACAGGTTCTGCAGATTTTAACAGATATTGTTCAAATTGATGACTCAACTGTCTTTTGTATAATGGTGCCGGATCATGTGTGTTAAAATACGTATTAATCACTTGTTGGTCTACCGAAATAAAAATACTAACTCTTCCGAGTACTTTATTCTTCATGCAAAACTGGCTTTTGAGTTATAATAACCTGCATAAAACCCAAACAGTCCATTTTTTAATCTCTCATAGAAAATCTCGGGAATTAATAAACCCCAGCGGTAAAAAAATTGCTTAAAACACAATAAAAGTTTTATAAAACTTTCAAAATAGCTCATTGTAAATAAAGCCCGCATGAATAGTTTTTCTAACAGATAATGGATTATCGAAGTTAACGAAAGATTAATCGAATTAGTATAAATTTTTGCAGTTTTTAAAAAAATTTATTCAATGAATAATCGTTTCACATCCTGTTAAACCTGCGTTTCAAATAAACGTCTATGAAAAATTATGACAGTTTCTCAGCAGCAAAAAAATCAGCATTTATTATGGCGGGCAGGTTTTGGCGTTAATGCTGAAACAATAAAAAATATTGCTGATGTTTCAAGCAATTCTTTATACAAAGTTTTAGAAACGGCTTCGCTAAAACAACCGGTTTATATTGATGTTGCTGACAGTACTGTAAAAGGTTTGGTGATGGGCTTGCAGCAAGCTGGTGAAATGCAGCAAATGGAAAAACCAGATACGCAGGAACAACGCAAACAATTTAGAAAGGCAAGTGCACAAAACATACGCAACTTAAATATTACGTGGCTTAATGAAATGGCAACAAGCGATGCCCAGCTAAGAGAAAAAATGTCTCTTTTTTGGCATGGCCATTTTGCTTGCCGCAATTTGAATATTTTTTATCAGCAATTGTTATTGAATGAAATACGATCAAATGCTTTAGACAATTTTGGCGATTTGCTGAAGAGCTGTGAGCAAATCGGCCGCTATGCTTAACTTTTTAAATAATCAGCAAAATCAAAAAGCTCATCCCAACGAAAACTTTGCAAGAGAAGTAATGGAATTATTTACGATGGGAAGAGGAAATTATACTGAGAAAGATGTTAAGGAAGCAGCTCGTGCTTTTACCGGATGGAGTGCAAGATTTAATGGAGAGTTTATGTTTCGCCCGTTTTTTCATGACGATGATGAAAAAATTTTTCTTGGAAAAAAAGGAAATTTTGATGGTGATGATATACTGAATATAATTTTAGAACAACAGCAAACCGCAACATTCATTACACAAAAAATATATAGATATTTTGTAAATGATGAAGTTGATAAAGATATTATTGCAGGTCTTTCCAAATCATTCTATCAAAGCAATTACAATATAAAAACCCTGATGAAAAATATTTTTACCAGCGATTGGTTTTACAATGAAAAAAATATAGGATGTAAAATAAAATCGCCGGTTGAATTGTTGGCCGGCATACGCCGAATGCTGCCCATGCAATTGGATAATGATAATATTCAGTTATTGCTTCAAAATGCTTTGGGGCAGATTTTATTTTATCCGCCAAATGTTGCCGGCTGGCAAGGCGGCAATGCGTGGATTGACAGCTCTACATTAATGTTGCGTTTACGCATTCCGCAATTAATTAAAGATGATGATACAGTTTCATGTAAACACAAAACCAGATGATGATGTGGAAATGGGAATGGGAAAAATTATGAAAAAAAACTTGGTAAGCAATTATCAAATGGCGGTTTTAAAATTTCAGCAAACATTAACTGGAATGCATACACACAGCAGTTTGCACATACCAGCGATGCAAATTTGTACCTCATACAATTGAAGCAGTGGTTTTACAAACGCGTAACGGCAGTGTAAATAAAGATGCAATTCAATCAAACATAACATCAAACAGCAGAGAAGATTATATTAAAAATGTAACCATTGCTTTAATGAGCACGCCGGAATACCAGTTGTGTTAAAACCCAAACCTAAGGAGTTTAAATATTAGTTAAATGAACAAATTACAAATAATCGGCAGCTTAAAAGTCCAATCATAAGCGAGGGTTTGGGAGGGTATTTTATGTTAATCAAACGCAGACAATTTATACAGATTGGTTCGTTTGCCACAGCAACTTTAATGTTGCCAAAGTTTTTAAAAGCATTTGAAAAAAATGGTGTTGCCGCCGTGCCGCCAGGCAATAAAGTTGTTGTTGTGTTGCAAATAAGCGGTGGCAATGATGGTTTAAATACAGTAATTCCGGTGCGCAACGATATTTATCATCGTTCAAGGCCGGCCCTTGGTATTACAAAAGATAAAGCCTTAATGTTAACTGATGAAGCAGCTTTGCATCCTGAATTAACTGCCTTTAAAAATTTGTATGATGATGGAAGCCTTGGTATTTTAAACAGCGTTGGTTATCCGAATCCTGACAGAAGTCATTTCCGCAGCATGGATATTTGGCAAACCGGCAGTGCCAGCACCAGAATTTATAACAACAGGATGGATTGGCCGTTATCTTGATGCGCAATGCGCAGATTGCGGAAAGCCAACACAGGCTTTGGAGATTGATGATCTTTTAAGTCTTGCATTAAAAGGCCAGAAAGAAAAAGGAATTGCGTTTAAAGATCCGCGGCGTTTATACAACACAAGCAATGAAGATTATTTTAAAGAACTTGCCGCCCAACATCATGCAGAACAACATGAAAAACCTGTTGATTATTTATACAAAACAATGGCAGAAACTTTAAGCAGCGCCGATTATATTTTTGAACAAAGCAGGCTAAACCCAAGCAAAGCAACTTACCCGCAAACTGAACTGGGTAATAATTTAAAAACAATTGCATCGCTTATACTTTCAGATATTAATACCAAAGTTTATTATGTTAGCCTTGGCAGTTTTGATACGCATGTTGCGCAGCAAAACACGCAGCAGCGTTTGTTTAAACAAATGAACGATGCTGTTGATGCCTTTGTAACCGATCTAAAAAATAATAATCGGTTTAATGATGTGCTGTTATTTACTTTCAGTGAATTTGGCCGGCGTGTTGCTCAAAATGCAAGCGGCGGAACAGATCATGGAACCGCAAATTCAATGTTTTTAATTAGCGGCGGCTTGCAGCAAAAAGGCTTGATAAACAATTTGCCCGATTTAGCTGATCTTGATGAAGGCGATTTGAAATATAAAATAGATTTTAAACAGGTGTATGCAACTATTTTAAATAAATGGCTGCAATCAAACGATAAAGCCATTCTTGAAAAAGAGTACGAGTATCTTTCTTTTATTTAATTATCAGCAATAATTATTTACTTTTTTTTCGAAGCAATAATTACAACTGCACTTATTACCGTTATTGTTGCAAACAATAAAAGTTGAGGCATAACAAACTATTATCAGCAAATATTAATTGGTGCTTTTGGCTTTTGCTTTTTTTAAAGCTTTTGCCTTTTTAGGCTGCGCAGTGTTGGTGTTTTCTGTTTCATTATTTTCAGACAAATCTTTATCATGTAATCCATGCACAATAAGTTTTGCTGCTTTTTTAATGCGGTTGTGAAATTTTTTTTCGCCAAGCTTGGTTTTCATTTCAGGCAAAACAGATTCAATTTTATCTGCCAGTTCTTTTTTTAATTCTTTTTTTGGGTGTGAAGATTTTGCTGACGCGTTACTTTTTGCCATAAAGTTTATTTTAAAATTGATAACACAAATTTAATATGAGCGCACGGCTTTCAATGTTAATTTTTAAATGAAACATTTGTTTAAATTTAAAAACATATAACCAAAGATTACTTTTAAAAGATTAAAAACAAAGCATTTTTAATTGTACAATTTAATTAAAAAAAATCTTTTATAGGTTTGCCGTTAACTTATAACAAATATGCCTGCTATACTTAAAGAAAAAATTTTAGTAATTGGTGCCAGCGGACAAATTGGTGTTGAATTAACCATGGCGCTTCGTAACATTTACGGAAATTCAAACGTTGTTGCCAGCGATTTGCGTGAAGAAAATAATCTTTTAAAAGGAACCGGCCCTTACGTTTCTCTTGATGTAATGAACAAAGAAATGCTGCACGTGCAGGTAATTCGCCAAAACATTACGCAGATTTATTTGCTTGCAGCTATACTTTCTGCAACCGGCGAAAAAAATCCAAACCTTGCATGGAACTTAAACATGCAGGGCTTATTAAATGTGCTTGATATTGCACGCGAAGAAAAATTAAAAAAGGTTTACTGGCCAAGCAGCATCGCGGTTTTTGGGCCAACATCGCCCAAAAAAAATTGTCCGCAACAAACCATAATTGAACCCATAACCGTTTATGGAATCAGCAAATATGCCGGCGAATTTTGGTGCAATTATTATAATAAACGTTTTGGTGTTGATGTAAGAAGTTTGCGTTATCCTGGTTTGATCAGTTATAAATCAGATCCCGGCGGCGGCACAACAGATTATGCAATTGAAATTTTTCATGATGCGCTTGAAGAAAAACAGTATACAAGTTTTTTAAAAGAAGATACTTATCTGCCCATGATGTATATGCCCGATGCCATTCGTGCAACAATGGAATTAATGGAAGCGCCTGCAAATAAAATTTCTGTGCGCACATCATATAATATTTCAGGCATAAGTTTTTCGCCTGCTGAAATTGCAGCATCCATAAAAAAACATATTCCTGAATTTAAAATTGAATATAAACCAGATTACAGGCAGGCAATTGCAGATAGCTGGCCGCAAAGTATTGATGATTCAGTTGCACGCAACGATTGGCACTGGAAACATGAATATGATCTTGAAAAAATAACGGCAGATATGCTAAAGAATCTTGAACAAAAGAATTAAAATTATGCGGGTTTTTTTATTGGTTTTATGCTGCTCAATTATGCAGTTTTCTTTTGCGCAGGATGATATTCCTGATTACCGCAGCAAGAAAGATAATTTTTTAAAGATGCAGGAAAAAGATATTCGAGCAGACCTTTCACAATTTACTTTTGGAGGCATCAGCGAAAGTCTTACCAAGCATAAATTGGATGCGCTTCCGCTTGTTGGCGCAAAAGATAATTCAATAATCTTTGCGAATGATACAACAACCGTTCAAATAACAACCGGCACTTTCGATCCTACAAAACATAAGGTAACCTGGTATGAAGATAAGTATGCAGTTAAATTAGATAACCATGCTTTTTGGGGAACTGAAAATACAGTTCCAAAACAAACCATTACTTCAATAGTTGCAATAATTGGTAACGATACGGTTACAGTTCCGCAAACTGCTTTTATTGATTTATATGAACCGCAACTATATTACACTGATGCAAACGGAAACAAAAAAACTTTTTGCAACGTATACATGTCGGCCGATAAACGTAAATATTACATTTATATGGTAAACGGTGAAGGCACCGGCCGTTATGAAGTAACCTGGATTATTCAGGATAAACATTATTTGCGGCGTGTGGTGGATTGGGGATTTTAAAATTATATACAGTACTTATATATTTATAAATTTTCCGGTGATGCTTTCTTTTATATTTTTCAGGTTATTCGGAGTGCCTGCATAAACAATATAACCGCCTTTGTCGCCAGCTTCAGGGCCCATATCAATAATCCAATCCGCGGTTTTTAATACATCTGTATTATGTTCAATTACAATTACAGAATGCCCCTGGTTTATTAAAGCATTAAATGAAGCAAGCAATTTTTGTATATCATGAAAATGCAAACCTGTTGTAGGTTCATCAAAAATAAAAAGAATATGGCCGCCGCTTTTTCCTCTTCCTAAAAAAGATGCAAGCTTTACACGCTGTGCTTCTCCGCCGCTTAATGTATCGCTGCTTTGACCAAGCTTTATATAACCCAAACCAACTTCCTGCAAGGGTTTTATAGCTTTTGCAATGGCAGCGCTTTCTTTATCAGCAGAAAAAAATTCAATTGCATCATCAACACTTAATTCCAAAACATCATTCACATTTTTGCCTTTGTATGTAACTTCAAGCACTTCTTCTTTAAACTTTTTTCCACCGCAAACTTCACAGGTTAAATGCACATCAGCCAAAAACTGCATTTCAACAATTTGCTCGCCTTCACCTTTGCAGGTATCGCATCTGCCTCCATCAACATTAAAAGAAAAATGTTTTGGCAAAAAACCACGCATTTTGCTTAAAGGTTGCTTTGAAAAGAGATCTCTTATTTCATCATACGCTTTTATATAAGTTACGGGATTACTGCGGCTGCTTCGGCCAATTGGATTTTGATCAACCATTTCAACCTGCGTTATATAATCAACATCACCTTCAAGATTTTTATGAAAGCCGGGTTTTTCTGTAAACTCACCTTTTAACCTGCGCAATGCAGGATATAATATTTGTTTGATGAGCGTAGTTTTTCCGCTGCCGCTTACGCCGCTAACCGCACATAAAACATCAAGCGGAAATTCAACATCAATATTTTTTAAATTGTTTTGCCTGGCGCCGGTTAAAATAATTTTATGATTTTGATGTGCGATGTCTTTTGAGGAACAGGAATTTTTAAATCGCCGCGCAAATATTTGCCGGTAAGGCTTTCCGCATTTTGAATGATGGCCTCATAATCACCTGCAGCCACCACTTCGCCGCCAAGATGTGAAGCCAGCGGACCCATATCAATTATATGCTCTGCTTCACGCATCATCATTTCATCATGCTCAACAACAACAACTGTATTGCCTTCATCCCGCAATCTTTTTAAAACACCAATTAATCTTTCCGTATCTCTTGCATGCAAACCAATTGATGGCTCATCTAAAATATATAATGAGTTGGTAAGATTGCTGCCAAGGCTGCGTGTAAGTTGTATGCGCTGGCTTTCGCCGCCGCTTAAAGAATTTGCCAACCTGTTTAAAGTAAGATAACCCAAACCAACATCAAGCAATGTTTGCAGCCGCTGATGAATTTCAATTAAAATGCGGCTGGCAACTTTTTGCTGAAAACTATTTAGCTGCAAATCATCAAACCATAATTTTAAATCGCTTACCTGCATTTCGCATAGCTCACCAATATGTTTGCCGCCAAGTTTTACATACAATGCTTCTTTGCGTAAACGATAACCTTTGCAATCGGGGCATTTAGTTCTGCCGCGATAACGGCTTAATAAAACACGATACTGAACCTTATATAAATTTTGTTCTACTTCTTTAAAAAAATCGTTGATGCCATAAACACTTCCTTTTCCTTGCCATAAAATATTGTATTGTTCATCGGTTAAATCTGCAATTGCTTTGTGAACAGGAAAATTTATAGAACGTGCACCTTTAACAAACTGCTCTTTCCACCAGCCAAGCTTCTCTCCTTTCCACGGCGCAACGGCGCCATCATACACACTCATTCTTTTATCAGGAATTACAAGATCTGCATCAATACCCAACACCTGGCTAAAACCTTCGCAGGTTGGGCAGGCGCCGTAAGGATTATTGAATGAAAATAAATTTGGAACCGGCTCTTCAAATACAATTCCATCCATTTCAAATTTATTGCTGAAAGAAATTTTTTGCGATTCATTTATTTCGAGAAACATCTCGCCTTCGCCTTCATAAAAAGCAATTCCTATTGAATCGTTCATACGATGAACATCATCTTCATCAAACTCTTTTGTGATAATTCTATCTACTAAAAGAAAAGCTGTGAGCTGTACGCTGCGAGCTTTCGGCTTTGAGCTTTCAGCATTAAGCTTCTGAGCAAGTTCTTTATCATTCAATTCAAGTAAATCTTCTATTGTAATTACTTCGGTTGATTTTTCATCTTCTAAATTTTGACCTTTTATTTTTGCCTTTTTAAGATACATCCGCGAAAATCCTTTCTGCAAAAGAATATTCAGTTCTTCACGTGCATCTCTTTTTGCATGTTGCTTAAACGGAACAAGAATATATACTTTACTGTTTGCCGGCAATTGCTGAATGGCTTGCAGCACATCAGGCACATCATCTTTTTTTACTTCACGGCCGCTAACGGGTGAAATGGTTTTGCCTGTTCTGCCAAATAATAAACGCAGGTAATCGTAAATCTCCGTCATGCTGCCAACGGTGCTGCGTGGTGTGCGTGTAATAACTTTTTGTTCGATGGCAATGGCAGGGCATAAACCTTTAATAAAATCAACATCGGGTTTAACCATTCTTGCCATAAACTGGCGTACGTAAGCGCTGAGGCTTTCTGCATACCGGCGCTGGCCTTCGGCAAACAAAGTATCCATGGTAAGTGATGATTTGCCGCTGCCGGAAACACCTGTAACCACTATAAATTTGTTGCGGGGAAAAGAAACTGAAATGTTTTTAAGGTTGTGAACTCTTGCACCTTTAATAAAAATATTTTCGATCTTCTTTTTTTGAATTGAACTGCCTGTTTTTAAATCCGTTTCCTGTACATTCATGTTTATTCTTCGTTTACTGCCAATTGTTTAACGTTTAAAGTTTAATCTATAACGTAAAAAAAATTTCTACAAATATCATTGGACAATTCGCTTTTTTTTACATATTGCATGCAATATTCCTAAATTACAGGAAATTTCTCCAAAAAATCGTTGCCTATATTAAATCTTTACTCGGCATTTCCACGTTAATTATATAACTGTTTGTAGTGGCATGCCATTACTTTTTAAAGGCACGATATATGAAACTTCATCATCAAACATTAACAGATACGCAGCTAATTCTGAATTTTCAGGATGGAAACTGCGGCGCACTTGAAACCCTTGTTGCCCGTTATAAAGATAAAATTTATAGCAGCATTCTTTTTCTGGTTAAAGACAAGTTTCTTGCCGAAGATCTTTTTCAGGAAACTTTTTTGCGTATTATAGATACATTACGCAGCCGGCGTTACAACGAAGAAGGCAAATTTTTACCATGGGCCATGCGCATAGCTCACAATCTTTGCGTTGATTATTTTAGAAAAGTAAAACGCACACCTGCTATTTTAACCCAGGATAAAAAAGATATTTTTGATGTGATACATGTTGTGGTAAATGATCATGCAGAACATCGTATTATCCGCGATCAAAGCTACGACAGGGTGCACCAGATGCTTGCCAAATTGCCCGACGAACAAAGGGAAGTAATTGTATTGAGACATTTTGGAGACATGAGTTTTAAAGAGATTGCGGAAACTACTAATTGCAGTATTAATACGGCTTTAGGAAGAATGCGCTATGGTTTAATAAACCTTAGAAAAATGATGACGGAAAAACAAATAAATTTGTAAGGCATTTGTTAGCTGCAGCAAATTGTTGGGTTTATGTTTCCCCTTAATTGCTTACCCATATGCACCGCGGTATAACAAATTTTAAATAATAAAGGCTGTTTAAAAACGGCCTTTATTATTTTAGACGATTATGTAACATTAAAAAAGATTACACGAATAATTTAAGTGTTGTGTGTAATTTTTGAGCAAACAACTACATGAGAAAAATTTTTATAACGATATATTTGTTTTCTTCATTTTCGCTTTCAAGCATTGGGCAAGCATTAAACACAACAGCAAGAATAAAGAACTTTATAAAGGTTTGGGGCTTTTTAAAATATTATCACCCATTTATAGCAACCGGGAATATCGATTGGGATTCTGTTTTTATAAATCATGTACAAAAAATAGTTGATGCTAAAAATTTTAATCAATTCAACAATGAAATATCAACTATTATTAATTCAGTTGCAAAACCGCCAAAAGTTGAACCTCATAAGTTGCCTGACAATTTATTTGTAATGAATAAAGTAAATATTAACTGGGTTATTACCTCAAAAAATTTTGATGATGAAATAAAGAATCGATTAAAGTATATCTATGATAATAAAAATCAGGATACAAACAAGTATATAAAACAAGTGTATGAAACAGTGGATTTTAGTGGTGAAAAAAGATATGACAGTATTGACTTTCCAAACATGAAGTACAGGCTATTATTTTGATCGCGTTTTTGGAACATCATAAACTATTTTGCACTATATAAATCTCTTAGTACAAATTGGGATGGCGTTTTAGAAAAGTTTATTCCAGAAATCATCAACTCAAAAGATTCATTATCTTATTATAGAACGCTGCAGAAACTATGCAAATCGTTAAATGATGGGCATTCTCAACTAACGCTATCCGGACAAAAAAATTTAACTGATTTAATTTTTGGAAATTATACTGCTCCTTTTTATTGTACGATAATAGATGGAAAAGTTGTTATAAGAAATGTATCAAATGATTCCATAGCAAAAGCCTTAAACATTCAGCAAGGGGATATTATTTTAAAAGTTAATGGTGAAGACGTAAAAAATATAATTAACTACAGAGAAAAGTATATATCCGCATCAACTTATGCTGATGAAATGCACCAATTAAGTTGGTTTGTTTTAGATGGGCAAACACCCAATGTTACACTTGAAATGAGAAGAAAAAATAAGATTATAAAAACTGATCTTACAAGAACTTCTACTTCTATAAGAGATTGGGGTAAGTTTATTAATTATACAAGTAATGACGTTGGTTATCAAAAGATAAATGATTCTGTATTGTTGATTTACGCTATGCAAATATGGAGCGGTAATATAGACACGATAAAGCACTTAATTAAACAATCAAAGGCAGTAATTTTTGATGCAAGAAATTATCCTCAAAACGATGCTTTTTATTCTATAACAGACCCGTTTCTATCCCAACCTAAAACAATCAATTATTCAACCGCTGCCTTACCCAACTTTCCTGGCTTATTTCAATGGGTTCTAAACTCCAATAAAATCGGGCATATAAGTGATAGTGCCTATAAAGGAAAAGTAATAATTCTTTGTGATGAGCGAACACAAAGTCAGGGTGAATATTCGTGTATGGTTTTACAAACAATTCCAAAAGCTATAACAATAGGTAGTCAGACAGTGGGAACTGATGGCCTTAGAAAAGAAATACCAATGTGTAAAGGTTTTACTATGTCTTATTCAACGTATGGAGTTTATTATCCTAACAAAACCCAAACTCAAAGAGTTGGAATAAAAATAGATATTCCAGTCAAAAAAACACCTGAAGCTATTAAAGACAACCAAGATGAAATATTAAAACAGAGCATTGCAATATATAAATAACGGTAAATAATAGTTTAATCGTGACGTAACTCTATTGACATTAGTAATAACATCACGATTAATCATTAATTGAGTTTGAGTATCAGCGAAATGGAAAGCCATTATTACTTGCCTGCAACAAATACCGATTGATAAATTAATCTATATTTCTATTTCGCCTTTAAAAACAAATTTTGCAGGCCCGCACAGCCAAATATTCTCAAACGTTTTTTCGCCTGTTTTCATAAATTCCACTGCAAGATGGCCGCCCTGCGTTTTTACATTTACGCGGTTAAAGCCATTATCATTATGCGCAAAAACCAATGCAGACGCTGTTACACCGGTGCCGCAACTTAAAGTTTCGTCTTCAACACCGCGTTCATAAGTGCGAACGGTTATATCGCCTTCATCATCGGTTTCTACAAAATTTACATTAATGCCTTCTTTTTCAAAAGCGTTGCTGTATCGTATTTCCCGTCCATCTTTTACAACATCAACATGCCATATATCACTAACTTGTTTTACATAATGCGGAGAACCTGTATTTAATATATAATCAGAAAAAGAAGAAATTTTAACTGTATTTACATCTTTCATATTCAAATCAATCCATCCATTGCTTTCTATTGATGCTTTATGATTGCCATCAATAGAAGAAAAAAAATATTCGGTTTTATGCAAGCCCATATCATAAGCAAACTGAACCATGCACCTGCCGCCATTGCCGCACATGCTTTGGGTGGCATCAGCATTATAATAAATCATTTCAAAATCATAACCGGGTTTACTATTCAGCATCATTAAACCATCGGCGCCAATGCCAAACCGGCGGTTGCATAAATGTATAACCTGCTCTTTGCTTACATCAATTTTATTATTTCTGTTATCAAGAATAATAAAATCGTTTCCGGTTCCCTGGTATTTATAAAAATTAAGATGCATAGTATTTTTTTAAAGATTGATTGAACTAATTATTTCCAAAGTTTTTTCAATTAAATTTTCAACCGCTTTATGCGTATCGTTTAAAAATGTTTTTGTGATACGATTTGCCACCACCGCACTTAAACTTATACAATTGTGCCCAAGTAATTTGCCCAAACCATAAATGCCGGATGTTTCCATTTCAAAATTCAGGATGTGGTAATTGCCAAACTGAAATGTTGCTAACCTGTTTATTATATCAGGATCTGATAAACCTAATCTTAATACACGGCCTTGCGGCCCATAAAAACCAGGACAAGTTACGGTAATGCCCTGATGAAATCCATCAACAAAATGTTTTAATAAAGATGCGGAAGCCGCCGCAATATAAGGTTGCGCAAAACGATTATTTATTTGTGTATGCAAAATAAAATGCTGTAAAATATTTTTTTCTTCTTCATTATTTTTATGCACATAAAAATTTAAAAGATTATCAATTCCCAACGCATGTGTTGAAGTAATAAAACTTCCCGCCGGCACATTTGCCTGCAGCGAACCGCAGGTGCCAACACGAATTATATTAATTGATTGCAATTGCTGTTTTACCGTTCGTTCAGCAAAATCAATATTAAATAAAGCATCCAGTTCCTGCAAAGCAATATCAATATTATCTGTTCCGATGCCTGTTGATACAACAGAAATTCTTTTATCACCAAGCCGGCCGGTATGCGTAATAAATTCGCGGTGTTGCCTTTTTATTTCTACCTCATCAAAATATTTACTTATTAAAGGCACGCGAAAAGGATCGCCAACCGTTATTACAACCGGTGCAATTTCCTGCGGCAAAAGATCCAAATGATAAACGGCGCCTCTTTGATTAAGTATAAATTCACTTTCAGCAATTTTCATACACTTATATAATAATCAATATTAAAAATTTATTTACGCTTTATTGATTTGTTTTGATGCTTGGCCGCTTTGTTTTATTTTCGCAAACTTATTTGGTTCCGTGGCCGAGTGGCTAGGCAGAGGTCTGCAAAACCTTTTACAGCAGTTCGAATCTGCTCGGAACCTCATCATCCCTTCCTGTTTTTGCGGGAGGGGATTTTAATTTTATAAAACAGAATTATTTAAGATTAAATGAAGTATTCACAATTTATAGGATGCCTTGCGGTTATTTTATTAGCTGGTGTTTGTTATTTGCCCTGGAGTTTTATACCTGAAAGAAATATTATTGTTACAGGCATGAAGGCAACAGGCACCATGTATGGCAAGCCTGGTTTAATGCATTTAATATTAGGAGTAATATTAATATTGCTTTTTATGATAAATAAAGTTTGGGCTAAACGCAGTAATGTTTTTATTGCCGCTGTAAATTTAGCCTGGAGTATCCGCAATTATATTTTGTTATCTACCTGTTATATGGGTGAATGTCCAACCTTAAAAATAGCGCTGTTATTAGCTTTCCTGCTTTGTTTAATAATATTAGTTATGTCTTTTTTGCCCGACCTGAAAACACTCGAAAAGGAATAATCAATCGAGTTTATTAATACATTATATTTAATAATATTTATTGATTTTTTGTATTAATAACGCAAAAAGTTATTATTATGTAATCATTATAACATATTATTGTATAATAATTAGTAACGATTGATGGTAGATAATTAAATGCCATATGGAAGAAGAAACTTTTATTCATTAAACTCAAACTGCTATGATTAAAAAACTCTCGTCTTCCTTTCTGTTATTTTTCTGTTTTTTTTCTGCTTTCAGTCAGGCTGATTCTATAAAAACTACCGACACTGCAAAATCAGCGCCGCCGGTAGTTATTACAGGTTCAATAGATGTTTATTACCGGTATAATTTTGCAAATGCAACTAATGCTGCAACCGGAAAACCTGTTACAAACAATTTTACTTCTTTCACCAATTCGCAAAATTCTTTTGAGTTAGGCATGGCAAGCCTGCAGGCCGCACACAGCTTTGGCAAAGCGAATGCATTTATTGATGTAGGGCTTTGGAAGAAGAGCGCAGGAATTTAATTATCCCGATGGAAATGGAGGGAATGGCTTTTATTCGCTTGCATCTGTAAAACAGGCTTTTGTTAGTTATGCGGTTACTGATAAGTTTAAACTAACTATGGGCAAATGGGCTACACATGTTGGTTATGAATTGGTTGATGCATATCTCAACCGCAATTACAGCATGGATTATATGTTTTCATACGGTCCATTCTCTCACACCGGCTTAAAAGCTGATATTAATTTAGGCGGAACAAACGCATTAATGGTAGGCATATCCAATCCCACAGATAATGCAACCACATTGTCATCAAGAAAATATGCCATAGCGCAATTTAGCACCGCTACCAAAGATTCTAAGTTCAAAGCGTATTTAAATTATGTTGGCACTTATGGCGGAAGTATGGATGCAACCCAGCTCGATTTAGTTTTAATGGCAACTGTAACCAGCAAATTTAGTATTGATTATAACGGAACAGTTAAAATGGTAAAGCCTGATGGCAGCAGCAATGCTTCGTCGTGGGGTTCGGCTTTATATTTTAATGTTGATCCCACCGCAAACTTTGGTATCACTTTAAGAGGTGAATATTTTGGTGATGAAAAAAATGCTTTTGGCTTTGGAACAAATGTTTTTGATATAACACTTTCCCCAAACTTTAGAACAGGCAATCTTACAATTATACCAGAATTAAGATTGGATAATGCAAAGGATGCAATATTTAAAGATCATGATGGCAACAATTCAAAATCAACTTTTACAGGCATTCTTGCAGCCACTTATCATTTTTAAAATCATTCTTCAATTAATAACCAATAATAGAAACTGTCATGCGATTATTTAAAATCGAACATGGGTATTACAGTCCTTTATTCAAAACAAAGCAAAAAAGCAATTGATTAAATTTGGTTTGCACTCGCTAGTAATAGCCTGCGTTATTGTGGCAAGTCCGTTACTGGCTCAGGATCCAAGCGGTGTTAATACAGGTACAATTAATGATGTTACGGCTGCTACAGCAGGTAAACCAACTGTTGACAGAAGTTGGTGCTCAGGCCGGACATAATAAGATTGCAATCAACATTATGTGGACGTTGATTACAGGTTTTCTAGTAATGTTTATGCAGGCAGGTTTTGCTATGGTTGAAACAGGTTTTACCCAAAAGAAAAACGTGGCGCACACCATGGCAATGAATTTTATGGTGTACGGAATTGGTATGCTTGGATTTTGGATTTGTGGTTTTGCATTCATGTTTGGCGGAGGCTTAAATCCTGCTACATTAGGTGGCGGAGTGGCAAGCAGCCATGAAATAACTATTCATCTTGGCGGAAAACCATTTGGTCTTATTGGTGCTGCAGGTTATTTCTTAAACAGTAAGGTGTATGATGTTGGTGTTTTCACTTTGTTCCTGTTCCAGATGGTGTTTATGGATACTACTGCCACTATACCGACAGGGGGCATGGCAGAAAGATGGAAATTTAAATCATTTATAATTTTTGGATTTTTTATATCCATGTTCGTTTACCCGATTTTTGGTAACTGGGTTTGGGGTGGCGGATGGCTTTCTCAGTTAGGCATAAATTTCAGTTTAGGACATGGACATGTTGACTTTGCCGGGTCATCCGTAGTGCATGAAGTTGGCGGTGTTGCTGCATTGGCCGGTGCAATGGTTGATAGGACCGCGTATTGGCAAATATGGACCTAACGGGCAGGTAAACACAATCCCCGGTCATAATATTCCAATGGCTATAATCGGAACCTTTATTCTTGCATTTGGATGGTTTGGTTTCAACCCGGGTTCAACGCTTGCAGGCACTGATTTGAGAATTTCAGTAATAGCAGTTAATACAATGCTTGCCAGTGCAAGCGGTGCTTTGGCTGCAGCTTTATATATGAAAGCAAAAACAACAAAATGGGATCCCGGTATGATGGCTAATGGTATGTTAGCTGGTCTTGTAGCTATTACTGCTCCATGCGCTTTTGTAAACTCACTTTCTGCAGTAATCATAGGTGCAATAGCAGGCATACTTGTTATTCTTGTTGCTTTGTTTGTTGAGCATAAATTAAAGATTGATGATCCTGTTGGTGCATTTGCTGTGCATGGTGCCAATGGCATCTGGGGCGTTCTTTCTTTAGGATTATTTGCCGATGGAACTTATGGTGATGGTTGGAATGGCGTACCCGGCACTGTAAAAGGTTTATTTTATGGTGATGGAAAACAATTTATTGCAGAACTTATTGGTGCTGTTACCTGTTTTGTTTTTGTTTTTGTGGTGATGTATGTGTTCTTTAAAATATGTGCTAAAACAGGCATCGGCCTCAGGTCGAAGTGCTGAAGATGAAATGGCAGGCCTGTGATATACCTGAAATGGGTGTGCATGGTTATGTGGATTAATACATTTTAAAGCAGGTTGATACTTATCAGCCTGCTTTTTAACAAATCAGTTAATAAATGTAAGTGATGAGAAGGTTTATTAAAAAAGCAATAAGTCCTCTAAAAATTTTTATTTCAGACAGCAGATTTATAGGCGTTCTTTTAGTTGCCTGTACAATAATATCATTACTTATTTCCAACTCTGTTCATGGTGAATGGTTTCGCGGAATATTTACAATAGATCCTGATTATGGTCTTCCTTTAAAACTACCTGATACCGGCTTAAAATGGATCAATGATTTTATGATGGCATTTTTCTTTTTGTTTGCCGGAATGGAAATTAAAAGAGAATTAATAGAAGGTGAACTTTCAAGTTTTAAAAAAGCTATTCTTCCGTTTGGTGCGGCACTTGGCGGCATGATTGTTCCGGCGCTTATCTATTCTTCATTCAACATTAATTCAAGTTTTGCACATGGCTGGGGAATACCAACGGCAACTGATATAGCTTTTTCCATCGGCATTGCATCTTTATTTGGTAAACGCGTTCCTGTAAATCTGAAGATATTTCTAATGGCGCTTGCTATTATAGATGACCTCGGCGCTATAGTGGTTATTGCATTGTTTTATGGAAATGAAATCAAATGGATATTTCTTCTTATTGCAGCGTTAGTTTATGCATTGCTCTGGCTTTGCAATTACTTGAAAATAAAACCTGGTATTTTACAAATCATACTGGGGTTTGTATTATGGTATCTGATTTTTAATGCTGGTATTGAAGGCAGCATTTCTGGTGTGCTGGTTGCATTTGCTTTGCCTGTAAATGCTTTACCTAAATTTCAAATCACTCTTCAAAAGGTTGTAAACTTTTTTATTCTTCCTGTATTTGCAATTGCAAATACAGCCATCTTAATTCCACATGATGTTATTGGTTCTTTGAACAGCACGATAAGTATCGGCGTTATTGCCGGATTAGTAATTGGCAAACCTATAGGCATTTTTATTTTCAGCATGATAATGATTTCACTTAAAATTGCCAAGCTGCCAACTAACACTAACCTTAAGCAATTATTGGGCATGGGTTCGCTTGCAGGTATTGGATTTACCATGTCAATTTTTACTACTTCACTTGCTTTTAACGAGGAACAATATAAAGACATTGCAAAAATTGCGATACTTGTGAGTCTTGTTTTATCTATGGTTATAAGCTGGTTTTATTTCTTAATGCTTGAGAAAAAAACCATTGAACCTGCATACAAAAAGCTCCGTTCTGTTTCCGCGCCTGAACTCACATTGGCTTAAATTTACAGGCTGCCCTGAATAATTTTAAGCACATTTGTATAAACCGGAATATATCAACTGTAAATGTCACCAATCATTATTATAGCTTTCATTCTTGTTATCTTAATTGCATGTATTTTTTTAGCGTGGCGGGATGATAAAATCAGCGCTCTTGAAAAAAGAGTTGAATTTCTTGAACAGAAAGTAAATAAGAAAATTGTAAGCCGGCTTTTCTTTGTTGAATTAAAATCGATCAACAGTGTATTGGATACATTAAACAATTGCTTTTACCAAATTGATGAAAATGGCGATTATGATATTGATACAGAATACCGTTTGGAAGATGTTAATGATGAATGGTGGAAATCGCTTTCTCTTGGCGATTTGGAAGTGGTTAATAAAATAAAAGTAGGCTGCTTTTCAAACTTACTTTTAAAACCACAATTGTTTTGTTGGTATAAATTAATTTTTAATCCATATCAATTTACAAAACTCCACCAAATACCAATGCGCAACCAAAAACCTCTTGTTGGATAGCCAGGCGCAGAATAATTATAATGCGTAAAAGAAAAACTGTTGCTTGGGTCAATTGTATTCAAATTTTCTAAACGTATAAAACCTTTAAAGCTTTTTATGCGAAAATTAAAATAAAAATTCACATTAGGCCGGTTTGAAATTTTTGCAGTATCCTGGTAAAAAAACTGGCCGTTAAGCGGTGAATATTCATCTGGTTTATAAGGCGTGTTATAAATTACTTCTAACCCTGTTGATAAAAAAAGGTTTTTAAAAAAGTTACCTTCAAAGGCAAACCGGCTGCGTGCGAGCACCAACGGTAAATTTACCGGCGGGTTACCGGTTGTTTGTTGCAAATGACCTTCAAGATACCAGGTAAAATATTTTGATACACGCATTCTTTTTTCGGCCGCAACATGCAGCACATTAAATAAAGAAGAATATTGTGTTGATGAATACAAACCATTAAAATAAGTGTAATTGGTAACAAGATAATAATCGCCGGTTAACTTTAAATCAGCCGGAGGCACATCTATTTCTGCAAAAACACGCGTAATATTTTCTTTATTAAAATTTCCTTCGGGAATAACAGGAAAAGATGAACGCGTGTGCCTGTAAGTACCCGCACCTATGGAATCGGTTGCATATTCACTTTCAATAAAAGATGGCGTTCTGCTTGTGTTTTGAAATCCTGCCATTAACGATCCTATATTTTTGCGTAAAGAGCGTTTTAAACTTATGTAAGCAGTATAATCACCCGCAAAATGGCCTGCCACATATAACTTTCCCATCGCTTCAACATCATACAATTGGTTGCGTGTGCGGTTACGGTATTCGGCACCTGCATAAACATTATCGTAATTTGTGGTATAAGCCACCGATTCGCCTTTTATCAGTTCCAAACCCGCATTGAGTTTTAAATATTGATTAAGATTATTTTTTTGCGGATAAGAAAGTATTGCAAAATCGTTGGTTAAGTTTTGCCATTTATCATTAAACTTAATGGTGTCAGCACCAACAGGTGCCGCATACTGCATGTTATTATAATATTCAGAATCAGATGGCAACAAATTGTGGTATTCGTAACTGTTTGAAGAAAATTGAATGGTATGCTGCAGCCGTAAACGCGGATAAAATAATTTATAAGTTACAGAATCGGTAACCAGCGAATCTTTTTGCCCAAAATCATAACTCTGCCGCATAAGCAATGTAAGTTCTTTGTATTGCGTGCCAGAGGCGATTGTTGAATTAAAAATGCTTCTGTATGTAATTAAATTGTTGCCCAGTTTTGTGGTTGCGCCAAAAGGATCGTGCATAAAAAGACTATCAATATTTTGATTTGATAAGCCTCCGTTTTCAGATGAAAGAATTTTATTGGTGATGAAAATAAAATTATTTATGTACCGCTTATTATTGCTTTGATAAAAAGTGTTGATGCGTGCATTGCTTGTATTGGTGCTTTGATTTTTATATGCACCCGGCGAACTGATAACTTTAAAATCTAACCCAAAATTAAAATTGCTTTTACGGTTTTGTGTATGAAATAAATTGATCATTTGCTCAGAGCGGCTGCCAAGCAAATAAACCGTTTCAGAATATGGCCGTGTTGTTTGAAAAAACCTGGTGTTTTCAATTGTGTAACGATAAATATCATACGCATGAAAACCGGCATCAAAACCAGGTTTCATGTTTGGCTGAAATAAAAACGATTTGGCGGCGCTTCCAAAATTTCCAAGATCATAATACGTCCACGGCACCGGAAACCGTGTATAAAAATCGTTGATGGAAGAATCGAGTTTATCAATACGTGTAGAATCCCAGTAATGAAAAAATATGGTTATAGAATCTTCATATTTATCCCGGTGTTTTAATGTTTGGTTTGATGTATCTTTTCTTATCGGGTTGCCGTGGCTATCATAACTGCCACCGGGAATTGTGTCGTACTGTGCATGAACGGATGCACACAACATCATCATTAAAAAAATAAAACAAATTCGCCTTAGCAACTGGTACATTGATTAACAAAGATGCAAAGTAATTTCAAAGCGCTAAATGAAATGATAATTTGATTGTTTAATTAAAATAAAAAACAGGATTAACTTT
>CAVSVA010000016.1:0-12011 GCA_963731245.1 uncultured Bacteroidota bacterium
TTGCCGTTGCGTTGCACCATGTTTAATTAAAATATTCAAATTAATCATGCAGGCAAAATATAACGCCACTATATAGTCGAATGTGATTACTATCACTTTTTAGTATGATTTTAATCACATTAATAATCTTCAGTTACAGCGTCTTTTGTTCTGCAAAAATCATTATGAAAAAGTATTTAATTTTTAGTTGCATAATTGTTTTAGCATGGGCTTGCGGCGGCGGTGTTCATTCCGGTAATGATGCAACTTCTTCTTCAAAAGCATCTTCATCTCCACAAACTGCTTCCGGTGCCACAGCAGATGATGCAAAAGGCATTGGAAAATTTACTCACGTTGATTTGCCTGCAACAATTGATAAACCTATGGTTGCGCAAGGCGAAAAAATTTATGATTTAAAATGTTCGGCCTGTCATCACCTTGATGCAACAAAATTGGTTGGCCCGGGATGGCAAGGCATAACGCAAAGAAGAAAGCCTGAATGGATAATGAATTTTGTTACAAACACTGATGCAAATCTTGATAAAAATCCGCAGGCAATGAGCTTGCTTGAAGAATGCATGGTGCGCATGCCCAATCAAAATCTTTCGGATGATGATGCAAGACACATTTTAGAATTCATGCGAAACAACGATGCTAAATAATTAAACCTCAAAATACATTTATGAATTACTATTTAAAATCTGCATGCAGCTTATTGCTTGCTGCCATTGTTCTTTTTTCTTCATGCAAACCAAAAAATGCCGGCAGTGTTGTAAGCGGCGATGCTGCGCAAAAAGCTTATGTTCCGCCCGGCAAATATGATGAGTTTTACAATTTTGTTTCCGGTGGATTTAGCGGCCAGGTTTCTGTTTATGGCTTGCCATCAGGAAGATTGCTGCGTGTAATTCCTGTTTTTTCGGTTGATCCGCAGGATGGTTATGGGTTATAGTGAGGAAACAAAACCAATGCTAAATACCACACATGGGTTTGTTCCGTGGGATGATCAGCATCACCTTGAACTATCACAAACGAATGGCGAAATTGATGGACGCTGGCTTTTTGCAAATGCCAACAATACTCCCCGTATTGCACGCATTGATTTAAAAACATTCCCAACAGCAGAAATTTTAGAAATACCCAACAGTGCGGGCAATCATTCTTCACCGTTTATTACAGAAAATACCGAATATGTTAGTTGCAGGCACACGTTTTAGCGTGCCAATAGGACGACTAGCAAGGATGTTCCCATTAGATACTTACAAGAAAAATTTTAAAGGAACAATAAGTTTTATAAGCGTTGATAAAAATACGGGCAACATGAACATTGCTTTTCAATTTTGATTACCTGGCGTTGATTTTGACCTTGCTCACGGCGGTAAAGGACCAAGCCACGATTGGTTTTTCTTTAGCTGTTATAACACTGAGCAGGCGCATACTTTACTTGAAGTAAATGCCTCACAAAATGATAAAGATTTTATTATGGCCGTAAACTGGAAAAAAGCAGAAGAATATTCAAAGCAGGGAAAGGCCAGTAAAAAAACGTGCACTTATGTTCATAATATCTATGATGAATCAACACATAGCCACATTCAGAAATATTGAATGATGTGCTGCAATTAGATCCAATCAGATTTAAAAGACATTGTCTATTTTATTCCATGTCCTAAATCACCTCATGGCTGTGATGTTGATCCAACCGGAGAATATATTGTTGGCAGCGGAAAGCTTGCTGCATTAATCCCTGTATTTTCTTTCACCAAAATAATGAATGCAATTCAGAATAAACAATTTGATGGAGATTATGGCGGCATTCCGGTTATTAAATATGAAGCTGCTTTATATGGTGAAGTTAAAAAACCAGGCTTGGGCCTTTGCACACAGAGTTTGACGGAAAAGGAAATGCTTATACTTCTATGTTCTTATCTTCTGAAATGGTAAAATGGAATATTAAAAGATTTGCAAGTGCTTGACAGGCGCCAACCTATTATTCTACCGGCCACTTATGTATTCCCGGTGGTGATACAAGAAAACCAAATGCAAAATATGTAATTGCCTATAATAAAATAACAAAAGACAGCTATTTGCCTACAGGGCCTGAACTTGCACAAAGTGCACAGCTTATTTGATATAACAGGAGATAAGATGAAATTCATTCTTGACTTTCCAACAATTGGTGAACCACACTATGCCCAGGCTGTTGAAGCAATTTAATCTCAAAAAATTCAGTAAAATATTTATCCGATCGAACAGAATAAAAATCCTTACGTTTCTATGGGTGAAAAAGCAACAAAAGTTACCCGTAACGGAAAGCGTGTAGATGTTTATGCAACTACAATCCGTTCTCATATTCTCACCTGATAACATTGAAGGCGTAAAGTTTGGAGACACCGTTTACTGGCATATAACAAACCTTGAGCAGGACTGGGATATTCCGCATGGTTTTGCCGTAAAAGGCGCAAACACTGCAGAACTGATAATAATGCCTGGCGAAACCGTACTTTAAAATGGGTTCCTGATAAAGTTGGCATATTTCCTTTTTATTGCACAGATTTTTGCAGCGCACTGCACCAGGAAATGCAAGGATATATAAGAGTTTCTGCGCCCAACAATAATGTGCCCATCAGTTTTTCTTTAGGTAAAAATAGTTCTGATATTCCGGCTGCACCAGGGCCTTCTAAATAATGTGTTGTGTTATTGTATTTGTTAGAATGGTGTTTAAACTGTAACCGTGTTTGAGTGAAATTTTGCTTGTCAGGCGTCATTTCGGGGAACGAGACATCTAATAAATTAAGGCTGTTTACGTTCAGGAGATTTCTCCTTCCTCGAAATGATGGCTCAAACACGCTCAGCATAACATAACAGGTTTATCTTATTAATTATGAGTACCGAATTGTTACAAAATAAAATTGTTTTACCAAGAATAATTCTTGCATTTGCAGCAGGCTTATTAGTAAGTTCTTTATTATTACCAATTTGGAAAATAGAATTAACGGCACCGCAATATCCTGAAGGTTTGGCGCTAAAAATTTTTGCTTCAAAACTTGGCGGTGATGTTGATATAATTAACGGGTTGAATCATTACATTGGAATGCAAACCTTACATGCAAATAATTTTATTGAGTTTACGGTGCTGCCTTATCTCATTATTTTCTTAATTGTTTGGCAACTGCTTACAATTTTCATCAACAAAAAAAGCTGGTATTTAATTAATGCAATTATTTTTATTGTGCTCGCAATTATTTGCATGGCAGATTTTTACCGGTGGGAATATAATTACGGGCACAATTTAAATCCCGATGCACCAATCCAGGTTCCGGGCATGAGTTACGATCCGCCATTAATTGGCTATAAACAGTTATTAAATTTTAGCGCATTCTCTATTCCTGATAGCGGCGGCTTCACTTATATTGGCGCCGGCGTTTTAATTGTACTGGCTTATTTTTTAATTCTTCGCCCAAAATGGTTGGGGTTCAAACGCAAGCCTGTTTTGATTTTTGGCATCTTATTATTTAGTGTTTTTAAGCGGATGTTCGCAGCAACCGCAGCCAATTAAATATGGCAAGGAAGCATGTGGTTTTTGTAAGATGACAATCATGGATAAAAGATTTGCATGCGAAATAGTAACTCAATAAAGGAAAAAATTTTCATTTTGATGATATGCATTGTTTAATGAGTTACATGCACGACAATAAAATAAATGAGAACATGTAAAAATTTATGTAAACAATTTTGCGGACAATCATAATTTTTTAAAAGCATCAACCGCATTTTTTATAAAAGACACGTCTTTAAAAACACCGATGAATGGAAACTTTGCAGTTTTTTCCTCTGCGGCAAAGGCACAACAATATGCGCAGCAACATGGAGGTTCATTAATAAATTTCTTTATCAAATTATTTCACATTGAATTCTTATAAAACATTTTTTTGTATATTTCTATTAATTTTTCTAACACAATATTCCTTTGCAGGAACAATTCATGGTTGGAAAAAATGCAACGTATCATAACCATTCATGCTGCATTACAAACAGCACATAATGCTGATATTGTTTTAGTGATGGCGGCATGTATGCAGAAGGTGAAATAAAAATTCTAAGTCAATAAAGATTATCGGAAAAAATACTCCCATAATTGATGCAGAAAAAAAATGCCAGGCAATTTCCGTATATGTAAACAATGTATTAATTCAAGGCTTTAAAGTGCAAAATGCAGGCTATTCAAGCATATATGATTGGGCGGCAATAAAGATTATGCAAGCGATAGTTAAAATTCAAAACAATATTTTAATCAATAATAATTTCGGCATTTATCTGCAAGGCATCAACTTGTTCAATATTAAGTAATACGATTCGCAGCAATATGGCGGATGAGGTGCTGAGTGGTAATGCCATTCATTGCTGGAAAACTTCAAACATCATTATAAAAAATAATAACGTTTCAGGTCACCGTGACGGAATTTATTTTGAATTTGTAATCAACTCCATTATTCAAAATAATTTCAGCCATAATAATATTCGTTACGGTTTGCATTTTATGTTTTCGCACAACAACAGTTTTATCAATAATATTTTTAAAAATAATGTTTCAGGAATAGCAATTATGTACAGCCACGGTGTAGGAATGAGCGGCAACCGCTTTGAGCAAAACTGGGGCAGCGCAGCTTATGGAATTTTAATGAAAGATATTAGCGACAGCCGTGTTATACACAACATTTTTAGCAGCAACACCATGGGAATTTATTTGGAAGGTGCCAGCAGAATTTTAATTGAAAAAAATCAGTTTATCAGTAACGGTTATGCAATGCGCATTCTGGCAAACTGTAATGATAACATCATCAAACTAAATAATTTTATTTCAAATTCATTTGATGTAAGCACCAATGGAACGATGCAGTTAAACACGTTTGAAAATAATTATTGGGATAAATATGAAGGCTACGATTTAAACCGGGATGGCATCGGCGATGTGCCTTACAGACCTGTGAGCATGTACTCGATGGTGATTGAACAATCGCCCGCAGCGCTTATGCTGTTCAGAAGTTTTTTGGTGAATTTGTTAGATAAAGCTGAAAAAGTTGTGCCTGCAATCATTCCTGAAAATTTAATTGATAATAAGCCTTTAATGAAAAGAATTGCATTATGATTCGAATTAAAAATCTTACAAAAAAATATGGCAAAACCACTGCGCTGCAAAACATAAATATCAGTTTAAAAAAAGCGAATCTATTGCATTGATTGGCCCGAATGGCTCAGGAAAAACAACGTTGATAAAATCTATTCTTGGTTTGGTTATTCCAACAGAAGGTGATATTTTTTTTAATGATAAATCTGTTTTAAAAGAATGGCAATACAGAAAAGAAATTGGTTACATGCCGCAGATAAGCCGCTTTCCTGAAAACATGCAGGTAAAGCAGCTTTTGAAAATGATGATGGACGTAAGAAAAAATGAACACTATAAGTTAGATGAAGATTTAATTCATGCTTTTAGCATTGAAAATATTTTGAACAAAATGATGCGCTCATTATCTGGCGGAACTCGTCAAAAAGTAAGTGCATGCATTGCATTTTTATTTTCACCGCAAGTATTGATTTTAGATGAACCCACTGCCGGGCTTGATCCGCTTTCCAATGAAAAACTAAAACAAAAAATTGAGAAAGAAAAACAAAAAGGCAAACTGATATTAATCACTTCACATGTGTTAAGCGATTTGGATGATGTGGTTTCGCAGGTTGTGTATTTACAGGATGGCAAATTAATATTCCATAAAACAGTTGAGCAACTGGAAACATCAACAGGCGAGCAAAAGCTCAATCGCATTATTGCAAGCATTATGAAAGAGCCGCAATTAATAAATGAAAAAGTATAAATGCCTACACTTTAAATCATTTCAAATGAAAACAATCATTAAATATATTATACTCGATTTGCTGCGCAACAAAATTGTAATTGGCTACACCATTTTCCTGTTCATATTATCAGCCAGCATTTTTAATTTAGGTGCAGATTCTTCAAAAGGCATTTTAAGTTTACTGAATGTTGTATTGATTTTTTTGCCGCTGGTAAGCATTATTTTTTCAACTATTTATTTATATAATTCATCTGAGTTTATTGAGCTGATGCTCACTCAACCATTAAAACGAAAAACAATTTTACTCAGTGAATTTGCAGGTGTTTCAGCCGCTTTATTGTTATCAGTCTTTATTGGAGTTGGCGTTCCTGTAATAATATTCGATGGCTCAAACGCAGGCTGGTGGCTGATTATAGCTTCTTTATTTCTCACCATTATTTTTATCGCACTTGCATTTTGGGCATCTGTTGCAACACGAGATAAATCAAAAGGTATAGGCATCAGCATTTTATTGTGGTTTTATTTTGCATTGATTTATGATGGATTGGTATTGTTTATTTTATTCAGCTTTAACGATTATCCTTTAGAAAAACCAATGATTGCTTTGTGCACTTTAAACCCTATAGATCTTGCACGCATTGCTATTTTATTAAAGCTTGATATTTCTGCATTAATGGGTTATACCGGTGCCGTTTTCCAGCAATTTTTTGGCAGCAACGAAGGAATAATTTTGGTTGTATGCGCTTTAATGCTGTGGGCTGTGTTGCCTTGCTGGCGTGCATTTGCGTTATTTAATAAAAAAGATATGTAGAATAATAAAAGAAAAAGTTTCTTCAATAAAACAATACCATGATTAAATGTTTTTTGCATGATTTCCTATGCTTTTATAGGCAGTTTTAAACGGCACTTTACGAAATGTTGGCTGTAAATATTTAATGGAATAATTTGGGTTATACTTACATTATGTTTTGAATTGGCCTTGAAAGACCCAGGGGCGATTCATCGTCTGTTTTATTTCCTGGTTATAATATTTTAAGAGGAAGGATTTGGATACTGATGCCGGTGTGGTTTTTGTTGCGCCTTATGTGTTTTATAAGTTGTACAGATAAAAAGCTAACAGCCATGAACCTTAAGAAATTATTAGTTAAACATGATTTAAATCATATCACTGCTTTTTAAATAAAACTTTATTTGCTTAAACAAAATTTACTATGAAAAAATATTCAATCCTTGCAAGTGTAATAGTTTTAATTTGGGCATGTAATGGCGGTGCAGGCGCACCTTCAGATAATGATACAGCAGCAACTTCAAACACTTCAAACAGCGCAGCATCTTCTTCTTCAACCGCATCAGGCACTGCTGCAGAAGATGCAAAAGGAATTGGCAAATTCACGCATGTTGATCTGTCTGCAACAATAGATAAATCAATGGTTGATGCGGGTCAGAAAATATATGATTTGAAATGTTCTTCCTGCCATCACTTAGACAATACCAAATTGGTTGGCCCCGGATGGAAAGGTGTTACTCAAAGAAGAAAGCCGGAATGGATCATGAATTTTGTTACTAATACCGATGAAAATCTTGATAAAAATGCAACTGCGCAAACCTTGCTTGAGGAATGTATGGTGCGTATGCCCAATCAAAATCTTTCTGATGATGATGCACGCCACATACTTGAATTTATGCGTAACAACGACGCTAAATAAAATCTTCCAATGCAAGTATAAATTGCATCTCACTTTTCTTTTAACTCATTAAAGAAATTGCCACACAATACATAACAATTAACAATTGTGCAAATAATGAAAAAAAGAAAACCGGTAATGTAATTTTTGTTTTTGCGGCAGCTAAACCTAAAATAAGTGATGGCACGTTTACACTCAGCGCTGCTATCCATAAAAAAACACTGTTGTTGCCAAGATATAAAATTGTAAGAATGGTTATTGGCAATATTGAACCTATTTGTGCAAATATTGTAATACCTAACCAGAAAAAGCGATTGCTTTCCTGTTGTTCGCACCAGGCAAAAAACTTTGTAAATAAACCTGGGCTTGTTTTTTCGCTGTAATTATATAAGTCTTCTGCGTGTATGCCGCCAATGTTGCTGTTTGTTAATGTGTATTCCATTTTAATTTTTTTTGATGATGCAAAGCTGCTGTTTGTATGGCTGCAAAAACATGATGTAGAAGCGGTGAAAATATGATTGTGCTCATGCTGCTGTAATTATATTTTTTTATTTTAGAAGTTTTATTGAAAGTATATTAGTAAAAAATTAATTACGATGGCTTTAATAATGGGTCTTCATTTACAATACCGGCTATGGATTGCAGAACTGAATGCAGATGTAAGCGTGTTAAGAATTTTTGACGATTATATTGCCGATGTATCAACAAAAAATACCAGTAAAGATGTGCTTAAAAGCATCTCTGATTTTAAAGATCAGTTTATTAATTTAAGAACGGAAATGGATGAATTAAGGCACGAAATGCATTTGAACAAAATGAAGCTGGCGGCTGTGGCAAAAACCGGCGAAACTTCTGCAGATATTGAAGGAGATATACATCATAAAACGCTTGAAAAACGCTATACATCCTTCAAAAAAAATTTTCAAATCGTACAAAATAAATTTCAGCAATGTATCAACGAAATTAACAATTGAGCTGATTGATTTAAATGAAACTGAAATTTGCATACTGTTTTAAATATGAAAATTATATTTGACAGTATGCACGAATCACAAAACAATAAAACAGTTAGTTCATATTCTTTTGAAGCGTTGTTTAATTATGCAACTATCGGAATAATTGTAACTGATGAAAACGGAATTATCAGCAATTTTAATAAGCAGGCAGAAATTGATTTTGGGTATTCTAAAGAAGAAGCGAATGGCAAGCCTATAGAGATATTAATACCTCCATCATTAAAAACAAAACACGAAGAATACCGGCAGGGTTATTATAAAAATCCTTCTCCCAGAGCAATGGGCCATGGAAGAGATTTGTTTGCGAAAAAAAAAGATGGCAGTGTATTTCCGGTTGAAGTAAGCCTGAGCAATTACACCATAAACGATAGACTTTTTGTAATTGCTTTTGTGATTGATATTACGGTACGAAAACAACATGAATCAGTTGTTGTAAAGCAAAAAGAAGAACTGGAGCGTGTTACTGCGCAGATAAAACAACTCAACACCAATCTTGAAAAAAAAGTAGAAGACCGTACTAAAATGTTACGCGAAACACTTACAGCACTCGAAAAATCAAAACTCGAATTAAGTGATGCACTTAAAACTGAAAAAGATTTGGGCGAACTAAAATCAAGATTTGTTTCGATGGCTTCACATGAATTTAAAACGCCGCTAAGCACCATTCTTTCTTCTGCCTATTTGCTTGAAAAATATAATGAATTAAACGAACCCGTAAAACGCGCCAAACATATTGCACGCATAAAAAATGCGGTGAATGATATGAAACTTATTCTTGATGATTTTTTATCTCTTGATAAGCTGGATGAAGGTTTAATAAAAGCTAACATTGAAACATTAAGTGCAGCAGATTGCTTTTCTGAAATTAAAATTGTTATAAATGAAATGCAGGTAAATTTAAAGCCTGGCCAGCAAATTATTTTTGAACAAAACGGCGATAAAAATGTTGCGCTTGATAAACATCTTTTAAAAAATATTTGCATTAACCTGCTTTCAAACGCTATTAAATTTTCGCCGGAAAATGCTGTTATTAATGTTGAATGTTTAATAACCGAAAGCAATTTCAGCTTATCAATAAAAGATAAAGGCATTGGTATTTCAGAAGAAGATAAGCAGCATTTATTTGAAAGATTTTTCAGGGCCAAAAATGCTTTCAACATACAGGGCACAGGTTTGGGTTTGCATATTGTGGCAAAATATCTTGAGCTGATGAATGGCAATATAAAAATTGAAAGCTACCTGAACGAAGGTTCTGTTTTTACAATTCACATTCCGCAACAAGCATAGAATATCATGAAAAAAATTTTGGTTATAGAAGATAATGATGAAGTGAGAGAAAACATTGCTGAAATACTGGAGCTTTCTAATTACACTGTTTCTACCGCGGCAAATGGAAAAGCTGGTGCCGAAACTGCATTAAAAGAAATTCCTGATTTAATAATCTGCGATATTATGATGCCGGTTTTAGATGGTTATGGCGTATTGCATTTGCTGAACCAACATGCAGAAACTTTTGGTATTCCTTTTATTTTTCTTACCGCAAAATCAGAAAAATCTGATTTGCGAAAAGGCATGGAGTTAGGTGCCGATGATTACATTACCAAGCCTTTTGATGGCATTGAATTATTGAAAGCAATTGAAATAAGACTGAATAAATCTGACGCTATAAAAAAGCAATTTTTAAAAGATAAAAATAACGCAGGTGATGTAAACGCATTTATAGATAACGCAAAAAATTCTGGCATTGTTTCACTTACTTCTAATGAGCGGGAGCTGTATGATTATGCAAAAAAACAAATGATTTATGCAGAAGGCCAGCGACCAAAAGCGGTGTATTATATTAAAAGTGGTAAGGTTAAAATTTATAAAACAAATGAAGACGGAAAAGAATTAATTACAGATATAACCGGCAGCGGCGATTTTATTGGTTACACATATATACTTGAAAACATTGTTTACAAAGAAAGCGCCGAAGTGCTGGAAGATGCAGAAATAATGACTATTCCAAAAGATGATTTTTTATCACTTATTTCTGCAGATGCGCAGATTGCAAAACAGTTTATAAAATTAATTACACATAATGTTTTAGAAAAAGAAGAAAGCCTGTTGAACCTTGCCTACAATTCACTCAGAAAAAAAGTTGCTTACCAAATAACCGCACTGTTAGATAAATTTAAAGATGAACCGGCAACAAAAAAGCAAATCAGGCTGTCAAGAGAAAATCTTGCACAAGCTTCGGGCATCGCTACGGAATCATTAATAAGAACTTTATCTGACTTTAAAACCGAAAGATTAATAGATATTCAAGGCAGTACCATCATTGTTTTAAATGAAGAAAAATTGCGGAATTTGCCTTATTAAAAGCCTTTCCTAAGGGAAGGATTGAATGAGGTCTCAAAATTGCCTGCTTAATTCTTCAGCTTCTGCATTTTGCTGTTGCAATGTCCAGTTGTTGGTTAATGAAGTTTCAACCCAAACATTACCCGATTTTCTAAAAATTTCTGCCTTTAATCCAATTAATAAAAAATCATTTTCTAATTCTGCAACGGTTTTATTTTTTTCAATATCAATTATTGCTTTCGATTGTTTTTTTACTCCTTGCATTAAAGGCAGATTAAATGAAATTGTTTCATTTTTATATTTAAAGTTAGTAAGCGGCTTGTTATATAATTCAATTTTTAAAAACGGATAACATGCTGTAAAGATTTTTTTTACATCTTCTGCAAGGCTATCTTTTTCAATAAATAATTTCATGAAATTCAATTCAAAATATAAACAAACATATTTGCTTTATATTTTAATAAAAATGATTGCAATCAAAACAAAAACTGATTATTCTCATTTTTAAAAGTAATGATGAACATCATTGTGGTTAATGACAGCGATCAATATCATGTGCATCACTGAAAAATATTTTTACAAAAACAATCAGCATGTTTGGAAACTTAGGTGAAGATGCAATTGAAGTAATCCTGCATCATCAATTAATAGGGCACATAGCATGTTATGCAAATGAACTTAGCTATGTAGTGCCTATCAGTTATGCTTACGAAAACAACTGTGTGTATGCTCATACACTTGAAGGAATGAAGATAAATATGATGCGGCAAAATTCTAAAGTTTGCTTTGCCGTGCATACCATGGAAAATATGGCAAACTGGCAAAGCGTAATTGCCTGGGGCGAGTATGAAGAAATAACAGATGCTGCACAAAGAGAAGATGCGTCAAAAATTTATTAAAGCGCAATCTGCCGATAATTACAAGTAAAACTGTTGAACTTACACCAGACTGGCCGTTTATGCCAAAAGATTTAAATAACAGCGTTAAAGGAATTGTTTTTAGAATTAAGTTAAATATAAAAACAGGAAAATTTGAGAACAGGGAAATTATAGCTTACTGATGCAACCATTAAATATCATGCGGGCATTTATTTGATGTTTTTACTTAAAAGCAATAAATAATTTAAGCCTGTTTTTTTATTC